>JAXLWE010000007.1:0-129081 GCA_046328655.1 Anaerolineae bacterium | reverse complement strand
CTGTCCAAGCTGGTGCATCATCCTGCCGAGTTCGCGGCTGTCGCCGCCTTCCATCACCGACAGCATCTCGTCCGACGACATGGTGCTGTAGTCACGGCTCGGCTTCTGGATCGCCACCCGGCTGATCAGGCGGGTCAGGTCGTGGCTGCCGCAGTGGGGGCAGGTCTGGGCATGAGCGGCGGTCGCCGCGTCGTAATCCTTGTAGGTCTTGTAGAACAGCGCCGCTTTACGACCGCATACATTGCAGCGATACTCGTAAACTGGCATAATGTCGCTCCTTGAACGTACTTCGTGATTATACTGGAAGCCCCTTTCAATGCTCAACGATCCGCCTCCAGAGCGGCGCAAACAACATCCACTCGAACGCGATCCCGTCCCGCCGCCGATGCCGGGAGGCGGGCAGCCTCAGCGTCAGCAGGTGATCCTGCACATCCCGTCGGTTCGCCCGACGGTGACGTATGCCATCATCGCCATCAACGTGCTGGTCTTTGTGATCCGCCTGATTTCGCCACAGCTTGACGACCAAATCTTCTACTGGGGCGCGAATCACGGGCAGGACGTGGTCGTCAACGGCGAAGTCTACCGCCTGCTCACGTCGATGTTCCTGCACGCCAGCATTTACGGCTTTCGCGGGGCGCTCGTGCTGCAAAACAGCCTGCACATCGTCTTTAACATGTACATCCTGTACGTGATCGGCACGCAGGTCGAGCGGCTGTTCGGGCACGTGCGCTACGCTGCGGTGTATCTGCTCGGCGGGCTGGCGGGGTCGGTGCTGAGCGCGGCGCTGGGCGGCGGCGACAGCTATTCGGTCGGGGCATCGGGCGCGGTGTTCGCCGTGATCGGCGCGCAGTTCATCTATCTCTACCAGCACCGCAAGCTGCTCGGCGTGCGCGGGCGCGCCCAGATGCGCAGCCTGATCTATCTGGCGGCGATCAATCTGGTGTTCGGCGCGCTGACCGGAGTCGCCGGGGCGGGCATCATCGTCGACAACTGGGCGCACCTCGGCGGGCTGATCGGTGGGCTGATACTGACGTGGGCAATCGGACCGATCTACATCCTGCGCCAGCACCCGGAGCATCCCGGCGAGCTGCTCGGCGAGGACATCAATCCGCTGAAAAACCGCTACTGGGTGCTGTCACTCTACGTCGTCGTCCTGATGGCGATCCTGATCGTCGCCCGCAGCTTCGCCTGAGCCGGGCTGCGCCTTCCGCGCCTCGCCCAGTTCCCAGCGCAGGATCGCCAACTGCTGGGCGATGTCCTTGTTTTCGCGCGCCAGCCGGGTCAGCACCGTCGAGAAGTGCAGCAGGATGAACAGCATGAAGATGATCGCCACCAGAAACAGGGCGGCGGGCGGGTAGGTCACGACGCCGAGCAGCGCCGCGAACGAATCGAGCAGCGGGCGCGACACGCTCAGGACGATCAGGATGATGGTGGTCGCCAGCCACAGCAGCGAGTAATCTTCGCGCAGCTTGCGCTGGCGCACCAGCTCCAGCACGAAGATCAGCCCCGCCACCGACGCGGCTAGCCCGAACAACGTCGCGCGATCAATCATGGTTAAGCCAGCTCCTAGCACTTAGCGATTAGCTGTTAGCAAGAACAAAATTCTGCATCTGGTTCTTAGCCAAAAACCAATCACCCAAACTGTCGGTTTGCCAATGTCTAAAAGCTAACAGCTAACGGCTGTTTTTCCAAACAAAAACGCCACCCTTGCGGGTGACGCTTTGTGGTTTCTTCGTTGTTGGTAGAACGAACTTAGAGAACCACGACGTTGCTGGCTTGAAGACCTTTCGGTCCCTGTTCCAGCGTGAATTCAACCTGCTGCCCTTCTTCGAGCGAGCGGTAGCCGTTACCCTGAATGGCAGAGTAATGCACGAACACATCGGGCGCCCCCTTGCGCGCAATGAACCCGAAGCCCTTCGTGCTGTTGAACCACTTCACCGTACCTTGAATCCGTTCGGTCGCCATGCCGAACCACTCCTTAAGAAATACCACCCCTCGCGGGGCACAGAACTAAAGGAAATAGAACGCCGTGTAGTCGTTGTAACGCCATTCGTTCTACTCAGCGAAAATCATAGTCGGATCAGTTTGGAAAGTCAAGCGAAAAGTCTACGGTTTATGTGCTTGACAACGGGAGAACTTTTGTTCTAAAATCTCATAGAACACAGGATGAGGATGTAACCTATGGCACAGGTGCGCTTCACGAGTCATCTCAAGCGCTTTTTCCCCGACCTCACCAACGGCGAAGTCGTCCCCGGCAGCACCGTCTCGGAGGTCGTCGCCGCGCTGGACGAACGTCACCCCGGCTTGGGCAGCTACCTCGTCGACGAGCGCGGCGCACTGCGTAAGCACGTCAACATCTTCATCGGCGACACCATCGTCAGCGACCACGAGCATTTACTGGACCCGGTGAACACCGACACTCAGCTCTACATCTTTCAGGCGCTCTCCGGCGGATAAACCATCGTACAGAAGCAAACTGGTCGGAATGGCTCGCCCCTGCGCGCCAATTCAATCAGACCGAATGCAGTGGGATTTAAAGCCAGAACACTTGTCCTGATTCTGGTTTGCCGCGATAAAGGAAAGGCAGTGGTATGGCTAAGCTCGTGTTTGGAATGAATCAGTCCCTGGATGGCTATGTCGACCATACGGCGTTTGCACCAGGTCCCACGCTCTTCCGCCACTTCATCGAGGAGGCTCAGGGGCAGGCGGGCAGTCTCTATGGTCGCCAAATGTATGAGATCATGCGTTACTGGGATGACGATCAAGCTGCATGGGATGCAGAGGAACACGCCTTCGCGGCGGCGTGGCGTAAACAACCGAAATGGGTCGTCTCGCGCTCGTTGAAGTCGGTCGGTCCCAACGCCACGCTGGTTGAGGATGACCTTGAGAGCGCAATCCGCAAGTTGAAGGCTGAGCGCGACGGGGAGATCGAAGTTGCCGGTACGAAACTGGCGTATAGCCTCATCGAACTCGAACTGATCGATGAGTATCGAATCTACCTGCACCCTGTCGTGCTGGGTCACGGCACACCCTATTTCGCCGGACCCCGTCCACCCCTCCGCCTCATGACACATGATCGAATTGGCGAGGATGTGATCCGGTTGACCTACGTTCCTGCTTAATCTCGCGGCTTGCCGGATGGAAATCGTCTCAGACCGAATTATGTGAGGGAAAATCATGCTGCTTTTAGGGACTCGCAAAGGCTTGATCACGTATGAGCGGAACGGCGGCGACTGGCACTTCGCCAGCGAAGCCTTCCGCGCCATCCCGGTCTCGTATGCGGCGGCGGACCCGCGCAGCGGGACGCTGTGGGCGTGCCTCGATCACGGTCACTGGGGACCGAAGCTGCACCGCTCACGCGACGGCGGCAAGACCTGGGACGAGATCGAGACGCCCAAGTATCCCGAAGGCGCGACCCGCAGCGACGGACAGCCCGCGACCCTCTCCTACATGTGGTATCTGATGCCCGGCGGCAGCGATCAGCCGGAGCGGGTTTACCTGGGCACGGAGCCGGGCGGCTTGTTCCAGAGCGACGACGGCGGCGACAGCTTCCATCTGGTCGAGACGCTCTGGAATCACCCATCGCGCCAGAACTGGTGGTTCGGCGGCGGGCGCGACCACCCCGGCTGCTGTTCCATCGTGGTCGACCCGCGCGACAGCCGCCACGTGATCATCGGCATCAGCGTCGGCGGCGTATTCGAGACCTGCGACGGCGGCGAAACCTGGGAAGGGCGCAATCAAGGCTTGAAGGCGTGCTACATGCCCGACCCGATGACCGAATACGGGCACGATCCGCATTTCATGATCGCCTCACCGTCGAACCCCGACGTGCTGTGGCAGCAGAATCACTGCGGGCTGTTCCGCTCCACCGACGGCGCGCAGTCCTGGCAGGATTTATCCGCGCCGCCCGCCTACTTCGGCTTTGCGATTGCGGTCGACGACAAGGACTCCGAAACGGCGTGGGTCGTCCCGGCAATCGACGCCGAATACCGCATGGCGGTGGATCGCTCGCTGTGCGTGTGCCGCACCGAGGACGGCGGCAAGACGTGGACGGCGTTCCGCAATGGGCTGCCGCAGGACACCGCCTACGACCTCACCTTCCGGCACGCGCTGGACAAGCAGGGCGACACGCTCGTCTTTGGCACGACCACCGGCAACGTCTACCTCTCGGATGATCGCGGCGAGAGCTGGCGCTGCATCGCCAACAACATGCCGCCGATTTACTCGGTACGCTTCGCCTGAGAGCAGGCGCGCTTACGGCGTCGCTTTGCGCAGGCTCCGAACGGACGCGCGCAGGGCGACGCCGGTGATCAGCCCGTAAAAGCCGAGCGTAAACAGGGCGATTCCAATCGGGACGTACTGGGTGTACGGACGCCACAGGACGAAGTTAAGCCGCCCATCCGCCAGCAGCGCCGCCGACACCAGCGAGCCGTTGTCCAGCAGCGAAACCCCGCCCGCGCTCAGACCAGTCGTCAGCGTGACGTAGGTCGTGTAGGGCATCGGCACGGACGAGTCATACGCCACTTCGCCCAGCCACAGCAGCAGCGCGGCGGGCACAACCAGGATCACCGTCCTGAGCGCCAGCGCCATGATCAGCCGCTCCCCGGCGTGACTCGTGCGCCGCAGCGACGAGACCAGCACGCCCAGCGCCGCCGTGAACAGCAGGTTGCCAAACGTGAACAGCGCGATCAGCGCCGCGCCCCCTATCAGCGTCATCGGCTCGACCGGAAACGGGAGCGGTCGCGTCTGCGACAGGAACTGGCGCGAGGTCGTGCCGTAGTAGAAATAGTCGATGCGGTAGCGTTCCAGCCCCAGATAAATGCTGACGCCGACCCGCAGCCCCGTCAGCAGCGCATAGTGCGGCGCGAGGTTGGCAACTGTCGCCCACCATTTGCCGACGGCGATCCGCGCCGGAGACTGGTCGGTCAGCAGCAGGATATGCCACGTGCCGCCGCGCTCCTCGCGGGCGATCACGTCCGACGACAGCATCAGCGTCCGAAACATCAGCACGAAATTGACCAGCGCCGTGATCGGGATCAGCACCACGCTCGGTATAACGTGTCCAGCGACGACGACCAGCCCCTCAAGCTCCGTCAGCCGAAGATCGAAGTCGATGCTGGCAGCGGCGGCGAATTCGATGGCGAACAGCAGCGCCGCCGACGCCAGCCCCGCGCCCAGCAGCAGGATCGTGAGCCGACGCAGCCACCCGCGCCGGTCTGCCCTGCCGCCGCGCCGCTGATGTCGTAATTCCGCCTGAAGAATCGGTACGTCCATGTACTGAAACATTCGATCAAACATGCCACAAGCGTACCGCATTTCTTGGCGATTCTGGCGTCTCGGTGGTTAAAATCCTGATTGGGGCAGACACACGGGTCTCCCCTACAAAGGATTACGGTCATGCACATTCAAGCGGCGCTGCTGCGCCAGCCGAACACCCCGTTCACGATTGAGACGCCGACGCTCGACAATCCGCGTGCGGGCGAAGTGCGCGTGAAGCTCGCCGCCTGCGGCGTGTGCCACAGCGACTATCACCTCGTCTCCGGCACGACCCGCCACCCGATGCCGGTCGTCGCCGGGCACGAGGGCGCGGGCGTGGTCGACGCCGTCGGGGAAGGTGTCACCAGCGTCCAGCCGGGCGATCACGTCGTCCTCAACTGGTGCCCCGCCTGCGGGGAGTGCTTCTACTGCCAGCACGACCAGCCCAACCTGTGCGATACCTTCACCGCGCCGATCTGGGCGGGGACGATGCTCGACGGCACGACCCGGCTCTCGCACAATGGCGACCCGGTCTACGCCTACTGCGGGCTTGCCGCCTTCGCCGAATACACCGTCGTGCCGGAGCAAAGCTGCATCAGAATTCGCTCTGACGTATCGCTGGTCACGGCGTCGCTGGTCGGCTGCGCGGTGGCGACCGGGGTCGGCGCGGCGCTGTACACCTCGCCCGTGCAGCCCGGCGAGAGCGTGGTCGTGATCGGCTGTGGCGGCGTCGGGCTGAACACGCTGCAAGGCGCGAAGCTGCGCGGCGCGGCGACCATCATCGCCGTCGACAGCAACCCGGCGAAGGAAGCGCTGGCGCGGCAGTTCGGCGCGACCGATTTTGTTTTGTCGAGCGATCATGTGCTGGACGACATTCGCGCGCTGACCGGCGGGCGCGGCGCGGATCGGGCATACGAGGCGGTCGGCTTGCCCAGATTGCAGGAGCTGGCACTCGACGCCGCCCGCCCCGGCGGGTCGATTGTGCTGGCGGGCTTGTCGCCGATGGGATCGTCGACCAACCTGCCCGGCGCGGTCATCACCCGGCAGGAAAAGACCATCAAGGGCAGCTATTACGGCTCGGTCGACGCCCGCCGCGACTTCCCGCTGCTGATCGACTACTACGTCGACGGCAGGCTGAAGCTGGACGAGCTGGTGTCGCGGACGTGGCGATTGGGCGAGATCAACGCGGCGTTTGACGAAATGCTCACTGGCGGTGCTGCGCGCGGCGTGATCGTGTTTTAGGCGAGAACGTAGGGGCCAGGCCTGCCTCGCCCCTACAATTACATTGATTGCCCGCTTAGCCTGCCTTCACGGGCTGGTAAATCAGCGCGACGACGCCGTTGCCGAACGCGCGCGACTCCACCAGATCGAGCGTCGCGGTCGTCCCCTCGGCGAACAACCGCTGCCCCTTGCCCAGCACCACCGGGTAGACCAGCAGCCGGAAGCGATCCACGAGATTGTGCCTGATCAGCGTCTGCACCAGATTGCCGCTGCCGTGCACCACGATGTCGGGTCCGTCCTCCTGCTTCAGCCGGGCGATTTCGTCCGCGACGTTGGCGCTGATCAGCACGGAGTTGTTCCACTCGACCGTTTGCAGCGTGGTCGACACCACGTATTTGCGCGTGCTGTTGAAATATGGCGCGCCGGGGTCGTCGTCGGTGCGATTGGGCCACGCGGCGGCAAAGCCTTCGTAGGTCATGCGCCCCAGCAGGATGGGTTCCCCGCCAGACGTTTCCTCGCCCTTGAAGCCGGCGATGTCGTCATTCCAATATTTGAACGTCCACGCCGGGTTCTCGATCACGCCGTCCAGCGAGATGAACTCGGTTACGATCAGGTTACGCATGAGGCTCTCCTTTGCCATTCGTGATAGAACAAATGTATCACAGCCAAAGGCGATTTGTCTTGTACAAAAACGCAGTCATACCGCCGCGCCCGCCCGTGCGATCTGCGCTGGCGTCTGCCCGACGAAGCGTTTCAACGCCCGCGTCAGGTGCGGCTGGTCGTAGTAGCCGAGTTCGGAAATCGTATCGAGGATCGACACGCCCTGCTGCAAGAGCGTCATCGCCTGCCGCGCGCGAGCGATCTGCTGGATGGTGGTCTGGGTCAGCCCGGTCGCCTGCACGAAGCGGTACTGCTGGGCGCGGATCGACAGCGGAGAGGGGATGCCGCTCAGCACCATCTCGATCAGCGGATCGCGCACGAGCACGCCTTCGCGCATGAGGCGGTCGGCGAACGTGTCGGCGTTGTCGAAGCTGGGCAGTTCCCACGCCGCGCCGTGCAGCCAGAAGCGCCTGCCGCCCGCTTCCGGCAGCGTCAGGTCACGCCGATCCATGATCGTCCGGGTCGGCAGATGCGGCATGAACGTGCCCAGCTTCAGGATGATGCCGAAAAACTCGGCGTCCGCCGGGTAGTCTGCTGCCGATGCCCGCGTTTCGGGACCGCGCACCGTGATCGATGTCCTGCCGCGATAGCGCGTCACCACCAGCTCCGAACGGCTATCCGCCAGCGACGTGAAGTCGCCCGCGCGCTCGCTGTGCGTGCGCCAGACTCCTTCGATGTATGGCGAATCCGAGCGCCGCTCGTCAAAGACGAGTTCCACGTCGCTGCCTCCGTGCGAAATCGGAATTGGATACGTTCTATGCCAGTTGGCTGTTTCGATGTGATGGCGATTCTACGGGATGAGGGGGAGCGTTTCAACCGCCGCTGAGAGCCGGGAAGCACTGTCCATCTGCGGGTTCGCTTTCTAATGATCGCCCGCAAAATTCGGTGCTACAATATTACGGCACCGAGATTCCTGTTAATTTATATTCTTCTCAAAGGATGAGGCTATGCGTCGGTCACTCGTGGGTGTCACGTTTTGCCTGTTCTTGCTGCTTGCCTTGCTCGCGCCTGCTCAGGCTCAAAGCGGCGTCGCCGACTGGACGTACCTGGTTTTCTACAATGGCGACAACAACCTCGAACGGAATATTTTTGGCGATCTGGCGGAAATGCAGGCTGCCACCGGCACCGACCGCGTCAACATCGTCGCGCAGGTGGATCGCGCGCCCGAATATGAAACGGGCTTCGGCGACTGGACGGATACGCGCCGCTTCCTGCTTCAGCACGAGGAGCAGCCGATCCTAACGCATGAACAGAAGCTGGATGCCCTGCTCGCCCTGGCGAGCGTGATAACCGACAACTCCGGCCAGGACTATCACGATCTGATCCCGGAGGCGGCAGCGCTGCGCGAGAGCGATCCCGAACGCTATCGCGAGTTGCTCACGAATGCCGGCGTCAACCCGGACGACGAGGCGCAGGTCGACCAGCTCGTCAGCAATTTCGAGATCGGTCTGGAGTTCAACACCGAGCCGGTGCAGGACATGGGCGAACTCAACATGGGCGACCCGCAAACGCTGGTCGACTTCGCCACCTGGGCAATCGAGAATTTCCCGGCGAGCCACTACGCCCTGACGATCTCCACGCACGGCGGCGGCTGGCTCGGCAACGGACCGGACGAGACCGACCACAACGACATGCTGCAACTGCCGGAGCTGGTGCAGGCGCTCGACGAAATCACGGCGCAGACCGGCATCGACGGCTTCGACCTGATCGGCTTCGACGCCTGCCTGATGGGGCAGCTTGAGGTCTACCGGGCGCTTGAGCCGTACACCCGCTACGTGTTGGCGTCCGAAGAAGTCATCCCCAGTAACGGCTGGGAATACACCACGCCGTTTGAACAGCTTGCGCAGAACCCGGCGATGGATGCCGAGGAATTCGGCACGAACATCGTCAACGCTTATATGGCGTACTACGCCGGACCCGGTGCGCGCACCAGGGTCGACCTGGGGCTGATCGACGAGAGCCAGATCGCGGCGGTCGCCGACGCGCTCGACGCCTTCAGCGCCATCGCCGACCAGGACACGCTCGACAAGCTCTCGGCGCTCGGCGTGGCGCGGGTCAACGCGCAGCGCTTCGGCACGAATTCCGGCAGTTCCCTGACCGGCGACACCGACTACTTCTCGTCCATCGACCTGATCAGCTTCATGGAGCTGATCGCCGCGCAGACGGACATCGACCCCGATCTGGCGGCGGCAGCGCTGGACGTTGCCGATGCCGCTCAGTCGGCGATTGTCACCAGCAGCGCCGACCAGTATCTGCCCGACGCACACGGCATGGCGATCTATCTGCCGACCAACAGCGCCACCGCCGCCCAGCCGACCGCCGCCGACCCGGCGACCGTCCCCTACGCTGATGCCAACCCATTCATGAGCGGCTGGAACACCTTCCTCGACGCGCTCCACACCACCATCGACACGGCGCTGACGCCCGACAAGCTGTCGATCAACATCACGCAGATTTTGCCGTCGGACGGCGTCGCCAGCATTTACGACCCGCCCGTCGTGATCTTCGACACGGATGGGCAGGGCATCGCCAACCTGCAGTTCGTCGCCGTGCTGAGCCAGCCCGATGGCACGAACCTGCTGGTCGATTCCGCACCGCTGTCGTTCACGACCGTCCTGCCCGACGGGCGACCCGTGAACGAATTTCCGAGCGGCGTCAGCGAGGGCAACAATTTCGCCTGGAACGTCGAAACACTCGTAGTCAGCGACGGGACAACCGAGATTCCGGCGGTGCTGTTCGTCAACGACCCCGGCTTGCCGCAGGGGGTCATCAACGGCACTTACGTGTCGCAGAAGTCCCGCGAGGAACGACCAGCGGTTATGGTCTTTGATACCGACGCGCAGAAAGCGCTCGCCGTCTACGGTCCCGACGAGAACAATCAGGTGAGCGAAATTCGCACGCAGCCTGGCGATCAGTTCATCCCCTACCAGTATTTCTACACCGCCGACGGGCTGACTGAGCAGCCGGGCACGACCGCGCTGGCGTTCGGCGTCCTGCCCTTCACCTATGCCTATGTTCCCGCGCCATCCGGCAGCTATCAGTTGGGGATGGTGCTTCAGGATTTGGCGGGCAACAGCACGATGTCCGTCGAGACGACGCAGGTCGATAACACCGGGCTGGATACAGCGTGGCGCGGCTTCAAGGATGTCGAGTGGGGCATCAACTTCCTCTATCCCTGGGGCTGGAGCGACCCATCGCAGCTTGCCGACGACTCCGGGCAGGTCGATCAGCTTCAGATCAGCGACCCCGATGGCGCGATGTCGATCTACGTCGGCAACCGGGCGGACGCCATCGACACGGTTGTGCAGGACATGATGGATTACGAAGGTGGATTCCAGGACGCGCAGGTCGACGACCCCGCACCGCTCGGCGACGACCCGGCGCTCGCCCAGTGGTTCAGCTACAGCTATACGGCGGACGACGGCAGCGCGCGCACCGGCGTGGTGATCGTCGTGCGCTCGGACGAGAACGACGCCACCTACACGTTCGACGTAGACGCGCCCGCCGAGGGCGGCGACGCGGCGCAGACGATCCTCGAAACGCTGGTGAACAGCCTGACGTTCTTCCCGCCGCTCTCGTAGGCGAGGGATTAGGGTCCGGCGTGCAAGCTTGTTTGAACCGGTTTTCGTCAACCTGATGTCGCCGCGCCAGCTTCCCCTCCGCCGTTGTGGAGAGGGGAACGAGGGGTGCAGGTGCTGGAACTTGCCTACACGCCGAGGAATTCCGCGCCCGTCTCGCACACGATGCGGAAGCCGATGGACTGGTAGCGGTACAGCGGGTTGAGGAAGTAGTGGAAGTTGATGTTGGTGCGCTTCTTGGGACTCATGAACGAGCCGCCGCGCACCACGCGCAGGATGTCGACGGTCACGTCGGTGATCTCGCCGGAAGCGTGCCCGTTCGAGCACCATTCCCACACGTTGCCGAGCAGGTCGCACACGCCGTAGGGGCTGGCGCTCTTGGGATACTGCGTGACCGGCGTCGAGCCTTTGGTTTCGCTCTCTTTGGTGGTGCACAGCGTCGCGTCGAAGCGCGCGCCCCAGGGAAAGCGCCAGCCGGTATCGCCCTGCGCCGCCCGCTGCCACTGCTGTTCGGTCGGCAGCTTGATCGTCCATCCGGTCTTGTAGCTCAGCCACTGGCAGAACGCCGTCGCCTCGTACCAGCACACGTAGGTGCGGGGATGCGTCGGCTGGCTGGCTGACGCTTCAATCGCCTTCGGGTGCTCGGCGTGCCAGCGGCGCACTTCCAGCGACGACTGCCACCACACCGGGTTCTTGTAGCCGTCCTGCGCGTCCACGAACGACTGGAACTGGGCGTTGGTCACCGGGTACTTGCTGATGAAGAATTCGGTGATCTCGAACGCCTTCTTGCTGCGGTTGCGCTCGGTCGTGGCTTTGCCCGCCGGGATGCGACACCATTCCAGCAGCGGCATCGCCGAGTGCAGGTCGAACGGCGGCTGCGTCAGGATCGTCTGCTCGTAGATCGCCTTCAGGTTGTCCGGGTCGTAATCCGGGAAGGTCGCCTGGAACGCCCGGAACGCCGTGCAGCCGAGCGAGCGCGTATTCTCGTCCTTCATCAGCAGGGCGATGGGCAGGTATTCGCGCTGCGCCTCGCGCTCGTATGCCTGCCGTTCCAGCGCCGATTCCGCCTGCCGCAGCATCGAGTTGACGTTGATGAAGCGCGACATGTAGGCGCTTTCCTGTACCTGCTTGAGCAGGAACACCGCCTTGTCGTAGTCGCAGCTTCGGAAGGCACGCACGGCGTCGTCGAACATCGTCTTGCCGTCGCTCTTGGACGGGACAGCCCCGCCCGTCAGCGGAGACGGGATCGTCGTGGTCGGCGTTGTGGGCGTCGTGACGGGCGTGATCACCGGCGTCGTTAGCACGCCGCCGTTGGCGTTCACCGCGGCGCCGACCGCCGCCGCGTGCTCGATTGCCGCCTGCTGAAGCTCGCGCTCGGCTTTGAAGATCGCCGACAGCAGCGTCTTGACGGTGTTCACGTCCAGACCGTTAGTCAGGTCAGCGTACTGGATGTGCTTGAGATGCGGGGGACTTCGGTTCCCGGCTCGATCACCACCGGGAAGATTTTCTTCTTCAGGTTGATGGCGATTTCCAGCTCGCGCTTGCAGTACTCCGACGCCAGCGACACAGGCGAAACGAGAAAGACGAAACCGTCGCACCAGTGCAGCCGCTTGACGATTTCATCCCACCATTTTTGCCCGATGTGGAGACGCTGATCGTACCAAACATCATGCATGTCAAGCAGATCGATGATCTGCTTGCAGCGGTGTTTGTCGATACGCGCGTAACTGATAAATAGACGCATTAACCCTGCTCAAGATCGCCTTATCGACGTTCCGCCCGGTAAAGACGGAGAAATCACGTCGACTGCAAGGGGCAAGGAAAACAGCCAACCTATGGGCGATTATAGTCGTCCTCAACAATTCGCTGACTTTTGTTACAAGATTGTGACGCCGCGACATCCTCGCACAGGATATGCTTATCTGTGGCGGCTCATCCCCTCAATTTCGATTCCACTACGACCGTGCCACGACAAACGTTAATGATTTGTTTACGTAGAGTATACACACAGTTAGAACGAAAGAAAATACAGTTCTCGTGAATTTCATGTAACTTTCACAACTGGTATTACCGGAGTGACTATTTTCCCCGCCGCAGACGCGGGCGGCGCAGCCTGCGAACCTCACCGAACTGCCGCCGCAGCCGCTTCCAGACCTGCTCCGGGTACAGGCGGTCGGCGTTCTGGCTGATCTTCGCGTGCAGCCCTTCGATCACGTCGATCACGTCGCCCTGTCCCGACCAGTTCTCGCGCAGCACCTGATGATCGACGCTTGCCAGCCCCTTGATCCACATCAGCACAAGCACCAGCACGCCCGCGTCATCCGACAGCCCGATCACGCCGAGCAGCGCTTCCGGCACGAGGTCGAACGGGCTGAGGACGTAAGCCGCCGCCAGCAGAAGCTGCCCCTTGAGCAGGAACGGCACGCGCCGGTCGCGGGCAAGCCGGACCAGCAGCGCCAGCAAATCCGGCACGAACAGGACGATCTGCGCCGTCTGGTCGTCGGCGTGGGCAGCGATCCACGCCTGAATTCGATACCGCCAGCTCGTGTACCAGTCCGGCGACTGCGCTTCGATCTGCTGCTGGTTCAACCGCTCGATACCGAGTTCCTCGAACGGGATGATTTGATTATCGTTCATGTGATACGTTCCATCTCCTGTAAGCTACCCACCGCCAGCTTCGACCCAGCCGCCGGTCATGTCCCATTCCCAGGTGTCGCCGTAATTGTCCGCCCCGTAGCCGCCGAACAGCACGATCTTGTGGCGAACGCGGTCGTATGCCATCGCGTGGTGGCTGCGCGCGGGCGGCGCCTGGTCGCTCTCGTACTCCGTCCACGTTTCGCCGTCCCACAGCCAGGTGTCGTCCAGCGCGCTCTGTCCCGTCCTGCCGCCGAACAGCACCATCACGCCGTCCAGTTCATCGAATGCCATGCGCACGCCGCTGCGCCGGGCTGGTCCCGTGCCCCGGTCGATGACAACCCATGCCTCACCGTTCCACGCCCACAGGTCATTCAGGTCGCCCCGATTGTTCGCGCCGCCGAAAACCAGCGCCTGCTGGCGCGCGGCATCGTAAGCCATCGCGTAGTGATAGCGCACGTCGGGCGCGCGGGCGTCGGTCTGCATCCAGCCGCCAGCATCCCACGTCCATGTATCCCGATAGAAACGGCTCGTGGGGAAATACTGCCCGCCGTACATCACGATCTGCTGGCGGGCGGCGTCGTACACCATCGAAAGGTGGTCGCGCGCACCGGGGTTGACGCTTCGCCCTGCGACCAATCGCTGCCGTCCCCACAGCCATTGCCGCCGCATCGCTGTAATCGTCGGCGCCTGCGACCCGCCGTGCAGCACCAGCACATCCAGCGCCGCGTCGTAAGCCGCACCGCCCAGCGTTTTCGCGTCGGCGCGGCGTCGTCGCTGACGATCCGCCAGCGCTCGCCGTCCCAGCCCCAGATTTCGCCGGGTCGGTCGTTGAAGTCGTGGTCGCCGTTGACCAGCAAGACCATGCCGAGACCGTCGTGCCAAACCAGATCGTGCCCTGAACGGCCTGCTGCGGCGCGGGCTGGGCGTAACCGCCGACCGGCAGCAGCAGGATTGAGCGGCATCACCACAGGAAGAAGCAGCGTTTCATCGTCCGTTTCCTCTCAGCACAATACGATACGGACAAGTCCGGCTCGGCGTCTCATCAAGCGGTCAGCGTCAGTTTCAGGAAAATCTCGTTCGCCAGCAGTTCCGGAGGCAGGTCGAAGAAGGCGCTGTCGTCTCAAACTGAGCGACGTGCAGAGCGCCACCGCCCTCCTTCAGCACGGGCAGGGTCGAGAGCAGCATCGTGCTGTAGTCTGCCCATGCGCCTCATCGATCAGCCGCCTGACCAGCGCCCTGCCGATCCGCTTGCCCCGAAACTGCGGGCGCGTCCACAGCCGCTTCAACTCGCAGGTCTGCTCGTCGAGCCGGTAGAACGCCACGCAGCCCGCCGCTTCCTGCCCCGTACAGCGCGAGCAGCAGTCGCCCTTCGGGTGGCGCATACTTGCCCGGCAGATCGGCAAGCTCATCCCGGTAGCCCGCCATTGGCGCAAGCTCGTCCCAGTCATCGGCGGTGCCGTTCATTGCCGGCGCGCAGGTACTCGAAATACTCCTCGAACAGCGCGCGCGCCTGCTGAACGTGCGCTTCGGTCTCAACCTGCACAATCGTAATCATGGGCAGAGCCTCCGCAGCACGCCGGATTACATACGAAACACACCGTAGCGGGTCGGATTGTTCAATTGATTGCGCAGGCGCTCAGCGCCAAGCCCAGCACGCGCCGCGTCTCCGGCGGGTCGAGGATGCCGTCATCCCACAGCCGCGCCGTCGAATACGGACTGCTCCTCGCGCTCGCTGTCGAGGATCGGCGCTTTGAACGCTTCCTGCTCGTCGGGTTGCGTCCGGCTCGCCGCGCCGCGCCAGTTGGTCGCGCTTGACCGTCAGCAGCACGTTCGCCGCCTGCTCGCCGCCCATCACGCTGATGCGGCCGTTGGGGTACATCCACAAAAAGCGCGGGTTGTACGCACGCCCGCACATGCCGTAATTGCCTGCGCCGAAGCTCCCGCCGATGATCACGGTCAGCTTGGGGACGGCGGCGTTGGCGACGGTGCGCACCATCTTCGCGCCGTCTTTAGCGATCCCGCCTGCTTGTACCACGCCTGACCATGAAGCCGGTCACGTTTTTGCAGAAACAGCAGCGGGAGGGCCAGCCGTAATACAGCCGATAAATGGCGCGGCTCTTCTCAGCGCCGGATCTGCTGAACAGCACGCCGTTGTTATACGATCCTGACCGGGTAGCCTTCAACCGCCGCGAAGCCGGTGACCAGCGTCGTGCCGTAATTCGCCTTGAACTCTGCGGAAGCGGCTGCCGTCCACCACCCGCGCGATCACCTCACGGGCATCATACGTCTCGCGGAAGGTCGTCGGCAGGATGCCATAATTTCTTCGGCTGGATACAGCGGTTCCCCTGGCCTGCTGCGGCGGACGCGACTTCGGGGGGCGATTCAGCGTTTCGACAATCCCGCGCACGATTTCCAGCGCGTGGTCGTCGTCCTCGGCGAAGTGATCCGCCACGCCGGAAATGTGGGTGTGGACGTAAGCGCCGCCCAAATCCTCGGCGCTGACTTCCTCGCCCGTCGCCGCCTTGACCAGCGGCGGACCGCCCAGAAAGATCGTTCCCGTGCCCTTGACGATCACCGCCTCGTCGGACATCGCCGGGACGTAAGCGCCGCCCGCCGTGCAGCTTCCCATCACCGCGCTCATCTGCGGGATGCCCGCCGCGCTCATGACCGCCTGATTGTAGAAGATGCGCCCGAAGTCGTCGGCGTCCGGGAACACCTCGTCCTGCATCGGCAGGAACGCCCCGCCGCTGTCGACCAGATAGATGCACGGCAGGTTGTTCTCCAGCGCGATCTGCTGGGCGCGCAGGTGTTTTTTGACGGTCATCGGGTAGTACGTGCCGCCCTTGACCGTCGCGTCGTTGGCGACGATCAGGCACTCGACGCCGCTCACCCGCCCGATCCCGGTCACAATTCCGGCGGAGGGCGTGTCGTCGCCGTACAATTCCCACGCCGCCAGCGGCGCGATCTCCAGAAATGGCGAGCCGGGGTCGATCAGCCGATCCACCCGGTCGCGCACGAACAGCTTGCCCTGCTCGACGTGCCGCCTGCGGTAATCTTCGCCGCCGCCCTGCCGGACGAGCGCCAGCCGCTCGCGCAGCTCCGCCGCCAGCGCCCGGTTGTGCGCGTCGTTGGCGCGGAAGCGGTCATCCTGCGGATCAATGTGGGTTTGAAGGACTTCCATCGACATCTCTTTTTGGCATAATTTCCTTCATTCTAGCGCAGGCTTAACTTTGCGCCGCTTTTAAGGTATGATTCGCCCGGTTTCGCCCTGCCTTCGGAGTTCTGTTATGAATAATAGTAGTGCTAAACGAGCCAGTATTTATCTCGGCGTGTTTATGGCGGTGGTGCTGGTCGCCGGTGCGGTGCTGCCGTTAATCCGGCAGGCAGAGTCTTCGACGACCGCCGTCGAGCCGACCGCGACAGTTTTGCCCACCTTCCCGCCGCCGCCCGCCGATTTCAGCGTGATCAGCTTCGATCAGGTGTATCTGCACCCCAGCGGCATATTCAGCATCGGGCAGCCCACTGGTTGGAACGCCAGCCAGCCCAATAAGGGATCGACCATCGCCCAGATCAACCTGATCAACAACGATCAGCTTGGCGTCGTCGACGCCTACGTCGAAGCGACGGGCGTGGCGATCACCCCGGCGGAGCTGTCCGATCACTTTAGCCAGGCGGCGATCAGCGCCAGTTGGTCGAACTTCACCACCTGGCAGGAAAGCAGCCGCCAGATGGTGGACGAGCGGCTGGTCATCGACTTCACCGTCACGCTTCAGCAGCGGACGTATGTCGCCCGCCAGACCGCCTGGACGGATGGCACGTGGATTTACGTCGTGCGCGTGCTTGTACCCGAAAACGCCACCGACTACCTGCGCTTCCTGCTCGACAGCTTTGTCCAGTCGCTCAAGCCGCAGCTTGAATTCCAGGGCACGCCGCTCGACTGGGACGCCTATTACGACCCGCAGGCGAACCACATCATCCGCTACCCGTCGACCTGGACGGTCACCGACAGCGCGCCCGGTCGCCCGACCAGCGTCACCAGCCCCGACGGCACGGTTCTGCGCGTCGAAACCCGCGCGGGCGTGACCATCGCCGATGAAGCTGCCGCCCGCAGCTTTGTCGAGGGCGAACGCAGCGGCATCAGCATCGTCAGCGTGACGCCGCTTCAGCGCGGACTCGGTCAGGGCTTCGCCGTCGCCTACAGCTACACCACCGTCGACGGCAGCAAGGAGAGTGGGCTGTATGTCCTGCTCAACTCGTCCGATGGTAATCTCCACGTCGCCAACCTGCTGTTCCCGGCGAGCGGCGTCGATCTGAACACGGTCGCTCTGAGCGCTTCTGCAATTGAAGTAACCGCCGAACCTACCGCCGATTCGTCGAGCGGGGCATACGACACGCTGGCTCAGGTGATGGGCACGTTCTACGTGATCGAGCCGCTCAACCTCTCGGCTCAGTCGATGCCCGCAACACCGACGCCGCTGCCCACGCTCGCTCCGACCGCCGTCCCGACCAGCGAAGCCACCGTCGAAAGCACCGCTGAAGCCACGCCCGAAGCCGTGCCGGAAGCAACTGTCGAGAGCACCGTCGAGGCGACACCCGAAGCCACCGCCGAATCGTAAATAAGCCACATCCGTAGGGGCACGATATATCGTGCCCCTACAAATCCGTTCATTTCGAATTAGCGCCCGTCGTTGAGGGCTTGCACAAGCTGCCGGAAGGCGGCTTTGTACTGCGTGGAAAGGTCGAAGCGCGGACGGCGGCGCAGGTCGTCCGGGCGGCGCGCTGGCGTCAACCTGCGCGACGATGACGGCTTGCGCTTCTCGCGGAAATAGCGCCATGCCTGCTCGACCGGCGCACGTGCAGCGCCTCGGCGCTCAGCACGTAGATCATGCGGTCGCAGCCGCTCAGAGCGGGATGGACGCCGCTCGCCCAGTTGAAACCCGGCGCTTCCTGCTCGTGCATCCAGCAGTTCACGCCGATCCGCTCCAGATCGGCGGCGAGCCGCTCGGCGATCACGGCGTCGGCGGGCGCGAAATCGACGTAGACCGTCTCGCGCGCCAGCCGGATGCGCGGGTGGGCTTCCGGCGTGCTGACGCGCTCGTGTACCGCCGACTTGCCCATCCGAAAGACGGTGCCGCCGCAGATCGGGCAGTCGCCGCGCGTAGCAGGGACGCCCCGGCGCGTCCACACCGCGACCGGGTCATCCATCTCGACCGTTTCGCGGCAGTGGACGCAGTACGCCTCGATGGGTTCGAGGCTGTCGTCCAGCGGCTCGTCAAAATTCATCTGGTATCCGTGAATAGGGGCGTTACGCATAACGCCCCTACCGTGAACCCGATACATCTGTCATTGCGCAGTTCAATCAAAAGCTTGCTGACGTTTTACGACTCGTTGTCGTACTCGCCGTCACCGTCGCTTCCGGCGAACCGAAGCTGCGCCGGAACCCCCGCCGCACCATTGCCGTTACCGTTCATCTGCGGGCGCACGCCAGCCAGCGACGGCATCCCGAACTGGGCGCGAATCTGATCCTCGATCTCGTCGCGCAGGTTCAGGTTTTCGCTCAGATACGTTTTGGCGTTCTCGCGCCCCTGACCGAGCAGACCTTCCTTGTAGCGGTAGAACGCGCCGCGCTT
Source organism: Anaerolineae bacterium (assembly GCA_046328655.1). Lineage (GTDB taxonomy): Bacteria > Chloroflexota > Anaerolineae > Aggregatilineales > Phototrophicaceae > Flexifilum. The sequence goes on along the minus strand of JAXLWE010000007.1, from coordinate 110,099 downwards.
CTCGACGATCCCCAGTTCCGCCGCCAGGTCGAGCACCTCACCGCTTTTGCTGATGCCGCCTTCAAGGAACATGATGTCGAATTCGGCTTCGCGGAAGGGCGGCGCGACCTTGTTCTTGGTCACGCGGATGCGCACGCGGTTGCCGACGACTTCGCCGCCGCCCGCCTTGATCGACTCCATGCGCCGGATGTCCAGCCGGACGCTGGCGTAGAACTTGAGCGCCTTGCCGCCGCTGGTCGTCTCCGGCGAGCCGTACATCACGCCGATCTTGTCGCGGAGCTGGTTGGTGAACATCACCACCACATTCGACTGCTTGATCGCGCCGGAGAGCTTGCGCAGCGCCTGGCCTGGCTATCGGGGCCTGACATCGGCCGACATGGCTGTCGCCCATCTCGCCTTCCAGCTCGACGCGCGGAACCAGCGCCGCCACGCTGTCGACGACCACCACGTCCAGCGCGCCGGAGCGCACCAGCGCCTCGGTGATTTCGAGCGCCTGCTCGGCGGTGTCGGGCTGCGAAATGTACAGCGTCTCGACGTTGACGCCAATCGCGCGGGCGTATGCCGGGTCGAGCGCGTGCTCCATATCCACGAACGCGCACAGACCGCCGCGCTTCTGCGCTTCGGCGATCACGTGCAGGCACAGGGTCGTCTTGCCGGAGCTTTCCGGTCCGTAGATTTCGGTGATGCGTCCGCGCGGCATCCCGCCCACACCCAGCGCGATGTCCACCGTCAGCGACCCGCTGGGGATCACGGCGACTTCCATGTGCGAAGCATCCCCCAACCGGATGACGGCGCCGTCGCCGAAGCGCTTAGTGAGATCGCTCAGCGTGGCTTCGAGCGCCTTCATGCGCCCCTCGTCATCGACCGGCAGGGAGCTCATGCTGATGTCTTTTGTCTCTTTCGCAGCTTTTTTTGGTGGCAAGGCAACCCGTCCTTTAATCTCTACTCTCGCTTTATTATAGCCGAGAAATCGTCGTCATGCGTTCCGAGGATAGGATTGCATTATAGCATTTTTGTTCTAACAGCACAAGTTCTGATGTTGGATCGGGATTGGTGAAACAGGGGAAGATGCGGGGGCGCGCTCGCGCTAACGACCGCCGGTTTCCTTCACGGGCGCGGATTCTGCGGTCGCCAGCGCTTCCAAGCCGTGCGCCGCCTCGATCAGCGCTTTCATGCGGCTGGCGAAGCGCGCCGCAGGAGCGCCATCCAGCACGTCGTGGTCAAATCCGAGCGTGATTGAGAGCATCTCGCGGATACAGATTTCGCCGTCGACGGGTTTGGCTTTCGCTTCGATGCCGCCAACCGCCACCGTGAGCGGCGTCTCGGCAATCGCAATCCCCCAGCCGCCGCCCTTCGCCACCATGCCGACCGAGGTGAGGTTGACCGTCCCGCCCAGCTTCCGCATCACGAACGGGTTGCCGAGCATTCGGCGCAGCGCCATTCGGCGGGCGAAGCTCGGTAGTCGTGCTGCCCAAATCACCCAGCGCGGCACACTCGACAGCGGGATACCAGCCGAAACCTTCTCACGCTGCGCCGCCCGGATTTCGTCGTGAATGTCGCGCGCGCTCTTGCGGTTGGCGGCACGGATGTTGTGCGCCGAAACGATCTTTTGCCCGTCGAGGTCGTGCTCGACCTGAATATTCACGTCCACGTCGTCGAACACGATCAGCTGCTTGTCCTGGCGCATCGCCTGAACGCTCCTGTTCTCGTCCACCGCCCGCGCGATGCAGCTGATCGTGGAAAGCAGAACGAGAAGCTGCCGCCGGTGCGCGCTTCGTATTCGTGGATGCGGCGGCGCGCTTCGGTCACGTCGACTTCGATCAGCCCGTAGACATAGTTCTTTTCTCTGGCGACGCGCAGAGCGTCCGACATGATCGCCCGCCACGAGGAAAACGGACGTGTCTCGTATTTTACGGGAGATGGATTTGGCATATCGGCTCCTGTGCTCGGACTCAGTGTACAGGCAACCGCCGCGACAAAGGGCACGTGCGGCGCGCGTCATTCATCATCAATGCCGCGGCAAACAAAAGCCGCGCGTTGGCGGCGCGCGGCTTTCAGGGGTTGCACTAAAGGGGCGCGCCCATCTTCGATGGGATACGTGCCGCGCCCCTATCAGGCACTAGAAATCGTAGTACAGCGTGAACTCGTAGGGGTGCGGGCGCATCTGCACCGGGTCGGCTTCGTTGAGCGTCTTGTATTCGACGTAGGTGTCGATGAAGTCCTGAGTGAACACGCCGCCTTCGAGCAGGAAAGCGTGATCCGCCGCCAGCGCCGCCAGCGATTCCTTCAGGCTGCCCGGAACGGTCGGCGTTTCGTGCTCGCCTTCGTACAGGTCGTAATCCGCCGGGTCGCCGGGGTGAATCTTGTTTTTGACGCCGTCCAGACCCGCCATCAGCATCGCCGAGAAGGCGAGGTAGGCGTTAGCGGTCGGGTCGGGGGCGCGGAACTCGATACGCTTGGCTTTCGGGTTGCTGCTGTACATCGGGATGCGGATCGCCGCCGAGCGGTTGCGCGCCGAGTACACCAGATTGACCGGGGCTTCGTAGCCCGGAACCAGCCGACGATAGCTGTTGGTCGTCGGCGCGGCGAAGGCGAGCAGCGCCGGGGCGTGCTTGAGGATGCCGCCGATGTAGTACAGCGCGGTCTCGCTCAGCAGGGCGTAGCCGTCCTTGTCGAAGAACAGGTTACCGCCGTCCTTCCACAGCGATTGGTGACAGTGCATCCCCGAACCGTTATCCGCGAAGATCGGCTTGGGCATGAATGTGACCGTGTAGCCGTTCTTGTACGCCACGTTCTTGATGATGTACTTGTAGAACTGCATCGCGTCCGCCATCTTCAGCAGCGGATTGAAGCGCAGGTCGATTTCCGCCTGCCCCGCGCCGCCGACTTCGTGATGATGCACTTCCACGTCGATGCCCACCGACATCAGCGTGGCGACCATCTCGGCGCGCAGGTCTTGCAGCTTGTCGGTCGGCGGAACCGGGAAGTAGCCTTCCTTGATGCGCGGACGATACCCCAGGTTGGGACCGTCGTTCGCGCCCGTGTTCCAGAAGCCGGAACTCGAATCGACTTCGTAGAACGAGCCGTTTTCCGCCGTGCCCCAGCGCGCGCTGGTGAAGATGTAGAATTCGGCTTCGGGTCCGAAGTAGCATACGTCGGCAATGCCGGAGCTTTTCAGATAGGCTTCGGCGCGGCGGGCGACGCCGCGCGGGTCGCGGGCATACGGCTCGCCGCTGATGTCCACCACGTCGCACATGAAGCTGAGCGTCGGCATCGCCGGAACCGGGTCGATGAACGCCGTCGACGCATCGGGAATCAGGTTCAGGTCAGACCGATCAATCGACTGGAAGCCGCGAATGCTCGACCCGTCGAAGCCCAGCCCCTGCGTAAATGCATCGACCTCAAAATTGACCAGCGGCAGGCTGAAGTGCTGCATCACGCCGCGAATGTCGACGAACTTGACATCGACCTCCTTGACACCGTTCTCGCGTGCCCACTGGATTAGCGCCGCCGGATCACTGGCGACTTGTGCCGAGGGCTTCAGTCCTGGTGATGGGGCGCTCTTTTCCATCGTAGTCATAGGAATCACTCCGCTTGGTCAAACTTACTAAATATCGGGCATGAATGTCATTATAGAAAGCTACTCCGCCGTCTTGTGGGTAAAAAGCCAAACAAAAACAACGAGCTTCCGGTAAAAGCGGAATTGAGCAAAGGTGCCATTTTGCGCGGTCGTGGCAGGGCGCTGAGCAACTGCGCGTCGCCGGTATTCGGGCAAAGTTTCAAAGGCGCGCCAGATGAGTTGGTGCTGGCTTCCAGATCGGGCGAAGCGAGGATGGGGTGATACTCGTGAAATTCGCCCTTTCGCGTTGTCGAAGCGGGCAAAACGCAACACGGTTCCTGTGCTATAGTGAAGAAGATTAACCAGAGTCGTTAGTATTTTTCGCCGAATCCGCTAAGCAAAGGTTCGCTGCGCCGTCATCCTGACGATCTGGTTATAGTGCTGCTGCTCGCTCCGGCGGTATCCACAGGACAATACGCCGACGCCCGAATACCAGAACTGTGCGGCATGGTCGTTCAGCGGTGACACTGGGCAGAATCTCGGCGCGCTTCAACACCACCACACGCGCGATCATGGAAGCCAACGGGCTGACCGACCCGAACCTGATCTTCGCCGGGATGATTTCTGAAAATCCCGGTTGACGCCATTCCCCAGCCGCACCCACCGCCACCGTCGCGCCGCCAACCGAGCCGGTGGTGACGTTCCTGACCGCGACGCCATCGCCTGCCTCGTTAACCCCGCCGCCGATCCCGTTCGATCTCGGCAGCGAAATCTTCAGCTTCGACCATTTCGGCACGCTCAGCGAAGCCGGCATCACCTGGGTGAAAGTCCAGCTTCGCTGGCGGCTCGGCGGACTCATCCGCCAGCGCTCAGCTTGCCATCAATCAGGCGCACAGCAGCGGGCTGCGCATCCTGCTGCAAATTGTGGGCGACCCGCAGGAGATGGGCAGCAATCAGTGACCTACCTGAACCGCTTCGGGACGTACCTGGGCGAAGTCGCCGCGCTCGCGCCGGACGCCATCGAAGTCTGGGGCGACATGAACGCCGAAACCGGTTGGGTGCGCGCGGATCGACCCGGCGGCTTACACGAGATGTCCAGACCGCTTTCGCGGCGATCAAGCGCGCCAACCCGACAGTGCTGGTCGTGAGCGGCGCGCTGCGCAGCTTCCTCGCCTTCGACAACGAGTGCGGTCCCGACGGCTATGACCTGCGCTATCTCGGCGGCATGGCGCGCGGGGCGGACAAGTCGGCGGACTGCATCGGGATGTCGTACACGGTCGCGGCTTCGCGGCTCAAGCCAACGCATGGACATCTCCGCGCGGCGATCAGTTCATCTACTATTATTCGACCGTCGTCAGCGTCTACGCCGGGATTTTCCCGGACAAGCCGCTGTGCTTCACCCGCATCGGCTATCTCGTCCCCAGCGACGGCTCGGCGGCACAACCGCCGAACAGCGCGCCGAGTGGCTGGCGCAGGCGGCGCTGCTCGCCCGCCAGAGCGGACGTATCCGCCTGTTCATCGCCTACAACCTGGACGCCACCATCGGCGCGCCTGCTGACTACGCCATCCTCGGCGCGGACGGTGGCTGCCTGCCGTGCGCGGCGCTCAGCGCAGCGATGCGGATGCGCTGACCGCTTCTGAACGCGAGAATGCTTCGTAGGGGAGAGGCATGCCTCTCCTCACATCTCCATTTCTACTCGTGCCGCATCTGACCGCCCCCGGCTTGCCGCCCAATCTCGATCTTTGCGCAGGTATTCGAGCACCTGCTCCGGCGGCAGGTCGCGCCAGTCGACGCCCAGCTTCTGCGCCAGCAGCGCGCGGCGCGGCGGTAGCGCGGGTCGTCCCGGTCGACTGGGGCGGGTGGTTCAGTCGCCATCCTCTGAATTCCCCGCACGCTGTCCTCCCGCATAATAAATCGGTTCATGATGACCTCACCCTTAATCCCCTCTCCACGACGTGGAGAGGGTTGAGCGCAGCGAAACGGGGTGAGGTAGCTTTCCTCCGAAATCGTCATCAACACATCGGTGTCGCGCGTAATTCCGGGATACAAAAGGGCGGGTTCTGCTTTCAGACCCGCCTCGCGCTGCTCAGTCGTTATTGCCCGGAAATTCCGACGGTCAGCTCGTCGCGCGCCAGCGTTGCGCAGCCGCCGCGAGACCACGATCACGCCGACCAGCCCGATCACCGACAGCGCCAGCACGCCGATACCGCCCGTCCCGCCGCCGACCACGTCCTCAAACAAGCCGGTCTGCGGCAGCGCCGTCGGCACAAGCTGCGCGGGCAGCGTCGTTATCGGCGTGCCCGCCTGAGCGGTCGTTGCCGAACGCCCCGGCAATCGCCGTCGCTGTCATGTTGACCGACGCAGCCCGCTGACGACCGCGAAGCTGTCGGCGTAACCAGACCAAGCGCCATGTCGATCAGCGCCTGCCGGGTTGCCAGCGCCGACTGCGTGGCTATCGCGCCCTGGGGTGGGCGAAAGCGGGTGGGGTCAGGAATGCGATCTGCGTCGCCAGCGCCGCTCTGCGTCGAAATCACCGAGCGGGTCGCCTGTGCCGCCCGCGTCGCAAATGCCGACGGAGACTCACGGCTGCTGTCTGGCCGCCGAGTCCTGTCCGGCGGCAGCATCGCTACTTCGGTCGCCTGCGCCGCGCGGGAACACTGTATCGGTCAGCTTACCGCTGCCGCCTGCCGCCTGCGTCGCGTTCGCCAGCGAGCGGCCCAGTCGGCGCGCTCTGCGTGCCGAGCGCGCCTGCGCTAATCGCCGCGACCGTCGCCAGAGCGCCGGGCGTGCCCAGCGCCGCCTGCGTTTGCACCGCCGGGATGATCATCGCAAGCTGCGTCGCCAGCGCCGGATTCTACGGCAGCGTTCGCCAGCGCGTTGTCGATGAAGGCAATCGCCGTCTGCGCCGCGCCGACCTGATCGTTGACCGCCGTCGCGGTCGCGTTGAGCATGTCGCGCACCATCAATTCGCCCGCCGAATCCATCCGGGTATCTGCGCGCTGGGTAGCGACGGCGACGCTCGTGCTGAAGGCATCCTGATCGAACTGCCCCTGCTGCGTGGCAAAGGCGATTTGTGTCGAGAAAGCGCTGCGCAGGTCAAGCTCCGGCGGCGCATCGGTCGGCGGGATGAATTCGGTCGGCGAGGGCGTCGGCGAAGCGTTGGCGGCAATCGCCGTCAGCGTCAGCGCGCCGTTCGCCAGTTGCAGAATGGCAAGTTCCGTCAGGTTGGGCGAAGGCGTCGGCGTGATCGTCGGGCGGAACTCGGTCGCGGAGGGCGTGATCGAAGGCAGCAGCGTTTCGGTGAGCGACGGCGTCAGCGTGGGGGAAGGAGTCGCCGTCCATGCCGCTGCGGTCTGCGTCAGCGCCAGGTCGAAAGCGTTCTGCGTGCCGGTTTCGGCAAGGTGCGCTTCAACAGTCAGATTCAGCAGGACAACCTGCGATGCGGTCAGTTCCAGGTCGCTCGGACCGGTCGGGCGGGTAGCGAGGAACAGGACGACGCCGAGCGCCGCGACGAACAACAGGATCATGATCCCGGCGAGGACGACGAACGTCCGGTTGGTCGATGGCTCCGGCGGCTCCTCTTCGATTTCGGGCATGTCGCTTTCGAACTCGTCACCAATGCCCGAAGGGAAACCTTCCTCTTCGTCGAAATCGAACGGTTCGTTGTCGTCACTTAGAAAATCGTCTTCGAAATCGAAGTCGTTTCTATCACTCATTCGTTCCCCCTCGCTGGTGCGGTCGGAAATCTATAGTTGAATTATGACCCAGATACCTCGATGTTCGCCAGTGGTATGTGAACTTTTTCTCCGGTCACAAGCTCAACTAAAGCGCACGGCACGTACAGACCATTGTCTAATAGAATGGGGTCTTTTGGCAAACTGAGTACGTGTCCGAGCATCCCCGCCGATTCGCCGCTGGTCAGCCGCACTTCTCTGCCGACCTGCAGGACAGCGCCCAGGTTGGGGGGGGATGGGCGCTCGCCCGGCTCAAGCGGCACGGTGATGACCACTTCCGGGCGGCGGGATTCCAGCGTTGTGGGCAGCACGGCGTCCAGCGTCGCCTGCCGCCCTTCCATTGCTTCCAGAAACTGCGCGACGGTGTTGCTGATGCGCTGCGTTCCGAAACCCTCGATCAGCAGGATCGCCGAGCGCGAGTCCAGCGCCGTGCCGATCAGGTCGGGTTCCATGCTCGGCGCGATCACGCCGCTGAAGCCGCGCTCCTCGATCACCTCGAATGCGCCCCGGTTGAGCGCCTTGCGCGTGACGATGACGATGCCGCTGATAATTGGTCTCGATCATGTCGCTGTACAGGCTCTCGATGCCGTTGGACGGCTCGAAGCGCAGCGTGCCGATGGCGTGGCGGTCATTGCCCCACACGCCCTGAAGCACCGCGCCGTAGGCTTCGATCACCACGCCGCGCCCTTGCGCACGCTGATCACGCTGCCGTTGAGACCCGCCTCGACTTCTATCGCCGGGACGGTCTCCTGCATGATAATCTGTCCCTGCGTGATCTCGACAATGCTCCCGGAGATCGGCGCGTACAGCCGCTTGCCCCGGCGACCGCTCTCGCCTGCCAGCACGTCGCCCTCGATCACCTGCTCGCCGATACGCACTTCGAGCAGGTCATACAGCTTGTCCGGGTCTTTCAGCCCGAAAAGCGCGCCCCGTCGATCAGGGCGTAAGGCGCGGGAGCCGCGCCGCGCGCCACTACGTCACGCAGCGACACGCGCGCCCGGTCGAGACGAACACTTCGCCGTTGGCGTCGTCGGGCAGCAGCCGCTCGCGCCGGATCGCCGTCTTGCCGAGCAGGTGGCGGTGCTCAGGATAGTAGATTTCGGAGGTCACCGTCGTCTCCTTCCGCTTCCGCCGCTTCGGGCTGCGCCGCGCTGCCTGCCGAACAAGCCGCGACGCGGCTTGGCAGCTTTCGTCTCGGCGTTGAGCGCCTTCACCGTGCGTCTGCGCCGACGGCTGCGCTCGTCCGTGACCGATCTGATATTCGGCTCCTCGATGACCGGGACTAACCAATCCGGCGGCACGGAGAACACCGGGTCGCCAGTCGCCTGCGCGTACCATTCGGTGATCTGCGTCGCCAGCACGCGCATGTTCGTCGCCAGCGGCAGCGGACGCCCGCGCGCGTCGATGATCAGCCCAGCCGAGCCGCCATCCAGGTCCATCCGCATCCGCCGCTTGCCGCCGATGCTGACATCGCGCCCGTACACGGCGATGCGCACCCGCGCCCGCAAGCCAATCGACAGCGGGTAAATCCAGTTCACCGCCGCGCACCGTGAACGTCTCGGTGTCGCCGCTCTCGCTGGTGATCGTGACCAGCGCCGCCCGGTGTCCCCGGCGCGGATTCCCCGACAGGCTGATGCACGTGCCCAAATCTTCCAGCCCGCCCTCATCCAGCACCTGCACGACCGCCTCCGGCTTGACCCGCGCCAGCGCGCCGAGCGCGGCGGTCAGCGAGCTGCTGTCGGCTTGCAGCGCGACCACCCCGGTCGGCTGAAGCGCGTCGAGCATAAGCATCGCCGTCATCGCCGGGCGTCCCGTGCTGGACAGCGCCGCCCGCCCCGATAATCCGCGCGAACGGCGGCAGCGGCGCGTGAGCGTCGTCGAGCGCGCGCGTCGGCGTCCACGTCGGTCGCGCGGCGCTCAGCAAATTCTCCAGCGCGGCGCGCACCAGCGCATGTTCGAGGTACAGCGCCCGCTGCGTCTCCGGGATCGTCGCCGGGCGCAGCGTCTTGTTGAGCGCGTAGGCGAGGATTTCGTTGTCGGAAGCGTAGAACGGCAGCCAGCGGCGCACCCCATCCAGACCAACGCTGTCGATCAGGCTGCCCGCGCTGTGCCCGACGCCGATGTCGGTGCGGATGCTGGTCGCGGTGTGCCCGTCCACCGACGCCGACATCGTGCTGACAGCGCTGCCCACGTCGACCGCCAGCACGCCGCCCGCCGGAGTCGTCTTGCCCAGATATTCCACGACCGTGTGGTAGCTCTGCGCCGTCGGCAGGATGCCCACCCGCGACATCAAGCCGACTTCGTCGAAGCCGAAGCCGCGCCGCGCCGTGAACGAATCGAACGCGCTGGCGAGCTGCTTCTGCGCCGTCCCCAGCGACTCGCTGTCGAGCGTCGGGCGCACGTTGTCGGCGACGAACACCGTCGCCACGTTCTCGAACATCTCCTGAATCTGCGGCACGAGCGCGCTGTTCCCGGCGTACACCACGTTGACGTTGCTGCGCATCAGCCGCAGTGCCAACCGTGCCGTCTGCGCGCGCTCCAGCACCGGGTTGGTCGCGCCGAACTCCGTCCCGCCGGTGATGAAGATCAGGTCGGGGCGGGCGTAGACGATGGCGTTCAACTGTTCCTGCGCCGTGCGCGCGTCGTCCAGGCTGAACACGTCGACAATGTTGACGTAGGTGCCGATGGCGGCGCGCTGGGCGCTGGCGATGCTCATGCCCGGCATCAGCCCGATCAGCACCGTGCGCAGCGGGCGACCGATGCTGGCGGTGGCGATGAAGGCATCGACCCCGGAGCGATCCGGCTGTTCCGGCGTGATGATCGTCCCGTCCTGCTGGAGCAGCCGCCGCCCGCTGATCATGCTCAACTGGTGCACGGCACGGCGGAAGCCCATGCCCACGTCCGAGAACGGAAGCCCGCGCTCGTGCCCACTTCCGACTGACCGACCAGGCGATAGACGCCCTCGACCAGATCGATCAGCAGGGCGCGGGTATGCACGTTGCCGAAATCGACCGCCAGAATGGAATTTTCACTCATGCGCTAGCCCCCGCCGATGCGCTGAAGGATGAAGGCGATGCGCTCGCCAAAGACGACCAGCCCGGAGAGGATCGCCCCGCCGTAAAGCGCCCCCAGCGTCACGACGATGAAGCCCTGCCCGACTGCGCCAATCGCCCGGATCACCAGCGCGCGGCGGGTCGCGCCGCCGGGGACGCGCTGCGCCAGGTACTGGAAGTAGACCAGCGTCGAGATCACGCCCAGCACGAGGATGAAGCCGTCGAGCGCGTTGGCAGCCACGCTGCCGCTGGTCGCGGTGGCGAGCGGCAGCAGCGTCCCACTGATCGCGCCGACCAGCGCCACCGCCGTGCCGATGCCGACCACGAACGCCAACCCAAGGTTGCCGAGCCGGTTGAAGCGCGCCGTGCCTTTCAGCAGCAGCAGCAAGCCGAGCACCATCGGGATCGCGCCGAGCAGCTTGCTGTTCACGTCGCTGGCAAACAGCGTCGTGCGAATCCAGGGCAGCAGCACGCTTTCGACCGTCACAATCGTGACGAAGCCCGCCGCCAGCCCGACGAAAACGTAAGTCGCCAGCCGGTAGAGGAAATTGTCGACGAGCAGATAGCTGAACACCATCAACGTGAGAATGAAGCCGACCCACAGCCCGATCTGATCGCTCACCGGCGTCGTCCTCTCCGCAGCAGCCCGCGCGCAATATTCACCACCGCGCCGAAGGTGATGATCAGCGCCGATGCGATGATTCCCAGGTTCATGGCGTACCAGCGCTCGTCGCGGTAGCCGGTTTCTCTGCCGGATGGTGCGATGGCTTCCGGCGTGGCTTCGGCGGTCGCCTCGCTGGTCGGTTCGAGCGTCGCGGTCGGCGACGGCGTGCGCGATGGGCGCGGCGTCGTCGAAGGCGGGGCAGTCGTCCGGGTTGGCGTAATGGTCGCTTCGAGCGTCTCCGCGACCAGCGTCGTCGGGCTTGCCGTCGGCGTCGCGGACGGCGGGCGCGTCGGGCGCGCGGGCGAGGTAGCGTCCTCGCCTTCGTCAATGTCCTGGCGGCGCGGCGGTATCTGGTTGCGCTTGCTGGCGGGCGCGCCGCTCTCGCGGATTTCCAGCAGCGCCGCCGAAATCCAGCCCTGCCTGCCGTCCTCGATCTGCACGTTCACCCACGAGCGATCCGCGTTGAAGCCGAGCACCAGCACGCTCGCGCCGCTGGGCACAGCCGCCAGCACGTTGTTATCCGTGCTCGGACCGCTGCGCATGTTAACCGCCTGCCGCGAGACAACCGTCGCCGTTTGCGGCTCCGGCGTCGGCATGATCGTCGGTGTCGCGCTGGCGAGCGCGGTTGCCGGAAGCTGGGTCGCTGGCGGCGGCTGCGTCGGAGCTGGCGTGTCGGTCGGGATAATGCGAATACGCTCGGCAAGGCTGTTGATCGTCGCCAAGCCGAGGGTGCTGGCGTAGGTATAGGCGTCGCCCAAGCCGACCAGCAGCCCGCCGCCGTGCGTCCTAGCGTAAGGCTCGGCGAGCGGCGCGGCGCCGTAGCTCACCGCCGCGACCAGCGGGGCGTCGGTCAGCGGCGCGATCTGCTCGGCGTAGGAGCGCATGTCCTCGGCGCGGTCGGTGATCACCACCACCCGCGCGAAGTCATCCAGCGAGCGCACGACCAGCTTGCTCGCCTGCCCGCGAATGTCGGACAGCAGCAGATTGGCGGTATCCTCGCTGAAGGCGCGCAGCCCGATCACACTGCCGGGCAGGTAGCGCACGATGAAATAGTCGGCATTGGCTTGCAGCGGCTCGGTCGCGCCGATGCGTGCCAGAAAGTCGGCGTCGTCGTTGATCGATTCGATCAGGTTGGCGGCGCGCATCAAGCCGAGCGGGTTGCCGCTGACGACCACCGGGTACGCCGCCCGCAGGAAGATGTGCCGCACCAGCGCGTTGGTCATGGCGTCGAGTTCGGCGGCGGACGCCGGACTGTATTCGACGCCGACCAACACCAGCGCGCCCGACGGGATCGAATCCATCTCGTCGAACACGATCTGCGCCGGGCTGCCCGCCGCGAATTCGGCAGGCGGCAGATTGCCGACGCGGAACCCGGCGATGAAGAACGGCAGGATCATCGCCGCCGCCAGCACCACCGCGACCAGCAGGCGGTCGATGCGCAGCCGCTGGCGCTTCTCGCCCGGACGGCGCGCCCGCTGTTTGCGCGTCGCTTTGGACTTGACCGGCTCCAGGATGGTTTCCGGCGTATCCTCAAGGTCAGACATGTAGGGCGAATCGTAGGTCGCCTCGATTGCCGACATGCGGAACGGCTGCGGCGCGGCGTCGGTTGGGACGAGGCTCTGGAGCAGGTTGGCTTTGCTCTGCTGCTCCGGCGTGAGCGTCACTTCCTGCACCAGTCCGAGCGTCCCGCCCACGAACGGCGCGGGCGCGAGCGTGGGCGGCAGACCGGGCAGCACTTCGGTCAGCGCATCGTCCGGCGGCAACTCGTCGGGAATCTGCTCCGACAGGCGGCGGAGGCGCTGCAAACGGCTCGGCAGTTCCTCGACCGGGCGATCTTCCTTCTGGCGCACAATCGCGCTGGCGGACACTTCTTCGACGTTCGCCTGTAGCTGCGCCAGCCAGTCCTCGGTCATGCCGGGCGCGAGGTCTTGCGGCGAGCGCTGCGTCGCCGGGGCGTCGGCGAACTCAGACCCCGACAGGATGGCGTCGAGGTCGAAATCGACTGGCTGATCGAAAACCGCGCCCGCTTCCGGCGTAACCTGCGGCTGGTCGAAGGGCAGCGACGCCAGATAGCTGTCAATGTCGGTGAAGCCGGGCGCGCTCGGCTCGATAGGTGGCTTGTTGTCGATCATGCCGAGCGCGGAGAAAAATTCTTCCTCCGGCGGGTCCTCGATGGCATCCCACCCGCTGCTGGCTGGCTGGCTCGCCACCGGCTGCGCACTCTCTTCATCGATCATGCCCAGCGCGGAGAAGAAATCGTCCGACGGCGGCAGCTCGGCTTCGGTCGTCCACTCGGCGAACAGATCGTCCTCCGCCGGGGCGGCTTCAGCGCGGGCGGGCTGCTGCTCGTCAAAGCGCGCCGCCGCGAAGAAATCGTCTTCGTCCGGCGTCTCCGCCTGCGCCGCGCCCCACTGCCCGAACACATCTTCTTCGGAGGCGGCAGGCGGGACGTTTCGTCGTCGCTCATGCCCAGCGCCGCGTAGAAATCCTCGGTCTGCGGCAGTTCGTCGTCCGTCTGCGCTGCCCACTGACCGAGCAGGTCTTCTTCGGACGCGGCAGGTGGCACGTCGTCGAGGTCGGCGCTGCCGAACATCGTCTCAAAATCCATGTCCGCGAACCGGGTCGCCCTGCCCGCCCGACCATCCCGAAACCGGCGCTGCTTCGGCGGGCTGTTCTTCGGCGTCGCCGCCATCCAGCCCCAGCGCCGCCAGCAGTTCCTCGTCGGAAGCGTAGGCGGGCTGCGCGGGCTGATCTTCAATTCATCGTCGCCCATGCCCAGAGCGGCGAAAACATCCTCATCCTCGACCGCCGCTGCTTCCGGCTGATCCGTCCACTGCGGCAGCGACGCTTCGACGGCTTGTTCGTCGACATCGCCTTCGCCCAAGCCGAGCGCCGCCAGCAAGTCCTCGTCCGAGCCGTAGGCGAGCTGCGCGGCTTCAGCAGGCTGTGCGCCCACGTCGAAAGTCATCGATGCCGAGCGCCGCGAAGATGTCCTCGTCATCGACTTCCGGCTCGCTCTGCTGGCTCGACCATGCAGGCACAGCCGCTTCAGCCTCGGCAGGCGCTTCGTCAACGTCCCCACTCAAGCCGAGCGCCGCCAGCAAGTCCTCGTCCGAGTCGTAGGCGAGCTGCGCAGCTTCGGCGGGTTGAGCGTCGGCGTCAAAATCGTCGATGCCAGCGCCGCGAAGATGTCCTCGTCCTCCAGCGGCGCGGCTTCCGGCTGCTCGTCCGTCCAATCCGGTGTCGCCGCCGCTTGGGCGGGTTGAGCGCTCAGGTCGTTCTCGTTGATGCCCAGCGCGGCGAATAATTCTTCGTCGGAGATTTCCGACGGCTGCGCCGACTGCGCATCGAGCATCCCCAGCACCGCGTCGAAGGCGTCGTCCGCCGTCTCCGGCTCAGGCTGCTGATCCGCCCATTCCGCCACCGCCGCCTCGTCGGGTTCGGCGGGTGGTTCGGGCAGAGCAGCCTCGCCTTCGGCGTCGATGCCGAGCGCGGCGAACAGTTCTTCGTCGGAAATCTCCGACGACTGCGCCGACTGCGAGTCGAGCATCCCCAGCACGGCGTTGAACGCCGGGTCATCGCTCTGGTCGGGCTGGCGCGGCGCTCGCGCGGCTGAGCGCAGGCTTGGCATCGTCGTCAATGCCGAGCGCCGCGTACAATTCCTCGTCGGAGGCGTAAGCGGGCTGCGCGTCGTCCAGAGTCGTCGCCCGCGATGCCGAGCGCGGCGAACAAATCCTCGTCCGAAAGCCCGCCGTCCGCCTGCTGCATCCAGTCCGGCAGCGGCGCTTCCGCGTCAGGCAGGGCGGTCGTGTCGTTCAACCCCAGCGCGGCGAAGAAGTCGTCATCGTCGTCCGCCGCATCCTGCCCGGCGTTCCAGGCGTCAGTCGTCTCCTTGTCGAAGCCGAGTGAGGCGAGGAAATCGTCGTCTATCGGGTCAGCCGCCGGGTCGTCGTCCTCACCGCGATAGCTGTCGTCCATACCGCCGGTGTTGAACGAGGCGTAGAAGTGATCGTCGGAGACGCCGCCAGGTTTATCGGGCGTATCGTCGTCGTCGCCCATGCCAAACGCGCGGTAGAAATCGTCCTCCGCCGCGCTCCCCGGCTTGCCCAGCGCGTCAAAATCGATCTGGAGCGAGTCGAGCAGGCTGGCGTCGGGCAGCGTCTCGTCCGGTTTGTCGGCAGGCTTGTCCTCAGGCGGCTTCTGCCGCGCTTCTTCCAACTGGCGAAGCTGCCCGGTGCGCAGCAGCACGTTGGCGTCGGCGTTGGCTTCCAGCAGGCTGAAGAAGTCGATCTCGTCCTCGTCGTCCTGGGTGTACTGCGGATCGTCCGGGGCGAAAGGCGCTTCCGGCTCAGATTCCTCGAAGGGCACATCTGGTTCGGCTGCGCCTGCTGGCGTGAACAGATCGTCGCGCAGCCAGCCCGAATTGAGTTCGTCCTCCGGGATCATGGCGTCCTGATCAGGATCGCCCGACGGCAGCCGGAAGATTTCGTCGTCGCCGATGTCAATCGCCCGCCGGGGCTGCGGCTGTTCCGCCTTGCGCAGCCGCTCCGAAAGCAGCGAGCGGCGCGGTGGGGGCGGCGGCGCGGCTTCGGCAGGCGGCAGATCGAGCTGCTCCAAATCGTCGGGCGTGATCGCGTCGAGCCAGGTGGCTTCGGTCGCGTCGGGTTCCGGCTCCGGCTCTGGCTCAGGATCGGGGGCGACCGGCGCTTCGGGCCACTGGTATTCGTCGACATCACCGCGCGCGTCAGTCTCATCGCCCGAAAACTCGCGCAGCCTGCCCGTGTCGTACACGACAGGTTCTTCCGGCTCGACCTGCTGCGGGCGCGTCACCGACGTGACAATATTGTTCAACTCGCTCAGCCAGCTCATGGTATCTTCGCGGTCGACCGTCGCTGGCGGCGGGGGCGGCGGCGGTTCTTCCTCCGGCTCATCGTCGGGCTGGCTGGTCACCAGCCAGTCGAGATCAGGCTCGGCGATGTCGTCCAGCGAAGGTATCGAGCGGTCGGAAGCGACGTTGTCGAAAAACGCATCCAGCTCGTTCTGCGGGATGTCGACCGAATCGCTCGGCGGCTGGTCGTCGTCAGGGAAATCGTCGAAGTCAGCGAAATCGTCCTGCGGCGCGGTGGGCTTGGACGCAGGTGCGCCGCCCAGTTCCGCGAAGAAATCCTCCACCACCGATTCGTTATCCGTTAGCGGCTCGTCCGACGGCGGCGCGCCGCCCAGTCGGGCGAAGAAGTCGTCTATCGGCGCATCGTCAACCGGCGTATCGTCAACCGGAAGCTGCCACGCCGGTGCTTCCGGCACGGCGTTTTCCGTGCCAAGCTGCGCGAACAAATCCTCGAACGAGGGGACGTCGTCCTCGGCTTCCACAGACGAGGGCGGGCGCGGCGGGGCTGCTTCGGGCGCGATGTTGGTCAGCCGGGCGAAGAAATCGTCGGTGATCGGCTCGACTTCTTCTTCCTCGGCGTCGGCAGCCCACTCGCCCTGAAGCACGCTCTCGTCCATCGCCGCCCTGCCAATCGACTTGAGCAGCGAGCCGAAATCATCTTCCTGAGGCGGCGCTTCTTGCTTCGGCTCGTCCTCCTCGATGACCAGATCGCTGATCCAGGGCGGGATGTCGCTCGACGGCTTGGACTGCGCGTCGGGAATATCCTCGTTGACGAACCATTCGGGCGCGTCGCTGGTGTCGAGCGCTTCCAGACCGAGGAACCAGTCGGGGAGCTGCCCGGTGTCCTTGCCTTCCGGCACGGCGGGCTGGTCGTCGGCGAATCCCTCCACGTCCGAGAACAGATCGGGGATTTCCTCCTCGATGTCCTTGACGCGCTTAGATTCTTCCTGTTCCGCCATCCATGCGTCGAACGTCATGCCCGAATCGACCGTATCCGCCAGTTCGTCGCCCCCGGCGAGGTATTCCGCCGAGAGTTCTGTCCCGCCGATCTTGTACGATTTCGGTTCTTCGACTTCGGGGATCTCCGACAGCCAGGGCGGGTCGCCGCCCGCCTCGTCCGGGTGCTGCGGCGCGATCCGCTTGACCTTCGGCTCCGGCACGAAGTCGTCGCGCAGCCAGGGCGGCATGTCGACCGGATCGCCGGGCGGCTCCTGTTTCTCCGGCTCTTTCGGCTTGTCCTTGCGCATCCAGGGCGGGAGTTTTTTCGGGTCTAGGGTCATGAGAAATTACTCACGATACGAACGATCTTGCCCGATGAGCACGCGCACGCCGGTCACGACCGTCGCCAGCGCGATGCCCAGCAGGATGCCGCGCGCGCCTGCACTGACCGGGACCGCCAGCAGCCAGGTGCGCAGTTCGCTCAGCACCGCGACCTGCGGCACGGGCAGCGCACCCAGCAGCACGATCAGCAGCACCACCGTGAACAGGATGCCGCCCCACGTCACGCGGCGGCGCATCATCCGGTACGCGCCGTACACCAGCGCGAACACCACCAGCCCCGCCAGCGCCGATTCGACCGAGACTTCGACCGTCTCCAGCAGCATGGCGTTAGTGGACTGCGCGCCCAGCAGCCACAGGATCAGCACCACCGCCGCGCTGCCGATCAGCGCGAGGCTGTACAGCCAGCCGCGCTGCCGGTGCGTGATCCGGCGCAGGTGGACGCCGAACAGATTGAGGATGCCGAGCAGGATCGTCACGGCGACGGTAATCACCGTGAGCTGAAGCAGCAGGTTAGTGACGCTCAGCACCGAGCCGCTGCCGGAGATCAAGCCCCACAACGTGAGCAAGCCGAAGCCGATTGCGATTGCCGTCGCCAGCGCCGCACCCAAACGTGCCATCGAATCAGCCTCCCCCCAGCAGACGCCGGAGCGCGGCGGCGACCGGTTCGCGGATCGTGTTCGCCGTCGCAATCAACAGCCCCAGAATCAGCAGCCAGCGCAGCACGTCGAGCGTGACCACGCTGCCGCGCTGTGCCGCGCTGTCGCCCAGGTACGCCCCGGCGATAAACATCTCCTC
Source organism: Anaerolineae bacterium (assembly GCA_046328655.1). GTDB lineage: Bacteria > Chloroflexota > Anaerolineae > Aggregatilineales > Phototrophicaceae > Flexifilum. The sequence goes on along the minus strand of JAXLWE010000007.1, from coordinate 92,124 downwards.
GCCGATCAGCGCCTGATCCGCCATCGCAAAGGCGATTGCCTGCCCGTCGAGATCAACGCTGCCCGCAACCGACGACTGGCGGCGGCGCGCGGCGGCTTCGAGGATCAATGCCAGTTCCGCGCCATAGCTGCCGACCAGCACGCTGCCGGAGACGCGCTCGTCGCCGAGCATCCCGGTCAGCGCAGCGGCGAAAGCCAGCGAGCGCGACCCCGCCGGATACCAGCGCGCGCTGCTGGCGCTCTGACGATCCCGGCGGCTGGCGAATGCCCGCCGCAGCGTCCCGTAGCCGAGCGGCAGCGCGCTCGGATCGCTCATCGTCAGCACGGTTGCGCCCGGCAGATTATGCTGCGCCACCTGATAGAACATCTCGGCGCTCGCCAGCGCCAGCGCGGTGTTACTGCCGCCCAGCCCGGCGCTGCCGAACGATACGTGAACCGGGCGTCCGGCTTCGATTGCCTCGCCCACCATCAGCGGGATTGTTTCGTAAGCGGGGATGGCGCGCATCGGGAAGGCGTGCCGCCGCCGCCGGATAAACTGAGTGGCGATCACGCTGACGACCAGCGTCGCCAGAATGATCAGCGTTGTGATAACCTGCGTGGTGCTATCCAATCCTGCTCACTCCCCCGATTGCACCGCTATTGGTCGTCCAGCGCCTGCCGCAGCCGCTCGACCCCGCCCGGCGCTTCGAGCGCCCGCGCCAGCGCGCCGAGCAGATCACCCCAGCCGCCCACCAGCCGCGCGGCGGGCTGCGCCACCCACAATACCTGCGCGCCCAGCGGTCCCAGCGGTTCGAGCACATCCAGCGCGGTGCTCAGGGCATCGCCCCAGCCGCGCGCGCGAATTTCATTCAGAAGCTCGTTCTCGTCCATGATCGCAGTATAGCATGGCGTTGATCGCGCCGATAATAAGGACGGCTGTCGCACCATCATCTTCATATATATGCTATATTAATTTCACCAATTATGCGTCAAGCCTTCATTGAGACTGTCGAAAATCAGAATATTGGTCGAGGGGGATATGGCGGACGACCGGGTTGAGGAGATCGCCGCGCTGCTGGAGCAGATTGGGCAGGCGCACGGGCAGTACGAAGCGACCGAGCTGCACGGCGTCTACGATCAGGCGTGGGCGCGCTGGTACGCCGGGCACGCCGTTGAGCAGGGCATCAGCGCGCTGATCGGTCACGCCGTCACGGTCGATCAACTGGCGCAGTTCCTCGCCGCCGCCTTCGCCGACTACAAGCGCGACGGCGTCACCGAACCCTGGGCGATCTACACCGCCCGCCGCATCCAGAACGAGTTGTAGCGATCAGCATCCATATAACGCCCGGTAGGGGCACGGCGGCGCCGTGCCCCTACACACATAATCCATACACCAATCATCCGCCCTGCGTTACAATAATCTCCGGCATACCGACCGCGAAGGAGATGCGATGCGTCTGGCAGTGCTTTCCGACATTCACGGCAATCTGACCGCCTTCGAAGCCGCCCTCGCCGACTTACAGGCTCAGGGCGGCGCGGACGTGACCTGGTTCCTGGGCGATCTGGCGGCGTTCGGACCGCGCCCCGCCGAGTGCATCCAGCGCGTTAAGGCGCTGGTCGATGCCGTCAAGGACGACGAGCAGAAGAAGCACACCCTCCGCGTCATTCACGGCAACACCGACCGCCACCTGGTCTACGGCTCGCGCCCGACCGCAGGCAAGCCCGCCAAAGACGCCGACGAATTCGCCAACATGCGCCGCTTCTGGCGCGACATCGGCGACCGCCTCACCTGGTGCGCGGATCAGCTTGCGTTCGAAGATTACGAGTTTCTGGCGAAGCTGCCCGGCGAGACCGATCTGAAAGCCGACGGCTACGGCTACGTCATCGGCTATCACGGCACCCCCGGCGACGACGAAGGCATGGCGCTCACGCCGACCAGCAGCGACGAAGAAGCCGCCGACGCCCTGCTCGACCGCGAAGGGCGGCTCGGCATCGGTGGGCATATCCACACCCAGATGGATCGCACGGTGGGCGGCTGGCGCGTCGTCAACGTCGGCAGCGTCGGCGTCCCGTTTGACGCCAACACCGGCAAAGCCGAATACGGCATCTTCACGTTCGAAAACGGCGACGTTCAGCTCGACCTGCGCGCCGTCGCTTACGACACCGAATCGGTCATCGCCGATTCGGAAGCGCGCGGCAACCCGGCGTCCAACTGGCTGGCGCGGATGCTGCGGGGCACGGCGTAGCCCATGCCGATGCGCGATCAACTCCTGAGCGAACTGGAAGGCGAGCGCGGCTACGGTATCCTGCTGGTCGCGCAGATGGGCGGCGTCCCCAACGAGCTTCAGTTGATCGTCGAGACCGCCCGCTTCGACGAAGCGGCGCAGGGCTTGCGCCCGCTGCACGACTACGCCATCCGCGCGCTCGGCGTGCGCGAGCACCGCGTCAGCCTGGGCGTGTTTGGGCGGCTGTCCTTCGCCGACGATCACCCGCTGCTGTATCACCACAACACGCCGCGCGTCGCCATCCACTTCGACGGCAGAGCCGAGAACGTCAACGAGCTGGTGATCGATCTGTCGCAGGCATACGTCAGCACCTTCGGGCAGTGGCGGCATCTGGTCGACATGGCGGACGACATCAACCGCGCCATGCCGATGGTCGACCTGCTCAACTCCGGCTACGGCTTGCTCGGCACGATGCCCAAGCCGCTCGCCGAGCGCGTGGCGAAGGTGCTCAGCCATCACAACGTCTCGTACAGCCTCAGCGAAGAGTCGAACTTCGAGACGAGCGACGAGCACGGGCGCTCGCGGCTGGCGCAAGCTCTGCTCATCGACCACTCGTACATCGTCGCCCTTGACTTTTCGGTCGAGAAGATGGGCAAAACCTGAACCGTCAGCCGCCCGCAGCGGTATCACGTTTGCGTGCACCCGCGCATTTAGCGGCATAACCGGCTGTTCGCACCCGAAAGGCAGGCAATGGCAGACAACCCCGAAGTGAGCACCGCCGAGCTTCTCTCCCGGACGAAGCGCGGCTGGGACTCGCTGCAAGCCTACATTAAATCGCTCACCCCCGAACAGCTTACCGTGCCGACCGATCCGGCGGGCTGGACGGTCAAGGATCACCTGATTCACCTCGCCGTGTGGGAGGATGGCATCGTCGCCGTGCTGGAAGGCGCGGATCGGCTGGAGCGCATGGGCGTCACGCCCGAAACGTGGGCGACCGACGACTTCGACATCATCAACGCCGTCATCCAGCAGCGCCACCGCGACATGAGCCTCGACGCCGTGCTGCAAACGCTCGCCGACGTGCATCAGCGCCTCGTCGCCCGCATCGCAGCGCTGTCCGACGCCGACCTGCTGCGCCCGTACAAATATTTCGCCCCAGCGTCGACCAGCGGGGCGCGATCATCTGGTCGATTGTCGGCAACAGCTACGGGCACTATGCCGAGCACATCCCCTGGATGGACACCATCGTCTACGGCGCGCAGCACGAAATCCTGAGCAAAGTTGAACTGCTGGCGGGTATAGACGCCGAATGGGATAAGCTGAACGCCTACATCGACTCGCTCACGGAAGCGCAGCTTACCCAGCCGACCGACCCCGCCGGATGGACGGCGAAAGATCATCTGGCGCACCTCGCCGTCTGGGAAGAAAACCTCAACGCCCTGCTGGATCGTCAGCCGCGCCGCGAGCGCATGGGCATCGATCAGGCGACGTGGGACAGCGGCGACATCGACGCCATCAACGCCGTCATCCAGCAGCGCTACCACGACACGCCGCTGGCGGACGTGCGCAGGATGCTGAACGACACCCACGAGCAGTTGCTCGCCAAGCTGAAGCCGCTCTACGATTCGGATTTGCAGCTTCCGTACAGTTGCTATCAGTCGGGTTCGATTCAGGAGCGCCCGGCGATCCTCTACCTCGTCGGCGACTCGTTCGCGCATTACGACGAACACCTGCCCTGGATTCGGGCGATTGTCGAAGGCGAGGCGGCGGGATAGTTCAGGAATGGAGGGACGATGAGCGATCAGGGATTCGATGACCAAAGCCGAACTGCTCGCAGCCATTCATGCGGGCTGGGATGACTTACGCCTACCTCGATTCGCTGACCGACGAGCAGCTCACCCAGCCGACCGATCCCGCCGGGTGGACGGCGAAGGATCACGTCGCGCACCTCGCCATCTGGGAGGACAGCGTCAACGCCCTGTTCGACGGCATCCCCCGCTGGCAGCACATGGGCATCGACCGCGATCTCTGGGAAACCACCGACTGGGATCAGATCAACGCCGTGATCCAGCAGCGCTATCACGCCATCACCTGCGCCGACCTGGACGCGATGTGGAACGCGATCCACGCGCGCTCGCTCGCGGGTCGAAGCGTTCAGCGACGAGGACTTGCAGCGCCCCTACCGCTACTACCAGCCGGATCGACCTGGGATTTACCCGCCATCCACTGGGTCATCATCGACACTTTCCTGCATTACGACGAGCACAAGGGCTACATCGCCGTGATCGTCGAGCGCGGAGGCTCACAGACCGCGAGGCAGCCATGACCAGCCACAATCCCCCCGGCAAAGCCGAGCTTCTCACCGCCATGCAGCAGGGCTGGACTGATCTTCACGCCTATCTCGACACGCTCACTGAGGCGCAGCTTACCCAACCAAGCGACCCCGCCGGGTGGACGGTCAAGGATCACGTCGCGCATCTCGCCGCCTGGGAAGGCAGCATGAACGCCTTCCTGCAAAAGCAGTCGCGCGCCGAATATATGGGGGTCGACTACGACACCTGGGAGAGCGGCGAGATCGACCGGATCAACGACGTGATCTTCCACCGCAACAAAGCCCTCACCTGGGCGGAGGTTGAGCAGCGCTTCCAAAGTGTGCATCAGGAATTGATCGGGCGGTTCAGGCGCTCTCCGACGCCGATCTGCTGCTGCCATATAGCCATTACCAGCTCGATTCGTCGGCGACCGACGCCGCCGCCACCCGCCTGAGCGTCGCCATGTATCGCCACTACAGCCGCCACCTGCCCTGGATGCGCGCGATTGCCGAGCGGCAGCCGTCGTAGCCACCCGCCGGGTCCCGGCTGGGCATCGGAGCGGTCATCGAAAGGGTATCCGCTTGAGTATTGAAGCACACCCCATCCCGAAAGCCGACCTGCTCGCTGCCATGCAGCAGGGCTGGGACGAATTCATCGCCTACCTGAGCCAGTTCAGCGACCAGCAGATGACGCAGCCGACCGACGCTGGCGGCTGGACGGCGAAGGATCACGTCATTCACCTTGCCATGTGGGAGAACGGGCTGAACGCCCTGCTCCGGCGCATCTCGCGCCACGAATATGGGCATCCCCTATGAGACGTGGCTGAGCGGCGACTTCGACCGCATGAACGCTGTTATCCAGCAGCAGAACAGCCATCTTTCGTGGGCGGAAGTCATGCGCTCGTTCCAGCAGGTACACCGGCGCCTGATCGAGCAGATTCAGGCGCGCTCCGACGCCGATTTGCAGCGCCCGTACCGCTACTACGCCCCGGATTCGACCGCCGACAGCCCGGTCAGCTTCTGGATCATCGACGCTTCCGCCAAGCATTACCGCGAGCATCAACCCTGGATCGACGCCATCGTCAACAGCCGCCCGTGACAGAACGTCGGCGCGCAACGCGTTCTTGTAGGGGCGCAGCCCGCTCTGAAATCTCCGCTCTCTCCCTGTGTGACGGGTAATGCCCGGCGGGTCTTGCTAGAATGGTAGCGGGACAGTACGCATCGTTCATCACCTGTTACCCGTCGCTTACTTTTACTTAGGGGAGAACAACTTTGGATCTCAGGGGAGCAACCGCACTGATCACCGGCGCAGCGTCCGGCTTGGGCGCGGAAACCGCCCACCGCTTCATCGACAGCGGCGCGAACGTCGTCGTGCTCGACCGCGATCAGGGACGCGCGCTGGAGCTGGCTGACCAGTTGGGCGAGCGCGCCATCTCGGTCACCGCCGACATCACCCAGTGAGGACGATGTCAGCGCCGCCATCAACGCCACTCACGAGCGCTTCGGCTCGCTGCAAATTCTGGTCAACTGCGCCGGGATTGCGATGGCGCTGCGCACCACCAGCAAGAACGGTCCGCACCCGCTCGACGTGTTCGAGACCGTCATCCGCATCAACCTGATCGGCACGTTCAACGTGATCCGGCTGGCGGCGGCGTCGATGGCGCGCAACGAGCCGAACCCTGAAGGCGAGCGCGGCGTGATCATCAACACGGCGTCGGTCGCCGCCTTCGATGGACAGATCGGGCAGGCAGCGTATGCGGCGTCGAAGGGCGGAATCGTCGGCATGACTCTGCCGCTGGCGCGCGACCTCGCCCGCGACGGCATCCGCGTCAACACGATTGCGCCGGGCGTGTTCGACACCCCGATGATGGGGTCGATCCCCGAAGCAACGCGCGAGTCGCTCAGCCAGCAGATTCCGTTCCCGCCGCGCCTGGGCAAGCCGGAGGAATTCGCGCGGCTGGCGCAGCAGATCGTCGAGAACACCATGCTCAACGCGGCGGTCATCCGTCTCGACGGCGGGCTGCGAATGGCAGACCGCTAGCCGAATGTAGTGAACACCCCCTGCCGAAGGGAATCCCGGCATTGTCTATTGCGCTAGCGCGTTCGGTTACGGAGACGAACGCGCTCGTTTTGAGTCGGCACGGCAGCCTTCCCCTGAAACTGCGGGGTATTACAGTTCAGCATGAATGTCGTCCATAAAATAGTAGACAATACTCATTTGATTTAAACAAATTAAATTTACTAAACTTCGAATATCCGCAAAATTACATTTTCGAGGAAATTATGAATCGCAAATTCTCGCTGCTGCTGCTTGTTGTGTTGGCTCTCCTGCTCATCGGTGCTTCTCTCTCCGCTGCCGCCAGCGACCGGACGGTCGTAATCGGCTTCACCGCGTCCCAGACAGGAAAGTACAACGTCAGATCCACCCGACAGATCAACGGCTTGAACCTGTGGCTGAATCAGGTCAACGACGCTGGCGGGATCACCCTGAGCGACGGCACGGTCATCACCTTCACGACCGTGTCCTACGACGATGAATCTGCCACCGACCGCGTGCAGGAGCTGTATACGCGGCTGGCGACGGACGACAACGCCGATTTCCCTCATCAGCCCTTATTCCAGCGGGCTGACGGATGCCTCCGCCGTCGTCGCCGAACAGTATAACAAGATCATGATCACGACCGGAGCGGCGTCGGACAGCACTTACCAGAAGGGCTTCACGCTGGTATTCCAGACGTACGCCTGCCAGCCGTTATCTCACAGGTGCGCTCGACCTGCTCGGCTCAGTCGACGACTCTGCCAAACGCATTGCCATCGTGCATGAGAACGACAAATTCTCCACCGACGTGTCCAATGCCCTGAACGACTACGCGCTCTCGCTCGGCTACGAAGTCGTGCTGATGGATGGCTACGACAGCGGCACGACCGACTTCGCGCCATTCGTCAACAAGATTCAGGATGCTGCGCCGGATGCCGTCCTCGGCGGTGGTCACTTCCAGGATGGCACGACCTTCGCCCGCCAGCTTCAGGAGAAGGGCGTCACGCCCGGCTTCGTCGCCCTGCTGGTCGCGCCGCCGGAGCCGACTTTCGCGGAATTGGGCGAAGCGGCAATCGGCGTCGTCGGTCCCAGCCAGTGGGAGCCACTGGCGCAGATCAGCGCCGACAACACGCCTGAAGGCGTCGAGTATTACGGTCCTTCCAGCATGGAATTTACCGATGCTTACATGGCAGCCTACGGTGAAGAACCCTCGTACCATGCTGCCGGTGGTTACGTCTCCGGGCTGCTGCTCCAGAAAGCCATTGAGGATGCCGATTCGGTCGAGACCGATGCCGTCAAGGGGGCGCTCGACAGCCTCAACCTGCTGACCTTCTTCGGGCGCATCCAGTTCGATACCACCCCCGATGCGCACGGTCTCCAGATCGGGCACTCGATGATGTACGTCCAGTGGCAGGGAACCGCCGACAGTCTCGAAAAGCAGATTGTGTGGCCACCTGAAGCCGTGACGGCACAGCCTTTGTATCCGATTGGCGGCTAGACGCCAACACGGTGCGAGCTATGGGGCAGCTTGTCGGGCTGCCCCTCGGCGAAAACCGGCTGCCGGGTATCCCCGCGCAGCCCGGTTTCCAAGCCTGCGCTGCCCGCTTTCAGGGCGCGGCGGCAATTACAAAAACCGACTCACTTAGACCCTACAAGGGCGGCAAATGAACATTTCTGCCTTCATTATTGACGGCTTGCTGATCGGCTTTGTCTACGGCATCGCGGCGATGGGGTTGACGCTGATATGGGGCGTGATGAACGTCATCAACCTGTCGCACGGATCGATCATCGCCCTCGGCATGTTCGGCATCTATTTCCTGTTCAGCGGGCTAGGACTTAACCCCTATCTCGGCTTGCTGCTGGTCGCGGCGGTCGGGTTGGTCAGCGGCATGTTGATCTACACTATCGCCATCCGGCGAGTGATCAACGCACCACACCTATCTACCCTGCTAGCGACCTTCGCCGTCAACATGATCATCATCGGGCTGGCGACGACAGCGTTCAGCACGTCGCCGCGCAACGTCGATTTCTCACTGGGCAGCATCTCCATCGGCGAAATCAACATCCTCGGCACGCGCGCAGTCGCGGCAATCGCGTCAGTGCTGGTAACCGCCGCGCTGTACTACTTTCTGTACCGCACCACTCCCGGCAAGTATGTTCGCGCCGTAGCGAATAATCGCGCTGCCGCCGAACTGATGGGCATCCCCTCGTCGCGCACGCTGGCGCTCAGCTTCGGGCTGGGCACGATGCTGGCGGCAATCGCTGGCGGGCTGATCGCCACGTTCTTCCCCTTCACGATCCTTTCGGGCGGCACGTATGAACTCAAGAGCTTCGTCATCGTCGTGCTCGGCGGCGTGGGCAACCCGCTCGGCGCGCTGATCGGCGGGCTGATCCTCGGCACGTTCGAGGGCATCATCCCCTACTTCCTGCCGACAAGCTGGGTGACGGTCATCGAGTTCGTGCTGTTCGTGATTATTCTGTTGATCCGACCGACTGGTTTGCTGGGAGCGAGAAAATGATCACGCGCAACCTGCGAAACCCCGGTCTCTGGCTGACGTTGATCGTCGTCGCGGTGATCGGCTTGCTCCCGGTCATTTCTCAGAGCGCGTCCAGCCGCGAGGAGACGTTCACGGTTCTGCTGTCGGTGGTGCTGGCGAGCAGTCTCAACATTCTGCTCGGCTACACCGGCTACGTCAGCTTCGGACATATCGTATTCTTCGGGCTGGGCGGCTACGTCGGGCTGTACCTGATTATCGTCCAGGGGTGGTCGCTGTACACGGCGGCGCTGGCGGGCGGGCTGGCAGCCGGACTGCTGGCATTCGTGCTCGGTCAGGCGATCCTGCGTCTGCGCGGCAGCTACTTCGCGCTGGCGACCATCGGCATCAACGAAGCCATGCGCGCCTTCATCAACAACTTCGAGCCGTTCGGCGGCGCGGTGGGTCTCTCGCTCAATTTCCAGACCTATCGGGATTACGGCGGCGCGGCGCAGGCACTCTGGCTGGTGTACTACATCGTGCTGGCGCTGGCGCTGGGCATCGTCGTGTTCAGCTTTCTCGTTAAGAACAGCAAGTTCGGTCTCGGACTGATGGCAATCCGCGAGGATGAAGATGCCGCCGAGGTCATGGGCGTGATTACCCCGCGCAGCAAGACGTGGGCATACGTCATGTCGGCAGTGCTGCCTGGCGTAGTCGGGGTACTGTTCTTCTTCAAGAACGGCAACATCGAGCCGCCGCAGGCATTCCGTTTGCAGATGTCCATCGAACTGCTGGTGATGGTCATGCTCGGCGGCTACGGGACGGTCTTCGGTCCGGTGCTGGGCGCATTCGGTTATCAACGTTTGCGCGGCTTGCTGCTCACCAGCGACCTGTTCAAGAACATTCAGCTTGCGGTCGCTGGCGTGCTGCTGCTGGGGATCATCCTGTTCATCCCGTCCGGCGCGGTCGGCTGGCTGCGTAACCGCTTCCCGGCAACGCGGAGGTATCTGCCATGATTTTGCAGGTGAACGATGTCAGCAAGCGCTTCGGCGGGCTGCAGGCGCTTTCCAACGTGACTTTCGAACTGCCGGAAGGACGGATTCTAGGCTTGATCGGTCCAAACGGCGCGGGCAAGACCACGCTGTTCAACGTCATCAACGGCGTATTCGCGCCGGAGACAGGGCGCATCACCTTTCGCGGCAAGGACATCACCGGATGGAAACCGTACTGGATTGCGCGCGAGGGCATGGCGCGCGCGCACCAGATCGTGCGTCCGCTCAACGAACTCAGCGTGCGCGACAACGTGATGGTCGGTGCCTGTTTCGGGCGCGAGTCCCAGTCGCTGCCCAACGCAGCACGTACCGCCGACGAGGTGATAGCGTTCGTCGGCTTAGGCGAGCGCGCCGACCAGCTTGCCAGCAGCCTGAACGTCGGGCAGAAGAAGCGGCTCGAAATGGCGCGGGCGCTGGCTGCCCGCCCCTATCTGCTGCTGCTCGACGAAGTGCTGGCGGGGCTGAATCCGTCCGAAATCACCCAGATGATCCAGATCGTCCGGCAAATCCGCGAACGCGGCACGACCATCATTATGATCGAACACGTGATGCAGGCAACCATGAGCGTTTCCGATCAGGTGCTGGTGCTCGACTTCGGCAAGCCGATTGCGTTCGGCACACCGCAGGAGATCGGCAACGACCGGCGCGTGATCGAAGCCTACCTCGGCGATCCGGAACTGGCGGCGAGCCTGCTCAATTCATCGTCCGACGAAGCGCCGGACGCTCAAGCACGGCAGGAGGCGGCGACCGATGGCGATTCTTGAACTCAATAATCTCGCGTCCGGCTACGGCGAAGTCCAAATCCTGTGGGGCGCGACGCTTTCGCTGGAACAGGGCAAGATCACGGCGTTGGTCGGGGCGAACGGCGCCGGTAAAACCACGCTGCTGCGCACAGTCATGGGGCTGGTCAGGTTGCGTGGGGGTACTGTCATATTCAATGGCAGCGATGTCAGCGGGCTGCCCGCCCACAGCAAAGCCGAAATGGGGCTAATCCTCGTCCCGGAAGGGCGGCAGTTGTTCAGCGACATGACCATCGAGGAAAATCTGGAGATGGGCGCCGCGCCGAAGCGTGCCAAGCCGCACTTCCAGCAAAATCTCGAGCGCGTTTACGCCATCTTCCCCAGGCTGAAGGAACGCCGCCAGCAGAAAGCCCAGACACTCAGTGGAGGCGAACAGCAGATGCTCGCCGTCGCCCGCGGGATTATGGCAGGCCGCTCGTCCTGATGATCGACGAGCTTTCGCTCGGTCTCGCGCCGGTGCTGGTGCTCGACCTGTTCCAGACGCTCCGCGTCCTCAAGAAAGAGGGTCTGACCGTGCTGCTGGTCGAACAGAATGTCCAGATGGCGCTGGCGGTCAGCGACGATGCCTACGTGCTGGGGCACGGCGCAATCGAACTGCAAGGCAAGAGCCGCGAACTGATGAATAACGAGGAGGTGAAAGCCGCCTATCTGGGCGTATAGTCACGGGCTGGCTGCAAGCTGTAGCCGACAGAATAGAATTGACCATTCCAGTGATGCCCTCATTCGCAATGCGTAGTCAGCTAGGACATACTAGATGATCAACGATTGCTCGCTAAGACATCTGTCTTGTCGGCGGGACATGAATGGGCGCAAAGTGAAACAAATGAGGCATCGATGACCCGCCGGATCGCAGCAGATCGCTGGCTGCCCATGATCGCGGTGCTGCTGCTGGTCACGGCGGTCGGCGGGTGGAACCTGAACGCCGACGGCATCTGGTTCGACGAATGGTGGTCGCTCTACACCGCCGGAGCCGCCGCCTTCAGCCAGCCGCTTTCCCCCACACAAATCTGGGATCGCCTCGCAGCGGATGACCCCTCGCAGACGCCGGGCTATCCGCTCCTGCTATCGGCGTGGGGCAATCTCACGGGCTGGACGGAGTTCGCCGGGCGCGCGCTCAGTCTGTTCGGCGGTCTGCTCGCCGTCGCCGTGACTTACCGCTTCGCCCGCGCCCTCACCCGCGACTCGCTGGCAGCGCTCGCCGCCGCTGCGCTGCTCGGTGCCAGCTCGATGGTGCTGTACTTCACCCATGAGCTGCGCGGCTATACGCTCTACCTCGCCTGCTCGATTGCGCTGTTCTACGCCTACTGGCGGATCGCCTCTTTCCCGCGCCGCCATTTCCTAATGGGCTACGCCGCCGTCGCGCTGCTCGGCACGCTGCTGATCTACGTGCACCCGCTCGCCTTCGTCGTCTTCGGCGCGCTGGGCGTCTGGCATCTGGCGCGCCTGTTCCGGCGGAAAAGTCGGCGCGGGTGGATCGCCGCGTCGGTCGCGCTGGCGATCCGCTGATCGCCTTCCTGCCCTGGCTCAAGTGCTGCTGGGCGCGGCAGCCGCCACCCGCGACGCGCAGCGCGCCCAGGTCGACGTGCAGCTGCTCGCGCAGAACCTCGCCCGCAATGTCTACGCCTTCAGCAATACGAGCGTCGCATTGTTTGGACTGCTCGCCCTGTTCAGCCTGCGGCGGCGCGCCAGCGGCTTCCTGTGGGCGATGCTGCTCCTGCTGGCGCCGATCACGCTCGCCGCCTACACCGTCCGTCTGAGCGAGCCGCGCTACGCCATCGCCATCCAGCCGTTTCTGGCGATGATCGGCGGGCTGGGCGTCGCCGCGCTGCACCGGCGCAGAATCCCCGCCGTCGCGCTGCTCGCTTTGTGGATCGCGCCCGCCATCCTGCTCAACCGCGACCCGGCGATGGGTAAAGTCATTCAGGATTTCTACCCGCAGCCTGTCCGCGAGATGGCGAACATCCTCAAGCCGTACCTGACTGACGAAGCCGCCGTCCTCAACTATCTGGGACTCGGCTTCCGCTCCGAGCAGCAGCAGACCGTGCTGGTCTACTATCTCGGTCGCCCGAACGTCTCGGTGCTGGAGATGGAGACCAGCCGCACGCTCGACACCTTCACCGCCCGGCTGGACGCGGCGCTCGGCGGCGCCGATCACCTGTGGCTGCTGTATTCGCCGATCTACCCCGGCAGCGAGTGGGCGCTCGTCCAGCATCTGCTCGAAGAACGCGGCTACTATGCCTGCAAAACGCTGTACGCCGATGCCGACAAGCAGATTTACGCCTACGGGCGCGTCGATTCTGACAGCCCCGCCCTGCGCTTCGGCGATCTGATCGATGCCCACGTGATCGGCGCGCCGGGGCGAACCGATGCCGGGCTGCTGGTCTGGCTGGGGCTGACCAGCGCCGCGCCGCCCGATACTTATTCGGTCGGGCTGCACGTCACCAACGCGACCGGCGCGCTGGTCGCGCAGGACGATACCGGGCTGCCCGCTGGCGCGAATAGCTGCCTGCTCTTCGACCTGCCCGTACAATCGCTGCCGCCCGGCGCGTATCAGGTCGAAGCCGTGATCTACGACTGGCGCACCGGCGAGCGGCTGCCCGGCGTCGGCTTCGACGGCGAAGCGGCAGACAGCCTGCCCGTGATGCAGCTTAATCTGCCCTGAAGATGAGGTTTTTCGGATGCGCCTGCCTGACAGCATTGACCGCGCCCTGACCGCCGCCTTCGGCTCCGAGCCGACCCGCGCCTGGTCGGTCGGGGGCGGCATGATCAACGAATCGGCGCGCGTCGAGGTCGGCGGAACAGCTTACTTCGTCAAGTGGAAGCCGAGCGCGCCGCCCAACCTGTTCGCCACCGAAGCGCGCGGCTTGGCGCTGCTGCGCGCGACCGACACCTTCCGCATCCCGCAGGTGATCGCCCACGCCGAGCCGACCGGTGACACCCCAGCTTACCTGATCCTCGAATGGCTGGAGACGCCGCCCAACGTCGACCAGCGCCGCTACGCCGAGCGTTTCGGGCGCGCGCTCGCCGCCCTGCACCGCACCACCGGCGCGGCGTTCGGGCTGGATCACGACAACTACATCGGCGAGCTGCCGCAGCACAACACCATCACCTATGACTGGGCAGCGTTCTACCGCGACCAGCGCATCCTGGTGCAGATGGAGATCGCCCGGCATTTCGGCTACCTGCCGCCGCACCGCGAAAAGCTGCTCGACGCCGTGATGAGCCGCATCGACCGCATCCTCGGCGAATCGGGCAACCCGCCGTCGCTGCTGCACGGCGATCTGTGGATGGGCAATTTCATGGTCGCGGAGGGCAGCCAGCCCGCGCTGGTCGACCCGGCGGTGTATTACGGGGATCGGGAAGTCGAAATCGCCTTCGCGCAGATGTTCAGCGGCGGATCGGGGTTCTTCCTCGACGCCTACCACGAAGCCTACCCGCTCGACGCGGGCTACGAGTACCGCCGCCCGCTGTTGCAGCTATACCCGATGCTGGTGCATCTCAATCACTTCGGCGAAGCGGCTTACGGCGGCGGGGTCGATGGGATTTGTCGGCGGTATGTGGGGTAGGTAGCTAACTAGCGATGGATAATCAAAGACGTACGGTTTAGCTCTACATAATGATGCTCTCGAAATGCTTCCTCAATTCTAGTAAGCTGCTTCTCGAACAACGCTTCAAGATCGCGGTTCGTGATGTTGCCGGTGGAAATCAGCAGCAGCTTAAAGGGTCGTTTAGAAACGAGAAATGAGTTCACAAAATCAGCGTCTTTCGTGATGACGATTCGTTGTTCATCCTCAGATAGTCTGTTGATCTGCTCATCTGTCGTCCGATTGGCATCTGGCAGATCGAGAGTATGCAGCGCATCGTGCCCTTCCGTCTGAAGCATTAATGCCAGTCGGCGGGGAAGCTGCGCATCAATCAGCAGTTTCATAGTGATACGGCGTAAGAATGTTTCACTTCAGCGAGTTTTGCCGCATACGCCAGCGCCGCCAGTAAATCCTCGCGCTCCAGATCGGGATAATCAATGAGAATTTCCTGATAGGTCATCCCGGCGCTCAGCAGCTCAAGAATCATCTGGACAGGGTAGCGCAGCCCACGAATCACCGGTTTGCCGTGAGCAATTTCGGGGTCAATCGTGATGCGCGACAGCAAATCATCCATGTTCGTCTCGTCCTCAACAATGGTTGCCCCTTCGCATTTTACTGCATTTCTTGGCGTACTTGCCGTCCTGGCGGTTCAGCCTCTCACTCCACGTACCCCAGCGCGCGAAGCTGCTCGACCACCTTCGCATCTACCTCGGCGGTGCGCCCGTCGCTCGGCTGCCCCATCGCAGCCACGAACGCGCTGATCTTCCCCGCCAGCGCCGCCGCCGCGCCGGCTGATCCGCCGCCACGTCGCGCGTCTCGGCGGGGTCGTGCGCTAAGTCGAACAGCCCCTCGACGGCGTTTTCCGCCGCCACCAGCTTGTGATCGCCGTCATAAACTGCCCGCCGCACCTGCCACAGCCGCAGCCGCTCGATCACCGCCGGGCTGCGGTGTTCCAGCACGTTCAGGAACGTCGACGGCGGGAACGCCTCGGAGAACGCCAGCCCGCCCTCGCTGTCCGGCGCGCCGTTCACCGCGTTGATCAGCGACAGCCGCCTCACGTCGGCGTTCGGGTCGCTCTCGTCCAGCGGCGGCTGGATGCCCGCCATGTCCAGAATCGTGTGGAATAAGCGCCGCGTCGAGACGTTGTGCGGCGCGCGCCCGCCTTCCGGGTAGCCCGGCGCGTGGATCGCCAGCGGCACATGCACCAGCTCCTGATACACGTTGAAGCCGTGCCCGAACAGGTCATGCTCGCCGTGCCCCTCGCCATGATCGGCGGCGATCAGAATGCAGATATTTTTTTGTGCCCGGATGGTAAGCAGATGGTTAAGCAGTCTGTTGAGATACTTATCCTGGCAGGTAATCTCGGCGTTGTAAAAGCCGTTGAGCACCGTCCGCTGCCATTCGCTGAGCGGCTGCTCCGGTGGACTCGCCCACGCGGCTCCATCGGCGTTGAAGCGGTTCATGTACCGGAACGCTTCACGGTCGCCGCGCAGCTCCGGCGCGATGCGGTCGAGGACATCCTGGGGGGGATGATAAGGCAGATGCGCGCCCATCAGGTTGACGAACGCGAAGATCGGCTGACTGGCTGCACCGGCGTGGAAAGCGTCCCAGTAGTCGATCAGGTCGTCAATCGAATGAGCGGTATTCCCCTTGAAGTTGATGTACTTCGACCAGATCGGCGTCAGCAGCGGGTGGAGCGATACGCGAAACAGCGTGTCGGAGCGCGCGAACTGGTTGCCCATGCGCCGGGCATACGGGCGAAACCACCTGCGGAAGCGGCGGCGCGCGCCGCTTTTGCGGGCGTCGCCGGGGCGGTTGGGGATGGCGCTGGCGTAGTTGTAAAACTCGTCGAAGCCGCGCTGCAAGCCGTTGTCGAGCGCGCCCACCAGCGGGTTGTTGCAGAAGGCGACCGTCCGGTAGCCGCCGACCTGCAAAATTTCCGCCAGCGTCGGGTGCGCGTCGGACAGCCGACCGTTGGCTTCGACCACGCCGTGTGCGCTCGGATACAAGCCCGGTGAACAGCGACGAGTGCGACGGGATCGTCCACTGCGACGGGGCGACGGCGCGCTCGAACAGGGTAGCGCGTTCGGCGAAGGCGTCAAAGCCGGGCGATGTCAGGCGGTCGTGACCGTAAACGGATAGTCGGTCGCGCCGCAGCGTATCGAGGATGATCAGGAGAATATCGGGAGGCATGTGCATCCTGTTTCGTCGCAGCCAACTCGGTTGGAATCGGACTCAGCGTCCGCACAGTAAGGTGAATTGTAGCACGCGGCATCGAGATCGTACATTGGGGTCACGCGGCACAGTGGTAACTCGAACCAACTCCCACTATACTTGGGGCGTTCAAGCGCCGCCCATACCGGAGTCACGAATGCAGGGCATGAAGCTCGCCTGTGCTGCGGTACTGCCCGCCCGTCAGTGGCGTCACGCTGCGCTTCGTACATCCCGGTCACCCCGTCTCTGCCGCCCAACCACAACACCGTCCCAGCCCGTCGCATCGCATCCGGGCTTGGTGACGCAGCACCGCCGGACTCATGTTGATAGCAATGCCCCGACGCGCTCGGCTTTTCGGCTGCGCCCGCCGGAGCCTGGAACTTATCGCCGTATTCTCGTCGCACTCAAGCAAGATGAAAGCTGAAACTCATGAGCGTGCATGTACAATGGGATAACGATGACCGGACGATCATCCTGTGGTCGTTCGTCGGGCGCTGGACGTGGGGCGAGTACGAGGACGCGCTCGCCGCCACCGCCTCGATGCTGGATACGGTCGATCACAAGGTCGACTACATTTACGACGTGCGCCTCATGAGCATCCTTCCGCCGGATGTCGTCACCCGCTTCAAGGCGAAATATCTGAAGCTGCCGGAGAAAGTCGGGCGTTTCGTCGCTGTCGGCGTCGACGACTACCTGCGTCTTGTCTGGAACACCTTCACCGACCTGCCCTACGCGCGTCACCTCCGTGTCGATTACGCCGACACACTCGAAGAAGCGCGCGACATCCTCAGCGGCTGATCAGTACCGCCGACCGGGACGAGATCGATAGCCCGTGTGTCGGATGCGTGAGGACATCCTGGGCTAAGCCGCCCGTGAGAAGATTCCCACCCTGACGCCCCGCCGGGGTATATTCTGCGCATTGGATCGGCTGCATTTTCCTGTTCTTTACTCAGCACTCAGCACTTGTTACTCAGTACTATCTTTTGCGAGGTGTGGACTATGCGAAACCCGTTGACGAACCTTATTCGGACGACCGCCGTCGCCGCTGCCGGGCTGGCGGGAAGCTGGATACTGTACAGCCGCACGAGCATCGACCACGCGCTGCCGCTCGAACCCGCCATCGACGCCGAGCGGGAGCGCTTCGTGAGCGAGCGCGCCGGGTTGCTGTGCTACTACGTCCAGCGCAGCGCCGAGCACAACGGCGCTCACGTCATGCCGCCGCTGGTGCTGGTCCACAGCATCAACGCGGCGGGCTGCGCCTCCGAGATGCGCCCGATTTTTCAGGCGTATCGCGGGCATCGCGGCGTTTACGCGCTCGACCTGCCCGGCTTTGGCTTCTCCGAGCGCGCCGACCGCGTTTACAGCCCCGCCCTTTACAAGCAGGCGATCATCGACCTGCTGGAGCGCATCGGCGAGAAGGCGGATGTCGTCGCCCTGTCGCTCGGCAGCGAATTCGCCGCCAGCGCCGCACTCGAACGCCCTGACCTGTTCCGCTCGCTCACGCTGATTTCGCCGAGCGGCTTCACGGCGCGCGATAATCAGGGACGGTCGCAGCAGGCGAGCCAGAGCGGGACGAGCGATACGCTCTACAAGGCATTTTCGTACCCGCTGTGGGGTCGCGCCTTCTACGACCTGATCGCCACCCGCACCAGCATCCATTATTTCCTTCAGCAGAGCTTCGAGGGACAGGTCGATCCGGGGCTGGAAGCCTACGCCTACCGGACGACTCACCAGCCGGGCGCGCATTACGCGCCGCTCTATTTCGTCAGCGGCAAGCTGTTCACCTCCGACATCCGCGATCAGGTGTACGCGAAGCTGGGGCTGCCGGTGCTGGTGCTCTACGACCGCGATTTCTTCGTCCGCTTCGACACCCTGCCGGATTTCCTCGACGCGCACGACAACTGGAGCGCCCAGCGCATCGAGCCGACCAAAGGCTTGCCCCAGTTCGAGCAGACTGACGCGGTCGTCGCCGCGCTCGACGGCTTCTGGGAGCGACTGCCGGTTGAAAAGCCCCATTAATTAGGGCAGAATACGCCGCTGCTATTCGTTAGGATTTTCCTACCGACGGGTGAGCGGAAGGCGAACCACATGTCACCCCTGTTCCGGCGTGAAGGGCGGCGCGAGCGCGGCTTGTTCATTTCCAAGAAGCGCGAGTACAACGCCAAAGTCAAGCGAGCGCTTGAGAGCGTGCGCCGCGACTATGCCCATCTCAAGCCGCCGATTGTGGGCGAGCAGTTCTTCGGCGCGCCGCACGTCGACCCCAAATATCTGACGATCTGCCTGTTCTTCAAGGACGATGCCGCGCTGCGCGAAGCCGAACGGCTGGGTTACATCCAGCTTCTGCACGGCGCAGTCGTCAGCGCGCTGCGGCAGGAGTGCTACCCGCAGGAGTCGGTCGCCGGGGTGCGGATCGACTTCGCCAGCAAGCAGTCGGTCAACCGCGCGGGCGGCATCTGGAATTATTTCCGGTGATTTAAATGCCGACCTCACCCCGCCGAACCTGTGGTTCGTCTCCCCTCTCCGCGTTGTGGAGAGGGGTGAGAGTGAGTTTGAATCCCTTCAAATCCGGCGTGATCACCGCCGCGCCCGCCGCGATTAGCTCACGTTGCCCGACGCCGCCGACCTCCAGCGTGTAGACCCGCCGCCCCTGCGCGACGGCGCGGCGCGCGGCGTGCATCGCCCCGCCGTCACTCTCGGTCTCCACGACGATCACCGCCTCGCACAGTCCGCTGATGATCCGGTTGCGCGCCACCAGCGTCGACGGCAGGCTGCGCGTCCGGGTGGACTTCGCTCATCAGACAGCCGCGCCCCCGGATCGCCTGCGCCAGCGCCCGGTTGCCCGGCGGATAGACGTTCAGCACGCCGCTGCCCAGCACCGCCGCTGTCGCGCCGCCGGGATGCGCCAGCGCCGATGTGCGCGGCGCTGTCGATGCCGAGCGCCAGCCCGCTGATCTCCTGTAAGCCGCGCTGCGCTAGCTCGTAGCCGATCTGCCGCGCCGCTTCCACCGCGCCGCGCGTCGGCTCGCGCCGCCCGACCACCGCCGCCGCCCGCCGGTCGCGCCACGTGCCAGCGACGAACAGCGTCGGCGGGGCATCGTCAACGTCGCGCAAGGCAGCGGGATATGCCGGATCGTTCAGCGTCACCAGCGCGATTCCGGCGTCGTGCCAGCGCGGGATGTCCGCAGCCACCGCCGCCACGTCCACCGCGCGGATCGACGCCGCGATCTTCACGCCGATCCCCGGCACGCGCCGCAGCGTCGCCGCGTCCGCCGCCAGCGCCGCCGTCAGGTCGCCGTCGAAGTACGCCCGCAGCGCCCGCAGCTTCTTCGCGCCGACGTGCTCGATCAGACTCAGCGCAACCCACGCCGCATCGACGGTCACCGCCACCTCCAATCCGCGCGAATCGCAGGGGCAGCCCCGCGCGTCTGCCCCTGTACAACCTGCGATTGCCCAGGCGCATTGCCATGCGCTCCTGAATAGAATCTCTTGGCGAACTTGGCGTCTTGGCGGTTCAAAATGATTCGCGCGAGAGTGGTTAGTCTTCCTGATAGAACTCGATGATCGACAGCAGCATCGTGTTGATGAAGGTGTTGACCTGCCGCAGCAGGTTCGCCCACTCCGATGCGCTGCGCGGCGGCGTGATCTCTGACCAGGTGAGGACGGAGTTGGTCACGAAGTCGCTGAAGTAGAAGAAGCCGCGCACCGCCTGCGGCAGCGTCAAGCCGTCGGCTTCGAGGATTTCGGCGTAGGCTTTGCCCAGCCGAACCGCCGGGGAGAGCTTCACGTCCGCCGCGCCGTGCGCCAGGTACTCGCGCAGCGCTTCCAGCACTTCGCGCCCGCGCTCGCGCATGGTTTCGCGCGACGGCTCGCTCATGGCTTTGTACCACGCCTCGCTGTTGAGCGCGCCAAGCTGCAGGCGCGTCTGCCCCAGCGCGTTCTGGATGATCACCTGCACTTCCAGCGGCTGAAGCTCGCCCTGCGCAGCGGCGTATTGAAGCAGGTCGGCTTTGCGAAACCGGCGATGCCCGCCGGGCGTGCGCCGCGCCAGCAGATCGCCCTTATCCGCCCAGTTGCGTACCGTCGCCGGGTGAACGCCGAGCAGTTCCGCCGCCTGTCGCAAGCTCACCCATTCGGATGTCGTCTCAGCCATCGTAGCCCCCATGTCGCGCTGTTATTAGTATACATGAGGAAAGCTTCGCCGACCCATCCGTGCGGCGTTTCATCGTTTCGTTTTTGCGTCGTATTGATTAAGAAGTGAAATCCGCTGCCGTGCGCTCGATGGTCACGCTCACGTCGTCGGTGAAGCGCAGCGCGCCCGGCTTGTGCACCGTTACGCGGATGTGCGGTGCGCCGTTCTCGACCGCCACCCGCGCGATGCTCGTCGCCAGCGCTTCCAGCGTATTGTACGACGACACTTCTACGTGCCGGATCACGGCTTTGTTGATCGTGCGGTAGTTGAGGATGTCGGCGGGGTTATCGCTGACGCCGCCCCCGCGCAGGTCGGTGAACAGCACTATATCGATCACCACGTCCTGCCTGTCGCGGCGCTCGTCCGGGTTGAAGCCGATGATGCAGCGCAGGCGCAGCCCAGTGATTTCGATCCGATCCGGTTGTTTGTCCATCACCGGATTTTAACCCGCTTCGTGAACCACCGCCGCTGGCATTTCGATCCAGAAGATCGAGCCGCCGCCCGCTGGCGAATCGACGCCGATCTCGCCGCCCTGTATCTGCGTCAGGTGCTTGGCGATCCACAAGCCGAGACCCGTGCTGCTCTCGCCGTCGGTCGGGCGCGCCGTCAGCTTGCCAAACTGGGTGAACAGGCGGTCGCGCTCGTCCTCCGGCACGCCCGGTCCCTGGTCGCACACCGAGATGCGCACGAACTCACCGTCGGCTTGCGACCAGATTGAGACCACGCTGCCGCGCGGGCTGTATTTGAGGGCGTTGCTCACCAGATTGCCGAGCGCCTGCTCCATCCGCGCGTGATCGGCGCGGACGACGCCGCTGACGTGCGATTCGACCGTGATGTCTTTTTTCAGCGCGTTAAGCTGGTACTGCTTCAGCAGCGTGCCGACCACATCTTCGACCGGAACGTCGCTCAGTTTCAGCTCGATCTTGCCGCTCTGAAGCGCCGTCATATCCAGAAATTCGTCGATCACACTCTGCATCGTCTCGATGCTTACATCAGCGTTGTCGAGCATCTCAAGTGGGCGCTCCTGCTCGGCGACGTACTTGCGCAGCAGGTAGTGCGCCAGCCGCAGGTTGCTCAGCGGTCCCTTGAGGTCGTGCGAAGCGATGCGCAGGAAACGATCCTTCATCTCGTGCGCCGCTTTCAGCTCGTCAATCGTTTCCTTGCGCTCGTCCTGAAGCCGCTTGAGCGTGATCTGCGTGCGCGCCCGCGCCCGCAGCTCCGCCAGCCGGAACGGCTTGGTGATGTAGTCGTTCGCGCCGATACTCAAGCCCTGCACGATGTCGTTCTCGTCCATGCGCGCCGAAATCAAAATGACGGGAAGCTCAGCGGTGAGCGGGTTCTGACGAATCGATTTGAGCACGTCCAGCCCCGACATCTGCGGCATCATGATGTCGAGCAGCACGAGGTCAAAGGTGTCCTGCTCCAGCAGTTGCAGCGCGGCGTCGCCGCGCGTGGCGGTCGTCGTCCGGTATTCGGGACGGAACAGACGGTCAAGAATGGCGATGTTGGATGCCTCATCGTCGACGATTAGGACGTGCGGGGTGGATGGCGAGACATTCATACAGCACAGCCTTATGGAGTGACTTGCGAAACTATCCTCATCCTCATTATCGTCTTGTATCCCTTGAGGACAAAGTAATTTCACATCAATTTAGGAAATTTTCATTATTTTTTCGGATCGCGCCACGCCCATACCAGCGCCGCCCCCATCCCTACGCCGCCCACCAGCGCCGGACCCGGCAACCCCCAGAAACACAGCAGCCCGATCACCTCCAGCGCCCCACTGAGGGCGTAGATGGCGATCAGCGGGCGCGCGGGCAGCTCACGCAGCGGCGCGAGCGCGCTCGCCAGCACCGTGATCAGCGCCGCCACCGCCAGCCAGCCCGCGAAATTTGTCCAGGGAATACCGAAATAGCCGCCGGGCGGCGTCCACATCCACAGATTCCAGCCGACCATCTGCGGGTCGAGGAACAAATCCCACGCCGTGAATACCAGCGCGCTGGCGACGACAAACGCCAGCCGACCTTGCGCGCGTCGCCCCGCCACCGCCCACGACGGAGGCAGCATCATCAGCCACGCCAGCGGGATCAGGAGCGGGACGCCGCCGATCTGCGGCTGCAAGCGCTCGGTATAGACGTAAGCGCCAAACGGAAAGCCGGTCGTGTGTCCAATATACTCGACCAGCCACGCCACACCGACGATCACGGCGACCACGAGCGCGGTACGCCCACCGCCCCACGTCCACAGCAGGATAGCCAGCACCGGCATCAACTGGAGCAGGACGCCAACCGTAATCCCAATCGGCAGCGCGCTCTCGCCCAGCCACCACCTGAGAATCGGCAGGCTGATGATCGCCAGCGCCCAGGCGATCATCAGCAGGGCGACCGCGCGTTCAAATGGCGAGAGCGCCGCCTGAAGGCGGTTTGCCCGTTCGATCATTCGCCGCTCAGCGTCTCCCGTGTGACCGCCAGCGCATCTTCATAGGCGATTCCGCGCTTGACCGCCGCCGTCCCCTTGTACCCGCCGAACACAGCGTGCCCCGCCTGCATCCAGAAGCAGTCGACGCCGTGAAAGCCCGCCTTCGAAAGCCACGTCAGTTGATCGAACAGCGGCGACGGTTGATCGTGGTCATCCGGGAAGCGATAATAGTTCCATTCGGCGCGCACGAACTGATCGTACAACGTGCCGTCGTTTGCCTGTTCCCGGACGATGGCGTCGTAGGTCGCCGCGAACAGTTCGCGTGCCTGCGGGCGCGTGTGCTGGATCAGGTCGGCGATCAAAAACGCGCCGCGCGCCGACAGCCGCTCACCCACCGCCGCGAACAGCGCCTGCTTGCCCGCTGCGTCCAGATGATGAATGCACAGCGACGACAGCACCGCGTCCGCCCCGTCAAGCTGACCATACCAGTCGTGCGCCGCCATGTCGAACGCGCCGACCTGTCCGCGCCCGCCGAACGGTGTCAGCCGCTGCGCTGTCGCCTGCCGCATCGATTCGGACAGGTCGAGCGCCAGCAGCGTCGCGTTCGGAAACGCCTTGAGGACGGCACGCGCCAGCTTCCCCTCGCCCGACGCCAGCTCCACCACTCGAAACGAGTCGTCGCGGGCGAACGGCAGCAGCGTCAGCAGCGCCGCCATCTGCTCGGCGCGGCGCGGCACAACCACCGCCGCCAGCCGACGGTACGTTTCCGAACTCTGTTCATCCCATGTATTCACAAGCAGTTGCTCCCATACATCCGTTAAAAGTGACCCGAAACCAAATTCATGCCGCCGCGCGCGCCCAGCCGACCACAGCCCACAGCCCAACCGCCGCCAGAATCGTCGCCACCGGGATCAGCGACAGGAAATAGCGCTGCCAGGGCAGCGGCAGTCCCAGCAGCACGACTATATTGACGCCCAGCCACAGCAGCAAGCCGCGCGCCAGCGCCGCCGAGCGATACGGGCGCAGCCGCGCCGACAGGCTGGCGACGACGCCCAGAATTGCCAGCAGTGTGAGCGGCACACCCAGCACCGCCCCGAAATGGATTCCGCTGATCGGCGAGGCGTCGTAGGCGGCGATCAGATCGCTCTGCCCCTCGGCGGCATTGGGCGATCCGCTCTCCCAGTGATCGAGCGGGCGCAGGAACGACTGCGTCAGGATGTCGCTCGCCCGCCGCGCCAGCGTGGTCGGCGCTTCGGGGTCGTGCGCCGCCTGATCCTGCATCGCCTCGACCCGCGCCCAGGCAGCCACCAGCGTATTACGCACCGGGTCTCGCCACATCCCCGGCGACAGCGCCACGAACAGCGCAATCGTCAGCGCACCGCAGATCACCAGCCTGCCAGCGGTGCGAAGCAGCGCGCGCGGGCGCGGCAAATCCGGCGCGAGAATCCATAGATACGCCGCCGCCACGTAGACGAAGCCGTTATTCTTGCTCACCAGCGCGAGCGCTCCAGCGACAATCAGCCCGATCCATAACGCCAGCGGCACGTGCCCACGCTCCCGCCTCTGGCTGATGATCGCGCCGACCAGCATGGTCAGCAGCCCGAAGCACAGCAGCCCGCCTTCCTGAAGCGCCCGCCGCCCGTTGAGCACGATGATCGGGTTGAGGGCGTACAAGCCGCTGACGACGAACGCCATCGCCTGCCCGCCGAAACGCCAGCCGAGCGCGAACATTACCGCCACGCTCAGCGTCAGAAAGGTCGCCGAGGGTAGCCGGGCGACCGTCAGCAGCGGCAGACCGGGGATGCGCCCGTCCGCGAGATTCTCGGCGTAGCCGGTCGTCCAGTTGAAATTGTGGGTCGGCAGGTCGCTTTCGCTGTATCCGGCGAGATGCCACGCCAGCCCGATGCTGTAGCGCGCCAGCGAGCCGTCAACCAGCCGCAGATATTCCACGTCGTCGTCGACCGGCAGATCGATCTGCACGTTCTGCGGCTCGCCGCGCAGAAACAGCGCGGCGTAATCGCGGCTCGAATAGATGAACGAGGTCTCGTCGCCGTGAAAGCTGGCGTCGGGAACGCCGATCAGGATGAAAGCCGCCAGAAACAGCAGCCAGAGCGCACTCGGACCGTATCGCTTCATGCACCGCCACGTGTACCCTACCGATGCTGTCGATGATACGGACGGGTACTGCCGCTGTCAATGCGGGCACGCCCGGTAATTGGCGATCCGTTTGTGGTATGATGAATCGTGGATACAGACGGGAGACAGGGCATGTCCGCCACCCGCCAGCAGACGCAAACCATGACGGTCGAGGAATACCTCGCCTTCGAGCGCGCCAGCGAGGAAAAGCACGAATACCTCAACGGCGAAATCTTCATGATGTCGGGCGCAAGCCGCCACCACAACATCATTCAGATCAATGTTGCGGCATCATTGCACGCACAGCTTCGTCAGCGCTCGTGCACCGCTTTCCCCAGCGACATGCGCGTTCGAATCAGTACCGGGTTATATACCTATCCAGACATCAGCGTTGTTTGCGATCCGCCGCAGTATGATGAAAGCGAATATCAGGATACGCTGCTCAACCCGACACTGATCGTCGAGGTGCTGTCGCCGTCTACCGAAAGCTTTGATCGCGGCAGGAAATTCCAGCATTACCGCGCGCTGGCGTCGCTGCAGGAATACGTCCTGATCGCCCAGGACAGCGCCCATATCGAGCGCTACCTGCGCCAGCCCAACGACGAATGGCTGCTCGCCGACGCGACCGGGCTGGACGCCAGCATCGAACTGTCGTCAATCGGCTGCACGCTGGTGCTCGCCGACGTGTACGAGAAGGTCACGTTCGAGGATTCCCCGGCGTAAACCGCTCCAACGCCGCCGCCGTCGCCTCCACCATCCCCCCAAAGTCGAAGCGCTCCATGCCGACGCTGGCGTTCGCCGCCAGCGAGTCGCGCACGCCGGGGCGGAACGCCTCCTGAAGCGCCGCCGCCAACGCCTCGACATCGACGTAGGGCACGAGCAAGCCGTTGACGCCGTGCCGCACGACTTCAGGATTGCCGCCCTTGTCGCTGGCGATCACCGGCGTGCCCGCGCGCAGGCTTTCCAGCAGCGTGTGCGACAGCCCTTCGTAGCCGGAATACAGCGCGATGTAATCGGTGGCTTTCATGTACAGCGGCATCTGCTCGCGGCTGACGCGCCCCAGAAATTGCACGCGCCCAAATCCGCCGCCTGCGCCCGCAGCGCGTCCAGAATGTCGCCGTCGCCCGCTACGATCAGGCGCACGTCCGGCACGCGCCGGAGCGCCGCGATCAGGTGATCGACCCCTTTCCAGGGCAGCAGCCGCCCGACCGTCAGCAGCGTCGGCGCGTCGGGCAAGCCAAGCTGCGCCCGCGCCTCCACCTGCGTCAGATCGGGAGCGACCGTATCCGGCGGCAGCGCGTTGTAGATCACCTGCACCTTCGCCGGGTCGACGCCCCAACCGACCACCATCCGCTTGAGATATTCGCTCGGCACGATCACGCCGTTCATGGCGCGGGCTTCACGGGAGCGGCGAAAGCGGTCGAGATTGACACGCGCGTCGTAGGCTTTCGTCTGAAAAACGTCGATGTCCTCGCCCGGCGCGATCCAGTCTTTGCGCACCGAGCGCTCCCAGGCGATGTCGCCCACGATCTTGACCACGCGCGGCGCGCGGCGCAGGCTGCTGAACAGCGGCAGCCCCAGGGTGTGGACATAGACCACGTCCGCCCAGCCCAGCAGCGGCAGGGCAGCGCGCTGGTAACGCGCCAGCCGGATCGGCAGCGACTGGCGCAGGATGCGCGTCACCGGGTAGGGATAGCGCAGGTCGGCGTGCGGGTGGTCGCTGTACGTCAGCACGCGAATATCCCAGCCGCGCCGCGCCAGCTCTGGCAGCAGCTCGTGCAGATACGTCGCCGGACCGCCCGGCTCCGGGTGGAAGATGCCGGAGGCGACGAAGAGTTTCATCAGTTCCAGTGAGCGGTAGAGGGAGGCGGCGTCAGCAGCGCCTCTTGGCGAACCCGTCGGATGAGAGCGTGCGCCTCGTCGAGATCGCCTGCCGACGTGAAGCGATACGGCATCTTCCCGAACTGGCGCACGAAGGTGAGGAACAGCTCCCAGGCAAGGTTTTTGCCTACGAACACCACGAACCGCAGTCGAGGATAGGGATTTCGGTGCAGATAGAAGGCGGTTTCCAGCATCCGGGGTGAAAAGGCGACCTGGCTGCGTGCATCGTAAATCGCGTCAACCACGTGCGGAGTCGACATGACCATCGCCCGAAATTCGCGCTCGGCGGCGACGAAGTCCTCGTGCTCGGTACGCCCCTCCAGCTTCGCGTAAATCAGGGTCTTTTCCTGATCCAGCCATTCCAGTTTGATCGACATGGCATGTCTCTCTGACGGTCGTCAGCGGCGCGAGACCGCCAACGACTGAGGCTAGACGTTGAATCGGATGTGGACGATGTCGCCGTCTTTGACGACGTACTCCTTGCCTTCCAGCCGGATTTTCCCGGTCGAGCGCAGCGCGGCTTCGCTCCCGGTGGCGATCAGGTCGTCGTATGCCATCACTTCGGCGCGGATGAAACCCTTCTGCAAATCGCTGTGGATCACGCCCGCCGCTTCCGGCGCGGTCGCCCCGATGTGGACGCTCCACGCGCGCACTTCATCCTCGCCGACGGTGAAGAACGACTGGATCGCCATCAGCTCGTAAGACAGCCGGATGACCTTGTCGGCGCTCAGCTCGGTGATGCCGTACTCGTCCATGAATACCGCCGCGTCGTCGGGGTCGAGCTGGCTCAACTCCGCCTCGATCTTGCCCTTGAGCGAGACGACGCGGCTCAGGTCGTGCGGGTAGTCGAAGGTCATCTCGCCGTCGGATCTGCCCGTGCTTATCACAATCAGGGTGGGCTTGAGCGTCAGGAAGCCGTAGCCGCGATAGGGCTTCATCTCGTCGTCGGTCACGCCAGTCGCGCAGCGGCTTTTCCGCCTCCAGATATTCCTTCAGCCGCAGCATCATCTCCTGCTCGTCGATGATCGCCTTCTCGACCGTGCGCCCCTTACGCTTCAGTTCGGCGTCGATGCGCTCCAGCCGCGATCTGACCATCACCAGATCGGTCAGGAGGAATTCGGCGTCGAGGATTTCGGCGTCGCGCTTGGGGTCGATGGTCTCGTTGGGATGCGGCACGTTCTCGTCGGTGAAGCCGCGCACTACGTGGACGAAGCCGTCCAACTGCGCCAGCTCGTTGCGGAACTGCCCCTTCAGCCCACCCTCGCCGATGCCCTTGTCCAGCCCGCCAATGTCGACGTAGGTTACCTGCGTGTAGATCGTCTTTTTCGGATTGTACATGGCGGAGAGCCTGTCCACGCGCGGGTCGGGCACGTTGACGACGGCGGTGTGAATCTCGAATTGACCGCTGCTGCCCGCGCCGGTCGGCAGGGCGCTACGGGTGAGCGCGTTGAAGATCGTGGTCTTGCCGCTGTTGGATAATCCGATGATGCCGAGTTTCATGCTGCACTTCCCGGTGTGCCTGCGAACCCAATGCCCGGAAGTATAGATGAAAACCCGACAGCAGCGTAGTCTGGATCAGCCCACATGCCGAAAACACGTCGTCTGTAGGGGCGCACGGCTGTGCGCCAGCTCACCCCCTCCCATCCCCCGAATTCAGGAGGGCGCAACCAAAGACGCCGCGTCTTTTGCCCCTCCTTGAATTCGGGGAGGGGCAGCGTGACCTGCGGTCGCGCGGGGTGGGGTCGAACAACTGCGCCCCTACGCGATCCCACTTCTACACCGCTCAGGCTTCATATCCTGCCCCTCCGTGCGCTATAATTCCCGCCCATGCGTTTGACTTCGCTCCACCGCCTGCTGCTGATCTGTCTCGCCGCGCTCGTGTTTCGTCTGGCGCTGCTGCTGATCTTCGTCCAGTACCCCGGCATCGCCGACCCGACCCACTACTACAACATGGGTGTCAGGCTGGTCGAGGGGCACGGCTTCACGATTAACTACATTTGGCAGTACAACGACAGCTATGCCGCCGTCGTCCACCCCGATGACTACTGGATGCCGCTCACTGGCGTGCTGGCAGCTTTGCCTATGTCGCTTTTCGGCGTCGGCGTCCATCAGGCGCTTCTGCTCTTCATCCTGATCGGTTCCCTGCTTCCCGCGCTGGCGTACTGGGCGGCGCGCCAGTTCGGCAGCGCCGAAGAGACCAGCCTGTTCGCAGCTGCCTGCGTCGCCTTCCTGCCGGAGCTGGTTCTCAACTCGCTCCGCACGGACACGACCATCCCCAATGCCCTGCTCGTCTGCGCCAGCATCCTCCTGGTGACCGAAGGCTTGCGGCGCGGTCGAGTGCGCGCCTTCCTCGGCAGCGGGGTTGCAGCGGGGCTAGCGTATCTCACCCGCAGCGAAAATGTCCTGCTACTGGTTATGCTGCCCGTGGCGCTGTTGCTATACGTCCTCTGGCATCAGCCCAGTCGCTGGCGTTATGCCCTGCTCGTTCCCGTCATCGCCGCCCTGATCGCGCTGCCCTGGTCGCTGCGCAACCTCTCGATCAACGGCACGATCTCCACACCGACCACCAGCAACATGTTCTTTCTGACCGACTACCGCGACCATTACGTCTACGACCGCCAGTTGACGCTGCAAAGCTACCTCACCAGCGTGCCACTCGGCGCCCTCATCGGCAGGCGCCTGTTCGAGATGGCTGCCAGCGTCAAAGTCATGATCACCACGCTCGGCATCTTCCTGCCCGTCGCCGTCATTGGCGGCGCCGGGCTGCTCCTGCGCGATTTTTTCCGTGATCGATTCAGCGTCCGCAAGTGCTGGCTGGCACTCGCCCCTACGCTGATTCTACTGCTCGGGTTCTTCATCTTTTACACCGTCTTCGCACCCTTCAAGAGCCAGGGTGGCAGCTTCAAGAAAGCCTATCTCTCGCTCATCCCGCTCCTGCTCCCGCTTGCCGCCTTTGCGCTGGAGCGCGCCGTTCCTGACGCCCGCATCCGTTTGGGCGCGATGGCACTGGTCGTCGCCCTGCTCGCCGCCATCGCCGTCGATACCGTCCGCCTCGACGCCGACGCCAACATCATCTATCTCGACTACATGGGCAAGATGATGGCGGTAGAAAAGACTCTGCCCGATACCAACGGCGACGGGCAGATCGTCCTCATGGCGCAGGACCCCTATATCATCGGCTACCTGGGCATTGAGAGCGTCACTTTCCCCAATGAAGACCGCGATACGGTCATTCAGGTTGCCCGGCGCTACAGCGTCGATTACCTGCTGATGCCGCCCAACCGCGCCTCGCTCGACGGGCTGCTGACCGGCGACGTGATCGACCCGCGCTTCGTCGAGGTCACCGCCGTGCCGGGAACGAACCTCATCTTCTATTCGATTAAGGATGCAGCAGGTGGGTGATCAAGCGCGCCAGCAACCTCTCTCCCCGCCTGCGTGGGAGAGGGACAGGCAACCGAAGGTTGCACGCGGTGAGGGGCAGAATCGCCGCCTGCTCTGGCTGACCCTGCTGGTGGCGCTGGCGCTGCGCCTGATCTTCGGGCTGGCGCAAGACCCGCGCGCCGTTTTCGCCAACCGCAGCGCCGACAGCGGCTGGTATCTCGACAACGGCTACGCGCTCGTCACCGGGCACTCGCCGGACGGCGTCGTCACCGATGTGTCGAACCTCGCGCCGCCGCCGATCTACTTCATCCTGATCGGCGTACCGCAGATGTTCCTCGCGCGCACCGACGCCGTAATCATCATCCGGGTCTTTCAGGCGATCCTCTCGACCATGACCTGCTATTTCGCCTACCGTCTCGCCCTGCGCCTGACCGGGCGCGAGGCTGCCGGGCTGCTGGTGGCGGGCGTGCTGGCGATCTCGCCCGTGTTCATCATCGAATCGGCGCAAATCCTCACCGAGACGGTGTTCATCTTCCTGCTGACGGGCGGCGTATGGCTGTACGTCGAATATGTACATGAATCCTCCGTAGGGGCGAGGCATGCCTCGCCCCTACAAAACCCTAAATCGATATGGCTGCTCGTTCTCGCCGCGGCGCTGCTTGGCTTGGCGACGCTGACGCGCGCCGTCCTGCTGGCGTTCCCGTTTGGACTGGCGCTGCACCTGATTATGGTACGCGGCTGGCGCAAAGGCTGGCGCCACGCCGTGCTGCTGCTGGTGGTCTACGCGCTGGTCGTCTCGACCTGGACGATCTACAGCGTCGCCCGCTGGAACCGTTTCGTGATCGCCGGTGCAGGACTGCCCGATTTCCTCTACATCGGCGCGACCGAGACTGGCTGGACAAGCCCGCAGGAGATCGACCAGAGTCTCGCCCAGCAGTCCCCCACTGGCGATCCGGTCGAAGCTGCGCAGACCATCATCAGCGCTGATCCGCTCGGCTGGGCGCGCCGCCGCGTCGAGAACCTCGCCGAAGCCTATTTGCAGCCGCACGGCACAACCTTCTTCCCCGGCGAGAGCCTGCGCGATCTGGCGGTTGGCACGCTGCATGGGGAGGTGTCGCTCTCGGCGCTAGTCGGCGGCGATGCCTTCTGGTCGAAGCTGGCACTGTACCTGCTGCACTACGTCGGGCTGCTGGCGGGGCTGGTCGGAATATGGCTGTACCGCCGCCAGTGGCGCGTCGCCCTGCCGATGCTCGGCGTGATCGCCTACCTGACGCTGGTGCATCTGTTCCTGTATGCGCTGCCGCGCTACCTGTTCCCGGCTGAGCTGTTCTGGTGGGTGTTCGCCGCCGCCGCGCTCGCCCGCCTGCGCATTCTCGCCCGATAAAGCATCCTGCTATCGCTACGGAATACTTTCCGTATAATCAAAGTAGTGCATTCCCAGGACGACAACCATCCGGCAAGCCAGCTTCCAGCGATTTATCGAGGAGGTATGACCATGACCGTCCCGGCGCTACTGCGCGTTGCCGCATTCCTCCACTGGTTCGTCGCCGTCGGGTTTGGTGTGTTCTGCATCCCCGCCATTCGGAACCTGTCGCTCGGTCGTGATATTCCGATGGTCATGGGCTTTCCCGCCTATGGACGAGGACCGTTCGAGCGGGTTGGCATCCCCACGACGATCCCGCTTCTGGCGGGCTTCCTGCTAATCTGCATTCTCGAAGCCGTCGCCGGGTTCCTGCTGTGGCAGGGTTCCATGTCCGGCGCTGTTCTCGCGCTCGTGCTGCTGCCGCTGGGCGCGATTTTCTGGTGGGGCTTTGCCCTGCCCATCCCGCCGATCTTCGCTATTGTCTGGACGATCCTGATCCTCGTGAACTGGCAAGCGCTCCAGTGACCAGCGCTCGACCGCTGTGCGGCAAACCTGCGGTCGGCAACGCTTAGCCGGGGTGAGGGTGCGTCAGCCACGTCACATCCCGAAAATCGCCACTCGCTGAGTGACTCGCCCCTTGCACAACCGCCGCATCTGCTGGATGATCAAGAGCGGTGTTGCGCAGGCATAAAGGCATCTCATGACCCTGATACTGGGGATCGAAAGCTCGTGTGACGAGACCGCCGCCGCCGTCGTCATCGACGGCAGGACGATGGCATCGAACGTGATCGCCTCGCAGATCGATCTGCACGCGAAATACGGCGGCGTCTACCCGGAAGTCGCCTCGCGTGCCCACATCGAGGCGATTGGCTGGGTCGTCGATCAGGCGCTGACCGAAGCGGGCGTCGCCGCCGAGCAACTGGACGCTATCGCTGTCACGCGCGGACCGGGGCTGGTCGGCTCGCTGCTGGTCGGCATCAATTACGCCAAGGGGCTGGCGTTCGCGCTCGACAAGCCGCTGCTGGGCATCAACCACCTCGAAGGGCACGTCTATTCGCTGTGGCTGACCGAGACCGGGCGCGAGATCGAGTTCCCGGTGCTGGTGCTGATCGTCTCCGGTGGGCATACCGAGCTGATCCTGATGACCGGGCACGGCGAATACGAATTGTTGGGCAGCACGCTCGACGACGCGGCGGGCGAAGCCTTCGATAAGGTCGGGCGGATGCTCGGCTTGCCTTTCCCTGGCGGACCGAATATCGAGCGGGCGGCGATGCAGGGCAACCCTGGGCCTTCGACTTCGCGCGCTGGCTCGACGCGCCCTACGATTTCAGCTTCTCCGGGCTGGAAACCGCCGTCCTGCGCGAAGCGACCGTCGCGCCATCGGCGGCGCAGCGCGGCGAGCGCCTGGGCGACAAGCAGCCGCCGCTGCGCAGCGACATCGCCATCATCGACGTTGCCGCCAGCTTCCAGAAAGCGCTGGTCGACGCGCTGGTCGGAGAAAACCACCCGCGCCGCCCACGGCGTCACCGAAATCCTGATGGCGGGCGGCGTCAGCGCCAACCAATTACTGCGCCGCGAGATGCGCGCCCTGGCCCGAGCTGCCGGTGCGTTTTCCGGCCGCTGGCGCTTTGCACCGACAACGCCGCCATGATCGCGTCGGCGGCGCATCACCGCTTCCTCGCCGGGCTGCGCAGCGACCTTGACATGGATGTGCGCGCGACCTGGGCGCTCACCGGCGATGCCTACGACGAATGATCGCCACGTAGGAGCACGACATGTCGTGCCCCTACCACAACGGTGAATATGGAAACAAAAAACGGGCGATCCCCGCTGTGGGGATCGCCCGTTTCTTTTCGACTGTCACGACGTCGCGTTAGTTCTCGTTCTCGTCTTCGTACTCGTAGTCGAAATCGTCTTCTTCGTCTTCCCAGCCTTCGTGGTGGGTGTGACCGTGCTCAATTTCCTCCGGCGTGGCATCGCGGATAGCGACCACTTCCACGTCGTAGGTCAGGGTCTTACCTGCCAGCCGGTCATTGAAGTCGAGCACGACCACCTTGTCGGTGATGTCGAGCACCTGCGCCGGATAAGCGTAGCCGTCCTCGTCCTCGACTTCGACTTCCATACCGACTTCGAGTTCATCCACGTTGGGGATGTCCTCGCGGTCGATTTCTTCGATCTCGTCTTCATCGTATTCGCCGTAGGCGTCTTCCGGCGCGAGCGTCACGCTCAGTTTATCGCCGATCTGCTTGCCGGTGAGCAGCGCTTCCAGGCTGGGCAGAATTTCTTCCGCGCCGTGAAGATACTCCATCGGCTCGCCGTTCGTCTCTTCCACGACCACGCCGTCGACGGTCAGGACGTACTTCAGGCTGACGACCATATTATTGGAAACAGTCTGCATCGCTTGCTATTTTCCCTCATCTAACGCCCCGCCAAATATCGGGGACGATAAGGTCGCATTATATAGGAAGCAGGGTTTGATTGGAAGTGAGTCTTGGGGAAAAACATCGATCATCCTCCGGTTTCAGAGTAGTATAAAGCGACGTAGAACTGCCCGCTCAACGACCATTGTCGTGTGAGAACCCGTACCTGATGACCAAGAATCACCCTGCATGACTGCGCTGACCGTCCATAGACATTTGATCGCGGTGCTGATCGCCTTCACGCTGCTGGCAGCGGCTTATGCGTGGGCAACCCCGCCGCTGGAAGCCTCGGACGAACTCTGGCATTACGGTCTGGTCAACTTCATCGCCGACACGAGCCAGCTTCCCGTTCAGCAGGCGGGCACCGATACCGCCTGGGAGCAGGAGGGGAGCCAGCCGCCGCTGTACTACCTGGTCGCGGCGGCGCTGGTCAAACCCATCGACCGCAACGACTTCGATGCCGTGCGCCAGGCGAACCCCCACGCGATCGCGGGCATCCCCGGAGCAGTCGGCAACAAGAACCTCGTCCTCCACGCCGATCCGCATCCTCAGCCGCAGGGGACGGCTCTGGCGGTCTACCTGCTGCGCCTGTTCGGGATCGTCTGCGGTGGCGTCACCGTGATCGCCGTCTATACCAGCGCCCGGCTGCTCGCCCCGGAACGAACGTCGGTCGCCCTGCTCGCCGCCGCGCTGACCGCCTTCAACCCGATGTTCCTGTTCATCACCGCCTCGGTCAACAACGACAATCTGGTGATCGCCCTGAGCAGCCTCGTGATCTGGCAGACGCTCGCGCTCCTGAACGACGGATTCGACAGCCGGAGAAGTCTGCTGCTCGCTGTGCTGATCGCCCTCGCCGCGCTGACCAAGATCAGCGGGCTGGTGCTGGTGCCGTTCGTCGCGCTTGCCGCCCTGTGGACGGCGTATCGACGGCGCGACTGGCGCGGGCTGGTCGTGCTCGGCAGGCTGATGCTGGCGTGCTGGGCGTTGATCGCGGGGTGGTGGTATCTGCGCAACCTATCGCTGTACGGCGAGCTGTTCGGCACCCATACGATGGCTGCCGTCGCCGGGGAACGTCTGGAACCATTCACGCTGCAAACGCTGCTGGACGAGTTTCAGGGCTTCCGCTTCACCTACTGGGGCATGTTCGGCGCAGTCAACATCACGACCTTCCGCTGGTTCTACGACCTCGCCGATGTTGTGACCGTGCCCTGCCGCCGGGTTGCTGGTCTATCTGCTGCGTCCCGTGATCTGGCGAGCCGGATGCGGGTGCTGCTGCTGGCGCTGCTGCTGATCGTTGGCGCGGTCAGCGTCGTTAGCTGGACGAGCCAGACTTACGCTTCGCAGGGGCGGCTGCTGTTCCCTATCTCGCCGCGATCAGCCCGCTGTTGGCGCTCGGACTGGTCGAGGCGGTCGCGCGCATCACCCGGCATACCCAGCGAATCGTTGAGGGCGCGGCGCTGCTAATGGGTACGCTCGCCTTGATCGTCCCGTTCG
The DNA here is from genome assembly GCA_046328655.1 of Anaerolineae bacterium. Classification (GTDB taxonomy): domain Bacteria; phylum Chloroflexota; class Anaerolineae; order Aggregatilineales; family Phototrophicaceae; genus Flexifilum. The sequence continues at coordinate 56,166 of JAXLWE010000007.1, read as the reverse complement.
CCACGATTGCCCCGGAATACGCGCCGCCCGCGCCGCTCTCGGCGCTGCCCGGCGACGCCCAGCCGGTGTACGCCCGTTTCGGCGATGTCGCGCTGGTCGGCTACCAGATGCAGGAGCGCTACCAGCCCGGCGACGCGATCTCCGTCACCGTCTACTGGCAGGTGATCGCGGCGTCGCAGCACGACGACAGCCTCTTTCTCCACGCGGTGCTGGACGATGGAACGACCATCGGCAAGATCGACAGCCTCGGCGCGGGGCGCCTGCGCGACGACCCTGGACTCCCGGCGCGATTTACGCCGACACCTATGCCATCCCGCTCACGGACTCCGGCGAGCCATCGCTGGCTGGGATTCAGGTGGGCTGGTGGAATATCCTGACCGGCGTGCTCATCCCGCCGACGGATGCCGCCGGAAACGCGCTTGCCAGCGTGATGCTCGACGCCGGAGGCTTCGCCGATACGCGCGTCGTCCAGTCCGCCGAAGACAGCATCCCGGCGGCGGCGGAATTTGGCGGTCTGATCCGTTTACAGGGCTATCAACTGGACGACGATACGCTCACGCTCGTCTGGGATGTCCTCGCGCCGCCGCCGGACGATTACACCGTCTTCGTGCAGGTGCTCGACAGCGCCGGGAATCTGGTCGGGCAAGGGGATGCGCCGCCGTCACTGCCAACGCATTACTGGCGCTCCGGCGAGCGCTTCCTGATGCGGCACGTCATCACCTACACCGAGCCGCCCGACGACGGTGAAAATCGCCTGATCGTCGGCTGGTATCGCCCGGACGATTTTACGCGGCTGGCGACCGATTCGCCCGACAACGCCACCGTGCTGACGACCTTCGCGCGGGTCAATCCAGCACAATAAGGTTGGCGAAGCTCGCCGCCAGAATCTTCAGCCCGAACTTGACGAAGCGCACCTGCACTTCCTCATCCTGCCCATCCGGGCGGCTGGTGATGACCGTGCCCTCGCCGAATTTGCTGTGATACACGCGCTGCCCGGCTTTGAAGCGGGTCTCGCGCTGCTTGCGCGCCGCCTTCTCGAACGAGATGATGTTGTTCGGCATCGCCGGATCGCGCTCCCAGCGCGTCGCCGACTCGTAGCCGCTGCGGTCGCGCAGCGTTTGCAGGCGTGGCGAGATGCCTTCGGTCAGGTCAGGCGGAATATCCCCCAGAAAACGCGACGGCACGCCGGGGATGCTCTCGCCGTACAGCGAGCGCCGGAAGGCATAGGTCAGGTAGAGGGCGTCTTTCGCCCGCGTCAGCCCAACGTACAGCAGGCGGCGTTCCTCCGCCATCGCGTCCGGCTCGCTGAACGAGCGCGAGTGCGGCAGCAGCCCATCTTCCAGCCCGGTGATGAACACGACCGGATATTCCAACCCTTTCGCCGCGTGCAGCGTGAGCAGCGTCACGCCCTCCTTCTCGGCGTCGAGCGTGTCGATGTCCGAAACGAGCGCCGTCTCGGTCAGGAATTCGTTCAGTTCGAGGTCTTTCTTGTCGAACAGCAGACCGCGCAGCGCGGCGACGTTCTCCATGCGCTCCTCGGCTTCTTCGTTGGTCTCGCTGCTCTCGGTCAGGTACAGGTTGTAGCCGACGCGCGCCAGCAGCTCGTCGAACACAACCGTCAGGTCGTTCTGCTCCGCCAGCACTTGCAGGTCGTTGATCAGCTCCGCGAAGCTGGCGAGGGCTTTCGCCGCCCGCCCGGTGATCGGCGACGCCGCGCCACGCACCAGCGCATCCAGCGCTTCGCCGATGGTCATCTGGTTTTGCAGCGCCCATTCGGTGAACTGCTCCAGCGATTTTTTGCCGATCCCGCGCCCCGGCACGTTGACGACCCGCTCGAAGCTGACCGCCTCGTTCGGGTTGTTGATCACGCGCAGGTAAGCAACCAGATCGCGCACTTCACGCCGCTTGTAGAAGCCAACGCCACCGACCAGCTTATAGCTGATGCCGTACTTGATGAACGCTTCTTCAAACGCGCGCGACTGGGCGTTGGTGCGGTACATCACGGCAAAATCGGTGAGCTTATAGCCCTCGCGCTTGCCCAGCCGCGTGATCGTGTTGACGACGTAATCGCCTTCTTCGGACTCGCTGTACGCCTCGTAGATCGTCACCAGCGCGCCGCCTTCCCGGTCGGTGAACAGCGCTTTCGGCGTGCGGTGCAAGTTCTTGTCGATCACCGCCCGTGCCGTGTCCAGCACGATCTGGGTCGAGCGATAGTTCTGCTCCAGCAGGATCACCCGCGCCTGCGGGTAGTCGCGCCAGAACTGCTGCACGTTGCGGTAATCCGCGCCCCGGAAGGCGTAGATGCCCTGATCCTCGTCGCCGACGACGAACACTTTCTCCTGCGGCGCGCCCAGGATACGCACCAGTTGGTACTGCGCCTGATTCGTATCCTGAAACTCGTCCACGAGCACGTGCTCGTAGCGCTGCTGGTAGCGCTCGCGCACGTCGGCGTTGTCGCGCATGAGCACCACCGTCTGCATCAGCAGATCGTCGAAGTCCATCGCGTTGCTGGCGACCAGCCGCCGCTGGTATTCCGGGTAGACGCGCGACACGACTTCGCCGAAGTAGTCGCGGCTGACGTACTCGCCCGGCTCGATCAGTTCGTTCTTGGCGGTCGAGATGGCGTTGAGCACACCGGCGGGCTTGAAGCGCTTGTGATCGAGATTCATCTCCTGCAGGATGTTTCGGATCACCGCCAGTTGGTCATCGGTGTCGTAGATCACGTAATCGCGGTCATAGGGCGTGTTGTTGTATTCGATGCGCAGCAGCCGCGCGCAGATCGCGTGAAACGTACCGATGAGCAAGCCGTCCAGCTTACCGCCGAGCAGCCCCTCGACGCGCTCGCGCATCTCGGCGGCGGCTTTGTTGGTGAACGTCACCGCCACGATGTGCCAGGGGGGAATGCTCTCTTCCTGAATCAGATAGCCGATGCGGTGCGTGAGCACGCGCGTCTTGCCGCTGCCGGGACCTGCCAGCACCAGCACGGGACCATCTCCCGCCGTGATCGAGGCACGCTGCTGCTCATTGAGTCCGTCGAGTAAGCTGGTCGTCATTCATCACTCCAAGCGTCGGCAGGTTGTGGAACAATTGTACCAAACATTCGCCGGATGCTATACTGTAACGAAGGTGAGAGGATCAGGCGCGATGACCGTCAGCGAAATCACGTATACCCCCTCCGGTGAGATCGTCGCAACCGGCGTCTCCGAAGAAGAATACCTCGAAAAATACGCCGAGCATCACTGCGAATGGGTCAACGGGACGGTGATCAAGATGGCTCCTGCGACTTTGCGACACAACCTGATAGTCGGCTATCTCTACATGCTTTTGAACGCTTACTTCGCCCGAAAATCTTTTGGCATTGTCGCGTTATCGCCATTTTTGCAGCGGCTTCCGGGTATCCAGACCAGCCGCGAACCGGATTTGATGATCATCCTGAACGACAATCTCCAGGCGCTAACCAGCACCGCCATGAACGGCGCGGCGGACATCTGTATCGAAGTCATCTCGCCCGAAAGCGTCCTGAGAGATCGCGGCGAGAAGTTCGAGGAGTACGAGCGGGGCGGTGTCGGCGAATACTGGATTTTCGACTATCAGCGCAGCGAAGCGCTCTTTTACCGCCGCAACAGTGAGGGCATCTTCGCCCGCCAGACCGAGGACGCCGACGACAACTACCGCACCTCCCTGCTGCCGGCACTTGTCATCAACGTGCCGACGCTGTGGCGCGAAAAGCTGCCGGACTTCAACGACATTGGGAAAGCCGTCGAAGCGATGCTCCACTAGCCGACGGTTATCCAATGGGCGCTTGTTGAACCCTTAACCAGCCTGTACACTTACACGAAATTCGGATCGTCGCGGGATATTCCGAGAGGCGGGTCATGACCTTCTGGACTGAAAATCGTTTCGTCGTCACCGGCGGCGCTGGCTTCCTCGGCTCGCGCGTCGTCAATGCGCTGCGCCAGCGCGGGGCACAGTCGATCTTCGTCCCCCGCAGCGCCGACTACGACCTGCGCGAGCATCAGGCTGTCCTCGACCTGCTCGCCGACGCCAAGCCGGACATCATCGTCCACATGGCGGCGGTCGTCGGCGGCATCGGCGCGAACCGGGCGCATCCCGCCGAGTTCTTCTTCTCCAATCTGATGATGGGCACCCAGTTGATGCACGAATCGTGGCGGCTGGGCGTCAAGAAGTTCGTCACCATCGGCACGGTCTGCGCCTATCCCAAGTTCACGCCGATCCCGTTCCGCGAGGAATCGCTCTGGAACGGCTACCCCGAAGAGACCAACGCCCCCTACGGCTTGGCGAAGAAGATGCTGCTGGTGCAGGGGCAGGCATACCGCGATGAGTACGGCTTCAACGCCATCTACCTGCTGCCGACCAACCTCTACGGACCCGGCGACAACTTCGACCTCGAATCGTCGCACGTCATCCCCGCGCTGATCCGCAAGTTCGCTGAGGCGAAAGAGCGGGGCGACGCGCAGGTAGTCGCCTGGGGCACGGGCAAGCCGACGCGCGAATTCCTGTACGTCGACGACGCTGCCGAAGGCATCGTCCTGGCGACCGAGCGCTATAACAAGCCCGATCCGGTCAACATTGGCTCCGGCTTCGAGATCAGCATCAAGGAGCTGACCGAGACCATCGCCGAGCTGGTCGGCTACACCGGCACGGTCGTCTGGGATCACGACAAGCCGGACGGGCAGCCGCGCCGCGCGCTCGATACCAGCCGCGCCGAAACCGAGTTCGGCTTCCGCGCGACGACCGGCTTCCGCGAGGGGCTGGCAGAAGTCGTGCGCTGGTACGAGCAGGCACACATCGCTCAGTCTTAACCGCAAATACCCCCTGTAATCCGCCCCCTATAAACCAGGGGGCATTTATTTTGCCTAATCCTGTATAATTAAATTTGTAATTAAATACCAGGTTACGTGATGTATCGTACAGTGAGTGGAGAAGTGATGATGGATCAGACGAGAAACAGCGGTTTGTGGGATCAGATTGCCGGGAACTGGAAGCAGTTCCGGGGCGAAGTTCGCCAGCAGTGGGGCAAGCTGACCGACGACGATCTGGAGCAGATTCGCGGCGAGCGCGACAGGCTCGCAGGGAAGATTCAGGAGCGCTACGGCAAGGCGAAGGAAGACGTCAACCACGAGACTGACGAGTGGGAACGCAATCGCCACGCCTAGTTCCCCACCGGGCTTTGAAATGCCGAGCCGTCCGCAGCAGCGGGCGGCTCTTTTTTCGTCCATTCTCCGGCGTTTGCACATCGCTCTCATTTCTGGCAAGATTAAGCCCGTCATCGTCGGCTACGGGATTTTTCGATGTTTGACTCGCGTCCGGATACGATGCGCGTTGCTCTGGCGCGCCTGCTGCTCGTCGTCATCGCCTTCAGCCTGATCTGGCTGGTGCGTAGCGCGATCACCTGGCTGCTGACCAAGCCGTTGGCACACCTGCTGCGCCGCTCCGGGCAGGCGAATCTCGACGCGACTCTGCATCACATTGTCTCGCTGCCGGTCAACTACCTGCTGCTCGCATTGGGCATCGACCTGGGCGCGCGCATCCTCGAAATCGATTCCGCTGGCATGGGCTTCGTCGTCAACCTGACCCGCACGCTGATCATCGTCGCCGTCGCCATGACACTCTTTCGCCTGATCGAAATGCTCGCTCTCACGCGCCGACAGGTGTTCATCCTCACCGGGCTGGCGATTGACGAGGCGCTGCTGCCGTTCGTCCGCACCGGCGTGCGGCTGATCGTGCTGGCGCTGGCGCTGGTGATCATCATTCAGGAATGGGGCTACGACGTGAGCGGACTGATCGCCGGGCTGGGGCTGGGCGGTCTGGCGATTTCGCTGGCGGCGCAGGACACGCTGGCGAACATCTTCGGCTTCGCCGCGATGGTCAGCGACCGCCCGTTCGTCGTGGGTGAATACGTCAAGACCAAGGACGTGGAAGGCGTCATCGAAAAAGTCGGGTTGCGCTCGACGCGCGTGCGCCAGCTTGATCAGGCGCTGGTCGCCGTGCCCAACAGTATGCTGGCGTCGTCGGCGATCCTCAACTGGTCGCGCCTCGCCAAGCGCCGCATCGATATCACGCTCGGCGTCAATTATTCCGCCAGCGCCGACGATATGTCTGAACTGCTCAGCCGCCTGCGGGCGATGCTCGCCGAGCGCGAAACAGTCGACCCCGAATCGGTGGTCGTCTACTTCATCGACTTCGGCGAGTCGTCGCTGCATGTGCTGATCCGCTGTTACGTCAATCTCGCCGACTGGGTCGCCTTCACCGCCGAAAAAGAGCTCATCCTGCTCGAAATCATGCGGGTGGTCGAAGGCGTCGGCTTGCAGATCGCCTTCCCCAGCCGCTCGATCTACATCGAGAATCTCGGCAGCGCCCTGAACCTCTCCGAGCAGGCGCTGTCGAACGGAACAGTTGAACCGCACGCGGAGACTACGCCAATGCCTTCTCAGGATGATCGAGGATAATCATGCGCCTGTATTTTTTCCGCCATGCCATTGCCAAAGACGCCGACGCCGATACCCCTGACGCCAGCCGCGAGCTGACCGAGGAGGGCGTCGCCAACACGCGCCAGGCGGCGCGCGCGCTCAAGCCGCTCGGCGTCCAGCCGAATTACCTGTTCAGCAGCCCGCTGACACGCGCCTACCAGACCGCCGTCATCATCGGGCAGGCGCTCGACCTCGACGTGCTGGTGCGCAACGAAGTCGGTCCCGGCTTCAGCATCCACGCCGTCGAATCGCTGGTTAGCGACCTCGGCGCGGACGACGAAATCATGTTCGTCGGGCACGAGCCGGATTTCAGCACGACGATCACGTCGCTGGTCGGCGGGCGCGTGGTCATGAAGAAAGGCGGGCTGGCACGGGTGGACATCGTCATGAGCCAGCCGCTGCTCGGCGAATTGGTCTGGCTGCTCGCGCCAAAGATTTTCAGCGCTTTTGGCGATTGAAATGCACTATGCTATTCCGAAAAAATTCTAATGACATTCATCATCTTGGGCGGGAATCGATCTGCCAATTTTAATAAATGTCCGTTAAACTCTGGCTATGTGGTGATAATCACGAAGGACAGGCACTATGGCTAAGGTCGCAATTCACGGGTTTGGACGTATCGGGCGCACCGCGCTGCGCATCGCGCTTCAGCAGAATCTGTTCGTCCCCGTGTCGATTTCCGACATCCGGGATGCGCAGACGTTTGCTGCACTCTTTGAAGTCGACAGCAACTATGGGCGCTGGCACGAGCCGGTCGAGGCTGACGACAGTCACATCGTCGTCGGCGGGCGCTCGATCCCCTACTTCAACAGCAAGGATCAACTGCCGGACTGGGCTGCCCTGGGCGTCGATCTGGTGATCGACTGCACCGGTCGCGCAACCACCCGCGCGGTCGCCCAGCAGCATCTGGATCGCGGCGCCAAGAAGGTGTTGGTCAGCGGTCCCAGCAAGACGCGCCAGGACGCCGACGCAGTTCTGCTGCCCGGCATCAACATGGACGAATACAGCTTCGCCGACCACAACATCATCACGATGGGAAGCTGCACCACCAACGGTCTCGCTCCGGTCGTCAAGGTGTTGGTCGAGAACTTCGGCATTGAATCGGCGCTGTTCACCACCGTACACGCCTACACCAACAGCCAGTCGCTCACCGACCAGCCGATGAAGGATCGTCGTGACTCGTGGGCAGCGGTCGAGAACATCATCCCGTCCTCGTCCGGCGCGGCGAAAGCCCTGCTCTACATTTGGCCCGACCTCAAGATCACCGGCAAAGCCTACCGCGTGCCCACCCGCACCGGCAGCATCGTCGAGATCAACGCCGTGCTCAAGAACGGCACCACCGTCGACGCGATCAAGGACGCCTTCCGCAAGGCAGCCTCGACCGCGCCGCTCAAGGGTGTCATGGGCGTGCTGGAGGACGAATGGGCGTCGGCGCGCATCGTTGGCGACCCGCACTCGTCGATTGTCGACCTGCCGCTGGTTCAGATGATGGGTGACAAGCTGGTGTCGGTTGCCGCCTGGTACGACAACGAATGGGGCTTCACCGCCCGCCTGGTCGAGACCGCCGCGTTCGTGCTCACGGAAAACGCGCCCGTCCCGGCGAAGTAATTTCGCAAGACTGATGTATTGCGTAGGGGCACGACATGTCGTGCCCCTACATTTTTCCCACACCCCGCGTCGCAAACGCGCTACTTCAGCGCCTCGAAATACGCCCGGTTCCACGTGCTGTCGACCGGGTTGGTCGTCCCTTTGCCGGGCGTCACCGAAATCTGATAATCGGTATACACGCACTCGTCCACGTTGTTGTCGTAAGTCGGGTTAAAGACCATCAGATACACGCGCTCGTAGCCGTTGGTATTGATGCCGCCGCCGCGCCCCAGCGCGAAGGCATCCAGCCCGCTTTTCTGCACGCCGATTGCCCACAGCTCCAGATGGCGGTCGGCGCTGCGCAGCTCGACATCGTATACCCCGCGCGGCAGGCTGAACTCGAAATAGTTCGCGCCTAATTCCTGCACCCCCGACCCGCTCTCGCCATACGTCCAGATGCCCGTCCCGGTGATGGTGTTTTCCAGCCACACGGTCGCGTTGAACAGCGGCGCGAGCTTGTAATCGCGCGCCAGATTCTTGATCCGGTAACGCGCCACTTCGTGGGGAATGGTCGTGCCGTAGCCACTCAGCAGTTGGTCGAGCGCGTCGAAGCCTTCGTAATCGGCGATCTCGCGCCACAGGTCGTGGACGGCTTCCTTGCCGAACTCGTCGGTCAGGAACTGCATGAACGTCCACTCGCCGTACATGATGCTCTCGTCCTCGGCGGTCGTGCCCAGGCACAGTTCGGGATAGTCGAAGGCGGTGGCGACGTAGCCGGTCGCGTCCTGATCCTTCCCCGCGCCGACCGTCTCCATCCACGTCGAGGTCGCTTCGGCGAACCAGTGATGCGGCTCCGCGCCGTCGAACCCGAACTGGATGGCGTGGTGAAACTCGTGGAACGCCGTCGCCCGCATCACCGTCACCGCATCCTGATCTTCCCCGAACTCGACATCGTTGAAATCGTTGTCGATGGCGATATAGCTGGTCGAGGCATATTCCTCTTTCTCCGGCGTGTTCGGGTTGTCGCCCACGAACAGCTCCGGCGACGTGAAGCCGAGCGCTTCCTCGCCCGTGCCAATCGAGTCCATGATATACACATCGTACAGGCTGTTGCCGCCCATCGCGTCGTCGGCGAGCGGCGCGGGCCAGTTCATCTGGTCGACCTCGACCCTCCATGAGTCCTCGAATGCCTGCTCGATGGCTTCCAGAAACGTCAGATCGACCCTATCGCCACCACTGCGGGTGTAGTGGAAGCGGAAATGCTCCGAATCCTGCGTCTCGCGCGTGCCGCTCATCTCGATCCCGTATTCGAGGATGCTGGTATCGCCGACAAGGATTTCCAGATCATAGCTGCCGCTGGTGCTGTCGTCGTAGCGCCCCACGTCGACGCGGTACACCCCGTCCTCGCGCGCGATGAAGGCGATGCGCGACTCGCGCGTGCCCAGCGAGGCGTCGTCGTTTTCGGCGACCAGCTCGTCGGCGGGGTTGTACAGCCGCAGCACCGTGTCGAGATCGTCATCCGGCACGGTTGTGGTGATCACGACCGCGTCGTCCGTCTTGAGCAGAAACTTGTACGATTGTGTCGGGGTCGACGCATCCAGCCGACCGCTGTACGTCTGCGTCTCCTGCGCCTGTGCGACGCCGCAGACGGTCACGAGCAGTAAGACAATCCAGAATTTTCTCAGCATGAGGGGGATTCATTCCTGAACGAAGCTCGGTGTCTGTCGTCATTATAGTGCAATCAGCCGCTGTAAGATGAGATTGCCTGTTGCCATTACAGCGGGTAAAGTAGAGGGAATTGGTACGGCAGCATAAGGGTGCATATGGCTTCAACCGTGAGGAGACGGCCGATACCGCACCAACCTACAGGACGAGGTCGACAGCGCCTGGATTTACCGCGCGCTGGCGGATAAGGAAGCGCAGTCGGCGCTGGCGGAAGTTTATCGCCGTCTGGCGGATACCGAGGAAAAGCACGCCGGTTTCTGGGAGGAGAAGCTGCGCGCCGCCGGGCAGCCGATCCCCGCGCCGCCCGGCGTGGCGGGCGCGAACGCTCGCGTGGCTGGCGCAGCGCTTCCGGCGCAACGTTAATTATACCGGCAGCGAATCTGGAAGCGAACGGCAGCGGCAGTTACTCCGCTCAGCCGGAGACGCGCGGCACGGCGATGGCGGCGCAGGAACGCTCGCACGAGCGCCTGCTCAAGACGATCACCGGCGCGTCAGGGGATGACAGCAGCACCGTCGCCCGGCTGGAAGAGGCGGCATCGCGCCATCGGCGGGAATGCCCTGCGGGCAGCGGTGCTCGGCGCGAACGATGGGCTGCTGTCGAACTGGTCTGGTGATGGGCGTCGCGGGCGCGGCGCTGGTTGAAGGCGCTCGATCCTGATCACCGGGCTGGCGGGCTTGATGGCGGGCGCCGGATCGATGGCGCTTGGGCAGGTGATTTCGGTGCAAGTTCGCGCGGGCTGTACCATCATCAGATCGCCATCGAAGCCCGCGAGCTGGAGCAAATCCCTGCCGAGGAAGAGGAAGAACTCAAGCTGATCTACCAGTCGAAAGGACTGGCGGAGGACAGCGCTACCAGGCTGGCGCACGACCTCGTCACCGATCAATCGACCGCGCTCGACACGCTGGCGCGCGAAGAACTCGGCATCGACCCGCAGGAGCTTGGCGGCTCGGCATGGGAAGCGGCGATCACGTCGTTCTTCCTGTTCGCCGTCGGCGCGATAATCCCGGTCGCGCCCTTCGCCCTGCTGACGGGCATGACCGCCGTCATCGTCAGCCTGGTCGCCAGCGGGCTGGCGCTGTTCGGCATCGGCGCGCTGATCACGCTGATGACTGACGCGGCAATCCACTGTATTCGGGCGGGCGTCAGTTGATCTTTGAGGCTGCTGGCGGCGGCAGCTCACCTTCGGCATCGGGCGGCTGGTCGGCGTCACCGTCGCCGGGTAGCCCATAATATCCGCGGGGTGAGGCTGCTCGCCGCTTGTGTTCTGGCGTCCTGGCGGTTCCAGAAATCAGCGCTCCACACAGCGCGTCGATACCCGCTGACCGCTCACCAGCGCGGCGAACCAGTCGCGGAAGCGCACGCCGTTGACGGCTTCGCTGTAGAAGCGCGGCGTGGGCGTGATGCAGTGTTCGCCGCCCGGCGCGACGTAAGCGCTGAAGTTGGCATAGCGCGTCAGGCTGTCGATCCGCGCGCCCATGCCGAGCGTCCAGGCGATTTCCGTGCCCATCATGGTGTAGTAGTTGATCTGGGTGTTGTCGTTGTAGGTCGTGTATTCGCCGAATCCGGCGCGCGGGTAATTCCGGGCGGCGCTGGCGTACAGCGACGCCACGAACTGATCGGGCGCGGCGCGGCGATTGCGGACGCCCCACACGTCGAAGCCGCCCCCACCGAGTTGATCCCGCCGATGCCCGCGTCGCCGAACTGCGTGAAGTGCGCGCTGCGGTAGCGCCGTGCCACCGTCGGCGCGTAATAAGATCGAGCCAGAAATCGCCCCGGCGCTGCGCACGGTCACGACCACGTCGGTCAGGCGCGGGTAATTGGCGAACGTCCAATCGAGCGCGGCGGTCGCGTCGATATTGCCCTTGTGCTGCACCGTCCCGGTCGTGTAATCTTCTGCGTGCCCAGGTGATAATCGCCAGTACAGTACGCGACGAACACAATCGTGTGGCGCCCGCCAGCGGATTTCCGGGATTCGCCGCGTCCCAGAGATGCCCTGACTATACGCCCCGCTTCGCCGCCCTCGACCACCTCGTCGAACAAACCGGAGCCGGGTGCGCAGGTGGCGTCGTTCCAGCACGCGCCGCCGCCCTCGAAGAAGATCACCAGCTTCGCTGGGTCGCCGGATCGCACGAAGAAGGTGTAGGGCGTGCCGCGCGCGCATACCGCGTCGCCGCCGGGTGTGACGGGTGTGACGGGTGTCCAGTCCTGTGCCTGCGCGGGCAGGCTGGCGCCGAGTAAAAGCAGAATCAGCGAGATAATGACCGGTTTTCTCATGACGCTCCCTTTCAGCTTGAATTGTCAATCACAAACGATCCTGTGGGGACGCGCTACAAAACATCTACCTTTGGCTGGATCGATGCTCATGACAAAAATGCCTTATTCGGGCAGGCGCGCTGGAGTGCGTCCCTACTATGCCTCAAGATGTAAATAGAGACGTATACTGCGAACGCCGAAACTCCAACCACGACATTGTAGGGGTGTTCCGACAAGTGAACGGGGTCAAAATATCAATCGACATATTTGTAACTGTAGCGAATAGCGATGGTCGAACAAGCGAGAATTGCAGGAACATCTGATGTGAAGAATTTTCATAACCCAACATGGTGGCACCCGATGGCTCGTTGATGCCAATGCATGTTGGCGATCCAAACAATGTAAGTACCTCACCCAGACGAGGCCATCGTTCGCTTGGGATATATTGATAAGTTGTGATCGCTATCGAGGTTACCACATTGTCATCAAAATTGAATCCAGCAGTCATATCAATTGCAGAACCGCTCTCGGGCAGACCTAGACCCCACATCACTTGAGGCTGAGAAACAGACCTATGCATCTCAGGAAGCAGCACGACTCGCGGAAATGTCGCATCAAGGCGAAACTCGACTTCCGTCAACGAGCTACTTTGAGGCGTGATGCCATTCCAACATGGCGGTGGACAATCCGCCAAATGCAGACCTTCAATCCGCTCCGATGGTGGCTGATTACGCCCAATCACTATTGATAAACCCATCGTCATTGACATAATCGTAACCATAATCAGCGACAAAGTTCCTAATCGTCTCATCTCCGAAACTGCGTGTGCTCCCATTCGGCGAACAATTCCTGCAAGCGCAGCCGCTGGTACTTCCCGGTCGACGTGACCGGAATCTCCGTGCCGAACACGACCGCTTTGGGCGATTTCTCGAACGTCATCCGGTCACGGCAGTGGGCGATAATCGCGTCCGCCGAGACCGCCGCGCCCTCCTGCAAAACCACATACGCGCCGACCTCCTCGCCGTAATAGTCGTTCCTGAAGGCGACCGCCAGCCCGACTTTCACGCCGGGGACTTCCAGCAGCACTTCCTCGATGTCGAATGGGCTGAACTTGACGCCGCCCCGGTTGATCAGCTCCTTGATGCGCCCGGTGATGAAGAAGAACTGCCGCCCGCGCTCGTCCACCTCGTAGAAACCCTCGTCGCCGGAGCGAAACCAGCCGAACTTGAACGTCTCGGCGTTGGCGTCCGGGCGCTGGAAGTAGTATTTCATGACGTTGTGCCCGCGTATGCAGATTTCGCCGCGCTCGCCCGGCTCCAGCCGCTCGCCCGCGCCCAGCGCGTCGAAGATCGCCATCTCGTTCGGCTCAATCGGGCAGCCGATGCTCGGATAGCCGTAGTCGAGCATCCAGCGGCGGTGCTCGTCCCACGCCAGATCAATCGGCAGGAAGCACGAATAGCAGGTCGACTCGCTCAAGCCGTAGCCGTGCAGGATCGGGATGCCGAATTTGTCCTCGAAGGCTTTTACCAGACTCATCGCCAGCGTGCCCGCCCCGCAGACGATGTGGCGAAAGCGCCGCAGATCGGGCGCGCTTATGCCGTCGCCCCACATCGATTTGCCCGCCGCTTCCTGCTGCTCGGCGAATTCCAGCGAGAATTGCAGCAGCGTCGGCACAACGCTCACGATCTGCACGCCTTCGCGGGCGATGCGCTCCCAGAAATGGTGGCTGGTGTAGGCGCGGTTCAGCACCGTCGAGCCACCCACGAACAGCGGCGTCATGATCGTCACGACGATGCCGTTGACGTGCTGGATCGGCAGCACGCGCATCATGCGCTGGTTGCCGGTGATCCCCTGCCACTGGGCGATGCCCTGCGCGTCGATTAAGAGGTTGTACTGCATCAGCACGACGCCTTTGGGCGCGCCGGTCGTGCCGCTGGTGTAGACCAGCAGCGCCTCGTCGTCCAGCGTCGGACGCGCGCCGACTTCGTCGGCGTTGGACATGAACGTGTCCGGGCGATTGGCGATCTCCTGCGCGAAGTTCAGGTATTCGTCGCACGGTGTCCCGCCGACCTCGACGATCTGACGGACATTGGGCGCGCCGAGACCATCGTCGCTGCCGTGAATGATGCGCTCGGCGCGTTCGAGATACTCCGCCCGCGCGAAGCACACCTTCGCCTCGCTGTTGCGCAGGATGAAGGCGATCCGGCGGTCATCCTCGGCGACATTCTGTGGCGCGACTGCCACCCCGATCAGCCAGCAGGCGAAGTAGATGATCACCGTGTCGAGGTGGTTGTAAGCGATAGTCGCCACGCGGTCGCCGCGGCGCACGCCCAGGTCATCGTACAGGAACCCCGCCGCCTGATGCACCATCGCGTTGAACCGGGCGTAGGTCAGCTCGTCGCGCTTGCCGTCGGCGTCGTAGTGGATGATGAATGGCTTGTCGGGCGTGACCGTCGCGTGCAGCGACAGCAGGTGACGGATGTTGCGATATGGGATTTTGTAGTGCTGCGGCGGGACGCCGTTGACCGTGCGCGCCGCCCGGATGTTGGCAATCGTCGCGTCGTTCAGGGTGTCACATATTTTCTCGAACAAGTCTCTTTGCTCGTATTATAGCGGGGAGAAAAAGTGTACATTTGTCGGACAGATGCACCTATGCAAAACGAATAGCGGGTTTAGAGTAGAGATGTTCGGTGATAGAGAAATTGGTAGGGGCACGACATGTCGTGCCCCTACAGGCATCTCGATGTCACCCGCCCAAAAAGATCGTCGGCGTCGGCACGAAGAACGGGATCGGCGTATCGCCCGGCGCGAACGTCGGCACGACCAGCGTCGGCGGTGGCTGGGTCGGCGCGACGTTGTTCACACCCGTCAATCGTGTAGAAGCGATAGCGATCCTCGGTAGCGAAGGCAGCCAGCCGCAGCTTGTACGCGCCGTTGGGCACCATACTGGAGTCCCACGTTGCCAGATTGCCGTTCGCCTGATTCGGGAATGGTCCGGCGATCATCTGGAAGTTGTTCGGGCTGCTGCTGGGCGCGATCTCGATCTGGTAATGGTCGAAGTTCGGTCCGCTGACGATGCCCGTGAACTGCACCACGCCAGTGAGCTGCTGCCCGCTGGTCGGACTGTTGAAATGCACCTGTAGCAGCACCGTGCTCGGCGAGCATTCCCCGGTCGGAACCGAGCGCGGCGGGTTCGGCAGCCCCAGCGCCGCGGCGTAAGCCAGCCCCTGCGGCGTTTGCAGCCACTGGAGCGCCGCCGGGTCGGTGATGTTGACGAAGGTCTCGGTCGCCACACTGTCCGGGCAGAACTGGTTGGCGCGCTGGCGCGTCCAGGTATCGACCGGCACGCTCACGACAAACCCCTGCAACGCCTGCGGCGGCGGCTGCCCTGGATGAAGTATTCGCCGCGCACCAGCGTGCAGGGCAGGCTGGCGTCGTAAATTGTGCCCGTATCGCGCAGATTGCTGCTGGACGATGCCCTGCGGCGGGACGAACGGCTCCGGGTTGGTGCCCTGCAGCGCCGCCGTCATCACCGCGTTCCAGATAGCGCAGCGGCTAAGCCGCTGGTGTTGACCGTCAGGGCGTTGTCCACCCGACCCACCGCGCCGACGACCGCGTTGCTGCTGAAGCCCATCGTCCACAGGTCGCGGTTGTCGTTGCTCGTGCCGGTCTTGGCGGCGACCAGACTGCCTAGCCGCTGACGTTCAGCGGCGACGCCGCGCCGAATGCCGGGGTGCGGGCTTCGTTGTCGCTCAGGATATTCTGCATCAGGAAAGCGATCTGCGGCTGAACTGCCAGCGCGGGCTGCGGGCGATCCGGCAGCGCCACGACGTTGCCGCCGGCGTCCTTGATCTGCGTAATCGAGTACAGGGGAACACGGGTTCCATCGTTGGCAATCGTGCCATACGCCTGCATCATGTCGTACAGCCGCACCTCGTTCGCGCCGAGCGCACTCGGCAAGCCGAACGTGGCTTCCGGCAGGAAGCGCAAGCCGATGCGCTGTGCCACGTCCACGAATTTGTCGATGCCGATGAAATCCAGCACCTTGACCGCCGGAACGTTGTAGCTGTTGGCGAGCGCGTAGCGCAGCGCCACCGGACCGTGATAGGTCTGGTCGTAGTTGATCGGCGTGTAATTCGGGTTCGGGAAGGTCGTCTGCACATCCCACAGCACCGTCGCCGGGGTGTAGTAGGCGCTCGTCCCGTTGCGATTGACACCTTCCAGCGCCCCGACGTACTCCACGACCTTGATCGACGAACCGGGCTGCTGCCAGGTGAAGGCATTGTTGACCTGCCCGTCAATCGAGTTGTCGCTGAAATCGGGGCTGCCGACCATCGCCCGGATCGCGCCGTCGCGCGGGTCGGTCACCATTACCGCGCCGGTGTTGACGCCATTATTCGCCAGCGCCCGCACCTGCTGCTCCAGCGCGCCCTGCGCCACTTCCTGAATGCGCGGGTTCAGCGTCGTCTGAATTTCAAAGCCGCGCCGGAACATCTCGCTCGTGCCGAAATTGTTTTCGATCTGCTGCTGCACGAAGTTGACAAAATGCGGGTATTTGACCGTGAACTGGCGCGGCTGGTAGCTGCGCGTCTCGACCTGAGCCTTTTGCAGCACGATGCGCGGCGAAGCAATGTCCGCCTGCGTTATGCAGAAGCCCGGCGACGTGTTGTACGGCGCGAAGCTGAACTGGAGGCAGCCGACCTGCGCCATCTGGTTCAGCACCACGTTCATGCGGTCGAACGCCGCCTGACGGTTGATCACCGGGTCGTAGCGGGCGGGCGCCTGAATCACGCCTGCCAGCAGTGCCGCCTCCGCCAGATTCAGGTCAGACGCGCCATGCCCAAAATAGAAGCGCGACGCCGCTTCGACGCCGTAGGACTGGTTGCCGAAGAAAATCTCGTTCAGGTAAAGCTGAAGGATGAAATTCTTGTCGTACTGCCGCGCGATCTCGGCGGCGACGACGATCTCCTGCAGCTTGCGCTCCGGCGAGACGGTTGTGTCCTGCAGCACGAGGTTGCGCGCCACCTGCTGCGTGATCGTGCTCGCGCCCGACGAAACCTCGCCGGAGCTGAGATTTTGCAGGAACGCGCGCACGATGGCAACCGGATCCCAGCCGGGGTCTTCAAAATAGCGCTCGTTTTCGATGGACACGACCGCGTGCACCATCTCCGGCGCGACTTCGTTGATGTTGATCTCGTCGCGCGCGCCGCCTGCGGGCTGGTCAGTTCGGCGATCAGGCTGCCGTCGGCGGCGAGGATGCGCGCGGTGCGGAACTGCGGCTGGTAATTGGCGAGGCTGGCGATGGCGTCGCGGTACGGCGAGGCGAGGCTGTTGTAGTACAGCACGATGCCGATAGCGCCGACCGCGCCCACGAGGAAGATCACCGCCGCGAAGATCGCCGCGATAATCGCAATCGTGCGGATGGTCTGCTGGCGCTGGCGCTCAACCGCGTCGGCATAGGTCGGGGTCGGCTGCTCCACGTCATAGGCGGGCGCGGCTTCGGCGGCGCTGCTCAGCGGCGTGGAGACCGACTCGTACTGCCCCTGAACCGCCAGGTTGGGCACGGTAGCATCGCCCACCGCCCCCGATGGCACGGTTGCCACCGGCACGGTGTCCGCCTTCAGGTCGCTGTCGAGGTAAATGCCGCCTGTGTTCGGCACGGTGAAATCGGGGTCGCTGACCGGCACACGGGCGGGAACCCACCCCTCGGTGATCGGGCTGGTGGGCACGGTGCGGTCGCCCTCGTCGCCCGTGTCGGCGTCGGCGGTCTGCACGCCGCCCAGCGCGGGCGGCGTCGCCGGAACCCACTTGCCGTCGTCGTGCCGATACCAGCGATCCGACTCGACGCCCATCATCCACCAGACGTTGTTGTCGTCCAGCACCATCAGGCGGCGCAAATCCGCCTGGAACTGCTCGCGGCTGATCTGCCCCTGCTGGAACTGCTGGCGCAGCGCGCGGATTTTCGTCTCCGCGTCCCGGAACTTGTCCGCCAGCGTTTGCGGAGCAGCGGCGGGCGCGGCTTCGGCGGGCTGCTCGCCCGCCGCGGCGCCGAGCTTCTCAAGCTGCTGGCGCGCGTATTCTTCCGGCGACAGCACGCTCGACGATTCAGCGTCCGGCTGTATGGCTTCCGCCTGCGCGTCCGAAACGGCTTCGGCTTCCTGAGATGCCTGTCCCTGCAGCCGTGCCAGCTCGCGCCGGGCATATTCCGCCGCGTCGACCGGAGCATCTTCTTCCGCTGTCCCGGCAACCTGCACCGACCCGGATGCGCCGACTTCAGCGGGCGGCGCGGCTTCGGCGGTCGTCGCCGAAGTCGGCTGCGCCTGATGCACCTCCACGCTCGGCGCGTGGTCGACCAGACTCGCCAGCGCCACCAGCTCACTCATGCTGAAGCTGTCTTCTTCGTCCTCGTCGGCTTCTTCCAGCACGGGGGTATGCTCGGCGCTGTCCTCGAACGGCAGCACATCCTGCGCGCGGGTCTCGGCATCGGTCGGCGCGGCGTTGGCGGTCGTTTCCGGCGATTTTTCGCCTTC
The DNA here is from genome assembly GCA_046328655.1 of Anaerolineae bacterium. Taxonomy (GTDB): domain Bacteria; phylum Chloroflexota; class Anaerolineae; order Aggregatilineales; family Phototrophicaceae; genus Flexifilum. The sequence goes on along the minus strand of JAXLWE010000007.1, from coordinate 37,579 downwards.
GACGGGCGCTGCCGGGACTTCCGCCGTGATCACGCTCTCGTCCTCCGGCGAGAACTGGGTGTCCTGCGCTTTGGGAAGATGCCACCCGCCCCGCCGCTCGGCGAGGTCGCGCGGGAGCGTCGGCACGCGCCAGGTTTCGACGGGCTGCGCCTGCGCCTGTTCATCGGGCGTGCGCCAGGCGTGGCGCTCCCCCGGTGCGGCTGCCTGCTGCGGCGTTCGCCAACCGCCGGTCGCGGGCGGGGTCGTCGAATCTTCCGGCTCGTCGGGCTGTCTGTCGTTGGGACGGTCGGACATGAACCTATTCCTTCGTCACTGTGGAAGGTTTGAAGTTTTTAACTATCCTCAATTATATAGCAAATGGGGTGAACCCGCCGCTTCGTTATTGATCGGGTTCGAGGTTGTCGCGTCCTTCGCTGTCGCGGGCGGGGTCGGTGTTCTGCATGACCGGGTTGTAGCCGTTGAGCGGGGTATCGTCATTGGGGATGGCGACTTCGACCGTATCGACCTGGCGCTCCGTGAACAGCAGGTCGTTATCGTCCAGCACCAGCACATTCTTGAGTTCGGCGGTGTCGTCATCGGATTCCTCGCCGTCAATGGCGACGACGATCACGCTGACGTTGTCCTCGCCGCCACGCGCGTTGGCGAGATCAACGAGCGCCTGGCTGGCGACTTCGAGATCGTCATCCTCCATGACGATGCTGGCGATCTCGTTCGGCTTGACGTGCCGCGTCAGCCCATCCGAACACAGGACGAGGCGGTCGCCGGGGCGCAGATGCGCCTCATATACGTCTACTTCGACTTCATCATTCTGACCGAGCGCGCGGTACAGGACGTTGCGCATCGGGTGTTCTTCGGCTTGCTCGTGGGTCAGGTGTCCGGCGGCGACCAGCGCTTCGACAAAGCTGTGATCCGCCGTAATCTGGGTAATGCGGCGCGAATGCCCGTCGATCATGTAGGCGCGGCTGTCGCCGACGTGGGCGATGATCGCGCTGCTGTCGCGCACGAATGCCAGCGTCATGGTCGTGCCCATGCCGCGCAGCTCAGGGTTGTTGATCGCCCGCTGGACGATGTTGGTGTTGGCGGAGCGGATCGATTCGCACAGCCAGTTCACCGCCTGATCGTCGTCTAGCTCAAGGGGGGATTCGTCCGGGGAATCGAGAAACTTGCCTTCCTGTAGCGTTTCCACCGCGATCCGGCTGGCTTCTTCGCCCGCCACCGCGCCGCCCATGCCATCGGCGACCACCGCCACCACGAATTCGTCGTCGCTCCACAGCCGCACGTTGTCTTCGTTGTTCTCGCGTACCTGCCCAACGCTGGTACGCGCGCTGCTGCGCAGACGAATATGGTGATCTGAACCACCCATGCGGCGTTCCTCCGATTTCCGCTCTGATACTTATTCTACAGAAGCCAACGGGCGAAGCAAGCATACCGCCGCTGTCGCCCATCTTCCCCTGACTCTGCGAGCCTGACCTCATGTAACCACCAGTATACACCAATCGTGACCGGACGAATCTTACGTTTTATGCTGCCAGAAATACCGATCTGGCATACAAAAAACCCTATCGGATGCCCGGCAGAAATGGTAGAGTCTGTCCATATCCCAAACCGTATTTGGGATATATAATTCAGAGCCTATGAAGAAACTAGCAGACGTTTATCGCGTTGATAACTTTATCGACACGTTCGCGCTGGGGCATTACGCCCGCGTGCTGGAAGCGCACGACCGCCGCAGCGGGACGACCGTCGCGTTCAAGGTCATGCGCCCGGAGCACCTGTCGCCGAGCGGCGAGCCGGGGTGGGAATACCGCGCCTTCTCCAACGAAGCCGACCTGCTGATGAAGCTGGCGGACAGTCCGCACACCGTCAACCTGCTTGACTGCGGCTACGTATCGGCGGAAAACGAAGCGCCGATCAGCGGCGAGATCGACGCCTTCGGCAAGGACGTGATCGGCTTTTCGCGCGCGCTCGAAGAATACTGCCAGCAGGGCTGGCGCCCGTATCTGGCGCTCGAAAACCTGCCGCGCAGCGAAAACCTGTTTTACCAGATGCGCCCGGACAAAGCCGGGCTGCGCCTGCGCCTGCCGACCGAGGAAGGCTTGGCGCTGGCGCTTCAGTTCGCCGAGACGCTCAAGCTGGCGCACGAGCGCAACATCGCCTACCTTCGACCACAAGCTGGAGCACGTCTACTGGGACGGCATCCACCTGCGGCTGATCGACTTCAACAGCTCGCGGCTGGTCGATCACCACCAGCCCGAAAATGGCAACATCTACTGCACCGATGTGCATAACCTGTGCGTCGGCATCCTGTACTCGATTTTCACCGGGCTTTCGCCGCAAAAGACCGCGCTGCGCCCGCAGCCCGGTTCGATGAGCGACGTGGAAGCGCGCTACCAGGACGTGAACTCGCTGGATTTCGGCGTCGAGCCGACCCTCAGCCCGGCGTTGCAAGAACTGCTTCAGCAAGGCGCGTCCCACCAGATCGAGACCGCGCAGGATTTCATCGAGGGGCTGCACAACGTCGCCTCGCTGCACGGCTGGGATTTTCCGGGGCACTACACCAGCCCGATCAGCCGCGACGCCCGCACGCAGATGCGCGCCGGCATCACCCGGCTGCGCAAGGGGCAGGATGCCCTGCGTGAAGCCCGCGACCTGTTCCGCGAAGCCGCGATTCAGGACGACATCACGCCCGACCTCGAAGCCGAGCTTCGACGGCTGGTCAAGACGGTCAACGACATGCTGCAAAACCGGGTGATTCCATAGTATCGCGTGAGTCGTCCGATGCGCCTTTTCCTCTGGACACTGATCGTTCTTATCGCCGCTATCGCCTTTGCTCCCGCTAGCATCGCGGCTGCCGAGTTGCCAAGTTTTGCTTGGACAGAAATTCTCTCTGAAACTGCTGTCGCTGTTGACTGGAGTCCGAATGGGGCTTTCATCGTCTTTGCAAATCCTGATGCCCGCCAGATCGCGCTGCTGAATTGGTACACCAGAGCAGTCGTTTGGCGCACACCAGTTCCAGAGGGTGTCCAAGTCGGTTTCTTTTCATTTTCCTTGCGTTGGAGTCCCGATGGCAAGTCTATCGCCACAGTCATATCTGGAAACTTATATCGGATTGATGTGCAAACCGGCGAACTGCATCCCCTTCAAATCAAAAATGTCTCAGCTACGGAATCTTCGGACTATCAGAATCCACGCTGGAGTCCGGATTCGGCTTCCATAGCCGTATTGAACACGGAGGGGTTTATCGAGGTGTTTTCGGCATCGACTGGTGAACTTGTCCAGACCATCGATATTCAGGGCAAATATCATGTCAGTGGATTCACATATACGGGTTTCGACTGGAGTCCTGATGGACTCATTTTCGCTGCACCTCGCCCTGTCAATACAGTGCATGGTGGAGCAAATGCGCAGCAACCCAAGCAACTCGGCTTCTGGGATCATGCGCTGGGCATCTGAAGCTGCATATTCACAAAGCGACGCCCAACGACCCCGCCCCCGAGTCCCTATGCTTATCGCTCTATGCCGACGGGCTGCTCGCAGGCTACGATGATGTGGAATGGGCAAACGATGGTAGGACGCTTGCGGTCACCGGAATATGGGGCTATGGGATTTGTCGGCTATCGACGGCACAACCGAGGATCATCATCTCCGATCGGGATCACCTCGTTACGCTGGGTCTGACGGCGCTGGCTCGTGAGTACCTTATATACGCAGCCGAGTATATGGATCACTGACACAGCGAACGATAACCAAACGGTCGAATTACGGACAGACCCGCCCCTGCGTGGCGGCATATGGACACTCGCCTGGAATCCAGATAGTCGGCATCTCGCAGCCGGAACCTATAATGGTCTTTGGATTGGCACGCTTATCCTGCGGGATGATACCACCTGATTCCCCCTCTCGATTCCTTTCGTTAACTATCGCCATTTGTAATCTGCACTAGAATGAGGAGCGTTGGAATGACGTTGTGTTGAGAACGCTCCTTGCTCAGAACTCGATCTTTATTCATCCTGCTCCTGCTCGTCATCGGCGCGTGTACCGCCGCGCCCGAACCTTCACCGATACCAACGCTGGCGATCCTGCCCAGCGCGACTGTAACGCTGCTCGCCGCCAACCCTGACGGAAGTTTCCTGTCCCAGCCAGCGCGACATACACATCAGACGCGCCGGAAACCCAGTCACTGGTGCGCGCGGCAGTCGATGCCGCCTCCCAGAAGGATGCGACCGACACGCCCATTCCGCCGACCGCGACGGACAGTCCCGCGCCGACCGAAACCATCGTCCCAACTGACACCGCCATCCCACTAACGCCGACGCCGAGCGACACGCCAAGCAACACACCACCCTAGCCAGACACCCACCGAGACGCCGACCACCTACCCGACCACCGCCGGTGACGCTTCGATCAGCACCGCAGCCAGCAAATCGTCGACATGCGCTCTGGACCGGGCTTCGACTTCGACATGCTTCAGGCGCTGCCCAGCGGCGACCCATTGTTTTGATCGGGCGCTCGTGGGACAGCCAGTGGTATCAGGTGCGGCTGATGACCGGGCAGGGAAAGGCTGGTGTACGGGCTGTATCTCGTCATCTGGATCGACCCGAACCGGCTGGTGGTGACGTGGCAGCAGCCGACCGGGCACCGATAGCGACGATTGGCTCGTTCGCGCTCGGCAGTCACGTCATGGTTGTCTCGGACGCTTTCGGGCTGGCGCACCGCGCCGGCATGACGTGGATCAAGGTACAGCACCGCTTCTACGTCGGGCAGAGCGCCGCCGAAGTCGCCGGGCAGATTCAATCCGCCCACCAGAACGGCTTCCGCATCCTGCTCGGCGTCGTCGGCGACCGGGGACAGATGGGCGACTTCAACAGCTACATCGCCAGCTACGCCGCCTTCGTCTCGGACGTGGCGGCGCTCAACGCGGACGCCATCGAAATTTGGAACGAGCCGAATATCGACCGTGAATGGCCCGCCGGGACGATCTACGGCGCGAACTACATAGCTGCTCGCCGCGTCGTATATGGCGATCAAGGCGCGCGCGCCCAACACGGTCGTCATCAACGCCGCGCCCGCGCCGACTGGCTTCTTCGGCGGCTCCGGCTGCGACACCGGCGGCTGCAACGACGACATCTTCTTCAAGCAGATGGCGGCGGCGGGCGCGCAGAATTACCTCGACTGCGTGGGCTTGCACCACAACGACGGCATCGTCTCGCCGCTGTCGTCCAGCGGCGACCCGCGCGGCGACCACCCCACCTACTACCTGCAAAGGCGTGATCAGCCGCGTGCCGCCGGAGTTCAATTCCAAGCCGCTGTGCTTCACTGAGCTGGGCCAGGCTATCTCTCGCCCAGAAAGGCTACGGCGGGCTGCCCGGCTCGTTCGCCGCAGGCGCAGCGGCGCACCACCGTCGCGGAGCAAGCAGAATGGCTGGCGGACGCCCTGCGCATCACCCGCTCCACCAGGCGCGTCGAGATGATGATCGTGTGAGATCTGGATTTCGACGTGTACACCGCCGGCGACCCGATGGCGGGCTACGCCATCCGGCGACCGGGCGGCGGCTGCCCTGCCTGCGACGCGCTCGCTTCGGCGGTACGATAACCCGTATTTACCTACCAAGTGTCCTGTTTTGTCCCACGTGCTGCGCCCTCTGGTTTTACCGCACAAAACTCATCAGCCGCGCGGCGATCTCGTCCGGCATCGCCAGCGACTGTTCCGGCGGCGGAACCAACACCAGCGAATCCGCGCCCGCGTCGATGTAGCGCTGAATCGCCTCGGCACAGGCGTCGCGCCCGCCGACGATCACCAGATCGCGCACCCACGCCTCCGGCATTTCCGCTTCCAGCGCGTGACGCTCGCGCAGCGCCACCACCTGCTCGCGGATCCCCAGTGGCTCAAGCTGGGCGTCGATGAGTTCGTTGGAAAACACGGCGGCGATCAGCGCCTTCGCTGGCTCATAGGCGCGGGCATCAACGTCATCCAGATACGCCATCACGAACACGGTCATGCGGTGATACCCATCCACCCCGGCTTCCGCCTGCCCCTGCGCGATCTGCTGGCGCGCCCACTTCACGTAAGCGGGCGCGGCGAATTCGGCGAGGATCGTCCCGTCGGCGACGCGCCCGGACAGCCGCAGCGACTTCTGCCCGCGCACGCCCAGCGAGATCGGCGGAACCTGCTGCGGCGGGAACACTAATTCCGCACCATGCACGCGCACCTCGCCACCCGCGAAGTCCACGCGCTCGCCGCGCAGCAGCCGCCGGACGACGGTCGCCGTCTCGCCCAGCGCCTTCAACTGCGAGGCGGGCAGCGCGCCGATCTGCTCCATCCATTCCGCCACGCCGTGACCGAAGCCGGGCAGGAAGCGTCCCGGAAACAGCCGCGCCAGCGTAGCGATCTCCATCGCCGAGAACACCGGGTTGCGGGCGACGGCGGGCATAATTCCCAAGCCGACCGTCAGCGAGTCAGTGACGGCGAGGGCGGTCGCCGCCGACGCCACGCCGCTGCCGAAGAAGCAGTCCTCCACCACCCAGAATTCGTCATACCCGGCGGCTTCGACGCTGCGGGCGAACGCGAGAAGCTGCTCCGGCGTATGCTCGCGCTTGTACATGATGCCGATATTCAGATTTTTGTCGCCAAATTTCATTTCAAATACCTGCTTTCAGCCAGAAGAACCAGTCTTTTCGTTTTGACCAAACCTCACCCCGACCGGGGTCGTAGACGCTTCGGTGGTGCCCTCTCCACAAAGTGGAGAGGGCGGCTAACGTGCAAACGGCAGGTTTGCCAGTAACCGTTAGGTTAGCCGTGAAAGCGAGTGAGGTCATTCCCCATAACCACGGCATACGCCTTCGCTTCCGGCTCGACGAAGCGCACCCAGCCGCTCGCCTCGGCTTCCAGCGCCACCCGGTTCGCCGTCGTCAGCGGCGCAGGCATCGATCACCAGCGCCGCTGCACCTTCGCCTTCTCGACCTTCACGCCGCACGAAGCCGTCGACCAGATCGTCGCGGCGACGCGCAAGCCCGGCAAATAGACCTTCGGGCGATACTCGTCGGCGACCACCCGCGTGCAGTTGCTGTGCGAGAGCAGCAGGTTATCGAACTCCGGCAAGAAGCGCTCCGGCGCGAGCGTGTCGGCGTCCGGCAGCGGCGCGATCGGGCAGATCAGGCAACTCGACACCCTGCTCGTCGCGGTACGTGATCAGCTCCGGCTTGATCGCGTCCAGCGCGCCCTTCAGCTTCAGCCCCGACCACGTCTGCACGTCGGTCATATGGTTAAACGCCGCCAGATAGCGCACCACCAGCCGCCGCAGATCAGCCGCGTCGTCAACCGGCTTGCCCAGCCGCACGCATCCGCCAGCGTGAACTGCGGATTGCCAGGGTAGCTCCAGCCCGTGCTGATCGGCACCTGCACCAGCGGCAGATGCGTCCGCACCGTATAGCGGATCGAGCCGATGTCGGTGTCGGGGCATCAGATTCTCGAAAAACGCCGTGATTTCGGCAAACGTGCGCGGCGCTTCGCCGATGTAGGCGCGCGCCATTGAGGATCTGCCGACGCCCAGCTCGACGCCGCGCCGCTCGCGGATACTTTCCGATGCGCCCGCCAGCGCGGGTCAGGGCGTCGCCACTGGCCAGCCGTAATCGTCGGCGCTGACGAGGTGCAGCGTCGCACGCATCATCGTCGCCTTGACGACCGCGCGCTTTTCAAGTGCGCCAGCGAGATCGGCGCGGGAATGAAGTCGGTCAGCCGCGTCCGCAAGCCGACGTAAGGCGCGCTGGCAACGAGCTTCCGCCTGCATCCCCACCAGCCGCCCGATGGCGTCAGGTACGGGCAGCGACTCGCGCGCCAGCAGCATCACCGGGCGAGCGTGGCGCGGTTCAGTTCGCGTAACGTGAGCGTACGTTCCGTCATGGATCATCTCAAACCGAACAATTGTACCGTCTGAAGGCGGTGGTTTGCCAGCACAGGGCGTCGGTTAATGTGACCTCGCCCCGTCTCGCGCGAACCTCCGGTTCACCTGCTCGACTCCCCTCGCCACGTCGCTTCGCTTACAGTGGAGAGGGGCTGGGTAGGTGGAAGCATCAACAGAGGCATGTTTATCCACACTGGACGCTCACCGATCCGAATCGCCGAAGCGCGCCAGCACCGGCTTAAGGTCGATGACGGGCGTCCCGTCGACCGCTTCCAGCGGCGCGACGCGCGCAGCCCGCTGGCGGCGACTTCCAGCACCGTGACGCGGTGCAACCCGACCGGGTTCGGGCGATCCGGCGAGCGGGTGGCGAACACGCCGGTCAGCGGTCGGGTCAGATCGCCGCGCGGATGCACCTCAAGCACGTCGCGCCGGGCGAGGTGCAGCCACGTCAGCACGATTATTTCGCTGCCCGCCTCGACGCCCGCAAGTCCCCGCGCGACTTCCGGCAGCAGTTCCAGCCAGGCTTCCGGCGCGCCCTCGTAACCGTGCATCGGCGCATCCTCTCGTCGGGTTAGCGTGGAGCGAACAAAGCCAATCGGCTCAATCGTAAAGCGCGGGTTATCCATCCTGCCTCCCAGCGTTCATCTCGTCCAGCCGACGCTGCAAATAGGCGCGTTCGGTGCGGTTGCCGCACAGTTCCAGCGCCCGCGCGTAGGCGTCGGCGGCGGCTTCGCGCTGGTTCGTGCGCCGCAGCAGGTCGGCGCGCGCGGCATGGTAGGGATAGGAGCCGTCCAGCTCGCCGCCGAGCCGGAGCAGCAGCGCCAGCCCTTCCGGCGCGCCCCACGCCATCGCCACCGCCACCGCCCGGTTGACCTCGACCACCGGCGACGGCGTCATCACCGCCAGCGTATCGTACAGCGCCGCGATCTGCCGCCAGTCGGTGTCGGCCGCGGTCGACGCCTCGGCGTGCAGCGCGCTGATCGCCGCCTGCACCTGATACGGACCGGGCGCGCGCAGCGCCAGCGCCTCGTCCAGCACGGCGATGCCCTCGCGGATTTTCGCCTGATCCCCCCGCGAGCGATCCTGATCTTCCAGCAGGACGAGATTGCCTTCCGCGTCCTGGCGCGCCGCGCGCCGCGAATCGTGCAGCAGCATCAGCGCCAGCAGCCCGCGCGCCTCGGCATTCGGCATCAGCGCGACCAGCACCCGGCACAGCCGGATCGCCTCGCCGCACAGGTCGCCGCGCGTGAGCGTCTCGCCGCCGGTCGCCACGTAGCCCTCGTTGAAGATCAGGTAGATCACCGCCAGCAGCGCGTCGAGACGCTCCGGCAGCAGGTCGGCGGGCGGCACACGGTACGGGATACCCGCGCTGCGGATTTTGCCGCGCGCCCGCGCCAGCCGCTGCGCCATCGTCGGCACAGGGACGAGGAACGCCCGCGCCACCTCCTGCGTCGATAAGCCGCCGAGCGTGTGCAGCGTCAGCGCGACCTGCGCTTCGAGCGCCAGCGCCAGGTGGCGGCAGGTGAACATCAGCTTGAGCCGGTCGTCAGGGATTGGGTTGTCGTCCATTTCGGGGTCGTCCTCGCTGGCAAGCGCGTCGAGCAGGGCTTTGCGCTCGAAATTCGTGCCTGCGCACCAGTCGGTCGATGGCGCGGCGTTTGGCGACGGTCAGCAGCCACGCGCCGGGGCTGCGCGGAACGCCGTCGATCTCCCAGCGTTCAGCGCCGTCACCAGCGCGTCTTGCAGCGCGTCCTCCGCCAGCGTGAAATCGCCCAGCTGGCTGATCAGAGCGGCAATCACCCGCCCGTGTTCCTCGCGGAAGGTGGCTTCGATCTTGCCCGCCGCAGCCATCTTCAGCCTGCTCCGCAGCTTCAATCGTGGCGAAGGCGGCGATTTCCTTGCCGCCCACTGGGTGACGAGAACAGCCCTCAACGCACCGCTTTCTTGACCAACGCGCTGATCTTTGCTTCATCAGCGGCAGTCAGCTCCTTCAGCGCATAGGCGACGGGCCACATCGCGCCGTCGTCGAGCTTCGCCGAGTCGTTGAAGCCCAACGTCGCATAGCGCGCGCCGAACTTCGCTGCGCTCTGGAAGAAGCAGACGATTTTGCCGTCCTTGTCAGCATACGCGGGCATCCCGTACCAGGTTTTCGGCATAGAGGTCGGGGGCATTGGCTTTGACGATCTCGTGGATGCGCGCCGCCATCGTGCGATCCACCGGCTCCGGCATCTCGGCGATCTTCGCCAGCAGATCGCTTTCCCCGGCTGCCCGGTCTTTCTTGGCGCGTTCTTCCGCCTTCAGTTCCTTGGCGCGCTCCTTCATCGCGGCGCGCTCCTCGGCGGTGAATCCCTTCGACTTCGCGGCTTCCGCTGCTTTTGGCATGAAGTTTACTCCCGTATCTTCAGATTACCGGTGATATTCGACCCCGCTTATGCCTGCTCCGACCACAGTGGGCGCACCTCAACCGAGCCGTACATGGCGTGGGGAATCCTCGCTGCCCAGCCAATCGCCTCGTCGAGGTCTTTGCATTCGAGCAGGAAGTAGCCACCAAACTGCTCATGGGTTTCGGCGGACCATCGATGGTCAGCGTCTTGCCCTCGCGCACCCGCACGGTGGTCGCTGTGGCGATGGGCGCAAGCCCGTTGTTGTCCAGCAGCACGCCCGCCGCCTTCATCTCACCCATCAGGGCAAACCACTTCTCGGACCGATTTGCTCATAATCTTCGGGCGTGATTTGCTGCGGCGGACTCGCTCGCGTACAACAGCAGCATGTATTTCATCGGCTTACGCTCCTTGCTTATCCGGCGCTAGAACGGACCTACCCACGCAGCCCGACAATGCTGCCGTCGGCGTCTTTGACTGTTGCGATCAGCAAGCCGCTGCCGACATCCTTGATCGATTGGACGGACTCTGCGCCCGCGTCAGCAGCGCTTGCAGGCTTTGCCTGAATGTCGCTCACGTCGCGGTAGGTGATCGGTCCGGCGCTGCTGCCATGCGGGTCTAAGCCGACTTCGAGATCGCCGACCTTGTAGCCGATGTAGTAAGGCGTGTCCACGTAGGGCTGAACGCCCAGGAACGCGCCGTACAACTGTTTGGCGCTGGCGAGGTCTTTCACCGGAAAGACGATCAGCTTGATTTCTTGCGACATGATCAGCTCCTCTTGTTTGGATCAGGGATCGGTTGTTTTTGCCTTTCTACACAAACGTCGAACGAACAGCCGTCAGAATGACAGGTCGTGGGCGGCTCTCATGTTTACTCATAATTGGAATTATGTCAGCAGCACGGCGACCGCCGCGATCAGCGCGGGCAGCGCCTGAATCAGCAGGATCGAGCGCTTGACGGTGATGCCGCCGTACACCCCCGCGACGATCACGCAGGCGAGGAAGAACAGCGCGATCTGCCGCCCGATTGCCGGGTCGGGATACAGCAGGCTCCACACCAAGCCCGCCGCCAGAAAGCCGTTGTACAGCCCCTGATTCGCCGCCAGCACCTTCGACGACTCGGCAGCGTCCGGCGTCGTGCCGAACGCCCGCATCCCGGTTGGCTTCGTCCACTGGAACATTTCGAGATACAGGAAGAAAAGATGCTCCAGCGCCACAATCGCAATCAAAATCCTGCCGATGGTTCCATTGCTCCCCTGATCTTTCACTCAGTCCTCAGTCCCGATCACTCAGTCCTTCGTCTTTACATCACTTCCGCCGGGTCGACATCGACGTACCAGCCCTTCGGGATGGCGATCCCTTCCAGCGCCGGGGTCGGGTCGGGACCGCGCAGCAGCACCTGCCAGCGGAACACGTTGTTCTCGCGCGTGAAGAAGCACGGCGCGGGACCGATCAGCTCCGTCCCGGTCATGTTGAGCTGTTCGAGGCGGCGGCGCAGCAGCCCGGCGGCGCGCTCGGCTTCCTGCTGGGCTTTCGTCTCGTTGGGGAAGCGGAACAGGATGCGCACCAGCCGCCGGAACGGTGGGTAGCCGATGTCGCGGCGGTAGGCGATCTCGCGCTCGTAGAACCCGGCGTAATCGTGGCGGGCGGCGCTGGCAATCGCGTAGTGATCCGGCTGGTAGGTTTGCAGGATAACCCGCCCGCCGAGCAAGCCGCGCCCGGCGCGCCCGGCGACCTGCGTCAGCACCTGAAACGTCCGTTCCCCGGCGCGGAAATCCGGCAGAGCGATGCCGATGTCGGCGCTCACCACGCCGACCAGCGTCACCAGCGGCAGATCAAGCCCTTTGGCGACCATCTGCGTGCCGACCATCACGTCGGCGCGCCGTTCGACGAAGCGTTCGAGGATCGCTTCGTGCGCCTCGGCGCTGTCGGCGGTGTCGCTGTCCCAGCGCACGACGCGGGCTTTCGGGAACATCTCGTTGAGCGTCTGCTCGACCTGCTGCGTCCCCGCGCCGAAGAATTTGATGCGCTTCGAGCCACACTGCGGGCACACCGTCGGCTCCGGCTGCTGGAAGCCGCAGTGATGGCAGCGCAGCGCCGACCCCGTCCTGTGATGCGTCAGCGGCATGTCGCAGCGCGGGCAGCGCGCCACGTAGCCGCAGTCCCGGCAGAACACGAACGTCGACTGCCCGCGCCGGTTCAGGAACAGGATCGCCTGCTCCTCGCGGTTCAGCACGTCCTCCAGATTGCGCTGAAGCGCGCGGCTGAAGATGCTGGTGTTGCCGCCCTTGAGTTCGGTGCGCATGTCGACCACCTGCACCGGCGGCAGGTCGATCATCACGGCGTCGGCGCTGGCGGTGTCCGCGCCGGGGCTGGGACGGTAGCGCGGCATCACGCCCGCCCGCTCCGCCTGCTCGAAGATGTGCGCCCGATGCCCCATGATGCGCCGGGGCAGCTCCAGTTTTTCGATCTCGCCGCGCCCGACGCGGTAAGTTGTCTCCACGTCCGGCGTCGCGCTGCCGAGGATTACCACGCCGTCGTTCTGGCGCATCATCGCCTCGGCGAGATCGCGGGCGTGATAATACGGCGGCAGGATCGGCGGCGACTGCTTGTAGCTGGCGTCGTGTTCTTCGTCCAGGATGACCAGCCCCACGTCCTGCAGCGGCGTGAACAGCGCCGAGCGCGCCCCGACCACCACCTTCACCAGCCCGTCGCGGGCGCGACGCCAGGTGTCGTAGCGCTCGCCCTCGCCCAGCGCGCTGTGGACGACCGCCGTCTGCCCCGGAAAGCGCGCCGCCACCCGCCGCACCGTCTGCGGCGTCAGCGCGATCTCCGGCACGAGCAGGATCGCCGAGCGCCCGAGCGCCAGCGTCCGCTCGATGGCGCGCAGGTACAGTTCGGTCTTGCCGCTGCCGGTCACGCCGTGCAGGAGAAACACTGTGCCTTGCGACCCCACCCCCAACCCCTCCCCGAATTCAGGGAGGGGAGTGGATTCATCCGCGCGCTGTGTTTGCTCGTGCGCGATAGCAGCGATCTTACGCATAACGGTTTGGAGGTTATGCAAAACATCGTCGTTACTGAAACGAATGACGTACAAGCCGAGGCTTTCGAGAAACGCCTGCCGAACCGCGTCTTCTGCTTGCGTATATTGATGGATTTCACCGTCGACTTCGATCACAAGCCGCAGAGCATTTGAGTAAAAATCGACAACGAACCGCTCGATAGGATGTTGACGTCTAAATTTGAAACCGTCAAGCTGTTTGCCCCTCAATACTTCCCATAAGGCGTTTTCTGCCATCGTTGGTTCGGTGCGCTGCTGGCGGGCAAGCCGCTTCATCGCTTCATATATCTCTGGGGGAACACCCCACTTCTATAATTTTCACCCCCACATTAGTTGTTTTCTCCCCTCCCTGAATTCGGGGAGGGGCAAGCTGAGCTTCGCTCAGCCGGGGTGGGGTCGCTTTTGGTGCAAGCGACTTCCGCGCGAACGTCTCGACCGGCAGCGGCGGCAGGTCGTCGCCCAGCTCTGCCTGCTCGCTGGCGGCGTCGGCGATCTGGCGCAGCACGTCGGGCAGGTCGTCGGCGATCTCGTAGTCGCTGAAGCGCAGCACGCGCAAGCCGAGGCTTTCGAGATAGTCCTGCCGGATGGCTTCCTCCGTCGGGGTGTACGGGCTGGTCTTGCCGTCGACTTCGATCACCATCCGCGCTTCCGGCAGTAGAAATCGACCACGAAGCGCTCGATGGGCTGCTGTCGCCGGAACTGGAAGCCGTCGAAGCGCTGATTGCGGATCGTCTCCCACAGCCTGTTTTCGGCGGGCGTCGGATCGACGCGCTTCTGGCGGGGCAGCGCGTCGAGCGCCGCGTAAAGCTCCTGCTGCGCTTCCGCCTGCGCCTGCGCAGCCAGCCGCTCCGCCGCCTGCGTGATCGCCTTGCTGATCCGCTCCCACGCCACCCCCTGTGCCGGAGTCAGCATCGGCGGCGCGGCGGCGACGAACGTTCGCTCCGCCAGCGAATCGCGCCAGCGTTGCTCTTCGCCCAGCAGGATCAGCTCGGCTTCTTCCAGCCGCTTCAAATCCGGCAGCGAAGCGTCCGCCTGCGCGTAAATCCAGCTTACGTCGACGGCGTCGCCCGCCCGCGCCAGAATGTTCAGGATGCGCTGCGGCTTTTCCAGCTTGCGCAGGTCGTTGAGGATCGGCGGCACGTCATCCGCCGGGATCGCCAGCGCGAGCGTTTCCTCCGGCGACTGCGCTACCCAGCCGGAGTCGATCAGTCGGCTGACGTGGCTCTTGCTCGCGCCCGACGTTTTCAGCGCTTCCGCCGCGCCGACGCCCGGCGCCGCCGCGACCGCTTCCAGCAGATCCGCCGTGCGCGACGGGCGTTCGAGCAGTTGCAGCGCTTTCGGGATTTCGTTCGGATGGATCGCCAGCGCCGCCGTGCGGATCAGGCGCGGGCGCACGCGCGGCGGCGACAGCACCGACTCGGTCGTGACCACCCCGTATTTTTCCAGCCCCTCGACCGCCGCGCGCCAGTTCTTGCCCGGCAGCGCCAGATTGAACTGATGCCCGCGCAGCGTCCCGCGCCGCTTGAGCAGCGCGACGATCTCTTCTTCCAGCGGGTCGACCACCAGTTCCGCCGGGTAGGTCTCGCGCAGCGCCACGATCAGGTCGCGGTGTCCGGTCAAGCCGGGCGGCAGCCACATCCACACGCACAAGCCAATCGGAGCGCGGTAGGTCGCGCTCAGCCAGCGCGACAGCTCGATCTGCCCTTCGGTCACCACCGGGCGCGGGTCGAGCCGCGACACGATGGGCTTGGTACGTTCGACCTCCGGTTGATCATGTATAGCCAGGACAATGGCGTGATCCATCGACGTGCGGAAATTGACCTGCACCAGATGCCCCGGCTGGAGAAAGCCTTCCAGCTCTGGCGGGATGTGGTAATCGTAGGTCGCGTCGACCGGCGTATTGACGGCTACGTTCGCGTATTGCATGGCTCTATTTTAGCACAAACGTACCAAGTATCTAACCACAGAGGACACCGAGATCGCAGAGAAAACCGATCTTCTCTGTGTCCTTTGCGGTCTCTGTGGTTATGATCTTGATGGAGGGTTTATGCGGCGGATCGTCATCATCGGCACGACCGGATCGGGCAAGTCGACGCTGGCGGGGGCGCTCGCCCGGCGGATCGGCGCTGCCGTGATCGAGCCGGACGCCTTACACTGGACGACGAACTGGCAGGGCGTCCCGGACGAGGTCTTTCGCGGGCGCGTCGACGAAGCTACCCGCGCCGAGTGCTGGGTGTTCGGCGGCAATTACAGCAAAGCGCGCGATCTCGTGTGGGCGCGCGCCGACACGATCATCTGGCTCGATTATGCGTTTCCGCTGGTGCTGTGGCGGCTGTTCCGGCGCACGGTCGCGCGCGCCGCCTCGCAGGAGGATTTGTGGAACACGGGCAACCGCGAGACGTGGCGGACGCAGTTCCTCAGCCGCGATTCGCTGTTCATCTGGGCGGTCAAGACCCACTGGCGCTACCGGAGCAGCATCGGGCAGGCGCTCAGCCAGCCGGAATATGCCCACCTGACGCTATTCCGCTTCACGTCGCCCCTGCAGACCGCCCGCTGGCTCGAATCGGTCGCGCCCGGCTGACGACGCGTCACGACGCAGCGGGCGCGGCGACCGCCGCCGCCTCGTCCGGCACGTGATCCGGCAGCAAATCCTCGGCGTTGCGCACCACCGGAAAAGCATAGCCCGCCAGCCCGACGCCCACGCCCATCACGCTGGTGATCACGAAGATCAGCGCCATGCCCGCCCCCGGACCGACGCCGACCAGCGAGCCGAACGTGTCGACCAGCGTGCCGCCCGTCTGCATGGCTGGCTCGAATATCCGGTCGGCGAGCGGACCCGCCAGCAGCATCGACACCGGCGCGACAATCTGGGCGATCATGCGCCGCGCGGCGAACACCCGCCCCTGCACGTCCGGCGCGACCTTCGACTGCCAGATCGCCTGGCTCGACCCGTTCAGGATCGGCGCCGCCAGCCAGCACACGAACCACCCCAGCGACCACAGCACCACCGTCTGCCCGACGCCGACCGTCAGCAGCGCCAGTGATACGGCGACCATGCCCAGCAGCACGCCGTGAATCCGCCGTTTGGGACCGCCCCACACGCTCAGCAGCAGTGCGCCGACCACACCGCCCGCCGCGCCAATCGACTGC
The DNA here is from genome assembly GCA_046328655.1 of Anaerolineae bacterium. Lineage (GTDB taxonomy): Bacteria > Chloroflexota > Anaerolineae > Aggregatilineales > Phototrophicaceae > Flexifilum. The sequence continues at coordinate 21,087 of JAXLWE010000007.1, read as the reverse complement.
ACCGTCGCCAGAATCGTCTGGTCGCTACCGGTGCGCGCCAGGATCATCGGCGCGAACAGGGTGATGCTGAAGGTCGTCACCAGATTGACGAAGAAGAAGGTCATCAGCAAGCCGACCAGACTCGGACGCCGGAAGATGTAGCGGAAGCCGTAGATGCTCTCCGCCCACAGGCTGCCTTTGCCTTCGACGCCGGACGCGCTGCGCTGCGGCTGCGGGATGTAGATCATCAGCAGCGTGCCGACGGCGAACACGAAGGTCACGATGTCGATCACCAGCACGCCAGCGATGCCGATGGTCGCCAGCAGGGTCGTCGCCAAAATCGGCGCGAGCACCCGCGACGCCTGATCCGCCACGCCCAGCAGCCCGTCGGCGCGGGCATACTGCGACTTGTGGAGCATCGTGGTAATCCCGGCGGAGTAGGCGGGCCACTGGAAGGTGTAGAAGATGCCCGACACGATCCCGGCGACGTACAGATGCCAGATTTGCAGATTCCCGGTGACGTACAGCAGCAGGATCGAGATCGTCCCCGCGCCGGAGCCGAGATCGCTCAGCATCATCACCAGCTTGCGATTCCAGCGGTCGACCAGCGCCCCGGCAATCGGCGTGAACAGCACGGTCGGACCGAAGGTGAAGAACGAGACCAGCGCCAGCGCCGTCGCCGAGCCGGTCACCTGATACGCCCACAGCGTCAGGGCGAACTGGGTCATGCCTGTGCCGAGCAGCGAAATCACCTGCCCGAACCAGATCAACATGAATGCGCGCATCCCTGTCGGTCTGCTCATAATCCGTACTCCGCCAATAAAAAGGACTGTACCGACCCAAAGCCTTTACGATTTTCGGAGTATTTTATCAGCAAATCACTAACGTTCCAGAAAGAGATCAAATTATGGATTGAGTCCACCCCGCCGGGCGCGCTATTTCGTCAAAACGGGATGAAAGACAGGCTGTGCCACCCCTCACCAATAATGACCTCACCCTGCTGCGCGGCTGCCCTGCGGTCAGCGCCGCTTAGCTTCCCTCTCCACGTCGCTACGCTTACAGTGGAGAGGGAATGAGGGTGAGGTTTTGTGAGGCAACGTCAATACGCCCGCGCATCGCCTCATTTCCCGTATCCCCGTTGGCGTTTCCCGCCGCCATGCAGCATAATAAGCCCGGTGGAATGCGGAGCATAAGTATGCCTGAAGATCATCGCCCGGAGGACGCCGAGTTCGACGAGTGGGCGCGCAATCGTGAGGAGCCGCCGCCGGATATTCCCGCGTCGGTCACGTTCATGGAGATGATGCGTCAGGCTGCCGCGCGCGCGACCAGCGCCCCGCCGGACAAAACCGAGGCGGAAGCGCCGAATGCGCAGGAAGAAGCCACCTCCCGCCCGCGCCGCACCGCGCCGCCGCCGCCCGTGCGCCGCGTGCGCCGCCGCACCCACCGCCGCACGCGCGCTGCGGTCAGCCTAATTGGCGGGCTGCTGCGCACGTTCATCATCGTGATCGTCGCCGCCGGGCTGATGGCGACGATCTTCACGTGGTGGACGCCCAACGGATTTATTTCAGACCGCGCTCGGCAGGGCTTGAGCGTCGCTATGGAGACGCAGGCAGCCACCGTCGTGCCGACCACGCTGCCAACGCCCAACTGGGCGCGGCGCATCGGCATCGTATCCGGGCATCGCGGCAACGACTCCGGCGCGGTGTGCGACGACGGCTTGACCGAAGCGTCGATCAACCTGAGCGTGGCGGAGCTGGTCGTCCGCAACCTGCGCGGGCTGGGCTACAGCGTCGACCTGCTCGACGAGTTCGACCCCCGCCTCAACGATTATCAGGCGTCGGCGCTGGTGTCGATCCACTCCAACACCTGCCGCGATTTCGGCGAGCAGGTTTCCGGCTTTCTGGTGGCGGCGTCCGCCGGTCGCATCACCTCGCACATTCAGGACGATCAACTCGTAAGCTGCATCGCCGAGCATTACACGACCACGACGCAGCTTCAGCGGCGGCTGGAAACCACCGTCGATATGACCGACTACCACACCTTCCGCGAGATCAACATCCTCACCCCCGCCGCCATCATCGAGCTGGGCTTCATGCGCGGCGACCGCGAGATGCTCACCGAGCATCCCGACATGCTGGCGCGGGGCATCACCGACGGCATTATGTGCTTCCTGGAGCCGGGACAAAGGTAGCGTCCCGCATTAATGGAGACCCATTCGAATCACGGGTATGATAGAACCATGATGAAAGAACTGGTCATGTACGGGCGCACGTCATCCTGTCCGTTCATCTCGCTGGCGAAGCGCGTGTTCGCCGATTATCACGTCCCGTACCGTGAAATCTTCATCGACCGCGACCCGGAAGCGCGCCAGCGGGTGCTGGACTGGACGGGCTTTCTGTCCGTCCCGACGCTGGTCGTCGCGCAGCCGGGCGAAGACCTGCCCTACGAGCCGCAGAGTCCGCTGGCGGCGGGCTACAGCCCGCGCGGGGTCGACCGGGGCACGATGATCACCGAACCGAACACGGACGAACTCATCCACTGGCTGCAGCGACACGGGTTCATTGAGACAGCCGCTGCCGACTGAAAGGTCGAGCGTGACGATGGTCGAAAAGCAAATCGAGGTCGAAGGGCTGCCCGTCCACTACCTGGAAGGCGGCGAAGACAACGGGCGCGCCCTGCTCCTCCTGCACGGCGGCATCGGCGGCGCGCGGGCGAACTGGGTGGAAGTGCTGCCGTCGCTCGCCGAAAAATACCACGTCTTCGCGCCCGATCTCCCGGGCTATGGCGAGACGGCTCCGCTGCTGGAGATGACTCTCGACAAGCTCGTCCACTGGCTGCGGGCGCTGCTCGACGCGCTCGGACAGACCGACGCCGTCGTCGTCGGCGCGTCCGTCGGCGGGCTGCTGGCGCGGCTGTTCGCCGCCGCCGAGCCGCAGTACGTCCCGGCGATCATCCTGGTCGACGGCGGCGTGCTCCCCCGGATTCCCGGCTACCTGTCCGCCATCGCCCGCCTGCCCGTGATCGGCGACCCGGCGCTGCGCATGTTCGCCCGCATGACCTACGCCGACTATTCGCCTGACCGCACCATCGTCGTGCGCGAGATCGTCACCGACGACCTGTGCGAAGCGTGGCGCGCCAGCGCGCGCGGATTCGAGGGGCTGATGCGAGCGCTGGTGTTCTACACGCCGTCCGGTCAGCCGATCCCGCCCGTGCCCACCCTGCTGTTGTGGGGCGCGAACGATCCGGTGATGCCGCTGGCGCTGGCGGAGCATCTGTAAGGGCGAGATCTCGGCGCGTGCTGTCGCCGGTCGCGGACTGCGGGCACATGCCCTGGCCTCGAAGCGAGCGACGCTTTCGCCTTCCAGATCATTTCGTTCCTCGAAGGGCTGAGCCGCGCCCGTCACACCACCATGCCCGGCGTGGGGATGCTGCGCCCGGATTCAGCGTAGGCAAAGCGATTCCCGTTTGCTATAATTCCGGCTGTCAAGTGCTCTGAACTGACGTTTTGCTCAGCACTCCGCACTCGTCGCTCAGCACTTGTTGTGGGAGAGGTCGCATAGTGGCTACCGTGCACTCGCTTGGAGAGCGAGCAAGGGTAAAACCTTCGTGGGTTCGAATCCCACCCTCTCCGCACCAGCGCCGGTTCACCCCGGCGCTTTTGATTTGCCCAGATAATCTCTGCGACAGGATTTACGATCAAGCGTAAAATAAGTATTTAGAAGAGTGCTTCACATTCTTTGAAAGGATTCACGATGACAAAACTTACTTTGTCTCTGTTCGCCCTGCGTTTCTTCAGCATCACCGTATTCGTCGCCGCCGCGCTGGGTCCTGCGCCATCCTGCAGTTGACCCAGGCACAGCAGATACGTAGTGTCGAAGGTGGATTTAGCTTACCGGGAGTGGAGGTCAACATCCCCACCGGGCAGGCGTCCGAACAGGAGTGCTCAGTGCCCGGCGAACCAAGCTTTGGCTTCACGCAGGATACAGCTTACGGACCCAATGTCGGCACTCTGGGTGGCTTTTTCGCGTTTGTGACCGGCGCCTATTCGCTGCCCCCAAACATGCTCACACCGTCCGTCACTACCTACACGGCACGAACTACACGGGTGGAGTCAGCTACGTCAGCACGATCACCTGACTGCACCACCGGCGCGCTGCTCGCTTCGCCCGCATCCGATCTTGCGCGAACCCGCTGACGGTGCGGTCGTCGGTGAAGCGCCGTTGGGCGCTCAGGTCTACCGGGAGCCTGCCGCCGACAAGTCGTCGCCCGGCGTCGTCCTCAACCCCGGCACGTACTATGTCATCGGCGTCGATAGCGACCGGCGAGTATCCTCGAAGGTCTGGCTGACCTGCCAGAGCGTGTTCTGGGTGCGGTCGGATGCCCTCCAGCCGTCCTACCAGCCGCCCTGAATGGACAGCTGCTCCCAACCAACGTCGTGAGCTAGGCGCTCGCCGCTCGAATCAGCCCTACGAACAGTCCGGGACCGCACGAGTCCCGGATTTTGTTGAATCGCGATTAACAACCCCAGGTGACCACCTTACGCTTTGATACCACGCGCCGCTCATCCCGCGTCCTGTATGCCAGCGAGGATCGCCTTCGCGCGCGCGTCCCACGTGTAGCGCTCCATCACCAGCGCGTAAGCGGCGTCGGCGAGCCGCTGCGCCAGCGCCGGGTCGTCGCGCAGGCGGCGGATGGCATCGGCGAGGGCGTCGGCGTCGGCGGGCGGGATCAGCAGCGCCGATTCGCCGTCGACCACGACTTCGGCGATGCTCGGCAGGTTCGAGGCGATCAGCGGGCGGCGCGACGCCATGTACTCGAACAGCTTGATCGGCGAGGCGTAATAGGCGAAATGTGGCGTCCAGGGGAAGGGCATGGCGCAGACGTCGAAGGCGCTCAGGTAGAGCGGCACGCGCTCTGGCGCGACCTGCCCGGCATACAGGAAGCGCGCCTCGTCCTGACCGAGTTCGATCCAGCGCTGGCGGAATTCCTCCGCCGTGTCGTCCGGTCCGCCGACCAGCGCCAGCGAGCAGCCGCCGACTTTCGCCAATGCTTCGACCAGCGCGCCGACGCCCTTGTCCATCGCCATCGTCTGCAAGCGCCCGACGTAGCCGACGATGAAAGCGTCGTCTGACCAGCCGATCTCGCGCCGGGCGGCAGCCTTGTCCGGCAGATCGGCGAAGCGGGCGCGGCGGATGCCGTCGTGAGCCACCATGATGCGGTCGGGGTCTGCGCCGAGCGCGATCAGGTCGTCCGCCAGCTTGCGCGTGACGGCGATCACGTGCCCGACGCGGCGGACGACGCGGCGCTGCAGGGCGCTGCCGCCCCGCCCCGGCGCGAGCGTGTGCGCCTCGTATGCCAACATCCGGCGCGGCTTGACGAAGCTCAGCAGGAACAGGATCAGCTCGTCGCGGCTGTAAATCAGGTCGGCGGACGTGAACAGCGCAGCGACCAGCGCCGCCAGCGCGAACGTCCAGAGCTGAATCAGGAAGATCAACTGCGCGAGGCGGTCGGTGCGCTCCGGCACGAGCGGCATCAGGTCGATGCACGGCAGGCGGCGCAGCGCGAAATTCTGCTCGACCGCGTAATGCGCCCAGATGTCGTGGACGCCGCGCAGCGCCGGGGCATTAATGCGCTGCGCGATCCACAGGGTCACATCGGCGCGCGCGTCGGCGAAGGCTTCGCAGTTCTGGACGATCTGCAAGCCGTGCGCCTTCTCGGTCGGCAGGCGAATGTTGGCGACGTAGAGCAGCTTCATCGCGGCTTATCGCTCAATCGGGTGGTGCATCCACACGTTCGGCTCGACGTAGGTAATGCGGTCGTGCTCAAGGTCAGCGGTGACCGGGTTGAGCGCGTAAGGGACGATATACCCGCCGCTTTCGGGGAATTTCATGCCTGTCCACGCTTCCCACTGGGCGACGGTGCCGGGGATCAGCATGGCGCGCGGCGCGACCCTGATGATCTTCGCGCCGAGGCGCCAGTGGGTGCGCAGCCAGGGGTCGAACGGCGCGCCGTCGTCCTGCGTCCACGTGATGTAGCGCTCCATCGGCGTCAGCGGGTAGCGATGCTTGAGCGACGGGCGCACCGGGGCGATCAGCGCGTTGAGGTCGTGGCGGATGGCGACATCTTTCATGGCGCGGACGGCGTGCTTGCTCACGCCCGTGCCGACGTGCGAACGGGCAATCGTGATCGAGATGGCGCATAGGGTCGTCGGCGCGGTGCCGCTTACGCGCAGCTCGAAACCATGCGCCAGCGCCCAATCCCAGCCGTCGTCCGGCAGGCTGCCCGCGTCGGATTCCAGATTACGGGAATGCTGTTGCCAATGCCGGTAACTTCGTCGCCGTCGTACAGGACGAACTGGAAATCGGCTTGAAATCCTCATAAAGGCGACCGAAGTAAATGTCCGCGACCGGGTCATTCAGCATGAATTCGGGCCACGATTCGCACGATCAGCGCTCGTCGTCCGGCAAATAACCCAGCTCACGAACGGTTTTGAAGGTGTAGCTGCTCATCGGGCGACCTCGGTGTAAACAGCTTCGTAGCGTTCGGCGACCTGCCCCCCAACTATAGCGCGACTCACGATCGGCGCGCCCGTTCGCGCCCAGTTGATCGCGCAGCGCGGCGTCCGCCAGCAACCGCAGGACGGCGGCGGCGATCTGCTTATTGTCGGTTTCGGCGATCAGGGCGTCGTGACCAGCGTCACGCACGGCGATGCCGTCGACGCTCAGCGGCGTGGCGACCAGCGGGCAGGCGAGCGCCAGCGCCTCCAGCACCTTGTTCTTGATGCCCGCGCCGAGCCGCAGCGGGCAGACAAATACGGCTGCCGTCTCCAGATACGTCCGCATGTCCGGCACGTGCCCGGAGACGATGATGGCGTCACGCAGCGATTGTAGTTCGGGCGGCGGCGCGCTGCCGGTGATCACAACTTCGCTTCGGGTAGCTGCGCTCGCACACGCGGGAAGATGTCGCGCACCAGCCGCAGCGCCGCGTCGACATTGGGCGCATACTCGTAATTCCCTGTGAACAGCAGCGTATTCGGCTGGCGCGGCTTGCCCGTCGGCTGGAAGTATTCGAGGTCGACGCCGTTGGGGATGAACTCGACCGGCAGCGCCGGGTTGAGCGCCAGCAGCTCGTCGCGGTCACGCTCGGAGACGACGATTACGCGGCGGTAGGGCGCGAACATCCACGATTCAAAGCTGCGGGCGACACCCAGTTGCAGCCGGGATTTCACATCGTCAATCCGTGTTTGTAGAGGCGCACGGCGGTGCGCCTCGGCGGGATTCGCATTCTCGACGGCGCGCCGCAGGTACAGGCTGTAGCTCTCGTAGGGCGTGATCATCGCCGGGAGCGGCTCGACGGCGTGCGCGTACTCGTACACCTGAATCCCGCCGAACAGGTGGGCCAGATCGTAGCTGTTGGCGTCGACATGCTGGCGAACCGCGTCCCACATGGCGGGCGACCATGCCTGATCTTCACGGCTCGGAAAGCGCGCGCCGGGCACGAGCAGGCGAGAGGCGTAATCGAGCGATGAGCGCGGCGGGTCGGCGACGATGGTGATGCTGCGGAACAGGTCAGCGTAGTTGACGCGGTCGGTGATGTCCTCGAAGCGGTCGCTAAAGGCGATCAGGTCGATGACGTGCCCGCGCCGGGCAAGCTGGCGCGCCAGATGGTAGACGATCAGCCGGTCGCCGAGGTGCAGCGGGTAGGGCGGGCAGCGGGAGATCAGGAGGATGTTCACGCGGCGTACTATGCCCGTTACATAAATGACGCCGACATTATACCATCAGGGTATCGTGAGAGTGCGGCGGTCTGCCGCTACAGCAGATTTTTCAGCGCGGCGTCGAACTGTGCCGCCATCGTCCCCGCCGAGAACAGCCGCTCGACACGGGCGCGACCATCCTCACCCATACGCTGGCGCAGGTCGGGGTCGTTCAGCAGCAGCAGCACGCGCTTCGCCAGCCCTTCGTAGTCGCCGGGGTCAACCAGAAAGCCGGTCTCGCCGTCGTCGACCGTCTCGGACGGTCCGCCCTTGCGGGTGCTGACCACCGGCTTACCCGACGCCATCGCCTCAACGTTGACCATGCCGTAGCTCTCGAAATGCGAAGAACAGACCACCACGTCCGCCGCCGCGATCACGCGCTCGGCGTCCGGGCGGAAGCCGAGATACACCAGCCGCTCGCGCAGGATGGGATCGGATTGGTGGGCGGCGAGGATGCGGGCTTTGTAGGCGTCGTCGGCGGACTTGCCGTGCACGTTCTCCCCGGCGACGATGAAGCGCGCTTCGGGGATGTGGTCGGCGACCCGCCGCGCCATTGCCTGAAACACGTCGTGCCCCTTCACGTCCTGAAAGCGGGCGATCAGCGCGACCAGCGGGGCGTCGGACGCAACTCCGGCGTCGGCGCGCACGTCCGAGCCGTCCAGACCGGGCTTGAATCGCTCGGTATCGACGCCCGGCGGCAGCACCTGAACCCGATCCGGCGGCATGAACGGCGGCTCGCCCAGGAATCCGTCCTTGATCGCCCACGAGGACGCGAAGGTTGCGTCCGGCTGCTGGAAGAAGCCGCGCTGCCAGCTTTTCGGGTGAAACCACCAGCCCCAGCACGTCCAGACCAGCGGAATTTTCGCGGCGCGCGCCGCCGGGAGCGCAAATGGCAGGCTGTGATAGTCGCTGTGGACGGCGCGGATATTCTGCTCGCGGATCAGGCGGGTGATGCGTCCGGTGATCGGGAAGCGCGCCCACACCGCCGGGACGAAATAGGTCGTCGCCCCGCGAAACGGGATCAGATGCACCGACCAGCCGTTAGCGCGCCAGCGCTCGGCAAGCTGACCGTCGTGGGGCAGCAGCAGGTGCGGCTGGTAGCGCGGGTCGTGTTTGACCAGCGCCTCGACCAGCGTCAGCAGCGAGGTTTCGCCGCCGCCCAGCCCGACGTAGGTCGTCACAAACAGCAGGTTGATAGGGTCGGTCACGGTCAAATGAATACCGGGTACAGCGCAGTCAATCAGGCAGATTTCACGTTGGCAGGTTGGGGAACGAGCCGCTTTGAAGCATCCAACACTTCAACGCCGACGACCTGCCCGGCAGCATCGTAATCTACAATGACGCCGGGCTGTTCTTCGTCGCTTTCTTCAATCGGCACATCTTTGAAGATCAGGCGGAGGATGTCCGCATCGGCATCATATTCGATGTTCATTCGTCGCTCCAATACTTCGTGATCTTGCTGGTGCGATAAACAGTAACCACCGTATCACCGTTTTCGACGATTACGCGCAATAAGTAGCGCTTGCCGCTGATCTCGATGATTTTCTGATATGCCACTCGATCTTCAACGTTCGGCACAACCTGATCGGGATGCTCCAGCGTATTCATGACGACCGACATCGGAATTGAACGTCGCTGAAGTTCTTTCAATGCGTGTTCAATAAACCGGAACTGCTTCATGTCATCGCCGGGCGCTGCGAGTTCCGCTGATCAGGTATCTGCATTGTAACACCAAAAACTGCCTAGCCGACGACTGCTTCCAGCGACGCCAGCGGCAGGTTGAACGTCTCGGCGACGGCGGGATGCACCACCTGCCCGCGATACACGTTCAGCCCCTTCGCCAGCGCCGGATCGCTGTCCAGCACGTCGCGCAGACTCCCGCTCGCCAGCTTGATGGCGTAGCGCAGCGTGGCGTTCGAAAGCGCGTAGCTCGACGTGCGCGGCACTGCGCCGGGCATGTTGGCGACGCCGTAGTGCAGCACGTCGTCGACGAAATAGGTCGGGTTGCTGTGGGTCGTCGGGTGCGTCGTCTCGACGCAGCCGCCCTGATCGACCGCAACGTCGACGATCACGCTGCTGCGCGGCATGATCGACAGCATGTCGCGCGTGATCAGGCGCGGGGCGCGCGCCCCGGTGACCAGCACCGCGCCGATCACCGCGTCGGCGGTTTGGAGCGCCTCGACGATGTTGCCTTCGTTGGAATAGACCGAGGTCAGGCGACCGTGCAGCACTTCGTCCAGGTAGCGCAGCCGCTCGGTATTGATGTCCAGCAGGGTCACTTCCGCGCCCATGCCCAGCGCGATCTGCGCGGCGTTCGTCCCGACCGTGCCCGCGCCGAGGATCACCACGTGCGCCGGGCGCACGCCGGGCACGCCGCCCATCAGGATGCCGCGCCCGCCTTCCGGCTTTTCAAGGTACTGCGCCGCGATCTGTGTCGCCATGCGCCCGGCGACCTCGCTCATCGGCTGGAGCAGCGGCAGATGCCCATTGGCGAGTTCAACCGTCTCGTAAGCGATGCCGGTCACGCCGCTGTCGACCAGCCCGCGCGTCAATTCCTCGCTGGCGGCGAGGTGCAGGTACGTGAACAGGATCAGGTCTTCGCGCAGGAACGGGTATTCCGACGGAAGCGGCTCCTTCACCTTGACGATCATGTTGGCGCGCTGCCAGACTTCCTCGGCGGTGTGGGCGATGGTCGCGCCCGCCTGGACGTACTCATTATCGGTGAAGCCGCTGCCCGCCCGGCGTCGTGCTCGACGACGACTGAATGGCTGCGGCGAACCAACTCGCGGACGCCGCCGGGCGGCAGTGACACGCGGTATTCGTTGTCCTTTATTTCTTTCGGGATACCGATGATCATGATCTTCTCTCTGGATTTGGTCTATGCGATTTTTTCGTATTCTACACTATGTCTGAAAAAACAACATGAAATTCGTACACTTTGTCTGTCTGTGGCGGGGCAAATAGCGGCAGTATACACTTAGCGTGGTGATTCTCCATCAGCGTAAAGATATCGATCATGACTCAACCGGATCCGACAGTAACTGGCGAAGTCCGACGCATGTCATCGGCGATCACGACCGCGCGCATCGAGACGCTCACCGACGGCGTGTTCGCCATCGTCATGACGGTGCTGGTGTTCGACATCCGCGTGCCGGTGCAGGAGCAGGTCGACCAGCTTGGACTGCTGCACGCCCTATCGCTGCTCGCCCCGAACCTGCTCAGCTATGTGATCACCTTCGTGATTCTGGGTGTGTTCTGGGTCGGGCATCACAACCAGTATTTCTACATCCGGCGCGCCGACCGCTCGCTGCTGTGGATCAACATCTTTTTCATGATGGCGGTGGCGCTGCTGCCGTTTTCGGCGGGCGTGTTCTCGCGCTACGGGCAGGATCGCGTGTCGATCATGGTCTACAACGCCAACCTGATCCTTGCCGGGCTGATTCTGTTCGTCCACTGGTGGTACGCCACGCGCGACAATCACCTGCTCAGCCACGAGATCGAGCCGCAGGTGCGGCATCTGGTCTACCGGCGCATCCTCACGCCGCCGGTGCTGTATCTGGTGGCGATTGTGGTTTCGCTTGTCAACGTCGAGGTCAGCGTGATCATCGACATCCTCGTGCCGCTCATCTACGTGCTGCCCAATCAGGTGGATCGCCTGTTTCGACGGGGATAAAAGCGTCCGGGCGAGCGTGCGGGGTGGCGCAGGTCTCGCCCGGACTCGGCGGAGGGGTTGCCGGGAAGGATACTCGTCAATTGGCGCATAACAGCGCACTCCCCATACGATAGCTCACCCACTTTATCCGACCGTTAACCCTTTGCCCCACTCGTCATGGATTCCGTTTAAGACGGCTTAACGCCTGCCGCGCCAGCCGGGCAGCGCTTAAGCATTTCTTGATTCCTTTGCCTCTATAATGGGAATATGTGAAAGAAGCACCTTACAGAACTGGTGAGCCGATGCGACGCAACGACCGCGACAGCCTGAACGCATACATCGAACTCCACGAGCGCAGTTGGGGCATGAGGCAGTATTCCGGCAGACCCAAGCTCGACCAAATCCTGAAAGCGCCGGTCGTCGTGTTCTGGCGCTCCGCCGACGGCAAGGATGATCGCTGGACGATCACGCTGCACGAGAACCTGTTCGACCTGGAAAAATACTTCACCCGGCTGCTGTTCCGCAGCAACGTCGAGCCGCCCAAGCGCCGCGTCGCCAAGATTTTCAAGGACGGCAAGGCGGTGATCGTGCGCGGCGTCAAAATTCTGTTTCAGGAGATCGATCCGTCCTGAAATCCCCCAGTTTCTGGCAGGATCGCCGCGCCGCCCGCTCCTATACTGATAAATGACGGCATCTCACCGGAGCGCTCATCATGCCTGAGAGTCTGTGTCCGAAATGCGGCAGCCCGCTCGTCCTGAACCCCGACGCCGGGATGTTCCGGTGCGGCGGCTGCGGCTTCTCGCGCCCCGAAACGCTCGACGAAGCCGCGGAGCGCATCCGCGCGCGCGGGCAGCGCCCGGCGGTCGCCCTCACCCACCGGGGCGAGCTTGACCAGCGCACCCGGTCGCTGTTCGAGACCGGGCAGGATTACCTGTGGCGCGGCGACCCCGATGCCGCCATCCGCGTGTGGCAGCAGGCGCTCGAAACCCAGCCGGATTTCGCCGATGCGCATCTGTGGATCGCCAAAACCAGCCCCGACGAGCGCATCCAGCGCGATCATCTGGGCGAGATCATCGCCCGCGACCCCGGTCATCTGGAAGCGCTGCGGATGCTGATGGTGCTTAACGGGCAGATGACCCCGGCGGAAGCCGAGCGCAGCCGCGAAGCCCGTTCCCCCGCGCTCCGCGTCGCCGAAGGCGCGGTCAAAACGCAGGCGACGGCGCTCCAGTGCCCGGTGTGCGGCGGCGCGCTGACCGTCGAAGGGACGCGGGTCGTGTGCCGCTTCTGCGGGCATACTGCCCCGCTCGATGCCAGCCGCCACGCCAGCGACGGCGCGGAGCTGCTCGGCGTGGCGCTGCTCAAGCGGCGGGCGCAGGCGGTCAAATGGGTGGTCGGCGAGCGCATCCTCCACTGTACGCGCTGCGGCGCGGAGCGCACTATCCCGGCGGAGCGGCTGTCGGCTGCCTGCCCGTTCTGCGGCTCGACTCACGTGATCGAGCAGGACGCGCTCGGCAGCATCGAGCAGCCGGATGGTCTCATCCCGTTCACAATTGACGAGGAAGTGGCGAAGGCGGCGATCCGCGAGCGGCTGGGCAGCGCCAGCGAGCGTTTCGCCGGGCTGTTCGGCGATAACCGCGTGGCGCACGCCAGCATCGACGCGCTGTACGTGCCCTTCTGGGTGTTCGACGCGCTGGTAGAAGTTTCCCGAACGACCGTCGACCATCGCAGCCCGTCCCAGTACGACCGCGCGACGCCGATTCGCCCCTACGACAACATGAAGCTGAGCGACGGGCTGAACGGGGTGGCGGTCGCTGCCGTGCGCGCCCCGCTGCTCGACCAGCCCGGCGATTTCGACGTGAGCGCGGCGGTCGCCTACGATCCGGCGCTGCTGGCGACGCACCCGGCGGCGCTCTACACCGTCGACTTTGACGAGGCGTCGCTGGCGGCGCGCAGCGCAATCTCGGAACACATGCGTCGTCGTCACGGCGAAGGCGCCGGACGGAATACCGAGGTCCAGGTGTTCACGTCGGTGCTGCAAATGAGCTTCACCCTGCTGCTCATGCCGCTGTGGATGGCGACGCTCTACGAGCGTGATGGCGACGTGCGCCCGGCGCTGGTCAACGGGCAGACTGGGCAGGTGACGCTGGGCAAGGCGGGAAAAGGCGGTTAGATAGCGTATAATAGCGGCAGCGACCGTTGACCAGAACAGGTGGATGACCGCCGCGTCGTCTCGCCGTCGCGCGATTGTTCGAATGCGCTGTCCATACGCCCGACTCACCCGGAGGCTTGACGCTTCCGGCAGGAGCGCCCGGCATGACTCCCTCAGACCTGCACGTCGGCTTGCTCGCCGCCGATCTGACCCACAAACACGGCTGGGCGCACTACAGCCTCAGCCTGATTCAAGCGCTGCGCCGCGTCGGTGTCCGTGTCACCGTGATCGCCGCCCGCAACAGCCCGCCCATCGACGGTATCGACGTGCTGCCGATCCTGCCGTCGGTCGATCCGCTGGAAGCCGGGATGATCGCCGGGCAGTTCCGCGCCCTGCCGCGCGCCCGCGCCGCCCTGCGCCCCTGTCACCTGATCCACGCGATGATCGAGCCGTATGCGCCGCTGGCGGCGGTGATCGCCGGGCGACGCCCGCTGGTCATCACCGGGCACGGCAGCTACGTGCTGGCGGCGCAGCGCCGCCGCTTCCCGATCCGCCTCATATTTGGGCGAGCCTACCGCCGGGCGCGCATGGTCTGCGTCAGCCGCTACACCGCCCGCGCCCTCGAAGCCGCGCTGCCAGGCATCGAGACGACCGTCGTCAACAACGGCGTCGATTTCGAGCGCTTCGCCGGGATCGAGCACGTCGGCAGCGGCGGGATTCTGGCGGTCGGCGCGGTCAAGGCGCGCAAAGGGATAGTAGAGCTGGTGCGGGCGATGGCGCGCCTGCGCGAACATTTCCCCGACGCCCGCTGCACCATCGTCGGCAGTCTGACCCAGGAGCCGGATTACGTCGCCCACGTCCGCGACGAGATCGACCGGCTGAAGCTGCGCGACCGCGTGACGCTCACCGGGCGCATCCCCGACGACGAGCTGATGCGCCAGTACGCCGCCGCCGACGTATTCGCCCTGCCGTCGCTCAACATCGGCTGGAAATTCGAGGGCTACGGCTTGGCGCTGCTCGAAGCCAGCGCCGCCGGGCTGCCCGTGATCGGCACGACCAACTGCGGCGCGGAGGACGCCGTCATCTCCGGCACGACCGGGCTCCTCGTCCCGCAGACCGACCTCGAAAACGGTCTCGCCGACGCCGTCGCCCGCCTGCTGAGCGATCCTGATCTGGCGGCGCGGCTGGGCGCTGCCGGGCGCGCGCACGCCCGTGAACAGACGTGGGATTCGGTCGCCGCTGAGATGATCGGGGTGTATAAATCGGTCTAAAATTGGCTACAATGCAGTTGTTTACCACAGAGACCGCAGAGGACACAGAGAAAATCGACCTTTCGTCCTCTGCGCTCTCTGCGGTCTCTGTGGTTCATTGATTCGAGATCATTTCGTGACTGCTCAACTCCGCCAACTGCTTCGCAGCAAATTCGTTCAGGATACGCTGACGCTTCAGGTGGGCAAGCTCAGTCTGGTGCTGCTCAGCTTCATCTCGTCAGTGGTCGTCTGGCGGCTGACCGGACCCGCGCGCTTCGGCGAGTTCGCGCTGGCGCAGTCGTTTCTGGTCATCTGGCAGTCGCTCGACCTGACCGGAATCGGCACCAGCACTAGTGTGCGCCTCGCCATCGCCATCGGCGCGAAGGATACCGGGGCGATCCTCGACCTGATGGCGTTCTACGTCAAGGTCAGCCTGCTGATCAACGTCGGGCTGCTGGTTGTGATCGCCCTGCTGGGCACGCCGGTCGCCGGGCTGCTGTACGGCAGCGCGCAGATCGTCGGGCTGGCGGTCGGGCTGGCGGTCGGCGCCATCGCCGACGGCTTGTATGGCTTGGTGACCACCGCCCTGCAAAGCCGCCGCTCGATGCGCGCGCTGGCGCTCATGCAGAACGCCAACCAGCTCGTGCTCACCGCCAGCATGATCGCCGCCGTCGTCATCAGCCCGACGGCGGAAAGTCTGGTGATCGCGCGGCTCGTCTACTCGTATTCGACGCTGCTGCTAGCGCTCGCCGTCTATCGGCGCCAGCGCACGAGCGGTCAGGTGAGCTATCCTCCCCTCAGCGCGATCTTCGCGCGGGCGCGCACCGTTTCGCCGCGCCCCTACTGGCGCTTCGGCGTCGCCAACGCCGTCGACAAGAACCTGGGCAGCCTGTTCACGCAGATTCCGCTCCAGTTGGTCGGCATTTTCATCGGCTCGCGGGCGGTCGGCTATCTCAATATCGCCACCAGCGGGATCGTGCAGGCGAGCATTTTCACGACCGCTGTGCTCGACAACATGCAGGCGGTCGTGCCGCAGGCGGTCGGGCGCGGCGACTACGCCGGGTTGTGGCGCAACTTCACCCGCGTGCTGGCGATCATGACTCTCGGCGGCGTGGCGCTGTACGGCGCGCTGGCGCTGCTCGCCCCGCTGCTGATCCCGCCGATCCTCGGCACGCGCTGGATTCCGGCGATCCCGGCGCTGGCGGCGCTGGCGATCTACGGCGCGACGACGACCGTCGGCGGCATTTTCGGTCCGCTGTACCGCGCCTTCGACCTGATGCGCCGGGCAATCGTCGTCAAGATCATCGCGCTGGTGGTCGTGCTGCCGCTGGGCGTCGTCGCGCTTCAGCAGCTCGCCGCCGGGCGCGACGCTGTCAGCCACTTCTTCGGCGCGCGAGTCATCCTGTCGACCGATCTGGTCGGCGCGGGGGCGGGCGCGCTCGGCGGCGCATGGATGATCAACGCCCTGTTCCTGATCTCGGTGTCGCTGACTATTCTGGTGACGCTGCCCGAACTCCGCCGACGGGCACAGGCAGCCCGTCATGGTAGCGACGACTTACCCGCCAATTCTGCGACCAAATAGATAGAGCCTGCGAGTCTCATGTGATCATAGAATGCGAAATGGGGGCATTTGTCGTTGATTTCGACCAAAAAGAGGGGCGGAAGCGGGCGGATGTGTTAAGGTTGTGACAATTCGCCGAATCTGGAACATGAACATCTGATGAATTTACCACCCCCTTCTGGTGTATAGTACAGATAATTAGAGAGAGTTGTTTCAGAACATAAACATAATTCAGGTGCATAACCCAGCTATCCCCTGTCGATCAACACGCGAAAGGAGAAGTCGCGCGCGTCTGCGTGCCATTCACCCATGAATATTCTGGTCATTGGAGGAACCCGTAATTTAGGGCACAGCCTCGTCCATAAGTTGATCGATCTGGGGCATCATGTCACGGTGTTCAATCGCGGCAAAACGCACGACCAGCTTCCCGACTCGGTCGAGCGGCTGCGCGGCGACCGTACCGACCCCGCCCAGCTTACTCACGCGCTTCAGGGGCGCAGCTTCGACGCCGTTGTCGACAACGCGCTGTATAAGGGCGGGGAAGTCGAGCCGGTCGTCCGCCTGCTCAATAACCGCATCGGACATTACATCTTCCTGAGCACCGGGCAGGTGTATCTGGTGCGCGAGGGCATCGAGCGCCCGTTCAGCGAGGACGAGTACGAAGGTCGGCTGATGCCATCCCCCAAGCCGAATACCTACGGGTTTGAAGAATGGGTATACGGCATTGAAAAACGCCGCGCCGAGGACGCGCTCCACACCGCGTGGGAACAGGAGGGCTTCCCTTATACCTCCCTCCGCCTGCCGATGGTCAACAGCGAGCGCGATCATTTCCACCGTCTTTATAACTACATTGTGCGCCTCAAGGATGGCGGACCAATCCTCACGCCATCGACGCCCAACTATCCGCTGCGCCACGTCTACAGTGAGGACGTGGTCAATGCCGTGCTCCACCTGATCGAGACCGGCAAGGGCAAGGGCGAAGCCTACAACATCTCGCAGGATGAAACGCTGCCGCTGGACGACTTCCTCGCCATTCTGGGCGATCTGCTCGGCGTGACGGCACAGGTGATCCGCGTGCGCCGCGACGTGCTGGAAGCCAACGGTTTCCTGCCCGACTGCTCGCCGTTCAGCGAACGCTGGATGTCCGAACTCGACAACACCCGCAGCAAGCGCGAGCTGGGCATCGCCTACACGCCGGTACGCGAATACCTCGCACGGATCGTCGCCTATTATCAGGACAACCCGCCGCCGAAGCCCGCCAGCTACCGCCGCCGCCGCGCCGAGCTGCTCCT
This sequence comes from Anaerolineae bacterium, assembly GCA_046328655.1. Classification (GTDB taxonomy): domain Bacteria; phylum Chloroflexota; class Anaerolineae; order Aggregatilineales; family Phototrophicaceae; genus Flexifilum. Next base: position 3,448 of record JAXLWE010000007.1, on the reverse strand, counting down.
GCTGGAACACAGCGACCCGGTAGCCTAAGTTTCTCAACTCCATTGGAAAATCGCGCAGGGGCGTTCACTTGAACGCCCCTGCGCATTTATGGCTACGTCGATTGTCCCGTCGGCGGCGTGCCAGGAGGATTGCCGCCGGGTCTGCCGCCGCCGATGCGATCCGGATTGCCCCGCCCATCGACGCCGGTCGGATGCGCCAACCGACGCAGCATCGCTCAAAGTCCAGCCCGATGTAGAACGTCGCCGCGTAGCTGCCGTCGTCCTGTTTCACCGGCTGGAGCAGCATCTGGTCGCCGCCGTTGCTGTAGATGCCATCGTTGCTGTTCAGCGTATTGCGCGCGCCCTTGCTGGCATACAGCGCTTCCCTGAACACCTCGTCGCTCAGCGCATCGTCGAAGAAGAACTGCGACGTGAACTCATAGCCCCATCGCCCGCTTCGGACTCGGTACAGATCTTGAAGTGAATGTGGACGGCGCGCCCCGAATACCAGCCGGGATAAATGGTCGTGAAATCGACCTTCCCCGTCTCGTCGCTGATCTGGTAACCCGCGCAACCACTTCTGCCCGACCGTCTGACTGGCATCCTGCACGTCCGAATAGACGCCCAGCGCGTCGCAGTGCCATATGTCCACCTGCGCGCCTTCCAGCGGTGCGCACACCGCAGTCACGTTCATAACATAGATGGTCAGATAGAGCTGCCCATCGCCAGTGCTGCCGTCCGACGGCTCGACGCGGATGTCCGAACGATTCAGCATCTCATCGACGAAATACGGCCCCTCGGTCATCTCCAGCTTCGACACGACGGCGTCACGGCGGCGATCGCTTCGGCGGTCGCGTCCTGGGCGAAAACCACCCTCGTGAGTCCCGTGCCGACCACCGCCACCGCGCCGACGCTGCCCAGCAGCGCCAGCACCTCGCGGCGCGTCAGCACCCGCCCGACCGGGGCGTCGTCATTCTGCGGATCAAGCTCGACTTTACGCATGATGTCCCTCTCGCTCTCTTTTTCGCTTCACGATACTGCATGATACCGATACTAAGCCGTCCGAATTTATTTGCGCTTCAGAAATCGTAACCGAATTGTAAAATCGCTCAGCGAGTTTATACTTATTTTCAGTACTTTTTCGGATGTAACGTCTTAATCGCTGCGTTAGACTAATGTGGTGTAATTCGGATGTCGGTCGAGTGATGAGGGAAGCCGATGGGCATGTTAGATGATATTCTCAGCCGCCGCAAGGAAGAGCAGCGCGTCAAGGACGCCGGTCGCTTGCCACCGGGGCAGTCGCTGACGCAGAAATTCCCGGTGCTGCATTACGGACCGACACCCGGCTTCAACGAAGCCACCTGGGATTTGCGCGTGTTCGGCGAAGTCCAGCACGAGAAGCGCTGGAACTGGCAGGAATTCCAGGCGCTGCCGACCGTCAAGATCACCACCGATATTCACTGCGTCACCCGCTGGAGCAAGTTCGACACCGAATGGGAAGGCGTCCTGTTCCGCGATTTCGTCAAGCTGTTCGGGCTGACCGACAACGCCAAGTTCGTCATCGCCCACTGCGAGTACGGCTACACCACTAACACGCCGCTGAACATCATGATGGACGACGACGTGATGCTGGCGTACAAGTTCGACGGGCAGTATCTCGAAGCCGAACACGGCTTCCCGCTGCGCACGCTCGTGCCCAAGCGCTACTTCTGGAAAAGCGCCAAGTGGCTGCGCGCCCTCGAATTCAGCCCGGTCGACAAGCCCGGCTTCTGGGAGAACGCCGGTTATCACAACGAGGGCGACCCCTTCAAGGAAGAACGCTACTCCCGTCGCGGCTTCTTTTGATCGCTCGAATTGAACCGAAACGTGGTTGTAGGGGCGTTCAATTGAACGCCCCTACGTGTTTATGCCGCCCCGCACTTGCGCTACAATCACACGCATGATCCGCACAATCTCGCTGCTATTCATCTGCCTGTTGATCTTCGGCACAACACAAGCCGCGCCCGGCTTCCCGCCCGGCTCGCGGCTCGAAGGACCCGTCCTCGCCGCCGACACCGCCGCTCAGGACGAGATCATCCTCTACGATCTCGGCACGGGGACGCGCCGCGACCTGAGCTTCGGCACGGGCTGGCAGCGCGTCTGGGATTTCTCGCCCGACGGCTGCCGCATCCTGTTCACCATGAGCGACGGCAGCCAGCCCGCCAGCGTCTACACCGCCCGCATCGACGGCAGTGATGTGACACAACTTGTCACAGGTGATGGCGTTTCCGGCGCGTGGGAGCCGCAGTGGGGCGGCGACAAAATCGCCTATACGCAGATCGACGCCAACGGCAAACACTACATCGCCTGGATCAACCCGACCACCCGCGAAACCGGGTCGTACAGCGTCAGCGGCGACGAGCATACCGCCCGCTGGTCGCCGGATCGCCAGTGGCTGGTCTACGCCTCGTATGAGCAGCGCGCAGCCGGGGCGGACATCTTCGCCACCGCCGAGCCGACGCGACCGGGTACGACCACCACCCTGCTGCGCGAAGCCGACCTGTGGGTCGTGCGCGCCGATGGCACGGGCAAATACCGCCTGACCAACTTCCCGGTCGGCAGTGTCAGTATGCCGCGCTGGTCGCCCGACGGCGACCTGATCGGCTTCGTCTATTCGCCCGACGCCAACAACGATACCTTCTGGATGATCGGCGCATCGCCGGACGCCGTGCCAACCCAGTTGAGCTACGAATGGTCGCTGGCGCTCGACCTGACCTGGCTGCCCGACAGCACGGCAATGATCGCCTCGGCGCGCGACGTGCAGGGCATCGCCGAAAACCGCCTGTGGCACATCCCGTTGACTGGCAACGCCGACCGTAACGCCGTGCAGTATCTGACCGATCCCGAATTGACCTACGACGACTATCCACGCTTCAGCGCCGACGGGCAGTGGCTGGCGCTGCGCAGCGAATACGCGCTGGCGGTCTACCACACGACCGAATTTACGTGGGAATGGGTTCCCGACGCGCCGCTCGGCAACACGCCGCCCGTGTGGAGTCCGGCGGCGTTCGCGGGCGAAGCCGCGTGCCGGTGAATGACAGGTAGAAGCGCCATGCCCGACGGACATTATCGCAAGGACATCCACCCCGGTCTCGCCGTCTCGATTGTCCAGAAGCAGGATCAGCGCACCGGCAGGCTGACGCGCGGCGTGGTCAAGGACATCCTCACCAGTTCCGCCTACCACCCGCACGGCATCAAGGTTCGGCTCGTCACCGGGCAGGTCGGTCGCGTGCAGCACATCGACGGCTGACCATCTGGACGCTGCCCGCTCATTTCAGGTTGGCAACGATAGCGTCCTGCGTCTCGGACATCTTCTTCAGGATGTTGGAAAGCATGGTCATCAGCTTGCTGCGTCTGTCCAGCAGTATCTGAAGCCGAAGCTGTTCCATCTCGCTCAGCTCCTCAAGCGAATCGCGTTCGTCGCGCAGCG
>JAXLWE010000069.1:0-21574 GCA_046328655.1 Anaerolineae bacterium | reverse complement strand
CGCAAGAGACATGGAACGCCGCTTTTCACCAACTGGAGATGCAGCTTGACCGCGCCAGCTTCGAAACCTGGCTGCGCGGAGCGGCGCTGCTGCGCGTCGAAGATGGGGTGTATGTCATCGGGGTGCGCAACGCCTACGCCCGCGACATGCTTCAGCACCGGCTGTATCGCAATGTTCGCCGCGTCGTGAGCGATGTGTGCGGCACAAGCGTCGAGCTTCGCTTCGAGGTCAGCAAGGTGGAAGCAACTCAGCCCGCCGAGCAGCAGGACGAAATGCCCCTGTTCCGGCTGCTGGCACAGCAGGGCCCCGCCAGTCCGGTCGCGCCGCTGCACGAACAGGTCGCGCGCCCGCAGCGCCCCGACCTGCCGGAGTCCGACCTCAACCCGCGCTACACTTTCGACCGCTTCCTCGCCGGGACGGACAACGCCACGATCCTCGCGGCGGCGCTCTCGGTCGCCGAGCGCCCGGCCGGTGCTTACAACCCGTTCTTCATTCACGGCGGCGTCGGTCTGGGCAAGACGCACCTGCTTCACGCCATCGCTCACACCTGCAAGCAGCGCAACCTGCGCGTGATCTACATCCCGTCGGAAGCCTTCACCAACGATCTGGTCGATTCGATCCGCCAGCGCACGCAGGCGATGTTCCGCGACAAGTACCGCTCGGCGGACGTGCTGCTGGTCGACGACATCCAGTTCATTTCCGGCAAAGAGAGCACGCAGGAAGAATTCTTCCATACCTTTAATACGCTTTATACCTTCAACAAGCAGATTATTCTGGCGTCCGACCGACCGCCGCGCGAACTGGAAACGCTTGAAGCCCGCCTGCGCTCGCGCTTCGAGGGGGGGCTGGTCATGGACATCCAGCCGCCGAGCTTCGAGACGCGCATGGCAATCCTCAACAACTGGGCGTCCGAGCGCAACCTGCTGCTGCCGCGCCACGTCGCCGAAATGATCGCCGGGCGCGCCAAGCTCAACGTCCGCGAGCTGGAAGGCATCTTCAATCAGGTGGTCGCCGCCGCTCAGCTCACCCGCCAGCCCCTGAGCGCCGGAGTCACCGAGGAAATTCTCGACGGCTACCGCCGCCCACGCGAGCACGTTACCGTCTCCCAGGTGCTCGACCTCACGGCGCGGCATCACGGCTTGACGGTCGAAGAATTGGTCGGCAAGCGCCGCACCGGGGCGATCAGCCAGGCGCGCCAGATCGCCATGTATCTCGCCCGCGAATTCACCTCGGCGTCGCTGCCGCAGATCGGTGACGTGTTCGGCGGACGGACGCACAGCACTGTGCTCCATAGCTGCAATAAGATCGCCGCTGACCTCCAGACCGACCCGCAGGTGCGCACCATCGTTCAGGATATCCGCGAGCGCCTGCGCAAAGACGGGGAATAAGTCTCACACCAGCAGAAATCACGCAGGGCGCAGCGCAAGACCGTTTGGCTGCGACCACACCCCGCGATTACATCCAAATGGTTCGCTCTGGACAGCGCGCAGCCGCCCGATTTCGGCTATCCTGATCCCTGTACGATCTGCACCTTCCGCCACCGAAAGCACTTCCCATGCAGGACATCACCGGCGAGATCGCCGCGCTCGGCACATCGCTGTGCTTTGCCTTTGGTTCGACGCTGTTCACGCTCGCCGGGCGCGAGATTGGCGCGCAGCGCGTCAACCGCGTGCGCCTGCTGCTGGCGGCGCTGCTGATCGCGCTCGTTCACTGGCTGACCTTCGGGCGGCTGCTGCCCGCCGCCGCCAGCCCCGACAGCGTCGCGTGGCTGGCGATCTCCGGCATCGTCGGCTTGGTGCTGGGCGACATCTGTCTGATGCAGGCGTTCGTGCTGATCGGTCCGCGCCTGTCGATGCTGATGATGGCGCTCGCGCCGATGTTCAGCACGGTCATCGCCTGGTTATTCCTGAGCGAAGCGCTCGACACACAGACGGTGATCGGCATCCTGCTGGCGGTCGCGGGCGTGATTCTGGTCGTCGCCGGCGGCGCCCGAACGGTGGTGCACTCCAGCGTCGCCGCGACCGGGCGCGCTATCAGATCGGGCTGCTGTCGCGCTCGGCAGCTCGCTGGGGCAGGCGGGCGGCACGGTGCTGTCGCGGCTCGGTCTTGCCGGGGGGATGGAGCCGCTGTCGGCGTCGCTGATCCGCCTGACGGGTAGCGGCGTCGGTCGTCATCTGGGTCATCGCCTTCTACGTGGGGCAGCGCGCCAGGCGACATCACCGCTGCGCCAGCATCCCCGTGCCGGGCTGCGGCTGACGGGCGGCGCGATCGCCGGTCCGGTGATCGGCGTGTGGCGGTATCGCTGGTCGCCGTGCAGCGCACGTCGGTCGGCATCGCCTCCGCTCACCTCGCTCACCCCGATCTTCCTGATCCCGATCAGCTACGTCGCAGAGGCGCGTCACCCGGCAGGCGGTCGTCGGCTTCCGCTGATCGCTTTCGCGGGGCACGGCGCTGCTGTTCCTGTGAAAATCCGTCGTTCCCGCGTTTGACAGCCTCGCGCTTCATCGTTATACTCTCAGAACAAAATTTCTATGCTTTGTCGAGGCGCTATGAACGTCGAACAGGCAGTCGCATTTGTCGAAGCGTGCGGAGATTCGCCCCAGAAGGCGCTCGCCCGCTACGCCGCCCGGCGCATCACCGCTGACGAGGCGCTCGCCGCGATTGCCGAGCGCCAGCGCGCCGACGGCAGTTGGTCGGGCATCGACCTCGACATGCCTGCCGCCGTCTCCTCGATTTCGCAGACGTGGATCGGCTTGCAGTGGCTGATCTGGCTGCGTCCGGCGGGGGCGGATATGCTCGACCGAACGGTCGCGTTTCTGAAGGGCGTGCAGCAGCCCGCTGGCAACTGGGACGAGCCGGACGACATCACCCAGCACAACCCGCCGCCCTGGATGATCCCCGGCAACCACGACAACCAAATCTGGCTGACCTCGGCGGTCATGTGCAAGCTCAAGGAGCTGGAGCGCGAAAAGGACGTGCGGGCGCATCTGGCGCGAAGATTCCTGCGCCGCGCGTGGCAGCGGGATCGCAAACAGTTCAACGACGGCACGCATTCCCACTGGATGGCGCTGCCGTTCTTCTTCGGCTCCAGCAACGAACTCGACCGCGAGATCGTCGCGGGCTGCCGCGCGCGCCTGCTGTACGCCGCCGTGATCATCGTGCTGGATCCGGGCGACTACCACGCGGCGGCTTATGCAGCGCTGCTGATCGGCGATACCACGCTGTTCGCCGCCTGCATGAGCAAGCTCGAAGGCTTCCAGCAGGCGGACGGCGGCATGACCACCCGCTACGGCGACCAGCATCGCCCGAACGGGACGGTCGAGATGCTGTTTTTGCTCCGGCGCGCCAACAAGCTCTAGGGAGATGACGATCATGCCCCCATTCCTCGGCAACGACCTCCTGCGCGGCGAGCAGGTGACGCTCGCCCGCCCGACGAAAGACGAAATCGCCACCGTCGCCACATGGTCGGAGAATATCGAATATTACCGCCTGCTCCGGCGCGGGCTGGTCTACCCCGGCGACAACCCCGCCGAGTACGAAGGCTGGTTCGAGAGCATGGTGAAGGAGCAGACGGGCTTCCCGTTCGCCGTGCGCCGCAGCGACGACGGCAGCCTCGTCGGGTGGCTGCTGCTGCGCGAAATCTTCTGGCAGGCGCGCCACTGCACGCTGGTGATCGGCATCGACCCGGCGCTGCGCGGGCGCGGCTACGGTACGGACGCGCTGCGCGTGGCGCTCCGGTACGCTTTTCTGGAACTGAACCTGAACCGGGTTGGCTTGGACGTGATGAGCTACAACGCGGCGGGCATCCGCGCCTATACCAAAGTCGGCTTCACGCACGAAGGGACGCAGCGCAGCGTCGTATTCCGCGACGGCGTCTATTACGACATCCACATGATGGGCATCCTGCGCTCGGAGTGGGAGACGCTTTACAACCAGCCGCCGATCAGCTATCCAGCAGGCGGCGCAGCGCCGGGATGAGACCGCGCGCGGCTTTCCCGCGATGGCTGATGCGGTTCTTCTCGCCGGACGGCAGCTCGCTGAACACCACGTCGTAGCCGTCGGGCACGAACACGGCGTCGTAGCCGAAGCCGTTGGACGGGTCGCCGGGCGCGCGGGCGATCCAGCCTTCGACCGTGCCCTCGGCGGTCTCGGCGATCTGCCGCTGCGGGTCGACGGCAGCCGCCACGCATACAAAGCGCGCCGTGCGCTGGTCGTCAGGCACAGCTTCCATCTCACCGAGCAGCTTCATGTAGCGGTCGCGGTCGGTCGGACCGCCGTAGCGCGCCGAATACACGCCGGGACGCCCGCCGAGCGCGTCGACGTTCAAGCCGCTGTCGTCGGCGAAGGCGATCAGCCCGCTGGCTTCGGCGTATGCCCATGCCTTGTGGATGGCGTTCTCGGCGAACGTCTCGTATGGCTCGTCGATCTCCAGCGACTCCAGCCCGGCGTCGCGCAGGCTGAGCAGGCGCACCGACAGATCGCCGAGCAGCAGGTTGAACTCGCGCAGCTTGCCGGGATTGGACGTGCCGAGCAGCAGAATGTTCATGATCCCCTCAACTCAGAAACTCGACACTCACCTGCGTGATGCGCGCCAGCGCGTCCAGCGACGCCGCCCAGTCGCCCGGCGCTTCCAACCCGTGATCCAGCCCGTCCAGCACCAGCCAGCCGACATTCGCGCCGGATGTTTCGATCTGCTCCGGCTGGTACATCGGGTCGGCGGTGCCGATCACCGCCAGCGTCGGCGTCGTACCCACGTCCTGCGCCGCCGTGCCAATCGGCGTCAGCAGGATCAGCCGATCCACCTGCCGGGCGTGCAGTGCCGCCAGCGGCGTGCCGAGCGACTTCCCGGCGATGCACACGCGGTCGTAGCCGCGCCGCAGCGCCACCGTGATCGCCTGATCGACTTCGTCGGCGAGCTGCTCCATCGTCACGCGGGCGTCGTCCTCCTGCGGCGACATCTGGAAGCTGTACCACACGCTCAGCACGTCGTAGCCGAGGTCGGCGGCGGCTTTGCGCAGATAATGCGGCAGGGATGATCGCGGGTGTAGCCACGACCGGGCAGCAGCACCAGCAGTCCGGCGGGCTGCTCGTGGGCGATCAGCCGGTGATCGACCACCACCCCGGCGACGGTCGTGACCTCAATCGTCATGCGTGTGTACATGCCGCTCCCTTCAGGATTTGCCCCGCGTCATGGCGCAAGCCCCGGTATCACGCGCCACAGGATGTACAGGTCGAGCGCGACCAGCAGCCCCGCCATTATTCCAACGCCGATATAACGACGCACGGCGGTGCGCTCGTCCTGACCGAAAATCATCCGCCGCCAGCCGTCGACGCCGAGCGCGATCCACAGCCCGAACGGGATCAAGCCGGGGTACAGGTAGCGCCCCTGAAATTGCAGGAATTCGGTGTTGTAGTAGGCGTACTGCGCCAGCGCCAGCAGCCCGGCGACGATCACGACGCCCCACGCCGCCCGCTGGATTGTACCGGAGGTCACCCGTAGGGGCGCAGCGTGCTGCGCCCGGAAACCAACCACCCACCCCGCCAGCGCCGCGATCAGAAACAGCAGGATCAGCGCATACGTCCACGATTGCAGCGGCAGCGCCATCCAGCCGAACTGCCCCCAGAAGCTGTCGAACGTCTCCTCGGCGCCGAGCCGCAGGTATTCGCCCACGCCCACCTCGGCGATCCGGTCGGCGGTGCGCGGCTGGTCGGCGACGACCAGATTGTGGCGCGCCAAGCCAAACAGATCGGGGAAGCCGTAGACGCTGATATTGCGCGCCCACCACACGCCGCCCAGCACCAGCGCCGGAATCGCAAAGGCGATCAATGCTCGTAGGGGCACGATATATCGTGCCCCCGATTCGCGCCGATTAATCCCCCATTTCGCCAGAATCGCCAGCGGAACCAGCCCCGCCATGAAGATGGTGCTGACTTTTGTCAGCAAGCCCAAGCCGACCAGAATCCCCAACTGCCACGCCCGCACACGCTCGGTTTTCAGGTAGACGATGGTCAGCCACAGCGTCACGGCGACGAACAGCTCCGCCAGCCCGTCGTTGTTGACCGCCGCCAGCATCGCGGTGTGCTGCGGCACGAACGCGACCACCGCCGCCGTCCCCAGCGCGATCTGCGGCTGATCCGGCAGCAGCGCTTTGCCGACGGCGTAAGCGCCCAGCACCACACCCGCGCCGATCACGACCGAGAACAGGCGCAGCGCGATCAGGCTGCCGTCGCCCAGCCGGTAGACGACCGACGCCAGCAGATAGTAAAGCGGCGGCTGGTGATCTTCGTACTGGATCGCCGTCAGACCGCCGAGCAGTTCGGGTGAGAAGCGGTCGGTTTTCAGTTGGTCGAGGTAGGCGCTGTCCCAGTCGCCGGGTTCGAGCGTCGGGCAACAGCCGTTGGTCGCCACCTGCGCGACGTAGTTGTAGTGCGCTGGCTCGTCGGGAGCCTGCCACGCCGCCGTGCGCGCGGCGAACAGCCCGCCGACGATCAGATAGGCGGCGATTAGCAGGATCAGGAGCGTGCGCTCGGCTCTCGACATGGCGTCCTCAAACTCGACCAGACGCCCGGCATTGTGCCCCAACGCCCGCGTTTTGGCAACGCGCGGAATCGCGTATACTTGTTCGTAGCGCTATGCGTCTGCGAGGTGCTGCAATGTCCAGCGAGCCGCTGCACGAAGCCTATCGACTCATCCGCGAGGGAAACAAGGAAGAAGCCCGGCGACTGCTCGTGCCCTTCGTCCGCGCCGACCCGCTCAACGCCGACGCCTGGTGGCTGCTGGCGAACGCCCTGGACGACCCCGGCAAGCAGCGGCGCGCGCTCGAAAAGGTGCTGGAACTGCGCCCCGACGACGACCGGGCGCACCGCATGTACGAGCGTGTGCTGGCGGGCGCAGCACCCTCTACGCCTGCGCCGCAGTCGCAGTCGCTCCCATCGATTGAATTCGACCCGTCGGCGGTATTCGAGGAAGAAGAAGGCTACGACCCGTTCGAGGACGAGCCGTCCGGCGAGCGGATTCGCGTCCACAAGGGCAGCGGGGGCGGCGTCCTCACCGTGATTCTGGCGCTGATCGGCTTGTTCACCATCGTCGGCTGTGCGCTGTGCGTCCTCACCCTGACGGTGAGCGCGCCGGTGATCGGTCGTGTGGTCAACGAGGTCATGCTGACGGTGACGGTCATGCCCGAATTCGCGCCGCTGGCACGCCTGGGCAGCACACCAACCGCGCCCGCCCTGCCCGCCGACCTGAAAATCCTCGGCAGCGTCGAAACCGGGCAGACGGTTCGCGGCACGGTCGATACTTTCCAGGACGACGGCTGGACGTTCAGCGCCGACGCGGGCGAGCGCGTGATCATCGCGCTGATCGCCGTCAACGACGCCTTCGACCCGCAGCTTTATCTCTACGCGCCGGACAAGCAGCTTATCGCCGAAAACGACGACATGGACGGCAACGGCACGACCAACCGCAACTCGCGCATCGAGATGACGCTCACGGAGGGCGGCAGTTACACGCTGCGCGTCAGCGCCTTCGCCGACGGCGGCGACTACGAGCTGACCCTGCTGCGGGCAGATGCGTAGAGTCTGTGGCTGGCTGATCGTCCTTTTATGCTTCGCGCCGCTGGTTCGGGCGCAGGATGAAACTCGCCAGCTTGCGCCGGGACAGCCCGCCGACGACGTATTGAGCGCCAGCAGCCCGATCCACGTCTACGCCGTCACTCCCGAAACCGCGTCGGAACAGACCGTTCACCTGCAAAACAGCGGGGTGATCGCGCTCAGCATGGCGCTGATCGACCCGGCGGGCGTTCAACTGGACGCCATCGCATCGATTGCCGGGGGCGCGGCGGCGGACATGCGCTGGCTCGGCTCCGGCGGCACGACCTATCACGTGCTCATCTCGCCCGCCGAAGCGCTCGACGATCATCAGGCGCAGTTCACCCTGACGCTGGTCGCGCCGGAAAGCGTCGGCGCGCTCCAGTTCTTCCTCACATGGCAGGCTCCCGTCCGACTGAGGCTCGAAATCCGCGACCCGCTCGGCGAAGCGCTGTCCCCCGACAACCCGCAGACCGAGGACGGCGGCGCTTTCTCCGGCGATACCGACGCGGTGGACTGCGCCGCCTACAGCGAGCATACGGCAGCGCAGACGGCAGGCTGGCAGCCCGAAAGCCTGCCGACCGGAAGTTACGAAATCCGCGTGCGCTACGTTGACGGCTGCGTCGATTCGGTCGATTTCCGGCTGGAAGCACGGCTGCACGACCAGACTTTCGCCCCGATCACCGCCACCATGCACACGGGCGGGACGTTCGTCGCCGGGCTAATCGTCCGGGATGACGGCAGCGGCGCGATTGCCGAGCGCAGCGGCGTCGTCTCGGACGGTCGCGCGCTGACCATCCCTACCGCCAACCTGCTGACCAGCGCTCAGCCGCTCCCGGTCGGTGGCGCGGCGTCGGATCGAATCGGCGGTGATGCGCCGTTCCGCAGCTATTATTTTCAGGGGCAGCTTGGCGACAGCATTTCGGCGACTGTCGAGCGCCAGTCCGGGAATCTGGACGTGATGCTGGCGCTGCTGGACATCAACGGCAATCTGTTCGCCGTCAGCGACGACGACGGCAAAACCGGCGCGGCGCTCAGCGGCGTGCGCCTGCGCCGCAGCGGGACGTACCTGATCGTCGTCACGCGCTACGCCCAATATCTGGGCGCGACCGAAGGCGATTTCCAGCTTACGGTCGGCGGCGCGGGGACGTAAGCCCCTCACCCCGGCTCACCTGCGGTGAGCTTTCCCCTCTCCCACGCAAGCGGGGAGAGGGGCGAAATCACTCTGCTTGGAGAGCCGCTTCAATGTCATCGGCTACTTCCATCCATAGCGATTTATGCAATTCGATAACGTTGGGATCAGCGTATAATAGTGCACAAGAATGGAGAAATCCTCTTGGTTTCGGCACGAAACCATCTACGCCAAAGCTCGGGGTTTTGGATTTCCCCAGAACAAATCGGGGGATAGCGACCAAAGCGGCGCGTTTGGATAACACTCAGCACCGTTTTGGGGTGGTGATTGAAGTCGGGTATCCCCAGTCGTGTATTCTGAATAGCAATTTGAGTGCGTATCTGTAATTATTGATGCCTGGACTGCGCACGCATTCCAATAACAGATAGACAACTTCGGCTTGTTTTCCCAGTGTCTCAAACGACGTAATATCGTTGAAGACTTGAATCGAAGCAGCGATGTTTGCATCCTCTGGATAGTAACCGCGAAGATCGACAAGGAATCGTCTGAGATACTTCAAGATCAATTCTATTGCGCCAGATGAAGACATATCGGAAACTAGCTTGGCAAGATTGTTATAGCATAGCTGCTGCTGATCGAGTGAAGCGGCGCTACGGAGATTGCTTAGGTTTTCCTGCTGTTGTTCATTCATGACGTCGCTGGACACCTTTGAAATGGTGTCGGGGCATACAGCCATACGCTTATTAGTCCAAACGAGATAGCTTTCTCCCCTTCTCCCCGCTTGCGTGGGAGAAGGGGCTAGGGGTTGAGGGGGTCGTTTTACCCCACGATTTCGTGCTCGTCGCGGGGCGCGCCGAGATAGCTGCGCTCCTGATCGACGATCTCCGGCTCCAGCTTGACGTACAGCGCCTTCGGCTCGCGCAGCGCCTGCCCTGGCTTCAGGTTGCTCTTTTCCCACCTGCCAATCGCCGCCGATCCGTCGTAGACCAGCGCCCGGTGCGAGCGCTCGGTCTCGGCGTATTCCTCGATCTTCAGGTCGCCGAACACCTGCCCGTCGTAGCCGAGATATTCGTGGACTGCCTGCGCCGAGAACGGCAGGAACGGCGCAAGGATCGTTTTGAGATTGTCGATTACGCGCAAAATGGTGTAGACCGATTTCGCGGCGTCGTCCGCGTCCTGCTTGATGGTGATCCAGGGCTTGCGCGAATCGAGGTAGGCGTTGGCGTCGCGCACCAGCGACATCGCCGCCTGCAGCGCGTCGCGCAGCTTGACCTGCTCGATCAGCGCGCCGACCACGTTGAAGCCGTCCTCGACCTTGTTGATGATCTGCACGTCTTCGAGCGTCAGCGCGGCGTAATCCGGCACTTTGCCGTCGAAGCGCTTGTAGGCGAAGCTGAGCATCCGGTTGACCAGATTGCCCCACGCCGCCAGCAGCTCGCCGTTGACGCGGTTGAGGAAGCCGTCCCAGGCGAAGTCCGAGTCGTGGGTTTCGGGGAAGGTGGCGGCGACGTAGTAGCGAACCGCGTCGGGCTGGTAGCGTTCGAGGATGTCCGGCAGCCAGATCGCCCAGTTGCGCGATTTCGAAAACTGCTTGCCCTCGATATTCATGAACTCGTTGGCGGGCACGTCGTAGGGCAGCGTGATATGCTGGTCGGGATGCTGCTCGTTGTAGATGCCGTCGATGCCGAGCAGCTCCGCCTGCCAGATGATGGTGTGGAACGGGATGTTGTCCTTGCCGATGAAGTTGTAGATTTCGGCTTCCGGATTGTACCACCACTCTTTCCAGCGCTCCGGCTCGCCGATGTTCTTCGCCCACTCGATGCTGGCGGTCAGGTAGCCCATCACCGCCTCGAACCACACGTACAGCCGCTTGCCGTCCCAGCCTTCCAGCGGCACGGGGATGCCCCAGTCGATGTCGCGGGTGATCGGTCGCCCGCGCAGCCCCTCGCTGATGAAATTCTGGCTGAAGCGCACGACGTTCGGTCGCCAGTGATTCTCGTGCGCGTTGATGTATTCCATCAGCGCGTCGGTGAAGCGGGCGAGATCGAGGAAATAATGCTCGGTCTCGCGGATGATCAGGGTTTCTTCGGGGTGGTTCTTGCTGTGCGGGTGGATCAGCTTGGTGGCGTCGAGCAGGTTGCCGCAGTTATCGCACTGGTCGCCGCGCGCTTCGGGATAGTGGCAGATGTAACACTCGCCCTCAACATAGCGGTCGGGCAGGAAGCGCTTCTCGATCTCGCTGTAGAGAAGCTGCTGGCGCTCCTTGTACAGATGCCCGCGCTCCAGCAGCAGCAGGAAAATGTCCTGCGCGATCTGCGAGTGGTTTTCGGTGTCGGTGTGCGTGAACAGGTCGTAGCTGATGCCGACCTTCTGCTGCGTGAGCAGGAAGCGCTCGTGATAATGCTCGAAGATCGACCGCGCTGTGACGCCGCGCTTGTCCGCCTCGACCGAGATCGGCGTGCCGTGGCTGTCCGGCTTCTCGGACACCATCAGGACGGTGTTGCCCTTCAGCCGGTGATAGCGCGAAGATGTCGGCGGGCAGGTAGGCGCCCGCCAGATGACCGACGTGCATCGCCGTTGGCGTAGGCCAGGCGACCGAGACGTGAATGTGTTTGGGCATGGTTTTCTCTCAGCAGTTAGCGATTAGCTTTTAGCCATTAGCCAAAGACAAAAGTGTGTATAGTGTGCCACATCTTTGAGCAGCTAACCGCTAATTGTTGCTAACCGCTCAAATAAAAAACCGCCTGTCGGGTTTTGACAGACGGTTCGGTATTCGCTCGACTCGATTCCGCTACTTACGCGCGCAAATGACCGCCGTCCGTCCTGACGTGGCATTCGCATGGGCATCGTGAAAGCGCGAGAAGTGTCTATAGGCGTAAGTATACGTGGGCGAAGGGGCGAGAGTCAAGATTTGCTTTATGATTGATTCAGGTCAAATTTATTAGCCACCAACTGATGCTGTCGCTATGGCAACGCGTGGAACAACTCGCCATTCTTATGCAAGGGTCAGCAGTTTGGAATGATTGGCGCGAAAAGAAAGGAAAAGGCAGGTAATACTCCGGAAGAGGTAGACCTCAGGAATGCCGATCTTAGAAACGCCGATCCGGTAGAAACCAACTTAAGGCGAGTAGATCTGAGGGAAGTTGATCTCGGTGCGATATCTCAGAAGAGCAAATCTGAGAGGAGCAAATTTTATGTCGGGCAGATCTAAGTGGGGCCAACCTTAGGTATACGACCTCCAAACAGCAGATATTAGTAAAGCACTTTAGTGATGCAGATCTCACAAGAGCAAACCTCAAGAAAGCCGATCTTAGCGGAAACTGGACCCGGCGACGCCGATCCGAACTATTCATCCGAGTGCGCGCATTTGAGAGAAATGATCCTGCAGCTCTGACTATGAGGTGATCTGAGGAAGCCGATCTTAAGGTGGCGGATCTTACGGCTACTAACCTTGGAAGCGCAAACCTCATTGAAGCTGATCTTGCGCATGCAGACCTTTATGGGGCAAATCTCTTGAAAGCGCAGTTCTATGAAGCACGCTTGAGTGGTGCCACTCTGATGTATGCTCAGTTGGTTGAAAACCCAGTTACAAAGCGCCAATCTCTCAGATTGTCGACCTTTGGCATTTTCTGCGGAAGTCAATCTTGAAGGGCACAATCTAATCTAATCCTCATTGTTAGCGATCACGATGAACCCACAATCACGGTCGACAATCTTGAAGTCGCCCAGTTCATTTATCTCCTACTTCACAACGAAAGCTGCGCGACGTAATCGACACCATCGGTAAGAAAGCGGTGCTGATTCCGGTCGCTTCACTGACGAGCGCAAAGCAATTCTCGAAGCAATTCGAGAGGAACTGCGCAGACGAGGTTATATTCCGATATTGTTCGATTTCGAAAGCCGGACAACCGCGACGTTACCGAAACTGTCGTCACGCTGGCGCATATCGATCTGTGATTGCCGATCTCACCGATCCGCTTCCGCCTCATGAACTGATGAGCTTTGCTGAAGGATTGCCTTCGTCGCCGTTCAGCCGCTCATTTTGAGCGGACAGCGAATACGGCATGTTCGAGCACTTCCAGCGCTATCCCTGGGTGCTGCCCATCCACGAATACGAATTGCAGGATCGGGTTGATTGCGGAACTGTCGGAAAAAGTGATCGAGCATCCGAAGCGAAGGTGGACGAACTCCGCCCTGCCAAATAAAAAAGGGCGCAGCGTGCAGCGCCCCTACTTTGCGTCTTTCTTTCCCCTTCGCGCCTTTGCGTTCAATCGTTTCTCCCCGCCTCACGGAGAGGCAACTGAGTGAAGCTCAGCCGGGGTGAGGTCTCACTCCATCAGCTCTCGAATATAGTCGCACACGAACAGCAGTTGCTCCTGGTTCATGCGCCCAATGATGTTATGGATGACGCCCCCCAGCACCCGCGTCGCGCCTGCGATAATTTTCACGTTCGCTGATTGCTCGATGACAAAGCCGACTTTCGCCAGCTTGAGCGGTCGCATAAAGTAGTAGTCGATGCCGGCGTTGGTCAGTTCCACAACAATGCTCGCCAGAGCGCCGCGATATTTCGTGCGGTCTCGCGCTTGTTCAACCGCTTCCAGCACGTCGAACGTCCTCGCGCGTAGGTTCTGCGAGTGGTAGAAGCGCAGAAACGGCACATCGACCATTCCGTCATCGAGTTCGTCATCGGGCATAGCATCTTCAGACATGGTGATCTCATTCGATTATCGACGAATGATATTGCTGCGTCTGGCGGATCGATCGCCTGATAACTCATTATTCGGACGAAATCACCGCATCAGTAGTGTAACACATCATGCAAAGCGGGTGCAAGACAGCAAGGACGTACCCGGTAACAAGCGTTGGTACATCTCACGGAGGTTTTGTAGGGGCGCGTGCTTGCTTCGCAAGCCAAGCCGCGCCCCTATCTTGCGTCTTCTTTCCCATTCGCGCCTTTGCGTTGAGTCTTTTGTCTTTTCAGTCCTCAGCCCGAACCTCAGTCCTAGCGTTTCTCCGGCAGCCGGTACAGCCCCATCGCCGCGCGCACCAGCGCCATCGTCGCCTGCGCTTCGGCGCGCGCCCGCTCCGTCCCGGCGATCAGGATGTCCTCGACCAGACCGGCTGCGACTGGTATTTCGCCCGCCGCTCGCGCATCGGCGCGAGGAAGTTGTTGATCGCCAGCGCCAGCTTCTTCTTGACCTCCACGTCGCCGACCGCGCCGCGCAGGTAGCGCTCCTTCAGGTCGTTCACCTCGTCCACGTTCGGGTTGAAGGCATCATGGTAGATGAACACCGGGTTGCCCTCGACGCGACCGGGGATGTCGGCGCGGATGCGGGCGGGGTCGGTGAACATGCCGCGCACCTTCTCGTTGACCGCCTTCTCGTCGTCGCTCAGGAAGATGGCGTTGTTGAGCGACTTGCTCATCTTCGCCTGCCCATCCGTCCCGATCAGCGAAGGCACGTCGCCGATCAGCACGTCGGGGATCGGGAAAACGTCGCCGTACAGACTGTTGAAGCGCCGGGCGATCTCGCGCGTGACCTCGATGTGCGACTCGTTGTCCTTGCCGACCGGGACGAGGTGCGCGCGCGGCAGCAGGATGTCGGCGGCTTGCAGCACCGGGTAGCCGAGCAAGCCGAACGGCATCGATTCCAGATGCGCCGCCGCCGCCATGTCCTTCAGGCTCGGCACGCGCTCCAGCCGCGCCACGCTGATCAGCATCTCGCAGATCAGGTTGAGTTCATAGGTCTCGCGCACGCCCGATTGCAGCAGGATCGTGCTTTTCTCCGGGTCGATGCCCGCCGCCAGATAGTCGAGCACCATCTCGTGGACGTTCTCGCCAATCGCGGCGATGGCGTCCTTCTCCGGCTTGGTCGTCAGCGTATGCAAATCCGCGACCAGAAAGAAGCATTCGTACTCGTCCTGAAGGCGCACGCGGTTCGCCAGCGAGCCGACGTAATGCCCCAGGTGCATCCGCCCGGTGGGACGGTCGCCTGTCAAAATCCGTTTCTTGACTGCCATGTTCGCCCAATCTCCCGTCAAACAAAAACGCCCGCCCCCACATGGGGACGAGCGTTACACCCGCGATACCACCCCGCTTAGGTCGAGCACATCCCGACCTCGCTTTGTTAAGCACAACGTTCGTTGTGCCATGCCCTGATAACGGTGGCAATTTCCGGCGCAGATAGCAATTGGCTATCAGCTTTCAGCCATCAGCTATCAGCCTTTTCGCTGACTGCTGACCGCTGACTGCTGACCGCTTCTTTTCCACCCTTGCGGCTCGGAGGCCCATTCGGCGTCGGCGCGCGGGCGAGATCTTCACCAATCCATCTTCGATGGAACGCTCGCCTTCTGTGCCGCCGCTTCGACGCTTACTTGTCTCTCGTCACAGCCTTTGTGCCTGAAATTGTACGCGGCGCACCCGGTCAAGTCAACCGCCTTGCTTACCAAACGGGCGATACTGTGATTAGGGAGTTCGCTTGAGCCAGTCACGCACGGTATCGAAGAAAACGTCTGGTTCCTCGACGTAGGGAAAATGACCGCTGTTTTCGAAGATAACCAGTTCCGAATTCGCAATCCCATCGTGCATAATCTGCGCCTGTGATGGCGGACAGACGGAAATCATATCGACTGACCAGGAACCAACGTCGCGATGCGAATTTCGCCTGCCGGGGCACGGTGTTATAAGCCGCTAACTCCCCTTCGCGCGCCCCGCCTGACGCCGTGAAGATCGCCTTTTCGTAAATCTTTCGGCGACGGCGGGTCGAAGTTTCGGAAATACAGCGGTAAGACGATCTGGAAGCGCGCACGCATTTCCTCGTCGGTCGCCCATTCCTCTTGCAGCACCGTCATCATCTCGTCGGTCGCGCCCATCCGCCGGGCGTTCTGGCGATCCCCGCTGCAATCGATGTGCGGTGCGGTATCCAGCAGGATCAGGTGGCTCACGCGATCAGGATAGCGCAGCGCGAGTTCCAGAGCGATGAAACCGCCGCAAGAGTGCCCGATGACGGCGACTTTGTCTAACCCCAATGCCGAGCCAGCGCGTCCGCATCGGCAGCGAACTGCGCGTGAGTCACCGTCTTTAGCGGACGCCCTGACTGACCATTGCCGCGATGATCGTAGTGCAGATCAGGTGCAGCGAGTCGCCGAGCGGGTCGAGCCAGGGATGTAAAACCGTATGATCGAATCCCCAGCCGCCGTGCATCACCAGACAGGGCAGTCCGTTCCCGGCGGTGACGTAGAAAGCTCGCTGCCGCTGATAGGATGCTGCTGTCATCGCGCCCCTCCCAGGATGAGGCGTAACGCCCGAACACGATATTTCGCCTGACCTCCCCGTGTGTCAGGCGTTACGAACCGATGACAGTATTATATCGCGTGCTCCACACTCACACCGCAGATGAAATCATCGCTCCCGCATGACGAACACGCCCCAGCCGAAATAACGCCGCTGGTAGGTGAGATGCTCGCGCGTCTCTCTCGAACGTCTGGCGGACTTCCGGTGCGAGCGAGTCATCTGGCATCGCAGCCACTCGTACAGCGCCCACCACCTCGGCTTCGTAGCGATCCCAGCTAACCGGGTTCGCCAGCACCATCTCGACCAGCCCAGCCCGGCGCTGTGGATGCGATCCAGCGTGTCGATCAGGCTGACGTAATCGTCCCTGCCAACGCCGAGCGCCGCATACGCCTCGTCCGGCGGCGTCTCGATCCAGTACGCCTCGCCGACCAGGATCAGACCGCCCGGCTTGAGCGCGGGCAGCATCAGTTTATTGCGCCCACCAACCCATCCCCGACGCGCCGCCGATGCAGCTCACCACGTCGAAGCCCTGCGCTTCAGCGATATACCGCTCGGCGTCGCCTTCGACGAACGTGATCCGGTTGCCA
The DNA here is from genome assembly GCA_046328655.1 of Anaerolineae bacterium. GTDB lineage: Bacteria > Chloroflexota > Anaerolineae > Aggregatilineales > Phototrophicaceae > Flexifilum. The sequence goes on along the minus strand of JAXLWE010000069.1, from coordinate 4,977 downwards.
ACGCCCAGTTCGGCGGCGCGCCGTGCGCGGCGGCGAGAAATACCTTGCTGATGTCCACGCCGACGCCGCTGATGCCCCAGCGCTGCGACCATCGGCACAGCATCTGCCCGCGGTTTTCGCAGCACAGGTCGAGCTGGCGCATCCCGGCTTCAGGCGGTAGAGTTCGCCGAGCAGCATCAGCTTCTCGTGCGTAAACGGGTTCAGGATGTGATGGTTGACTTCGGAAATTTCGTGCATTTGAAGGACAGACATGGCGGGTAAGTTCCTTTCAGCAGGCGCATCTCAAATTCAATACGCAGCGCCTCTGACCCTTTGTGAACCTATGATAGCGCCGATTGGCGCGCAATGCGAGGGGCAGCACTTTACCTCACCTGCTGCGCGGCAGACCTACGGTCTGTTTAGCGCCTTCCACAATGTGGAGAGAGGGGCGGGGGTGAGGTTGCTTCGGTCATCTCATATCCTCAAAAATCGCCATACTCCGCATCTCCTGAAGCAGTAGAATATGTAGGGGCAGACCCGATGTGTCTACCCGGCTCAGTCGGCAAAGCCGTCGGTCAGGCCGGGGAAACCGCGCCCGAAAAATACGCTATGATGCTGGGGGCGGCTCAAAACCGAAAGGACGAGGCATGGCAACGTGGATCGGACATCTGCGCGTGGCGGGAAGCGCTGCTCGACGCTCTCCCGAACTGGACGAGACGGCGTTCGCGCTCGCGTCCGCGCCTGACCTGGCATCCCCAACGCTGACTGAGCGAGTTTGATCCGCCCAAGGCGGCTACACATTTCCTGCGCGACGGCGGCGGGTGGAGATCGCATCCACGATCTCGAATTCTACCGGGACTACCTGAGCGCGATTCCGGCAGACGACCGCCCGCGCTACAGCTACGCGCTCGGCTATTTCTTCCACCTGCTGTGCGACAACCTGTGGATACGCCCGTGTGGTATCGCCCGCGCCGGTGCCGCCGCACAGTTCGCGGAACAGGGCAGCAAATACATCTGGACGCTGAAAAAGGACTGGTACGACCTCGACTTGTACCTGCGCGACCACCCGGACAGCCTGTTCTGGCGGGCGCCGCTGCCCGCGCCGAACCCGCCCGCCTACCTGCCATTTCTGCCACAGGTGGGGGTTCACCACTCGCTCGACCACATCCGTCACCAGTACAGCCATCCCGGCGCGGACATGGTTCTCGACCGCGCCTACCCATACCTTAACGAAGCGACGATGTCCCCGCCGTCAGCGACGCGACCGCCGCTATTCTGAATATCCACGGGGAGATGAGCGCCGGGGTCAGCCTGAACGATCACGGTATCAGCGCTGTTCCTGCTGCCAGAAAGCAGCCTGACCCCTATGCCCGCCGCTGGGTGATGCGTCTGTTGTGCATCGTGCGCTCGCCGAACACCTCGAAGGTGTCTGTAGCGCCGGCGTCCGTCGCTTGCAGATATGCTGGGTCGGGATAACTCGCCGAGCAAATCCGGGAGACCGTCGAGCATCTGCTCGTACAGGCGCAGGTTGATGCGCTCGGAGGCGTGCCAGCCGTCGAAAAATCCTCGTCGGTCGCGCCCAGCGCAGCGCTGTCGGAGAAGTCAGCCAGGCGAAGCTCCTGCCCGCGAACAGCGCGACTGCCGCGTCCAGCTTCTCGATATAGGTGTGATTACCGTCGCCGAGCATCTGCGGGTACAGCGTCGGCATGTACGACGGCAGGTAGCCGATCACGAAGATGCCGCGCTCAGCGCACCAGCGGAGCAGATCGTCCAACTGCTGGAGCCGCGCCGCCGAGACCGTATCGCCGTAGACGTACATGTCCTTGCCGTCGCGCAGATCGTCGAGGTGGCGCTGCCGCTCGTTTTCGGGGTACAGCCAGTGGGCGACCAGAAAATCGCCGTACTGCTCGCTGCCGTCGTTGCGGAAGCCGTGCCCGTCGCGGATCGCCCGCAAGCCGAGCGCCAGCCCGCCGTGTTCCGGCTCGACGCGGCGCAGATACATGCCGAGGTCAAACGCCTCGCCGCTCAACACATCCTGCAAAAAGCTGCGGTTGACCATGAAAAGCTCGGCGAAGTCGCTCACGGGGGCGGGGATCGGCTCGCCCGCGTAGGCGTCGTTGAACCAGGGCTGATCCAGCCCCAGAATCAGCACGCGCGGCGTGAACGTCAGCCCGTCGAGCAGCCTGCGCACGTCGCCCAACTGCCACGCCGGAGCGCCCGCGTTGTAGAACTCATTCGGCGCTTTGTCGAAGAACAGCGAGCGGAATTGCAGCACCCGCGACGACCCGGCGATCAGCACGTCCGGCTGGCGCAGGTTGGCGGAGATCGTCTTGAAGTCGAGGTCGCGGTTGCCGTAGCGCGGGCGGTACAGCACCGGCTCATCGCCCATCTGCATCCGCGCGACCATGTCCAGCGGCATCGACTCGCCCGTGTAGATCATGAACCCGGTCAGCAGCAGAAACGGAATCGCAAACGGCAGCGCGTACAGCGCCAGCCGCAGCACGAAGCGCAGCGCCGCCCGCTGCTTCACACGAACCGGGGCTTCAGCGAACAACCTCACCCCCGTCTCGCTGCGCTCGACTTCCCCTCTCCACGACGTGGAGAGGGGTGGGCAACCGAAGGTTGCACGGGGTGAGGTCTTGAACAGCGGCACATGGCTGCATAGCTCTCATAATCGAACGTGTAGAACCGGAAATAGATGAACTGCTGCGCGCCGAGACCGTACAGCCCGGAGAAGATCACCGCCGCGCCCGCCGCATAATAGGTCGCCCAGCGCAGCGCCGCCGGGCTGCGCTGCCACAGCCGCTCGAAGCCGTGCCGGGCGATGAAGCCGTCGACCACCAGCAGCAGCGCGATCAGCCCGCACGACAGCACAAACTCGACGTGCGCGCCCAGCAGCCCCGCCGCGAACGGCTCGGTCACGGTGGCGCTGTCGAAGCTGAACAGATGCCCAACGACGTACAGTGCGTCGCCGAAGCTGTTGGCGCGGAAGAAAATCCACGCGAAACACACCAGCGCGAAGGTCAGCACGACCCGCACGGCGCGCGGCAGGTAGAGATAGTAGGTGATGCGCCGCCCGCGCAGCAGCGTCTCGACCACCATGTACAGCCCGTGCAGCGCCCCCCAGATGACGAACGTCCAGCTTGCGCCGTGCCACAGCCCGCTGACCAGAAACACGATCATCAGGTTGAGCAGGTGGCGCGGCAGCGTCACGCGGCTGCCGCCCAGCGGGATGTACAGGTAGTCGCGGAACCAGGTCGAGAGCGAAATGTGCCAGCGCCCCCAGAATTCGCGGATCGACTGGGCGAAGTACGGCTGGCGGAAATTTTCCATCAGGTCGAAGCCGAGGATTTTCGCCGCGCCGATGGCGATGTCCGAGTAGGCGGAAAAGTCGCAGTATATCTGGAAGGCGAAGAACACCGTCGCCAGGATCAGCGGCAGACCGTTGTAGTCGCCCGGCGTGGTGTAGACCGTGTTGACGTAGATCGCCAGCCGGTCGGCGATCACGATCTTCTTGAACGCGCCCCACAGGATCAGCCGCAAGCCCGCCACCGCCCGCGCCGAATCGAAGCGCGCCCGCAGGTGGAACTGCGGCAGCATGTGACGCGCCCGCTCAATCGGTCCGGCGACCAACTGCGGGAAGAAGGCGACGAAGGTAGCGAAGATGCCGAGGTGCTTCTCCGGCTGGATCGCGCCCCGGTACACGTCAATCGTGTAGGCGATGGACTGGAAGGTGTAGAACGAAATCCCGACCGGCAGCACCACGCTGAGCGCATTCACCGGGTAGCCCCAGCCAAGCGACGCCGCCAGCGCCTCGAACGACTGGTTGAAGAAGTTGAAATACTTGAACACGAACAGCGTGCCCAGGTTGGCGGTCAGGCTGGCGGCTAGATACAGCCTGCGGCGGCGGGGATCGTCGGTCGCGCCCATCGCTCGCGCGGCGGTGTAGTCGACCAGCGTCGTGAAGGCGATCAGCACCACGTAGATGCCGCTGCCGTAGGCGTAGAAAAAGTAGCTGGCAGCCAGCAGCACCACCCAGCGCAGTCGCGGCGGAATGGCGAAGTAGAGCGGCACAAAGGCGGCGAAGAAGATGACGAATTCGGGCGTGGTGAAGGTCATGCGACCCCGACTTTCGGAAACGTCCACCAATACTAGACGAAAATATCGGCGGCGCAAGGTCGGGGCTGTCGCGTGAGGGGCGATTACCCCCTCATCCCCGTGCAACCTTCGGTTGCCATCCCCTTCTCCCACGCAAGCGGAGAGAAGGGGGAACATCACCCCTCGCCCCGTTTACGTAGGAGAGGGCAGACACGTAGGTCTGCCCCTACAAAAACACCAGGCAAACGTTCGTTGGTGGTCTACTACGTATGGGGTAGGAATAAAAAGGGGCGTTCAATTGAACGCCCCCGAACAACCAACAACCGCTTTCATCTGTAGGGGCGCACGGCGTGCGCCCGATGATTCACCTCACGGCGGGAACCCGGCGATGACGTAGTAGCTGTCGCTGTACTGGGGCGGGAAGCCGCCCGTAAACGTCGCATATGCCCGCACCGTCCCCTGCGTGTACGCCGAAGCGAACCATGAGATGGTCGCGCCGTCGCCGAGGTTGGCGTCGATGCCGATGGGCGTCCCGGTCGAGCCGCCCGGCGGAATCAGCTCGAACGTCACCCGGTCGGTCGCGGTCGGGAATGTGCCCGCCCAACTAATGGCGATCATCGTATCCGGCGGCAGGATCACCGTATTGTTGTTGATCTCGTCGTAGGGCGCGAACGTCAGCGCCGAGCCGACCACTACGGGCGGCGGGACGTAGGTCGGCGGGATGCCCGTCGGAACCGGCGTCGGGTACGGATATGGATACGGCGGATAAGTCGGGTACGACGGATAGTGCGGGTAGTGCGGCGGCGGATAATACGACACCGGACTCGGCAGGCGCAGGTACTGTCCGGCGTAGATGTAGTTCGCGTTGGGGATGCAGTTCCCCTGCGCCAGCACCTGCCA
>JAXLWE010000068.1:0-23885 GCA_046328655.1 Anaerolineae bacterium | reverse complement strand
CGCGCGAGGCAATCGCCAGCCTGAAGGCGCTCGGTCTGGAAGTGGTGATGATCACCGGCGATAACGCGCGCACAGCTCAGGCGATTGCCGACGAAGTGGGCGTGGATCGCGTGCTGGCGGAGGTGCTGCCGAGCCAGAAAGTCGAGGCGGTCAAGGCGCTGCAAGCCGAGGGCAAGGGCAACCAGAGGTTGCTGGTGGCGATGGTCGGCGACGGCATCAACGACGCCCCGGCGCTGGCGCAGGCGGACGTGGGGATCGCCATCGGCACGGGGACGGACATTGCGATGGAGGCGTCGGACGTGACGCTGGTGAGCGGCGACCTGCGCGGCGCAGCGCGGGCAATCACGCTGAGCAAAGCGACGATGCGAACGATCCACCAGAATTTGTTCTGGGCGTTTATCTACAACATCATCCTGATCCCGGTGGCGATGCTCGGCTTGCTCGTGCCGATGCTGGCAGCCGGGGCGATGGCGTTCAGCAGCGTATTTGTCGTTTCCAACAGTCTCCGACTGAGGGGGAAACGCATCGGGGGCGCGGCAGCAAATACGCCGCCAGCCAGCGAACTGACCGCCGCCAAAGCAGTCTAGTGAAAATGAAGCCGCCGGAGACGACAATCTCGGGCGGCTTTTTTCTGGCGGTGTTTCAGATTTCGAGGCGCACGGTGACGGTGTCGCCTTCTTCGAGTTTTTCCGTTTTTCGGACGGTCACCTTGATCGGGACAAGGTAGCGCCCGTCTTTGGGAAACAGCGATGTCGTAAATTCCGTGCTGCCGATGCGAACCCGCACCGGAATCACACCCCAGCCATAGGTGACGAATTCGGACATCGCTTTGATGTCGCGGCTCTCCCCTTCCGGCACGACCACGAAGAACCAGGGAGCGGGTCCGCGCCAGAATATAATCTCGCCGTCGAACTCGAAATTCATGGGCGCATCCAATACCTGATGACGATTGGACAGATTCTGTTATGCAGCGTTGGAGTGATATGTATGACGGAGATTATACTGTGAATGTCTCAGCCCATCTGCAACCGTGCAGATGGCGCTGGCGGCGGCTATGCCCTTTCGGGCTGAGATTGCTGCGCGTCCAGGTGATCGGTGTGGCTGGCAAGCCCGTCCAGCTCGCGCAGGTCGTGGGTGACGTAGACGACCGTCACGCCCGTCTCGTGAACCAGCCGACGCAGCGTATCGAGAAGCTCCTGCTTGTAACCCTCGTCAAGATGACTGAACGGCTCATCCAGCAGCAGAATATCCGGCTGCACGGCGAAGGCGCGCGCCAGTGCAGCGCGTTGCTGCATTCCGCCGCCGAGCTGCGCCGGATAATAGCCAACGAAATCTGCCAGCCCGACCCGTTGCAGCCAGTCGAGCGCAGTGTGATGCGCGTCGGCTCGGTTGATGCGCTCGGCTTGCAGCGCGGCGGCGACGTTTTCGACAGCGGTGCGCCAGGAGCAGGCGCGGCTCCTGAAACACGTAGCCGATGCGCGCGCTGCCAACCGCAACAGTTCCGCTGTCCGGCTGGATCAGCCCGGCGATCAGGCGCAGCAGCGTGGTCTTGCCCGCGCCGGAGCGCCCCACCACGCCGACGACCTCGCCCGCATTCACGGTCAGCGAGAAGCCTCGCAGTACGGGTACGCCCTCAAACGATTTGCTCACGCAGTCAAGCCGGATCATGACACTATATCCTCGTTCGTCGCGCTGCCAGCGGAGTCAGCGTCCGGCGCAGCGGCTTGAAAATGCCGAATTCGAGCAGCGCCATCAGCGCCAGGCTCGCCAGCATCCAGGCGAACATTTCGGGGGTCTTGAGGAATGTCCAGGCGCGGTTGAAGCTGTGTCCGATGCCTTCGTTCGCGCCAAGCAGCTCCGCCATCAACACGGCGCGCACGCCGATGCCTGCCGCCAGCGTGAGTCCGGTCATGACCCGTACGCCGATGCCGGGCAGACACCTCGGTCAGCGACTGCCAGTAAAAAGCGATACACCCGCGCCATCTCGACAAGCTGCGGATCGAGCGTGTCGAAGCCGGAGAGCGTGTTGACGTACATCACCGGGGCGACGATGATCGACACCAGAAAGACCACCTGGCTGTCGCCGATGCCGAACCACAGCAGCCCCAGAATGGCGAGGAACACCGTCGGCAGCGTCATCGTAACCCAGCGCACCGGCTCCAGCAGCGCCCGGCACGCGCGGCTGAAGCCCGAAGCCAGCCCCAGGCTGAAGCCTACGGCGCTGCCCAGCGCCAGCGCGATCAGCAGCCGCCGCAGCGTGATCGCCAGCTCGGACGTAAGCTGACCGCTCACCGCCAGATGTGACAGCGCGCCGCCGCTGCCCACGTCTGCGCTGGGGACGCGACGATGGCGCTGTGGGTCGTCGCCACCAGCACCTGCCACACCAGTATCAGCAGCAGGATGCCGCCCGCGCTCCACAGCAGACGCGGCGAAACCGGACGGCGGCTCTTTTTCGCCGCTTGCTCCGAGTCCCGCCTCAGCAGGGTGATTGACGCCCGTTCCAGGTGCAACTGCACTATCGACCTCGCTAGCCTCATTACAAGCGACATCAGGATTTGGCGCACGCCGTGCGCCCCCTACCAGAAAACCGCCGCCCGTTTATTGACTACCTTCATATTGAAGCGTCGTCGGGCAGCCTGCCGCCAACCACGTCGGGCGACAGCTCCATCAGGCGGGTGAAAAAGCCCTCGATGTCCGTGCGCGCATCTTCAGCGGGCACGTCGTCCCAGTCGGTCTGCTGAAGTGACAGCGCCACTGGCTTCGCGGGCAGCCCCAGTTCGGGCAGGTGTTCTTCGGCGAGCTGCCCGGCTTCTTCGGGATGCGCAATCACCCACTCGACCGCCAGCGCATATTCAGTCTGGAACGCGGCGATCACCTCCGGCTGATCCAGAACGCTCGGTAGCGCGACCGTGCCGGTCAGCGGCGTGCGGCTCTCGTCGTCGGTGATGCTCGTCCACTCATCGGCGAGGCTGAAACTGCTGCAGCGGCGCGTTGGTGCTGGCCGTGGACAGACAGCCGTCGCCAGCGGCTCCGGCAGGATCGCCACGTCCGCCTGACCGCCCAGCAGCATCTGCGCGGCTTGCTGCGGGTCGGGCGTGTACTGAACGTCAAAATCCACAGCCGGGTCAAGCCCATTCGCGGCTGCGACGTACTGGAACAGCAGATTCAGGGACGCTGCCCTCGAACGGGATGACGATCCGCTTGCCGACCGCATCGCTCAGCAAGGTGATCGTCTCGTCGGCGCTGACGCCGAACGACGCCGTCCATGCGGCGATGTCCAGCAGTTGCAGACTCAGCCCGTTGTTGTAGAAGATGGCGGCGTTGTTGGACGGCATGGTCACGAAATCCGCCTGCCCCGGCGACCATCGCCCGCAGCTGATTCCGATCCGCCCACAGGACAAGCTCGACGCTGTCGGCTATTCCTGACAGGTTGTCGTTGACGACCAGATACGCCAGCGGTATCGACAGCGGACCGGGCGGTCCCGCCAGCACGAGATGCTCCAGCCGGGAATCGGATTGAGCGACGGCGGGCTTGGATAATCCCCCCACCACGAGAACACAGCACAGCAGAATCAGGAATGAAAGACGGTAAGGTTTCGTCAAGACAGCCTCTTTAGTCTGAGTACGATTCGATATTCAACGTGAGTTATGGATAAGCATCGCTTTTCCGACCTCACCCCGCTTCGCTGCGCTCAACTTCCCCTCTCCACGTTGTGGAGAGGGGATTGAGGGGTGAGGTTGCCCTCCCTCAAAATCCTTAACCATAACTGACGTTATTCAGGGTCTGGGCGAGGCGCAACGCACCCTGCCCATCCTCTCCAAACAACGTTAAACGGCAGTATCCGAAGAAACCTGTAGCAAAGAAATGAAGCGGGACGATCCCGCTTGCGAGGCTCGTATTTTGGGAGGTGAAGCACAGATCGGCTCTGTGTCACGATTGGCATTATAGGGGGACTGCCATGCGGGCTAATAGTGACATTTTTCAGCTAGAGCGACTACATCTGTAACTATTTGTGAAAATGTTCACAATATACAATGAGGCTCATGTTACGGGAGCACCAACCGGATCAGGAGGGGAAATTCACACACGCGGTCATTCCTGACCTGAGGCTCGTTCCTGTACGATCCGACCCTCCAGATCAGCACGACAGCACGGCAACCTTCATCGTCCGACGAACACCATGAGCGATCAATTCGGCAGGGTATCACCTACTTTGATTTCGGAGAGTATCGCATGACATATTCCCAACCGGAATGTGCTGGCAGGAAATTAGCACGCGAGCGGTTCGAACAGCTCGACACGTTTATCGAGCGTTTGCACGTTGTCCCGGATAACCCCCGTCGTAAGGACACCCTCATTCAGACCCTGCACCGGGCACAGGGGATTTTCGGCTATCTGCCGGTGGAAGTACAGCAGCACATCGCCCAGAAATACAGCATCTCGCACGCCGAGGTTTCGGGTGTCATCAGCTTCTACAACTACTTCTCGACCAAGCCCAAGGGCGAGGTGCAGATCAACGTCTGTCTGGGAACCGCCTGCTACGTGAACGGCGCGGAAAAGGTGCTTCAGGAATTCGAGCGCATCCTCAACGTCAAGTCCGGCGAGGTCACGCCTGACGGTCAGTTCTCCATCGAAAGCCTGCGCTGCATCGGAGCCTGCGGACTCGCGCCCGTCGCAGCCGCCAACAACAAGGTCTACGGCAAGGTTCAGCCGGAAAAGGTGCTGGAAATTCTGGAGCACTATCTGGTTGAAGAAAGCGCCAAGGGAGAAGCCGACCATGCCGAAGGTTGAATCCTATCCGCAGCTACTTGATGCCTACGAAGAATACAGCCCCCTGCTCGACCTGCGAGTGAACGGGCAGAATCACCCCGCTTCCGAGCGCGCGATTCTGGTCTGCGGCGGGACGGGCTGCCACGCTTCGGAAAGCCAGCAGTTGATCGCCAATTTTCAGGAGCTGATCGCGGAGTATGGAGTCGGCGACACGATCCAGGCGTCGATTTCGGGCTGCTTCGGCTTTTGCGAAAAGGGTCCCATCGTCAAAATCTACCCGGACAACGTGCTGTACGTTCAGGTGAAGCCGGAAGATGCCGTCGAGATTTTCGAGAAGCACATTCTGGAGAACCGCCGCGTCGAGCGGCTGCTGTACGTCGACCCGATCCTCAAAGAGCGGATTGAGAAGCAGTATGACATCCCGTTCTACCAGCCGCAGCAGCGCATCGCCCTGCGCCATTCCGGGCTGATCAACCCGGAGGATATCCGTGAATACATCGCCGTCGAAGGCTATCAGGCGCTCGGCAAGGTACTCAGCGAGCTGACGCCGGAGATGGTCATCGACGAGATGAAGCGCTCCGGCTTGCGCGGGCGCGGCGGCGCGGGCTTCTCCACCGGGAAGAAGTGGGAATTCGCGCGCGCCAACGCAGCACCGGAAAAATTCGTCATCTGCAACGCCGACGAAGGCGACCCCGGCGCGTTCATGGATCGCTCGATCATGGAAGCCGACGCTCACAGCGTGGTCGAAGGCATGGTGATCGCCGGGTACGCCATCGGCGCGCATCAGGGCTACGTCTACATCCGGGCGGAATATCCGCTGGCGGTCGAGCGGCTTCAGCTTGCGCTCGATCAGGCGCGCGAATACGGCTTGCTCGGCGAAAATATCCTCGGCTCCGACTTCGACTTCGACATTGCCGTTCGGCTGGGCGCGGGTGCGTTTGTGTGCGGCGAAGAGACGGCGCTGATCCACTCGCTGCAAGGCGAGCGCGGCGAGCCGACCACCAAGCCGCCGTATCCCGCTCAGAGCGGCTTGTGGGGTCGCCCGACGATTGTCAACAACGTCGAGACGCTGGCGAACATCCCGGTCATCTTCACGCGCGGCGCGGACTGGTACAGCTCGATTGGAACCAAGACCTCCAAAGGCACGAAGGTATTCGCGCTCGCCGGGCAGATCAACAACAGCGGCTTGGTCGAAGTGCCGATGGGCACGACCCTGCGCGAGATCATTTACGACATCGGCGGCGGCATCAAGGGCGGGGGCGAATTCAAGGCGGTGCAGACCGGCGGTCCTTCGGGCGGCTGCATCCCCAAGGAGTATCTCGACCTGCCGATTGACTACGAATCGCTCACGTCTATCGGCTCGATGATGGGTTCGGGCGGCATGATCGTCCTGAGCGACAAGACGTGCATGGTGAACTTCGCCAAGTACTATCTTGAATTCTCGGTCGACGAGTCGTGCGGGCGCTGCCTGCCCTGCCGGGTTGGAACCAAGCGTCTGCACGAAATCCTGACCAACATCACCGAGGGGCGCGGCACGGAAGCCGATCTGGTCGAGCTGCGCGAGCTTTCGGAAGTCATCTGCGACACGGCGCTGTGCGGCTTGGGGCAAAGCGCGCCCAACCCGGTGCTGAGCACCATGAAATACTTCTGGGATGAATACGAAGCGCACGTGAAGGAACACCGCTGCCCGGCGGGAGCCTGCCAGAAGATGCTGCGCTACGAGATTTCCGCCGAAAAGTGCGTCGGCTGCACGGCGTGTGCGCGTCTGTGCCCGGTCGGCGCGATTTCGGGCAACGTCAAGCAGCCGCACACCATCGACCAGATGCGGTGCATCAAGTGCGGCGCGTGCAAGACCAAGTGCAAGTTCCGGGCGATTAGCATTAACTAGGGGCAGCCAAAATGGTCAACGTCATTATCGATAATCAGCCGGTGAGCGTACCGGAAGGCGCAACCATTCTGGAAGCGTCGCGCAAGACAGACATTCGTATTCCGACCCTGTGCCATCTCGACCTGAGCCGGTTCAAGATGGTCAATCAGGTCGCATCATGCCGTATGTGCGTGGTCGAAGTCGAGGGGCGACGCAATCTGGCTCCGTCGTGCGCGACCCCGGTCTCGGAAGGCATGAAGATTTCCACCAATTCCAAGCGGGTGTTATCGGCGCGGCGCAAGCTGCTCCAACTGATGCTCTCCAACCACCCGGCGGACTGCCTCGTGTGCTCCAAGTCGACCGACTGCGAGCTGCAAAAGCTGGTCTGGGAATTCGGCATCAACACGCAGGCGTATCAGCTCGGCGAGCGCTATTCGTTCCCGATTGACAAGTCGAGCGGGGCGCTCAAGCGCGACCCCAACAAGTGCATCATGTGCCGCCGCTGCGAGACGATGTGCAACGAGGTGCAGACGGTCGGCGCGCTGACGGCGTTCGGGCGCGGGTTCCACTGTGTCGTCGCCCCGGCGGAAATGCAGCCGCTGGTCGATTCAAGCTGCGTCTACTGCGGGCAGTGTGTGAGCGTCTGCCCGACCGCCGCGCTGACCGGCGTCGGCTACATTCAGGAAACCTGGAACGCGCTGTTCGACAAGAGCAAGACCGTCGTGGTGCAGGTCGCCCCGGCGGTGCGCGTGGCGATTGGCGAGGAATTTGGTCTGCCGCCCGGTCAGCCGATGACTGGCAAGCTGGTCGCCGGGCTGCACCGTCTCGGCTTCAACGCCGTGTTCGACACGACCTTCGGCGCAGACCTGACCGTCATCGAAGAAGCGCATGAGATCATCGACCGGGTGACTAAGAACGAGCGGCTGCCCGTTCTCACGTCGTGCTGCCCCGGCTGGATCAACTTCCTGAAGCACCACTTCCCCAACCTGAACTACATGCCGTCGTCGTGCAAATCGCCGCAGCAGATGACCGGGGCGGTCAGCAAGTCGTATTACGCCGCCAAGATGGGCATCAAGCCGGAAAACATGGTGATGGTTTCGGTCATGCCCTGCATCGCCAAGAAGTACGAAGCGGCGCTGCCGGAGCATTGCAGCAATGGCGTGCTCGACGTGGACTACGTGATCACCACCCGCGAGCTGGCGAAGATGCTGAAGGAATCCGGCATCGACCTGCGCTATATGCCCGACGAAACTTTCGACAACCCGCTGGGCGAATCGACTGGCGCGGGTGTGATCTTCGGCGCGTCCGGCGGCGTGCTGGAAGCGGCGCTGCGCACAATCTACGAAGAAGTCACGGGCAAAGAGCTTGAAGACGTGAACTTCACGGCGGTGCGCGGTATGGCAGGCGTGCGCGAAGCCACCGTCCAGTTGAACGGGCATACCCTGCACGTCGCGGCGGCGTCCGGTCTCGGCAACGCCCGCAAAATTCTGGAGAACATCGAGAAGGGCACGTCGCAGTACGACGTGATCGAGATCATGGCGTGCCCCGGCGGCTGCGTGAACGGCGGCGGTCAGCCCTACAGTCAGGAGCGCGCCGAAGTCATCGAGCAGCGCATCAAGGGCTTGTACATGATCGACGGCTGGCAGACGATCCGCAAGTCGCACAAGAATCCGTCGGTGCAGCAGCTTTATCAGGATTTCCTGGGCGAGCCGGGCAGCGAGAAGGCGCACGAGCTGCTCCACGTCAGCCACGAAGTCACGCCCGCCCTGAATTGACGCTGAACCTCACCACCGTTTCGCGGCGAGGGATGTTCAGTAACGACAGCGCAAACAGAAGCCGCCGGGGAATTTCCTCGGCGGCTTTTGATATCGGAACTCGGTCGGCTGGCTCAGTCGGGGCGCGGCAGCCGATCCTGCACCGGCGGCAGCGACGGGAACTGCTTGTGCGGCTCCAGTTGATACCAGTAGGCGGTGCTGCTGTAGTCGTCCGAGCGGTGGTTGGCGTGCCCGTGCTCAATCGTCACCTTGATGCTCTGCTCGAAGCAGATCGGGTCTTCGATGTGGAAGCGGTAGAGCGAAATCTTGCCCGACCAGTTGACGCCGCCGGGCATGGTGATGCCGTGATACGGCGCACTGTAAGGGACTGCCGGACACCAGGCGGTGTTGAAGTAATCTTCGGTTCCCGTGCCGTGCAGCGTGGGGGGCCACTGCTCGCCGTCGATGAAGATCATGTCGTCGCCTTCGCCGTACCAGTTGAAGGCGTTGAACAGCAGGTCGGAGCCTTCCTGAAGCTGCCCGGTCGTGATGGGCCAGCCGAGTTCTTTCGGCAGATCGACCGGGCGCAGGTTGTGGATGTTCAGGTTGCAGCCGACGTAATGCCCCTTGCCCTCGGCTTCGAGGATGACGTAATTCCCCTGCCCGCCGATGTTCTTGCCCTCGAACGACCAGGCGCGGTTGTCCATCCCCTCGTCAGAGATGCCGTCGCAGGGGTTTTCGCGCCGCCACTGGGCATGGAAGCGCCCCAGGTCGGCATCGATTGAATCGTGCAGCTCGTAGTCAATGTAGTAGTAAAACAGCAGCTCGACATCACACTCGTTCAGGATTTCGATGGTCGCGCGCTCGGAGAACGGCATCGGGAAGTAGCAGTTGAAGGCGCGCCCTTCGGCGGGACTCATCTGCAGGGGCAGCGAGACGAAATCGACCGCCTGCGCGTGCCCGACGCCGAAGAAATCGCCGATGGGGACTTCCACCGAGTAATCGGCTTCGTCATCCCAGCGCATCCGCAGGACGACGCGGCGCAGGCTGTCCTCCTGATCGCAGACCATCGTACACCAGATGTGGTTGATGCAGCCCGCGCCCGCAATATCGGCAAGCAGCGCGGTGGAATGAGGCGGCACGTGCAGGCGGTCGTCGTTGCCGCCGCTGCGATCCCAACTGGATGCGCGCCGGGTGCGCACGCTGCGAATTCGCGCAAGCTCCCCTAAAGGGCTTCCCTTGAATACGGTCATGTTGTGTTCCTCACGGATGAAGGGCGCGCAACGTCGCCCAGGATGTCAGGGTCACTCGCTTTTCACCAGCCGCGCGCGCATGAGCAGAACGTTGTACGGTCCCCACTGCGACATATTGAAGTAGATCGTCTCGCCGCTGCTCGCCCAGGGATGCAGGTACGCGCCGTACAGCGACGGATAATCCCTGCCGGAGACCAGCACCCGCGAATCGCTCCAGGGACCGGTTAGCTCCGGCGCTTCGCGGATGACGATGGCGCGCTGGAGTTCGTCCAGATAAGTCATGATCCAGCGGTCGAGATATTCGTTCCATGCGACCGAAAGCTCGCCTACCGGCGGCGGCATGATCTCGACGGCATCGCCGCGCGACGCCGACCATTCGCTGCCATCCCAGTAGCGGTAGGCGTCCATGTCCAACACCTTATCGGTGGGGACGCGCGCCAGCGCCGCGCCGCCGAAGCGTCCGCCGTGAATACCGAACACGTACAGATAGCCGCCGTCGACCAGCAGCGCCGCCTGCCCGAACTGGGTATCGCCGTTCCAGACGGCATCAGTCGGCTGCGCCCACGTCTCGCCGCGATCATCGGAGTACGCCCAGCCGGAGCGGTTCAGCGTCCATTTGCCGGGGTCGCCCCAGCGCCCGACCGCCATGTAATGCAGGTAGATGCGCCCGTCGATGCCGATGCCGTTGGTCGGGATGATCGTCGCGTCGTCGCGCAGCTTATTCAGGACGGCGCGCGCCTTGCCGTCCTCGCCGGTGATCATGCCGTCGAAGGTGATGCCGTCGCTCAGGTCGTCGTCGGTCGTGTAGGCGATCACGTTGTTGCGCCAGTTTTCCCCGCCCGCCCCGCCGCCCGCCGGACGGCAGCAGCCATAGGTATCGCCAAAGGCGATGTAGAGCGTGCCGTCGAGGTCGAACATACTGCCGAGGTCAGCGCCATCCACGTCAAAGTTCACGTCGGTCTGGCTGGGCGAATTGGGTCCCGAAACCCAGCCGACGAATTCGACATCTTCCACGCCCTGAAGCACGGTTTCGGACTGCCCGACGGTTGCCACAGCGCCTCCCAGCATCAGAATGCCTATCAGCAAAGCCAAGCCTTTACGCATTGTGTCGTTTTACCCTTTGATGCCCGTCATCTTGACGCTCTCGACGATGAAGCGCTGCAAGCCAAAGAACAGCGCCAGCGTCGGCAGAACGGCGATCACGGATGCAGCCATAATCAGTTCCCATGCCGTGCCATGCTCGCCCGTGAACGACTGGATGCCGACCTGCACCATGCGCATGTCGGGCGAGTTCGCGGCGATCAGGGGCCACAGGAAGGCGTCCCAGTTGGCGAGGAAGAAGAACACCGATAGCGCCGCCAGCACCGGGCGCGCCAGGGGCAGCGCCACGTGCCAGAACACACCGATGCGCGACGCGCCGTCGATGCGCGCGGCGTCCTCCAGCTCGGACGGCATCCCCAGAAAGAACTGCCGCAGCCAGAAAATGCCGAAGGCATGGGGGATCGCCGGGACGATCAGCGCCAGGTACGTGTTGATCCAGCCGAGGTCGCGCACCAGAATCGCCAGTGGGATCAGGATGGTGTAGAACGGAACCATCAGCGTGGCGATGATGACCATGAAGATCACGCGCTTGAACGGAAATTCGAGCCGCGCCAGCGCATAGCCCGCCATCGCGTGCAGGATCAGCGCGATGACGGTGACGGTGGTCGCCACGAAGAATGAGTTGAACATGTAGCGCCCGAACGGAGCCTGTCGAAAGACTTCGGTGTAGTTGTTCAGGCTGAAGTTGGGCGAGATCAGCGTCGGCGGGTTGGCGAAGATTTCGCTGGCGGGCTTGAGCGAGCTGGACAGCATCCAGACGAACGGTCCCGCGAAGATCACCGCCAGAACGATGGCGATCAGATAGTAGAGGGCGTTGCCAACGTGGTAGCTTGTCGGTTTCCGCATGGTCACTCGCCCCTCACTGCTTCTCTTCGGTCGAACGGAAGAAGCGCACCTGGATCAGCGTCAGCACGAAGATCATGGCGAACAGCACCACCGCCATCGCCGCCGCATAGCCGAAGTTCCACTCGCGGAAGCCTTTCTCGTAGATGTACATCAGCAGCGTATAGGTCGCCTGCGCCGGACCACCGCGCGTCATCACGTAAATCTGGTCGAAGGCTTGCAGGGCGTTGATCGACAGAATGACGATCACGAAGAAGCTGGTCGGCTTCAGCAGCGGCATGATCACGCGGCGGAAGATTTGCCAGCGGTTCGCGCCGTCGATCTGCGCGGCTTCGATGTAATCCGACGGGATGTCCTGAATGCCCGCCAGCAGGATGATCATGAAATAACCGGCGCTTTTCCAGACCGACACGATCAGCACCGAGACCATCGCGCTCTGGACGTTGCCCGTCCATTGCAGCGCGGGCAGCCCGACGCTCCTGAAAATGTCGTTGATCAGCCCGTTGCCGGGGTCGAACATGAAGCGCCAGATCACGCCCGCGACGACCATCGACATGGCAATCGGCATGAAATAGAGCGTGCGGAAGAAGGTATTGCCGCGCACCTTGCGGGTGAGCAGGACGGCAAGCCCCAGACTGAGCGTGTACACGACCGGGACGTAGCCGATGGTGTACAGGATGGTGCGCCCCAGCGACGCGCCGAACTTGGGGTCTTTGAGGATGATCTCGTAATTCTTGATGCCGACGAATTCGGGCACGCCGGTCAGCCGCCAGTCGCTGAAGCTGATGACGAACGCCAGCAGCATGGGACCGATGATGAACACGATCAAGCCGATGAGGTCGGGCAGGACGAACAGATAGCCGACAAGCGCCTGCTCGCGCTGATCGCGGTTCTTACGGGGCTTGCGGCGGGATGTGGCAGGCTGCGAAGCAGCCGTAGCAAGTTGGCTCATGGGGATGACCTCGACTCGACCTGTGGAAAGCTGCCCGGCGGCAAGCATCGGGTTTGTCTGTAGGGGCGCGCCCATCTTCGATGGGACACGTGCTGCGCCCCTACGACGCTTACAACCGATCAGGCTTATGCGATCTTAGCGTGTGAGGAGATACGAGTCGATCTTGTCAGCCATCGCAGCGGCAGCATCCGCACCGCTGACGCCGTTGAACATCACGTCCTGAACGCCTTCCCACACTGCCTGAGCGATTTCAGGCGGATAGGCAGGTTCGGGGCGCGCCGTCGGGAAAATGTCGTGCGCGAACACGTTGTGCGGGAACTGCTCGTAGAAGTCGGCGTTGTCCGCGATGACCGATGCGCGCGGGGACAGCTTGGTGTTGTATTCCATGCCCCAGGCAGCGGCGCGGCTGTTGTCCTCAGCGCCGAACATGTTGACGGCGAATTCCGCCGCTTCCGCCGGGTGGGTGGTGTTGGCGTAAACCATCACCGTCCAGCCGCCGTAAACCGTCGCCAGGTCTTTGCCCGCAGGCGCGGGGATCGGGACGACGCCGATGTCCTTGACCAGATCAGGATACGCCGACTGCAGCCAGCCGTACACCCAGTAGCCGGAGACGAACATGGCGGCATTGCCCGTGCCGAAGCGATCATCGGTCGGGTCGCTGCCGGTGCTGGTCGGGGCGGCGTAGCCTTCCTTGACGAGCGTGCCCCACAGGTCGAGCGCCTGCGCGGTTTCAGGGGTATTGGCAGCCGAAGCCGTGAAGTCGGCGTTCATGATTTCGCCGCCCGACATCCACAGGAAGGGATACCACACGAAGTTTTCATAGTAGCCCGGCGCGGTCGGGATGAGGATGCCGTAGCGGTCGGCGGTGGTGAGCTGCTGCGCGTCGGCGACGAGTTCGTCCCACGTGGTCGGCGGCTCAAGTCCGGCTTCGGCGAAGATCGCCTTGTTGTACCACAGGGCGACCGGCTCCATCTCGAAGGGCAGCGAATAGATGTGACCGTCAAGCGTCACGGCGTCCCACGAAGCGGGGAGGATGTCGTCCTTGAGGTACTGCGGAATGTAGTCCTCCAGCGGCAGCGCGAGACCGCTTTCGGCATAGCGACGCCAGTCGCCGGGGCTGATGAAGAACACGTCCGGCGCTTCACCCGTTGCGATTCCGGTCGTCAGAATTTCGCCCGTGTACTGATCCCAGGGGAATTCCTGGCGCGTGACCTGAAGGTCATGCGAGCCGTTCCACTCGTCGACGTACTGCGTGAAGAAGGGGTCAACCGCGTCGGTGTACTCGAATGTCCAGAATTTCAGGCCGTCGTCCTGTGCCTGGATGACAGCTACCGTCCCCAGCACGAGGACAATGGTAGCAACGATCAAAAGCCTCTTCATTCAAACTGCTCCTTAAACTGATAGTCTGTTCGCGTACAAAACTGCCGGGTCTGGTGCGGGGGCATTCCTCCTTTAGCAATACAACGCGGTCTGAGAAATCGGTTTCAATTTATCTATAGATTAGCGCGAATCCCGGCAGAGTCAACATGTCGAATGACACGTGTTTCACGCGGGTTTTGGCGTATAATCGAGAAAGGTGTGGCATAATATGCGGGCGATGATTTGTGAAATCAGTTTCAGAAACGCCGCCAAATAACGATTTGCCAGCCCCGTCGAGTGGGATTAGAATCGACAGGGCGTATCGGCATGGGGGCACAGTGAAACCAATCACCATCCAGGACGTGGCAGATCGTGCGCAGGTCTCCCGCGCGACCGTATCGCGCGTGATGAACAACCACCCCAACGTCGCCAGCGACATCCGCAGCCGCGTTCAGGCGGCAATGCGCGACCTGGGCTACAACCCCAACCGCGCCGCCCGACGCCTGCGCGGCAATTCCAATGACGTGATCGGCTTGATCATCCCCGACATCCAGAACCCGGTATTCGTCGCGGTCGCGCGCGGCGTGGAAGATGCCGCCTACAGGCACCAGATCAACGTGCTGCTCTGCAACAGCGACGACCATGCCGACAAGCAGCAGGCGTACCTGAACGTGATGCTCGCCGAACGCGCGGCGGGCTTGATCATCGTGCCGACCCATGCCCGCGACGGCAAGACGCTGGTCGAGATTCGCAATGCCGGGCTACCGATTGTGCTGCTCGACCGGCAGGTGCAGCGCTTCGAAGCCGACACCGTCAAGACCGACAACGTGCTGGGTGCGCGGATCGTCGTTAATCACCTGCTGGAACTGGGGCGCAGCCGTATCGCGCTGATCGGCGGGCTGCAATACCTCACCCCGGCACGGGAGCGCTACCAGGGCTACGTGGAAGCGCTGCGCGATGCCGGGCGCGACGTGGACGAGAGCCTGATCATCAACGGCGACTTCAAAGCGGAGAGCGGCTATCGCATCACCCGCGAGTTGATGGCGCTCGCCAGCCCGCCGGACGCGATCTTCACGACCAACAGCCTGATGGCGATGGGCGCGCTGAAGGCGCTCCACGAGCTGCACATCCGCGTCCCCCAGGACGTTGCCCTCGTCAGCTTCGACGACGTGCCCTGGGCGGAAAACCTGAACCCGCCGCTGACGGCGGTCGTGCAGCCCGCCTACGAGCTGGGCGTCCACGCGGTCGAGCTGCTGCGCAAGCGCTTCACCGAGCCGGACGCGCCGATCCAGACGGTGATGCTCCAGCCCACGCTGATCGTGCGCGAGTCATGTGGCGCGTCGCTGAACCGGGCGCACGAGCAGACGTAGAGCGGCATAGCCAGAACTTCCCGTTCCATCAATCGACACCATCCAGCCGCCGTGAGCCGTGCCCCGGCGTTTCGACCACGCGAATCACAGCATCTTGCACGCCTGACAAAACGATTAGAAGCCGGGCGCCTTGGAACAGGTAGGAATCGGGCGGTATGATATCCTGGGCAGAATCAGGAGATCGAACGTGACGGTCATTCTCAAACCGACGCCGCAAATGCGGGAGCACATCATCGAAAGCGGCTGCTATGCCGCTCAGGAAAACGAGCGAATCTACGATAAGTGGTTCGCGGCAGGTCCGCGGCATCAGTTTCAGGCGGTCAATCGTAAGTATGGCTTCACCAACCGGGTGATCTGCGATATTGGCTGCGGCTACGGTATGAATCTGCTCTACTGCCAGCCGGGGTCATACGGCATCGAGGTTGATAAGTACCCGGTCGACTTCGCCCGCAGCATCGGTCTCACCATCCACGAAGTCGATTTTATGGCGGATTCGGTGGATGCCCTGCCTAAAGTTGATGCCGTCTGGTGTTCGGCGCTGGTCGAGCACGTCGAAAGCATCCACATCATTCTGCGCAAGCTCTCGATCATCCTCAAGCCCGGTGGCTTGATCGCAGTCTACGTGCCAGCGATCCCGCTCGCGCCCTGGCTGAAGCACGTCCCCGGGCTGCGCCGCTACACCACTGGCTACCTGTACAGCGATCACATTAACGCCTTCACGCCGTCGACGCTGCGCTTTTTCTGCGAGCGCGCGGGCTACGAAACCCTGGAAGTCTCGCCATTTATGCCGGGCGCGCTGGCGCCGTTCAATCACCTGCCGCTGCTCAATCGGCTGGTCGACGGCGTGACATTCGTCGGGCGCAAAATCCCGAACTGGGATTACCCACGAGGGGCAACGCGCCGGGCAGTCGAACAGGGGCGCGGGTTCGAGTACCGCGACTGGTTTCAGGACGGCGGCAAGCGGTCGGTCGAGGACTGATAATCCCGTCCGCATCCCACTTCACAAAACGCGGACGAATGTTAAGATTGTAGGCGTCGTTCCAACCTGCCGCGTGGAGTGAGGTCTCCGCCCCGATGAAGGTCGCTCTGGTTTACACAGGCGCAACCGAAGAAACCCTGGCGGAATCGCCCGAAATGGTGCTCAACCTGGCGGACGCGCCGGAGACCATCGAGGCGGTCAAAGCCGCGCTCGAAGCGGGCGGGCACGTCGTCATCCCCCTGAACACGGATCGCCAGCTTCCCGCCGTGCTGACGGAGGCGGCATTCGACATCGTGTTCAACATCGCCACCGGCTACTACGGTGACACCAAGCAAGCCAATGTCCCGGCGATGCTCGAATACCTGCGCATCCCGCATACCGGCGCGAGCGTGCTGGGGGAAGTCCTCGCCCACCACAAGCCAACCATGAAAGCGATCCTGCTGGCGCACGGGCTGCCGACGCCGCCGTTCCAGCATTTCGACCGCGCCGACGCCCCGCTCGACTCATCGCTGCGCTTCCCGCTGATCGTCAAGCTGCCGTTTGAAGGCGGCAGCCTGGGCATGACGCCCGATTCAGTCGTCCGCGACGAAGCTGCGCTGCGCGTCCAGCTTGCGCTGCTGCTCGACAAGTACCAGCAGGGCGCGCTCGCCGAGGAATATCTCGACGGGCGCGAGTTCACGGTGTCGGTTCTGGGTAACGACCCACCCTACATGCTGCCCATCGTCGAACGGCGCTACTTCGACAACATTCGCATCCAGCTTGACGCGCCGGAGCCGACCACCGAAGCCATGCTCAAGCAGGTGACAGGGCTGGACGCCGAGTACATCGAGTACAACAGCGACTCGGTCGCCCCCGCCGACCTGACCGACGCCGAAGCCGCGCAGATCGAAGCCGCCGCCGTCGGCGCGTACCGGGTGCTGCGCTGCCGCGACTGGGTGCGCATCGACCTGCGCATGGACGAGCGCGGCGTCGCCCAGTTGATTGACGTGAATCACGAACCGGCAATCGCGCCGGATTACGCCGTCGCCAGAGCGGCGCGCGCCGCCGGATGGACGTATAACCAGCTTGTCAACCGTATCCTCGAACACGCGCTGGAGCGCTACCCCTGGCTGACTGCCGAATGACTGAAGGAGAAATCCCATGCCGCTCATGGGCGAACGGGTGCTGCTGCGCGCCCTCGAAACACGCGACCTCGACCTGATCTGGGAAGCCTACAAGGACTTCGACCTCGAACTGATCACCAGCGGCGATTCGCCGCCTGTCTCCGACGTTCAGGTGAAGGCATTCTGGCAGCAGCGCATCGACGCCCCCGCCCACGAAATGCGCTATTTCGTGATCGAGCCGCTGCCGGGCAACCTGCGCGCCGGGCAGTTCGCCGGGATGTGCAACCTGCAGGAGATCGACTATCGCAACCGCATCGGCGAGCTGGCGCTGTGGATGGCGACGCCCGACCTGCGCGGGCGCGGCTACGGCGCGGACGCCATCCGCGCGCTGCTGCCCTACGCCTTCGACGTGGTGCGGCTGGATAAGGTCTACCTCGGCGCTTACGATTTCAACGAGGGCGGCTTGCGCTGCTACGAGCGTGTCGGCTTCCGCTATGAGGTCGCCTGCTTCAGACCATCCATTATCAGGGGCGCTACTGGGACGAGTTCCCGATGCGCATCCTGCGCAGCGAGTGGGACTTGATCCGCCAGCCGCCCGCCGACGGTCTGCGCCCGTATCATCCGGCGGATCAGGACGCAGCGATCAGCTTGATTCAGCAGGTGCTGTCCCTGCCTGACCGCGAGACGGCGCGGGCGAAGCTGCGCCGCTGGTGGCGGCAGATCGACGCCGACGTGTACGGCTATCAGGTGGACGGCGCTCTGGTCGGCTTGGCGACGATTGTCCACGACCCGGCAGCGGTGCGCGACATGATCGCCGCCACGCCTCATCACGACGATCTGGCTCGGCTGGCAGCAGCGAAAATCCGTTAATTTGGTCACGGCGGGGCGTGCCGTGCCTCTGCCATCCCGCCGGTTTCACTGGAAACACGCCACGACTGGCATCATTAAGACTTCGTGTCAGATGACAGGGTTGACAACTTTCGGGATGTAGCGTATTTTGAGGCTAATGTGCTGGAGCGTTCCCACAAATAATATTCTTGCCTACCTTCGACCGTCGATGCGCACTTCCGAAACTATCCTGCGCGCCGGGGTCTCGCGGTCAAGCGCCCCGAACCCCGCCCCATGTCACCGCCTCCTCGCGTCTGCTGCGCTCACGCAGCGGGTCTATTCGCCACAACTGGTTTTTGATGGAGCATAATCATGCGTTACGGTTCCTTCGACGACGCCCGGCGTGAATACGTGATCACCCAGCCGGATACACCCCTGCCCTGGCTAAATTACCTCGGCTCGGAAGCCTATTTCGGCATCATCTCGAACACAGCAGGCGGCTACTCGTTCTACCGTGACGCGCGTCTCCGCCGTCTGACCCGCTACCGCTACAACAACGTCCCGCTGGACGAGGGCGGGCGCTACCTTTACCTGCGCGATAACGCCAGCGGCGACACCTGGTCGCCGTCGTGGCAGCCGACGCGCCGCCCGCTCGACAGCTACACCTGCCAGCACGGGATGGGCTACACCATCATCAGCTCGACGCGCGGCGGCATCTACGCCAGCACCCGCTACTTCGTGCCGGTGGGCGAAAATCTCGAAATCTGGCAGCTCACACTCACCAACCAGCGCGACCAGCCCGCCGATCTGTCGGTCTTTTCGCTGGTCGAGTTCTGCCTATGGACGCTAACGACGACGCCACCAACTACCAGCGCAACCTGAGCATCGGCGAGGTCGAGATCGAGGACGGCGTCATCTACCACAAGACCGAATACCGCGAGCGCCGCGACCACTTCGCCTACTTCGCCTGCTCGGAGCCGCTCGCCGGATTCGACACCCAGCGCAAGGATTTTCTCGGCGCGTATCGCGGCTGGGACGCGCCGCAGGTGGTCGAGCGCGGCGAAAGCGCCAACTCGCACGCCTACGGCTGGGCACCCATCGGCTCGCACCACGTCCGGGTGACGCTGGCGGCGGGTGAAAGCCGCAGCATGATCTTCCTGCTCGGCTATCAGGAAAACCCGCGCGACGACAAGTTCGATCCACCCGGCTCGTCGACCATCAACAAGCGCGCCGCCAGAGCCACCATCGCCCGCTATCTCAACGCTGGCACGGTCGAAGCAGCTTTCGAGGCGCTGTGCTGCTACTGGGATGGTATGCTGTCGATCTATCAGGTCGAGACGCCCGACGAGCACACCAACCGCATGGTCAACATCTGGAACGCCTATCAGAACATGGTCACGTTCAACATGTCGCGCTCGGCGTCGGGCTTCGAGACCGGCATCGGGCGCGGCATGGGCTTCCGCGATTCGAACCAGGACTTGCTCGGCTTCGTCCACATGGTTCCGGAGCGGGCGCGCGAGCGCATCCTCGACATCGCCTCCACTCAATTGGAGACCGGCGGCGCATACCACCAGTACCAGCCGCTGACCAAGCGCGGCAACGACGCTGTCGGCGGCAACTTCAACGACGACCCGCTGTGGCTGGTGCTGGGAACCGCCGCCTACGTCAAGGAGACCGGCGACTGGACGATCATGGACGCGCTCGTCCCCTACGACAACAAGCCGGGCACGGAAGTCCCGCTCTACGATCACCTGCAGCGCAGCATCCAGTACACGCTGGATCGGCTCGGTCCGCACGGGCTGCCCCTTATTGGTCGCGCCGACTGGAACGACTGTATGAACCTGAACACCTTCTCGGAACACCCCGGCGAATCGTTCCAGACGACCACCAACCGGGACGGCAAAGTCGCCGAGTCGGTGCTGATCGCCGGGCTGTTCATCCTCGCCGCCCGCGAGATGGAAGAAATCACCCGCCGCTGCGCCAGCACCGACGACATCGACACCTACGTGAACGCCGCCGCGCAGATCGAGGCGACCATTCGCCAGCACGGCTGGGACGGCGACTGGTTCCTGCGCGCCTACGATCATTTCGGCGCGAAGGTCGGCTCGTCCACCTGCGCCGAGGGGCAGATTTTCATCGAGCCGCAGGGCATCTGCGTCATGGCGGGCGTCGGGCTGGGCGATGGGCTGGCAGAGCAGGCGCTCGC
The DNA here is from genome assembly GCA_046328655.1 of Anaerolineae bacterium. Lineage (GTDB taxonomy): Bacteria > Chloroflexota > Anaerolineae > Aggregatilineales > Phototrophicaceae > Flexifilum. Next base: position 3,499 of record JAXLWE010000068.1, on the reverse strand, counting down.
GTCGGTCAAGCAGCGGCTGGCGACGCCGCACGGCATCATCCTCCAGCAGCCAGCGTACTCGCAGTATTACCTGCAACTGGGCGAGATTTCGTCCTACCCGCCCGGCTATAAAGAGAACGCCGGCATCTTCTGCCACACCAATCCCTGGATCATGATCGCGGAGGCAGTGGTCGGGGACGGTGACGACGCCTTCGATTACTACACCCGCATCAATCCGTCGGCGCGCGAGCACCTCAGCGAGCTGCACGGCTGCGAGCCTTACGTCTACGCCCAGATGATCGCCGGGCGCGACGCGCCGACCTACGGCGAAGCCAAAAACTCGTGGCTGACCGGGACGGCGGCATGGAACTACGTCGCCATCACCCAGTGGATTCTCGGCATCCGTCCCACGTTCGACGGGCTGGAAATCGCGCCGCGCATCCCAAAGGCGTGGGCGGGCTTCCGGGCGACGCGCCTGTATCGCGGCGTGCGCTACGACATCACGGTGACGCGGCGCGGCGCGGGCAACACCGTGTCGCTGGTCGTGGACGGCGAAGCACAGCCGGGCACGATCATCCCGCCAGCGGTGGGCTTCGAAGCGCGCACGGTCGAAGTGACGCTCGAATAAGCCAGCGGTGGCATGTCCAACGAGAATGTTGCGAAGGCGTGGCAGTGCCGCGCCTCTGCGCCCCTTTTTCACCACACCCTAAGTCCAACTCGATGTGCCGGACAGCCAAATAGACTGTAAAATAAGCCGGGGCTGTAACGTGACAGGGCACGGCAGCCATCACCGGTCATTTGAAGGCACACCGCATCATGGCAGATCACACGCACAAGCGAGCCGTAACCCAGAACGACGTGGCGAACCGCGCCGGGGTCTCGCGCTCGATTGTGTCCTACGTCATCAACAACGGACCGCGCCGGGTGTCGTCGGAGACGCGCGACCGCGTCCTTTCGGCGATCCACGACCTGGGCTATCGCCCAAACAAGCACGCCCAGATGCTGTCCAGCACCGCCGAGACCGTCGCCGAGAAGTACATCGGCATCATTCTGGCGGACAACTACATGTTCCGGCGTCCGTACTACGGCAGCATCCTCGCCAGCATCCACGAGTACGCTTCCGAGCGCGACTATCACATCCGCTTCATCCGGGTGTTCAACGATTTCAGCAACCCCGCCCTGTTCAACGAGCTGATCCATCCCAACGAGATCAGCGGCGTGATCCTGCTGGGGCTGGATCAGGTGATGAAAACGTCGGAGGACGGACACCTGATCGACCAGATCATCGACCGCGTCGGCAAAGTCGTCTGCGTCGAATGGCAGTGGGGCAACGCCCCGGCGATCCTGTTCGACCGCCAGAACGCCGCGTACCAGGCAGCCAGGCATCTTGCCGCATCCGGCAGGCGGCGCATCGCCTACATCGGACCGGAAGATCGGCGGATGCAGGGCTACCGTCAGGCGCTGTGGGAACACGGCATCGACGCCGACAGCCGCTGGATGGGCTTCGGGGCTGACGCGGCGCGCGGCTACGAAGCCTGTGAGCAGTTGATGATGTCCGGGCTGTCCATCGACGCCATCTGCGCCGGGACAGACGAGGTGGCAATCGGCGTGCTCAGCAGCCTGCACACGCGCGGCATTCAGGTTCCGGGCGACGTCGCCATCGCCAGCATCGACAATCTGGAAATCGCCCCGTTCACCATCCCGGCGCTGACGACCGTCGACGTACCCAAGCGCGAGATCGGTCTGCACGCGGTCGACGTGCTGACTTCTGGACACGCTGCGCCCGGATCTTGCCCGCGTTCGCCATCACCGTGCAGACTCAGCTCGTCGTGCGCGACTCCAGCATCGCCCGCTGAGACGAAATCCCCGACAGCGTTTCCAGCCTCGGAACACGCCCTTTCCGGCTGAGTGCGGTACACTTCAGGGATATTCTGTTGTCCTAAGAAGGTGAGCCTCATGCCTCCCAACCCCGACGACCGTTATTTCGCACCGGAGACGGCGTCCATCGCTCACGAACTGTACGCCGAAGCCCGCAGTCTGCCGTTGATCTGCCCGCACGGGCACGTCGACTCGCGTCTGCTGGCAGACCCGGATTACAGCTTCGGCTCGCCGGTCGACCTGCTGATCATCCCCGACCACTACATCTATCGGATGCTGTACTCGCAGGGCATCGCCCTGGAAGCGCTGGGTATCCCGCCGCGCGACGGGGGCGACGTTGAGCGCGACCACCGCAAAATCTGGCAGCTCGTCTGCGATCACTGGCATCTGTTTCGCGGCACGCCGACCGGTGTCTGGCTGCACGACGAACTCCGTGACGTGTTCGGCGTCGACGCCAAAATCAACGGCGACAACGCGCAGGCGATCTACGACGCGATAGCCGAAAAGCTGGCTCAGCCGGAATTTCGCCCGCGCGCGCTGTTCGAGCGCTTTAACATCGAGACGCTGGCGACCACCGACGCCGCCACCGACACGCTGGCATACCATCAGGCGATCCGCGACTCCGGCTGGAAGGGGCGCGTCATCCCCACCTTCCGCCCGGACGGCGTAGTCAACATCAGTTACGATGGTTGGCGCGCCAGCATCGACGCGCTGAGCAGCGTCTCCGGCATCGACGTGACCGGCTACGCCCGTTATATCGAAGCCCTGGAGCAGCGCCGCGCCTTCTTCAAGTCGATGGGCGCGACCGCGACCGACCACGCCGCGCCGAGCGCCTACACCGAGCGCCTGAGCGACGCCGACGCCGAGGCGATCTTCCAGCGCGCGCTGAGCGGCGCTGCGAGCGACGACGACGCGCGGCGCTTCACCGGGCACATGCTGATCGAGCTGGCGCGCATGAGCGCCGACGACGGGCTGGTCATGCAGTTTCACGTTGGCAGCTTCCGCAACCACAATCCGGCAGTCTATCAACGCTTCGGGCGCGACATGGGCGCGGACATCCCGACCGCCAGCGAGTTCACGCGCAGTCTCAAGCCGCTGCTCGACCGATTCGGCACGCGCGCCGGGCTGACCATCGTGCTGTTCAATCTGGATGAGACGACCTACAGCCGCGAACTCGCGCCGCTGGCGGGGCACTACCCGGCGCTGCGGCTGGGACCGCCCTGGTGGTTCTTCGACAGCTTCAACGGGATGCGCCGCTTCTTCGACGGCGTGGTCGAGACCGCCGGAATCTACAATACCGCCGGGTTCAACGACGACACCCGCGCCTACCCGTCGATCCCGGCGCGCCACGACCTGTGGCGGCGGGCGTCCGCCGACTGGCTGGCGGGGCTGGTCGCGCGCCAGTTCATCGACCTGGACGACGCCCGCGAGATGATCGCGGCGCTGGCGTACTGGCTGGCAAAGACGACCTACCGGCTATAAACGACATGATCACATATCACGTAGGGGCGTTCAATTGAACGCCCCTACACATCCGATGACCGACAGATGACGCCTCGTTTATGCGGCGGGTTTTTCGACATCTACATGTTAGAATGGATTCCCGTTCCGACAAGGTACATTTGTCGGACAAATGTCCACT
>JAXLWE010000067.1:0-25900 GCA_046328655.1 Anaerolineae bacterium | reverse complement strand
ACGACCGAGCGGTGTTTTCTCGAAGTGCCGTCCCACAGGCGCGAGGCGTTCCGCCGGGGCGACGGATAAGCGACCTAATAGGAGACAGAAATGCGCAGAGCCTTAATTGTAATGAGCCTCGTTCTCGTATTTGCGCTGGGCGTCAGCGCCATCAGCGCACAGGGGGATATCGAATCCGTTGACCCGACCGGTCAGACCGTCACCTACTGGCATCAGTACCAGCCGGAGAGCGCCCAGGGCACCACGATGGCGGCGATTGTCGAGCAGTTCAACAGTACGAACGAATGGGGAATCACCGTCGACGCTTCGTACCAAGGCAGCTATGGTCCCATCGGTGAATTGATCAACGCAGGCATCGTCTCCGGCGAGCTGCCCAATCTGGCTGCCGGTTACGCCAATGCCGCCGCCAGCTATATGCGCGACAATGCGGCGGTCGACCTCGCCCCCTATATCAACAGCGAAAAGTGGGGCATGGGCGCTGATCCAGACATCAATCAGGCGCTGATCGACGTGAACACTTCCGCCGATGGTGTTATTCTGGCGTGGCCCAATCAGTCGTCCGCCCAGGTGATCGCCTATAATCAGACGCTGCTCAGCTTCCTCGGTTATGACGCCCCGCCAACAACCGTCGAAGCATTCAAGGAAGTCGCCTGCGCCGCCGCCAACGCGACCGGACCCAATGGCGAAGACCTGCAGGGCTTCCCGATCACAACCGACGGCTCGGCGTTTGAATCATGGGTTGCTGGCATGGGTGGCAGCATTTATCATGACGGCGCGTTCGACTACCAGAACGACGCGGTTCTCGCCACACTCCAGATGTACCATGACCTGTACGCCGATGGCTGCGCTTACGTCCCGGCGGAGCGCTTCGCCGAACAGACCGACTTCAACAATGGCATCGTGCCGTTCTACGTCACCAGCACCGCGGGCTTCACCTTTATCCTCAGCGGCTTCCAGGATACTGGCGTCGAAGCGGACTGGAACATCATGACCTTCCCGCACAATGAAGGCAGCGAGTCCCTCAACGTGTTTGTCCCCAGCATCGTCATGATGGCGGGCGCGCCCGAAGCGCAGTTGGCAAGCTGGCTGTTCCTCAAGTATCTGGCGACGCCGGAAGTAGCGACTCAGTGGAGCGAAGGCTCAGGCTATTTCAATCCCGTCCCCTCGACGGCAGCCGCGCTTGACGCGTCAACCAACTTCTCGGAAGGTCTGGCGCCGTACTTCAACGCCGGAAACGCGCTGCTCAACAACCCGGACATCGCCAAGTACAGCAACCCGCCGATTGCCGCCTACGACACCATGCGCGGCGTGGAAAGCACGGCGATTGCCGACGTGACCAGCAACGGCATGGACCCGGCTGATGTCGCAGCGACGCTTCAGGAAGCCGCTGATCAGGCTGTAGCCGACAGCATGTAGTTGTTCGTCGTTCGCTGAATAAATCAGGGCGCGGGCTGGCAATCTCACGATTGCGCCTGCGCCCTGATGCTTTACTCCACCATCTGAACGCGGATCATCTCGGCGAGGTTGTGCCCGATGATGCGAAATTCCTTATCGCGCAGCCGCAGTTGAATCGGTCCGTTGAACGGCGCGGCGTGGACGATTTGCAGCCGCGTCCCCGGCAAAAGTTCGAGCGCCGCCATGTATTCCAGTCGATCCGGCTCGCGCGTGCGCACCCGCGTGATTTCCAGCATCACGTCCTGCGGCGCGTCGGGGATCAGCATGTCGTGCAGTTCGGGGATTTCGCCGTCCGGCGACGGGATCGGCTCGCCGTGCGGGCAGCGGGTCGGGTTGCCCGCCATCTCCGCCATCCGGTCGACCACCATGTCGGTCAGCGTCGGGCTGATGCGGTCCGCTTCCTCGTGGATTTCGTGCCAGCCAAAGCCCATGACGTTGGTCAGGAACGCCTCGACGATCCGGTGGCGACGAAGCTGCTTGAGCGCCTCGCGCTCGCCCATCTCGGTCAAGCGGATGCCCTGATACGGCTCGTGCTGAAGCAGCCCCTGATCGCGCAGCTTGATCACCATGCGATTAACGGCGGGCGCGCTCACGTCGAGCAGATCGGCGAGCGCCGACGTGCTGACGAAGCCATCCGGCTGCGACTCGCGGTCGCCCAGACGGTAAATCTCCGCCAGATATTCGCGCATGGTCGAGCTGAGTGCCGCGACCATGCTCACCAGCCGTGTTCGAGGCGGGCGATCAGCCGTTCGGGCATGTCGTGGGCGCGCATCCGCTCCTGTACGGCAGCGATGTCGTAAGGCACGCGCCGGTGCTCGAAGGTATTCTTCTCCACGTCGAGGATAGCATACGCCGCGTCGGGGTTGGCGTCGCGCGGCTGCCCGACGCTGCCGGGGTTGATGATCTGCCGGTGTCCGTTGAGGACGCGCTGCTTGTTGTAGACCGGCGCAATCGCTTCGGTGTCGCCCTGGTCGCCCATCATCTCGTAGATGATCGGCTGGTGGGTGTGACCGACCAGACAGTACGGCGTCTCAAAATGTGAGAAGTTGAGCGCGGCGATCAGCGGCTCCAGAATATATTCCCACACCGGCTCGCGCGGGCTGCCATGCGCCAGCGTATAATTGCCGATGACGAAGGTCGTCGGCAGCGCTTCGAGGTATGCCGTGTTTTCGGGAGTCAGCGTCTCGCGCGTCCAGTCGACCGCCTTGCGCGCGTCCGGGTTAAAGGTGCGGATGTCGAGACGGCTCAGCGCCGCCCAGTCGTGATTGCCCGCCAGACACAGGTGCGGCATCGAGCGCAGCAGCTCGACACATTCGTTGGGATCGGGTCCATAGCCGACGACATCGCCGAGGCACCAGACATATTCCCATTCTTTTTTGGCGTCGGCGAGTACGGTTTCAAATGCGGTGAGATTGGCGTGGATGTCAGAGATGATGAGAATACGCATACATGCGAACCTGGAGAAGTGAATTCGGACAAAGCTACCAGCATGATACCACGCTTTCACGCCAGCGACGAGTTAACAGCTTCTGATACGCGCCTATTCGTCTGCCTGCTGATCGCGGTCGCGCTCGGCTTGAGCGCCTGCGCCCTGCCGACGTTTTCCGCGACCAGTACCCCGGTCACGCCGTCGCCGACGCCTCTGCCCTGGACGGACGCCGGCGACGTGATGAGCGGGCTGTGCTTCGAGTCGGTGAACGATGCCGCCGGGCGCGTTTTTGTTATCCGCAGCGCCGACGAGCTGGCGCGGTTCTACGATCTGGCAGACGAAAGCGATCTGTGCCGCCACCCGGTGCGCCGCGCCAGCTTCGACTTCTCCGGCGGGCGCATCCTCGCCGGGACGTGGAGCCGCGCCGTCGGCTGCACCGCCCGCCATGAGGTCGTCGCCGTCCAGCGCGACGATACGGCGCGGGCATTCGTGATCGCGCTGCGGCTGGTGGTCAAGGGCGACTGCAATTACGAGCTGGTGCGCCCGTTCTGGATCGCGCTGGACGGCATTTCCGATTACGACATTCGGCTGCTGGTGGATGATATGCCCCTGAGAGCATTCATCAACGGCGTCGAGGTCATCGCCCCGGCGCTCAGCGAGGCGGAGTGGGAAGCCCTGCGCGCGGCGGGCGGTCAGGTGATCCTGCCGTGCTGCGGCAGCGAAGGCTACCTGCGCCGCAGCCCGATGGGCACGCCGCATTTCGCCCACAAGCGCGGCGCTCACTGCGATGTCGAAGCGGGCGAGACAATCCACCATCTGAAGGCGAAAGCCGACATCGTGATCGCCTGCCAGCAAGCCGGGTACGCCGCCGTGACCGAAGTCGCCGGGGACGACTGGCGCGCCGACGTGCTCGCCGAGCGCGGGTCAGCCCGCATCGCCTTCGAGGTCCAGTGGAGCTTTCTGCGCTACGAGGATGCCGTTTTCCGGCAGGAGCGCTACGCCCGCGACGGCGTGCGCGGCTGCTGGTTTTTCCGCAACCCGCCACCCCAGCTGATGCGCGGCGATCAGGTGCTCGCCCAGCAGGATTTACCGCTGTTTCACCTGTTCTCCAACGCCGACCACAGCTTCTCGCTGATGGTCAACGGGCGGCTGCGCAGCCTGGGCGAAGTCGTCGGGGCGCTGCTCGCGGGGAAAATCCGTTTCTGCGAGACGGCGCAGACGAGCGACCAGCAGACGCTGGAGATCGCGCCGTTCACGGTCAGGTGTCCGTCATGCGGCAGACCGACCCACGTCTACCGCGTCGAGCCGGTGCTGGTGGCGCGCTGCGGCAGGACATTCCGCACACACCCACTCGAATTCCGGCGCGAGGTGCTGGCGGCGGTGCGCGCGCTGGCTCATGAGCAGCCGCATCTGAATTTCGGCAGCCCGCAGGAAGGCATCACCGGCGCGGGCAAAAAGGAACTGCTGTTCGGCTGCGCCCACTGCGGCGCGCCCATCCCGCCGGAGCACATCGAGATGGCGCTGTACGGCACGCAGCGTCTGACGAACGCGGAGCGCTACCCGGTGACCGTGCAGCTCACCCGCCCGATGACCGCGCGCGCCGCTCACTGGTGCTTCCCCGACGACGGCGTTTTCTGCTGTGAGAAATGATGTAGGGGTGTTGCGTAGGGGCGCACAGCCGTGCGCCCCTCGCGGGTATCTACTTACTGCTCAATCGTGCTGGCGGGCTGCAAGCCTTCAGCGATGGCGACGTAATCGTCCTTCGTCAGCGAGCATGGATTAGGTCCGTCGGTAGTGATCAAGCCGCCGCCCGTCATCACCGCGAGACTCAGACCCGAGTCACGCCAGAATAGCTGCTGCCAATCGCTGTCGTTCGTCCAGACGCGCGTCGCCGGGACAGCTTCGACCGTGTCGCCCTGATTGGCGATGGCTTCCGCGTCAACCTCGTAGCGCCACGTCCCGCGCACGTACTGACCGATCACGTCGCCGATCGCCACGTCTTCGACGACGGCACTCGCGCCGACTTCCATCGGCGTGACGGTCTCGTCGGTTTGCCGTTCGGTGATCACAACACGCCAGGGTTCGCGGCATTCGTACATCAGAGTGGCAAACTGAAAATCAGCCTGGTAGGTCGCGCCGACAAAGTGATAGGTTTCGGGAATGAAGGTCGGCAGGCGCACGTCAAAATCCGCCTGCGCCGCCAGATCGCCCAGCGACAGCGATAAAGGATCTGCGCTTTCTGCGTGCGGCTCACCGCCCACGAAGACCGTTGCCGATGTCGTGTCGCTGCCGCCCGGCACAAAGAAATCGATGATCTCCTGCGCCAGCGCCTGCAGCGACGGCGTCGCCCAGAAGCCGCCCGCCAGAATGACGCCGAGCAGCACGGCAGCGATCAGCCGGGCACGTTTGGAATAGATGCGTTTCATGTGTAGTTCTCCTGTTGTGCTTTCGGATGCCTCAGACAGCGCGCCTGTCTGATCCCTAAGACGCACGTCGCCGTTCAGCGATACGCCTTTCACTTCCAACAGGAATTGAGCGCGTGACCTGTGCCCGCTGCTCGGTGTCCGGCACGCGCTGAGCCGCCGCCCGCGCCGTCATCGAAAGCGCGCGCGAGCCGATCCTCAGGTTGATTGTTCACGGCTGTTCTCCTCACCATGCGCGCCCGAAGCGCCGCCAGCCCCCGGTGCTGCTGCGCCTTGACCGCGCCGATGGTCATCCCCATGATCTCGGCGATTTCTTCGTTGGGCATGTCCATCAGGTAGCGCAGGATGATCGCCGAGCGCTGGGGCGGCGTGAGTGTATCGAGCGCGGCGCGAAGCTGCGCCAGCAGCAGCGCTTGCTGCGCCGTATCTTCGGGCGTCGCGCCGTCCGCGCTCAAATCCTCGTCCAACGGCAGGTGATGCCGGTGCTGCGCCCGGCGCGTCTCGTCCACGATCAGGTTCGACGCGACGCGAAACAGCCACGCTTTCAGATAGCGGTCGGGTCCCGCGCCCTCGCGCAGCTTTTCGAGCAGGCGTCGAAAGACCTGTGCGCTCAAGTCCTCGGCGGTCTCCGTGTGCCCGATGTGCAGGTAGATGTAGCGGTAGATGGCGTTGTAGTGTGCGTCGAAAATCGCCGCCAGCGCCGCTTCGTCGAGCGCCCGCGCGCGCTCCAGCAGTCTCGCGTCGTCGTCCAAATAGCTGCTCCTGATCGTTACATACTATGACGCACGAGCGCACGAATCGATACGCCGGAAGTAGAAAATCGTGGAGATGGGTCACATGAATCAAAACGGCGCGGTTGCCCGCGCCCATGTATGTTGAAGCTGCTTGTTCGACCTAGAGTGTCATTAGGAACGCCACCAGATCGGCGATGTCCTGATCGCTGTACTGCTCGCCGAAGATCGTCGGCATGATCGGGCTGAAGCCCACGACGACGTAGTGCGCCGGGTGGCGGATGCTGTCCTCAATGTACTGCGGCGCGGTGAAGCCCTCGATGCGCGTCGCGCCGCGCTCGCTTACATCCTTCAGACCGGGTCCAATCGAAAAAGCACCGCCTCGCCCGGCGATGACCGGGCTGTGGCAGGTGAGGCACGGCGGCGCGCCGTACAGCCCATGCCGGAATATATCTTCGCCGCGCACCGGATCGCCCACCAGCACCGCCGGCGTCACCTCGGCGGTGGCGCTCTCGGTCACTTCAGCCGTCGGCTCGTCAGTCGAGACAGGCGTCGCCGTCTCGGTGCCGGTCGGCAGCGGGGTCGCCAGTGTGCTCTGGACAAATATCAGCGCCACGACTGAGACGCACAGCAGCGCCGTCAGCCCCAGTAGTCTGGTTAGCATGATGTCATGCTCCGAATGAAATTGATCACGTCTTGAACGTAAGCATCAATTTACGCCCACTTCCGAGCAATTTCCCCGGTCAGGTGGCTAGTTCTCGCCACGAACGATGGGTGGTGTCGAGTGCTGCTTGAGCGCCGCGTCGTAGTAATCCTCCCACACGCCGTCCGCCGCCGCGTTGCCGCCACAGATCAGCGCCACCGGGTGCTGGAACGCGCGCACGTCCACCTGATCCAGCGCCGCAATCGTCGCCGCGCCCGCTGGTTCGACCAACTGGTTGTAATGCAGCCACAGCCAGCGCATCCCCTCGATCATCTGCCGATCCTCGACCAACACGACCCGGTCGACGTAGCGCTGCACCAGCGCCAGCGTCCGCTCGCTCACCCCGCGCGGCGAGAGCGTGTCGGCTATCGTGCGCACCTCCGGCAGCGGCTCGAGGTGCCCGCGCTGAAGACTGTGCAGCATCGACGGCGCGCCAGTTGGCTCGACGCCGATGATGTGCACGTCCGGCTTGATCTGCTTGATCGCCGCCGCCATCCCGCCGATCAAGCCGCCACCGCCAATGGCGATGAGCACGCAGTCGATCTCCGGCAGGTCGCCGAGCAATTCCAGCCCCAGCGTACCCTGTCCCGCCAGCGTCGATTCGGCATCGAACGGGTGAACGTAGGTCATGTTTTCGGCGGCGGCATGTTCAACCGCTTTAGCGTGGGCGTCGTCCCAGGCTGCGCCGTGCTGGATCACCTGCGCGTGCCACACCTTGATGCGCGCGACCCGATCCCGGTTGGCGGTCGCCGGGAGATAGACAATCGCCGGGATGCCGAGCCGGTGCGCGGCATACGCCAGCGCCACGCCGTGATTCCCGCCGGACGCCGCGACCACACCGCGCTGGCGCGCCGCCTCGTCCAGTTGCAGCAGCGTATTGAACACGCCGCGCGGCTTGAACGAGCCGACCACCTGCATGTTTTCCAGCTTGAGGCGCAGGTGCGACGGCAGGCTCCCGGTCAGCGGCGGCAGCGGCGCGAGCGGCGTGTGCCGCACGTAGGGATGGATACGCTCGCGCGCCTGCTGGATCGTGTCGAGGGATAAATCGTAGGACATGAACGACGGTTCCTTTGACGACCAACAGTTTCACAAAATCGATATTCCGCGACGAGCCGAACTTTCGCGCGGGTCGCAGCGGTCGCGGCGATGCCGCATTTTAATCAGACTGTTTCACGTACTTTGAGTTTAGTACAGGTGGGAAAGCCGCGCGACACACCCTGGCTATCCGCGGCTCAGCTCCTTGAAGCCTTCGCCGTAAGCCGCGTGCCCCTGCCCGATCACCAGAAACGCATCCGGGTCGACCGATCGAACTCATGCGGCGCACGAGTATTGACTTCCGAACGCCCGATGGTGACGTACAGGACGGCATGCGGCTGCTCGGTGAACATGCCCTTCGCGTCCCAGGCGGTCACGCCGCGATGCAGGTCGAGCAGGATGCGGGTCGGCGACCTCGTGCGGGTGGTCGGTGATGATCACGGCGGTGCGCACCACGCTCGGTCCCTCCAGCACGTAGTCCGCCGTCGCGCCGCCAACGAACAGCCCGACCATCGCGTACAGCGTGGCTTCCCAGCCGAACGCCAGCCCTGCCAGCAGCACGACCGCGCCGTCGGTGTAGAGCGTGCTGCTGCTCAGCGGGATACCGTAGCGCCGCTGTAAGATGCGCCCCAGCGTCGACGTGCCGCCCATCGTGCCGCCAGCGCGCAGCACCAGCCCGGTTCCGACGCCGCCGATCAGCCCGCCAAAGACGGCGTTCAGGAAGCGGTCGTCGCTGACGATGCCGAAATACGGCGTCAGCACGTCGATCAGCACCGAATACAGCGCCACCGCGTAGATCGTCGCCGCGATCACGCGCCAGCCGCCGAGCATCCGGTAGCCGAGAATCTGGATCGGGATGTTGCCGAGCAGGATCACCAGACCAATGGGCGTGTGGATCACGTAGTTGAGGATGATGGCGATGCCGGAGATGCCGCCGGGCGCGATCTTGAACGGCGCTTCGAACACGATCACGGCGACGGCGGAAATGATCGCACCCACCGTCAGCAGAAATACCTGCCAGCCGAGACGGAAAGCCGACGAAAGGCGCGGGTTGGCGGTCATGTGGGCATCCCCTTCTACGTGACACGCTCGATATTACCCGGCTCAGAGCAAATCAACCACAGAGACCGCAGAGGACACAAAGGGGAAATTCTCTGTGCTCTCTATGGTGAGATTCTTTTTGGGTATTATAGAAACAAATGATGATTCGGTTATGAAGAATAGGATTTGCGATGATGCGCGAAGTGGTGATTCTCGAAGCGGTGCGGACGCCTGTCGGCAGGCGCAAGGGCTGGCTGCGCGACGTTCATCCGGTGCGGCTCGGCTCCAGCGCGCTGTGCGAGGCGCTGGCGCGCGCCAAGCTCGACCCGGCGCTGGTCGAGCACGTGATCATGGGCTGCGTCGGGCAGATCGGCGATCAGGCGTGGAACCTCGCCCGCAACGTGACGCTCGACGCCGGGCTGCCGGTCGAAGTCCCGGCGACGACCGTCGATTTCCAGTGTGGGTCGAGCCAGCAGGCGGTGCATCTGGCGGCAGCGATGATCGCATCCGGGCAGATCGACATCGCGGTCGCGGGCGGCGTCGAGCACATGACGCGCGTGCCGATGGGATCGAGCCGCGCCGACGGTCACCCGTTCACCGACCGCATCATGGCGGACTACAACATCATCTCGCAGGGCGAAGCCGCCGACGAAATCGCCCGCAAGTGGGGCATCAGCCGCGAAGAAGTCGACGAGATCGGCTATCGCAGCCATGTCCGGGCAGCGCAGGCGACCGCCAGGGGCTGGCTGGGACGCGAATACTTCCCCATCACCGGCGTGGATGAGGCGGGAAACCCGATCACCGTCACGCGGGATCAGGGCTTCCGCGCCGACGCCTCGCTCGAAAAGATGGCGACGCTCCAGCCCTCCTTCAGCGAGGGCGGCGTGACGACGGCGGGCAACAGCAGCCAGATCAGCGACGGCGCGGCGGCGGTCGTGCTGACGACGGCGGACAAGGCGCACGAACTCGGTCTGAAGCCGCGCGCCCAGCTGGTGTCGATGGTGACGGTCGGCAGCGACCCGCACCTGATGCTGACCGGACCCGTCCCGGCGACGCGCAAGGCGCTGGCGCAAGCCGGTCTGTCGCTCGACCAGATCGACCTTTTCGAGGTCAACGAGGCGTTCGCGGCGGTGGTCGCCATGTGGCAGCGCGAGATCGGCGCGGACATGAGCAAGGTCAACGTGCACGGCGGGGCGATTGCGCTCGGGCATCCGCTCGGCGCGAGCGGCGCGCGGCTGATGACGACGCTGCTCAACGCGCTGGAGATTCACGAGAAGCGCTACGGCTTGCAGACGATGTGCTGCGGCGGCGGCATGGGCACTGCGACGATTGTCGAGCGGCTGAATTAGAGGCAAAAACCGCCGGGGGACGCACACCCCGGCGGTCTCGTTTACTCCCACACAGCTACGTGCCGCAAACGTCACCCGGCGCGACGAACTCGAGGTTGCCCGGCTCTTTGACACCGGTCCGACTAATGTCAACGGCGGCAGCGCGTACACTGTTGCCCAGCCCCCCGCCGATCATGTTTGCCTGACGCCGCCGCTCGCTTAAGCCCGCCGCGATCTGATCCGCCAGGACGGTGAACGCCAGACCAGCCCGCTGTTGTCGAGTCCCACACCTCCATCCCGCCAGCCTTCTATGGCGCGGCGGCCCATCTAGGCGTTTACGGCTCTCGTATGCCACCGCCGCAGTTGGAAGCGTCACCACATCGGGGTGTCGAATCGAGTCCGCCCGGACCTCCTCCGGGGAAAACTGATCCCTAGGTTGCTGGGTTTGTAGTTCCGGTTTCACCGGGGTTCAGTGTCAGCGAAACTGTCGGTAGCGCGTTGTCATCATCGCCGAAGTAGATCGTCCCGGTGAGCGGCACGGTATCGTTGTTGGTAAGGACGACTTCAAACAGGTAGCAGACCGATCTGTGCCAGCGCTTCTTGACGAGAAGAAGGCGAAATGCGAAATGAGAAGCAAACCGATGATTAATAGTGAGGAGAATCGACGCAGCATAATATTGACTCCTATTGAAGAACACTTTTATAATTATATTCCAAATTATGTCATTCATCCTAATGAATTCTGCGTAACAAGGCTTGGCAAGTGATATTGCCAAGCCTTTGGTTTTGACGGTTTAATTATTCAGCACGTCGGGGTTGACCACATTCGCATACTTGCCGTTCAGCAGCGCGTCGACCACCAGCTTGGCGGCGTCGACCGCTACGACGATCTGCGCGTCTTCGGTGCTGGCGGCGAGGTGCGGCGTGTGGATCACGTTGGGCAAGCCGATCAGCGGGTCGTCCGCCGGGGGCGGCTCGGTCGGGTACACGTCGAGCGCCGCGCCCGCCACCTTGCCGCTCTTGATGGCTTCGGCGAGGTCGGCTTCGTTGATCAGCGCGCCGCGCGCCGCGTCCACGATGCGCACGCCGTCTTTCATCCTGGCGATGGTCGTGGTGTTGACCATGTCACGGGTTTCGTCGGTCAGGACGGCGTGCAGCGAAATGAAATCGGCATTCTTGTAGATCGTGTCGAGGTCGACCAGCTCGACGCCCAGATCAGCCGCCACGTCCGCCGGGATGTAGGGGTCGTAGGCGAGGACGGTCATCTCGAACGCCAGCGCGCGCTTGGCGACCGCCCGCCCGATGCGCCCGAAGCCGACCACGCCGAGCGTCTTGCCGCGCAGCTCGACGCCGCCGAACGACTTGCGATCCCACTTGCCGGACGCCAGCGAAGCGTGCGCCTGCGGGATGTTGCGCGCCAGCGCCAGCATCAAGCCGAAGGTCATTTCCGCCGTCGAGACGGTGTTGCCGTCGGGCGTGTTCATGACGACGATACCGCGCTGCGTCGCCACCGGGATGTCAACATTGTCGACGCCGACCCCGGCGCGGGCGATCATCCTGAGCTTAGTCGCGGCTGCCAGCGCCTCGGCGTCGATCTTGCTGGCGCTGCGGATGATCAGCGCGTCGGCAGTGGGCAGCGCGGCGAGCAGTTCGTCGCGCTTCATCTGCCCCGGCGCGGTGATCTGCAAGCCTTCGGCGTTGTTGAGCACGTCGAGCGCCGACGGATGGACGTTATCAGGGACGAGGACGTGATAGGTCATGAGCTACACCGTTTCCAGAAATTCATCCAGCCCGGAGAGGATTTCTTCGAGCGTCGTAAGCTGCATGTCGCCCATGTGGGCGATGCGGAAGGTCTTGCCCTTGATCTTGCCGTAGCCCTTGTCCATCGAGAAGCCCTTGCCGCCCATGAACTTCGCCATGCTGTCGATGTCGAAGCCTTTGGTGTTGGCGACGGTCGTCACGGTCGGCGAGCGGTAGCCCTCCTGCGCGAACAAGCCGAGTCCCCGGCTGTGCGTCCAGGTGTGGGTCATGTCGCGCATCTGCATGTGCCGCGCCCAGCGGTTGGGGATGCCTTCCATGAGGATGTCGTCAAGCTGCTTGTCGGCGGCGAACATCAGCGCGACCGGCGGCGTCGACGGCGTGTTGTTCTTCTGCGCCAGCTTGTCGATCTCGATGAAGTCGAAGTAATAGCCGCGATTTTTGACTTCGGCGGCGCGCGCGAGCACCCGGTCGCTGCACGCGGCGAAGGCGATGCCCGGCGGCAGCGCGAACGCCTTCTGCGACGAGGTGAGCGCGAAGTCGATGCCCCACTCGTCGACACGCAGTTCCGCGCCGAGGAAGCCGCTGACCGTATCGACCAGCAGCAGTGTATCCTCGTACTGCCGGACGACGCTGGCGATATCGCGGATCGGGTTAGTGACGCCGGTGCTGGTCTCGTTGTGGACGACGCACACCGCATCGTAGGCTGATTTCTTGAGCGCGTCGGCGACCATCTCCGGCGTGTGGGCTTCGCCCCACTCGACCGCCAGCACGTCGACTTCCTTGCCGTTGAGCTGGCTGACTTCTGCCCAGCGCTCGCTGAACGCGCCGCCGACCAGATGCAGCGCCTTCTTACCGTCACGGATGCAGTTGCGGGACGCGCCTTCCCATAAGCCCGTGCCCGACGACCCCATGACGAACACGCGGTTCTGGGTGTAGAACGCCTTGCGCAGCTTTTCCTGCAAGCGAGCGTACAGGTCGGCAAACGCGGTCGAGCGGTGTCCGATCATCCATTCGGCTTGCGCGTCCAGAATTTCGGGGCGCACTTCGACGGGTCCGGGGATGACCAGGTATTTGTGCTTTTCGGCTCTCATGCTCACCTCTTTGTGACAGACGTTACAAGAGTCGATTTTAACGCGGCAGAATAGAACGTGCTATATGACGCGCCGTTAGGCAGGTTGTACAAAGTGACGAAGCTCCCGGTTGCTCCATGAAAAAAGACCCCGAACGGCGCGCGTTCGAGGTCTCCATGCTGCCCGCAATTTAGCCCGGCTCAGTACGACTGGCACAACCTTGTCTGGTCGCCATGCAACCAGCTATCCCAAGCGCAGACGATCTCGCGGAAAATCCGGTTGCCGGTTGCCTTGTTGGTCAGGATGACCAGCCCGTCGTCGCTCTCCGGCAGCAGGAGGAAGATCGTGCGCGTGCCGATGCCGATACCGTCGTGCCAGGCGACCGTCGTCCCGTCCTCAAGCGTAAACAGGAAGTAGCCGAAGCCATATCCGTCACGCGTCGCTTCGGCGGGCGTGTGCATCAGCGCGACATTTTCCGGCGTGAGCCAGTCGCCGTTCAAGCCGTCGGTCAGGAAACGCGCCAGGTCGAGCGCCGAGGTGTAAAGACCACCCGCCGCCAAATCCGCGTGCAGCACTTCGTAATCGACATCGCCCGACGAGGTGTAGGCGGTCGCGGCGTTCAGCGCCAGACTCCACTGAAACTGGCTGTGGGTCATGCCGAGCGGCTCCAGCACGTCGCGCTGCATCACGTCCTCGAACGGCTCGCCGCCCAGTTCCTCGATCATAAGCTGCAAGATCGTATAGCCACCGCCCGAATACATGAAGCGGCGACCGGGCGTGACCAGAATCTGCACTGGCGAGACGCCGGTCGCGCCGTCGAGGAAGGCTTCGGTCGTCGGCAGCTCGGCGTCGGCGTCGAAGCCGCGATAACCGTCGACCGACAGCCCCGCCGTGTGGCTCAGGATGCGCTGGATAGTTACGTCGTCCGGGCTGGTGCGACCGAGCGGCTTCACCTGCCAGCGCGTCAGGTACTGGTTGACCGGCGCGTCGAGGTCGATGTCGCCCGCTTCGACCAGCCGCATGATCTCCCACGCTGTCAGCGCCTTGCCAATCGATTCGACACTGAACGGGGTATCCGCCGTCACCGGGACGTTCCCGGCAATGTCGGCAGCGCCGGCCTGCTGACCAGACAATGTCGCCGTCGTGAATCAGCGCGAGCGCCGCGCCGGGGACGTTACCGCGTTCCAGCAGCGACGGGACGAGCGTATCCAGTTGATCGGTGAGCGCGCTCACGTCGTCCGGCTGCGCGGCGGCGGGAAGCGCGAGCAAACATATCACCAGCAGGTAAAGCCAAAGGCGCATGTTGAATTCCCTCTCGTTTGAAAACAAGGTTCTGTGCCTATACTGGTACTGGAGCAGCCACGCTAAAGTTCAGATGCATGAAAATTGAACCTTTGCCGCTCGGCTACCGCTTTTCCGGCGATCTGTTCGGCGATTCTGACCATCTCCCACTCCTGGCGCTGGCTGCTGATCGGCAACCTGTGGGCGCTGCTACCGCTGGCAGCGGCGGTGATCGTCCTGTGGCTGCCGTACCAGCTTTACGCTGCGCTTGGCGCGCCGCTGGCGCTGTTCGGCGATCCGGCGTGGAGTTCGCTTGCCAACTGGCTGTTCGGCGCGCTGGTTGTCGCTGGATCGATTGTGCTGCACGAGGGGCTGCACGGGCTGGCGCTGGTCGCACTCGGCTATCGAGCGCGGTTGCGCTTCGCCAGCGGCTATTTCTTCGCCACCACCGACGGCTTCCTGACGCGCCGCGACTACCTGATCATGGTGCTGACGCCGCTGCTGGCGATGACGCTGGGCGGCGGACTTGTGCTGCTGTTCCTGCCGGTCTCGCTGGGGCAGACCACGCTGATCGCGCTGCTGCTCAACGCCGCCGCTTCGGTGGGCGACCTCGCCGTCGCCGACCGCGCCCGCCGCCAGCCAGCCGCCGCGCTGTTCGCGGATCGCGGAAGCATTAAGGTGTTTCTCCCGGAAGGATTTGACCACGCGGAAAAACTATGATAGGATTATCTGGTAATTGCACGACCGCGCCTTCCTTTCAAAAAACCAACACCTGAATTTGAACTGAACACCGTTGATCCGCCGCTTGCGGTGATGACAAAAAACACCTTTGTGTTGTAAAACGGCTCAACTGTCATTCAGGAGCAACCACCTCTAACCCGTCTGTTCATCGTGTCCGCACCCGGAAGTATGAAGACAGTAAAGCAATCCAACCAACGAACACATCACCCGGATGAGCACATGACGCGGAACCCCGCTCGTCCAGATAGACCACGCCCATAGGAGAACATTGTGGATATTGCCTATCTCGAACCCAAAACTTTGGAAGAACTGCGCCAATTGGCGCGTGATGCTAGTGTCAGCGGCTACAGCCGCCTGAAGAAACAGGATTTGATGCTCGCGCTGCTGCGCGACCACGCCGAAAAGCAGGGCTACAAGCTGCGCGGCGGCGTCCTCGAAATTGTCGACGACGGCATCGGCTTCCTGCGCGCCGAAAAGTATCTGCCCGGTCCGGAGGACATCTACGTCAGCCAGACGCAGATCAAGCGCTTCAACCTTCGCACCGGCGACATGGTCGTCGGGCAGGTGCGCGCCCCCAAGGACTCGGAGAAATACTACGGTCTGCTGCGCGTCGAATCGGTCAACGGGTTGAACCCCGAAACCACGCCAAGAACCGCCTCGAACTTCGAAAGCCACCTGACCCTGATTTTCCCGCTCGAACGCTTCGATCTTGAGACCAACCCGCGTGATTTCCACCCGACTGCTCAACCTGATCGCCCCGATAGGGCGCGGGCAGCGCGGCTTGATCGTCTCGCCTGCCAAAGCCGGTAAGACGACCGTCCTCAAGGACATCGCCAACGCCATCAGCAAGAATTACCCGGACGCGCCTGATGATCGCGCTGATCGGCGAGCGCCCGGAAGAAGTCACCGACATGGATCGCTCGGTCGACGCCGAAGTGATCGCCTCGACGTTTGACGACTCCGGTGCAGCATCACGTCCGCGTCGCCGAAATGGCGCTCAACCGCGCCAAGCGGCTGGTCGAGATCAAGCGTCACGTCGTCCTGCTGCTCGACAGCATCACCCGCCACGCGCGCCTACAACCTGGTCGTCCCACCGAGCGGTCGGCACGCTCACCGGCGGTCTCGACCCGTCCGCCATTCACCCGCCGAAGCGTCTGTACGGCGCGGCGCGCAACATCGAAGAAGGCGGCAGCCTGACGATCATCGCCACCTGCCTCGTCAACACCGGCAGCAAGATGGACGACGGCATCTACGAGGAATTCAAGGGCACGGGCAACATGGAGCTTCACCTGAGCCGCAAGCTTCAGGAGCGCCGCATCTTCCCGGCTTACGACATCGAACAGTCCTCGACCCGCCGCGAAGAACTGCTGCTCGGACCGGACGTGCTCCAGCGCGTCTACACCCTGCGCCGCATGTGGAGTCACCTGTCGGAAGACCCCGATCTGGGACCCGTCGGCGCGACCGAGCAACTGCTCAACCAGTTCCGCCAGTACGAAACTAACGAGGAATTCCTCAACAGCCTGCCCGGCGTCGGCGGCAACAACAACAATCGCGGCGGACACTAATCCTCAGTTATTGGTGACTGGTTCTTCGTTTGTGATTTTGACGAATGACCGAGCACCAATAACTGAATCCGCCTTCGCTGATTGTGAAATTCGTAAATCCCGCCCGGCTTTCTGCGACTTTCATCCTGGTCGTCACGTAAAAGAAGTATATGTGTAGAGACGAAGGATAGGTCACGATGTGGTGGGGTCATTGTTCGACGCGCAAAGCGCGCCCGAATAACAGCTACTGGGTAATCGGGTTGATCATTTTCCTGATCGCGGTGTCAGCCACGCGCAGCTTCATGCCATTCATCCCGATCTTCCTGCTCCTGTTCGTCATCCTCCCGGCAACGCGGCGCGCCCATGAATACGGCGACGGCGGTTACGAGAAGCCGAAGAACGACTTCGAGAAGCCCAAGCGCTCCGGGCGCTACGTCGAGAGCGACGACGGCACGCTGCTCGAAGTCATCGACGAGAAGCCTGACGACGACTATACCGATTACGTCTAGCCTGTGACAACGCAAAAGAGGGCGGCAGCGCCCTCTTTTTATTTGCAACCATTCCGCCCTCTGCGCCGTACTATACGGTAACGCAAGTATGACAGGAGAACCGATGATGTCGTCACATCCGGTGGTCATGCTGGTGCTGGCAGTTCTGGGAACATTCCTGTTTTCGATTCTCTTTCTGAACAGCGCGGCGGCGTGGCGTGTCTCTCCCGACGATCAAGAGAGGCGTATGACGCTCGCCGAGTGGATGGAACGAGTAGCAGGCGAAGATGATGATGCGCAGCGAAGCTGAAATCCGTAAGCAGGTCGAAGCCCGTGTCCGTCGCTGGGGGCTGCTGGCGCTCAACGGCATCCTGTGGGTGGGCGCGGCGAAGCTCATTTACGGCTACAGCCAGAATTACAGCTTTATCGGCAGCCAGTCGGACGTGATCGTCGTGGTCATGGTCGGCTGGGTGATCGCCGTCGGGCTGCACTTCCTGCGCACCGTCTACGTCGAGCTGCGCGAATGGCTCGTCCAGCGCGCTATCCAGCGCGAGCGGCAGCGTTATGCTCAAGACGACGCTTACGAGAAGCACAAGCACGACGAATCCTCCCTGCTGATGTCCGACGATGGCGAACTGACCGGCTTCCCTGTCTGGAATGAAGAGGACGAGTATGCGCAGCGAAGCCGAAATTCGTAAGCAGATCAACGTGCGCTTCCGCCGCTGGGCAGCGCTGTCATTCAACGGCGGACTATGGGCGGCGGTTGCGATGGGACTGTACTTTTACTCCGAGCGCGCGAACTTTTCGCCCGACCTGGTCGCTCCGGTGATCGCGTTCATGGTGATCTGGGCAGCGGTTGTCGGGCTGCACTTCCTCTACAGTTTGTATACCGAGACGCGCGAGTCGCTCGTCCAGAAGGCAATCGAGCGCGAGCGCGAGTTTTACCTGCTGCGCGCGGACTACGAGAAGCGCAAGCGCGACGAAGCCCCCTCTGGGCTGACCGACGACGGTGAACTGTTCGATTTCGCCGATTGGCAGGACGAAGATGCTTATGCGAAGCGAAGCTGAAATCCGCAGACAGGTCGCTGCCCGCTTCCGGCGTTGGGCATTCCTCCTGCTTGACGGTGGATTGTGGCTCGTGACCATGTACGGTCGCGTTCAGCTGGAGCACACCTACGGACTGGCGATCTTACGGGGCGATTCGGGCAACAACATATTGCTGGGCTGGAGCGTGCTGTTTATCGCGCACCTGCTCTATATGCTGTACGTCGAAACCCGCGATCTTCTGGTCAGGCGGGGCGCGGTCACACACGAATATCACCACGAAAACGCAAGGCAGCGTGACGAGACGGTCGCGCCACGCTCGGCGATGCTGGCGGACGACGGCGAACTGGTCGACCTGCCCGAAACATCGCCGAGCGCAGTCTGAGACGGGAGAAGCATGCCTGACGATCAACTCTACGAGCTGGCACGCCAGCGCATCGACCGCCGCAACCGCCGCCTGTTCTTTCTGGGGCGGACGTGCTGGCGTTCTTCATCTACTCGCCGCGTTTGTGGCGCTGTACAACACCATCCCGCATGGTATCGGCGTCTTTATCGCCATCGTCTGGATGGGATCTCGGCATTCACGGCATGGTCGTCGGCGCGATGCAGAACCGCAGCGGCGAAATCGAGCGCGAAGTCGCCCGGCTGCGCGAAGCGGTCTACGAAAAGCCCAAGCGCCTTGAGCTGGACGAGGACGGCGAGCTGATTGACGACGAGTATGAATACCTGAGCGCAGACAAACGTGGGCAGGATTCGGTATAATCATGAGCAGAGTCAGTACGGGAGCCTTGCTCATGGCGTCGCTCGAAGGACAGACGCTCGGTCAGTACCGGGTCATCGAGCAGATGGGGTCGGGCGGGATGGCGACGGTCTACAAAGCCTACCATCCGCGCCTGGATCGCTACGTGGCGATCAAAATGCTGCACGAGGCATTTCAGGAAGATAAGAACTTCCTCGCGCGCTTCGAGCGCGAGGCGCAGATTGTCGCGCGCCTGGAGCATCCCCACATCGTCCAGGTGTTCGACTTCGACGAGTACAACGGGCGTCCGTACCTGGTGATGAAATACATCGAGGGGCGCACGCTCAAAGCCGAGCTGGAATCCGCGCCGCTGACGCTCGACGACATCATTCGCATCATGACACCGGTCGCCGACGCCCTTGACTATGCGCATCGTCAGGGCGTGCTGCACCGTGACATCAAGCCGTCCAACATCATCATCGACTCGACCGGCGTCGCCTACGTGACCGACTTCGGCTTGGCGCGCATGGCGCAGCTTGGCGACAGCACGCTCAGCCACGACGTGCTGCTGGGCACGCCGCATTACATCTCGCCGGAGCAGGCGATGGGCAACCGCGATCTCGACTCGCGCACCGACCTGTATTCGCTCGGCGTCGTGCTGTTCGAGCTGGTCGTCGGGCGCGTGCCCTTCAGCGCCGATACGCCGTTCGCCGTCATCCACGACCAGATTTACCGCCCGCTGCCCAAGCCAAGCAGCATCAACCCGGAGATCAAGCCCGCCGTCGATGCCGTGCTGCAAAGGCGCTGGCGAAAGCGCCCGCCGAGCGCTACGCGACCGCCACCGACATGATCGACGCCTTCCGCCGCGCGCTGCAAGAGTCCGGCACGACGACGCTCGATCCCGACCGGAGTATCGTCGCCGCCGAATCGCTGGCGAAGCTGCGCAACCAGCCGCTCCCCGACGAAATGACGCTCCCGCTGACCGCCGAGCCGGAGGTCGACATCCCCGCGCCGGTGCGCGCCGAAACTGCGTCAAAACCGCCGCACCGCCCGGTGATGGACGAGCCGGACGAGGACGACGATAGCCCCCAGGCGTGGATCGGTGGTTTTCCCAAGCCGCCCGCCATCCCGTCCATCCCGCCGACACGCCGCGACATGCGCAAAGCCCGGCGGCAGGTCGAGAAGGAAGCCCGCCGCGAGGCGAAGCGCGTCATCGAAGCCTCGTTCGATTTCACCGACGCCAGCCGCGCCATCGAAAGCGTCGGCAACGCCGTGCGTAACGCCGTCGAAGGCATCAGCGGCTCGTTCGACAAAACCAACGACCCTGACCTGATGCCGCTGGACGACGAGGATGCCATCCGCAAGCGGGTCGAGATGCAGTTCACCAAGCGCCGCGAATTCTTCGGTCACGTGGTTGTTTACGTGATGGTCAACGCCCTGCTGTGGGTGCTGTTCGGCTCAGGCTTTGTGCAGGGAATTCTCGGTGGCGACCTGGGCGGTCTGCTGAGTTTTCCGATTGTGCCGATTGTCCTGCTCGCGTGGGGTTCGGGGCTGGCGGCGCACGCCGTTGAGACATACTATGCCACAGGTCGGCGCGCGGCGTCCCGTCTGAACGCCATTCAGGATGAGTTTTATCGTGAATTTGGTCCCGACTGGCGGCGCGCCAACCGCAAGGAACTGCGCCGGATTCGGGATCGCGTCAGCTCTGCCATCAGCAAGCGCCGCGAGTTCGTCCAGCATCTGGCGGTTTTCATCCCGATCAACATCATGCTCTGGCTGATCTACTTCAGCAGCGCCGGGACGTTCCTCGACTTCGCGCACAGCTTCCCCTGGCCCCTGATCGTCCTGCTCGGCTGGGGCATCGGGCTGGTGAGTCACGGCTTCGAGGCGATGACCTCGATCTCGCGCGAGCGCGCCATCAGCCGCGCCGTCGAGCGCGAGCGCGACCGGCTGTATTCGGGCGAGAAGCCCAAGCGCGAAGAACCCTCGGATTATTCGCGCGAGGTACGCCTGACCGAAGACGGTGAATTCACCGACAGCATGATCGAGGATATGGACGCCGAAGAAAAAGCCAAGCGAGACCGCCGCTAGAGAGGGTTTCAATTGTTACAGGATATGCTTGTCAAACAGATCGAGCGGACTTACCGGCTGCGGCTGCTGTACGCGCTGCATCTGGCGCTGTACGGCGTGCTGCTGATCGTGTCCGGGCTGGCTGCCGTCCAGTCGCCGCACGAGCAGACCGCCCTGCTGTTCGTCATCCTCTGGCTGCCGACGATTGCGGCACATACCGCCGCCCAGAGCCTCGTCGAGTTACGGCAGCGCTGCGTCGCTTACGCGCCTGCGCGCGTCCAGCCGTTCAATTACCGCGCGCTGCCCGTCGACATCTACGACGAGCAGGGCAAACGCATCGGCGGACAAGACAACCTGCTGCCGAGTTAGCCTAGCTTCCTGCCGTACCCGGTGGGCGTCGCGTCGAATCGAGCGGGCTGGCGCTGCCGCGCGTCAGGTACAGCGTGCCGGGGATTGACTCGCCGGGGTTGAAGCTCCCCACCCAGATACTCACACCGCCTACCGACGGATTGCCGATCACGTCCACCGTCGGCTGCTTGGTATTGAACGAATCGTCGTTGCAGTACCACGTGCCGTCCGGCATCTGCACGATCAGCGCGGCGTCCGCCGCCGGGTCGTCCGACGTGAAGAAGATGCGCAGGAACGCCGTCGGCTCCGGCAGGGTGAAACCAAACGACGGAAAGGTCGTGTACATGCCGGGGCAGTGTTCGTTCTGTGCCCCCACGTCGACATCGCCGCCGCCCAGCGAGCCGGGGATGGCATACGGGTCGGGCGCGGCAGCATCGAACGAGAAGGCGGAGACGCCGGGCGTCAAGCCGCCGATGGGATCGGTCGGCGCAGTCCCTACCGACGGCACGGTCTCCGGCGAGTACTGCTTCTCGGTGACGTACAGCACGCCGGGCAGCGACTCGTTCGGCGCGAGTTCGTCGCTCACCCACACCGTATACGCGCCTTCGACCGGATTCACGAACTCGACCTGCGGGCGCGTATAGCCGCCGCCCGCAAAGTCGCGGTTGCAGTGCCACGCGCCGTCAGGATCGAGCACGATCAGCGCGCCGTCGAGCGCGTCGTCGAACGGCGCGAAGAGGAAGCGTAGCCGCGTCGATACCCCCGACCAGTCCAACCGCAAGACCGGCGCGCCCGCCGCATAGCCGACGCACTCGTCGCCGGAGGCTGATGCCGCCGCGTCGAGCGCGCCCCCGCCGAACACGACCCGATAGTACGGGTCGGGCAGGAAGCCCGCCGTCAGGTCATCCACGCCGGACGATGGCGACAGCGTCGGGTTGAGCGCCGTCGGCGGGATCGGCGTCGCGGTCGGCGCGGGCGGCAGCGTCGGCGTCAGCACCGGAATGTTTAGTCCCAGCGAGCTGGGCGTGATGTCACCGCGCGTCGTCACGTACAGGTCGCCAAACACGCGCTCGGTGCGCGCGCCCACCCAGATGTTGTAGTCGCCCGCCGGAGCAGGCGAAATGTCGACCGTCGGGTTGCGCACGCCGTAGGAATCGTCGTTGCAGCGGTAATCGCCGCGCGCGTCGCGGATCACCAGCGAGGCGTCCGCCGTGACCGCGTCGGAGATGAAGATGAAGCGCAGCGCGTCGAACGGCGTCTGCGCCGTGAAGCGGAAATCGGGCTGCACGGTGATCATGCCGGTGCAGTCGTCGCCGAGGTTGCGCGTGCGCGCGTCGATGTCGCCGCCGCCGGTGATCGCCTCGGCGCGGAACGGATCGGGGCGAAAGCCCACGCCCCCCACCGCGATGCCCCGGTCGGGCACAGCGTCTGGGTCAAGCGGCTGCTCCTGCGCGGCGGCGGAAGCAAAGACGAACAGCAGACTCATCAGAATGAGGATCGGTTTCATAAGCAGTGTGAGCTAGATTCCACTCACGATGTATAGCCGAAATATGTCTCCAGCACTTCGCGGGCAATCGGCGCGGCGACTTCGGAGCCTTCGCCCGCCGTCTCGACCATCGCCACGACCACCACCTGCGGGTTTTCGCGCGGCGCCCACGACGCGAACCAGGCGTGCGAATTGGTGTTGGCGTCGCCCGTCTGCGCCGTGCCGGTCTTGCCGCACACGCCGATGGTCTGCAACTGGGAATTGCGGAAGACGAACTCCGCCGTGCCCACGCGCGAGGTCGTCACGGCGCACAGCCCTTCCTGAATGGTCTGGATGACTTCCGGCTTGATGTCGGTCGGCGTCATTTCCGGCTCGTGCGCCGGGGTCGGCGGGTCGCCGACCAGCCCGTACTGCGAGACGAGGTACGGCGTCGGCAGGCTGCCGCCGTTGGCAATCGCCGAGTACCAGCGCGCCACCTGCAGCGGCGTCACCTGAACGTAGCCCTGCCCGATTGCCATGTTGACTTCTTCGGAGAAGCGCCAGTCGTCGCCGTAGGTCGCGCGATACCAGTCGGGGTCGCCGATCAGCCCGGTTTGCTCCGGCAGATCGGTCATCCCGGTCGGCTCGCCATAGCCGACGCGCCGCATGTAGTTCGGCAGCAGCCAGGGGTCAGCTTCGTAGAGCTGGTAGCCCACTTCGTAGAAGTACGGGTTGCAGCTCTGGGTGAGCGCGCTCGCCAGCGTCACCCGACCGTGCCCCTGCGGATACCAGTCATAGCGGGTGATGTCACGGTTCCACACCCCGGTGCAGACGTAGGATTGGTTGAGCGCATACACGCCGCTGTCGGCGACGGCGGCGGCGCTCAGCGGCTTCATCGCCGAGCCGAGCGCGTACACGCCCTGCGTCGGGCGGTTGACTTCGGGATGGCGCGGGTCGCTCTGGTACTGGGTGATCAGCGACTGCGCCGCCTGCCTACCCATGCTGGGGAACGGCAGATAGGCATTGTCGTCAATGAACGGATAGCTGACCATTGCGTAGATTTCGCCGGTGTTCGGGTTCATCACCACCACCGACGCGCCCGGCGAGGTCGGTCCCCACGAGTCTTTCGCCTGGGTGTAGTGGTCGGCGACGATCTGCTGCACCTTGCGCTGGAAGTCGATGTCGAGCGTCAGCCACAGGCTCTTGCCCGGCTGGGCGGCGGCGCGCGTCAGCTCGCGGATCAGGTTGCCGCCCGCGTCGACCAGTTGGAGGGTTTCGCCGGGCTTGCCACGCAGCGTGTCGTCCCACATCAGCTCGATGCCGCTGCGCCCGATGATCGACGCCTGATTGAAGCCCGCCGCTTCGATGTCCGCCAGATCGCTTTCGTCGGGATAGCCGACGTAGCCGATCAGGTGCGCCGCCACCTGCCCGGTGACGTAGCGCCGCGTGAACTGTTCCTTGAAGGTCACGCCGCAGTCGCTCACCAGCGCTTCGTGAGTCGTCTCGTAAGTGGCAGGCGCGATCTCGCCCACGTCGATCAGCCAGTTGGACGGGTGCGCTTCGAGGCTCGCCTGAACATCCTCGACCGGCTCGTCCAGCGCCTCCGAAAGCACGCTCAGGCAGTCGGCGTAATTCGGGATGCGCTCCGCCACCAGCTCCAGCCGCACGATCCGCCCGTTCTGGTCGGCGAGCACCTGCCCGTTGCGGTCGTAGATGTTGGCGCGGTTGGGGATGGTCGACGTGACCCGCAGGCTCGCGCCGCTCGCCATGCCCGCGAACAGGTCGTCCGGTGTCCACGCGACGCGCCACGCCTGCGCCCGGTCGTCGACCGTCAGCGTCAGGTTGCGATCCGAATCGGTGAAATCGCCGATCAGCCGGGTGTGAAACGTCACGTCGTAGTTAAAAACCGCCACTTCGTCGCGCTGGCGCACGATGGTATTCGCCTGAACGGTCACGTTCTGGAGCGTCATCGCCTCGCCCGCCGTGTCGTAAACCTGCGTGAAGGTCGAGAACGGGTTCGCTTCCTGGCTGGCGAAGCTCAACTGCTGGTACATGGCGTCGAGGTCGCCATTTTCCCAGTTGGTCAGGAAATCGCGGGCGACGCGCTCGGCATCTTCAAGCTGATAGGCGGAAGGGAGAACCGCCCGCGTGGGAATTTGTACGCTCGCCTGTCGCTGCGGGCGGCAGCCGACGACGGCGAGCACCAGAACGAATATCAACCAGCGTAAACGTGCCATGCGACCGACTTTTTAGTGAGCGGAAACAATACCAAGCCCCCATTATACTGCCAGTTTGAGATTGCCATTTGGGGGCGAAAGCCTCTCGGAAGCGCAACTCATTAATCTCTTCAGGATTGCTAATCTGGCGACGCCGCCGTGACTCACGCCGAACCGCGCGGGCTGGGGTATACTCATGAGCGCTTGATGACGTTACCAGAGGAGTGAGCGAGCAATGGCAGACGAAACCAGAGCGATAGCCGTCCATATCGACAGCCTGAGCGCCAACGAGTTCGAAGTACTGCTCGACGGCGAGCGCGTACAGGGCATTTCCCGGATCACCGGGCTGCTGCCGTTCAAGCTGGAAGTCAAGCCGTCGCTGACCAAGCTCGTGCGCGAGCCGTTCAAGCTCGCCAAGATCGTCCAGCGCGACCCGACCCTGCCGTTCAACCGCTGGCTGCGCGAGAGCATCGACGCCGCTGACGACATCGTGCGCCCGACGCGCACGCTTGAAATCCTGGCGGTCGACGATGGCGAGGAAATCCGCCGCTGGACGGTCAAGGGCGCGTGGATCAGCGAGGTCAGCTATTCGGACTTCAACAGCGCCAGCGGCGAGCTGATCGAGGAGACCATCACCGTGCGCTACGACGAGATCAGCGAGACGTGGCGGGTGACAGGCTGACGCACCTTCCCTCGTGACATTTAACACGCTGAAATGATGATCCGTAATCGTGGTTAAAGCGATAAGATCGCTTCAGGCATACAATGTTTAACCACCTGAGGTGATCATGTTACAAAGGCGTCAAACCATTCTGATCGTCGTCGGCGTGCTGGTCGTGTTGTTCGTCGTGTTTCAGTTTATCCCCTGGGGAAATCTCGTCCCGGCGTTCGCCCGCACCAATCCCCCGGTCGAGCGCCAGATTCAGTGGGATTCGGCGCAGACGGAACAGCTCATGCGCACGGCTTGCGACGACTGCCACAGCAACGA
>JAXLWE010000066.1:0-26340 GCA_046328655.1 Anaerolineae bacterium | reverse complement strand
GGTCGGTCGTGCTGGCGCACGGTCCCTACACGACGATTTACGGTCACATGAGCGATGTTTATGCCCGCTGCGGCAGTTACGTCAACGCCGGGCAGGTGATCGGCGCGGTCGGCTCGTCCGGCGATTCAACCGGACCGCACCTGCACTTCGAAGTTCGCTACAACGACGTGCCAGTCGATCCCACCGGCATCATGCCGTTCTGATCCCTCGTATGCGTTTGGTAGGGGCGTGTCCGTGATGGTAGGCGCGCCCTTACTGTTACATTTTCGAATTGTTACAGCGCATTCCAGATACCTGAGATAAACTTAATCATAACCTATATCCTACCTTTGCTTCGGGCTTCAGAATGCGAATTGAGCGTTCCAGATCGCGCCTTTCCTTCCGCAAGCGGCGACGGCGTTCCGGCGGCTGCTTCTCGATCCTGTTCTCGGTGGTGCTGCTCGGCGGCGTCGGCGCGGTTTCGTGGCTGTGGATCAATCGACTCATCACTCCGACGAACAATTCAAACGCCGGTCTCATGGCGTCGGCGCAGAACGCCTTCGACCGGGGCGATCTCTCCGGCGCGATCACGCTGACCCGCCAGATTCTGGTCGACCAGCCCGACGACATCACCGCGCTGCGCCTGCTGGTGCGCTCGCTCGTCTATCGCAGCTATTCTGACTACAACCGCACATCCGACCAGACCACCGCGCTTGACGCCACCACCGAAGCGATCCGCCGCCAGCCGACCAACCCCGATCTGCTGGCGATTCACGCCTTCGCCCTGCAAGCCGCCGGGCGCGTCGACGACGCGGCGGACGCGGCGCAGCGGGCGCTGGAAAATCAACCCAACTACACATTGGCGCGGACGGCGCTGGCGCTGGCATATGGCGGTGCTGGCGCGCTCGAAGCGGCGCTGCGCGAAAGCCAGCGCGCCGTCCAGTCGGCGACCGCCGCCGACAACGCCATCGACGCCCTGCGCGCGCTGGCGATCACCTACAGCGATACCGGCAGCTACGACGATGCTGCCCGCACCGTCGAGCGGGCGATTGCGCTCAACGGCAATCTGGTGACGCTTTACTTCGAGCGCGCCCAGTATGCGCTGCTGGTCGGCGATTCCGACGCGGCGACCGTCGCCTATTTTGAAGTCCTGACCCACGACGAGAACAACGTCAAGGCGCGGCTGCGCCTGTGCGAGCTTTCCAGCCTGATGCGCGAGCGCGATCAGGCGGTTCAGTACTGTCAGGAAGTCACGCAGCGCGCGCCGAGCTGGTCGGAAGGCTGGTATCGGCTGGGCATGGAGCATTTCCTGCAGGGCAATTTCGACGAGGCGCAGAGCGACCTGCACCGCTGCTCGACGCTTCAGGTGCTTCAGAACGTGCCGATCTCCGAGCGGCGCTTCGAGTGCTGGTACATTCAGGGGCAGGCGGCGGAAATTCGCGGCGACTGCGACAGCCTGATCGCCACCTACAACGAGTTCCGCGCCATGAACGCCGACGCCCAGATTCAGCAGCGCTGGACGTACCCGCCGGAAGGACCACCGGGCTGCTCCACGCCGCTGCGCACGCCGACGCTTCAGTAAGCGTGACGCTCGCCCGGCAAACACCTCCATCACAATCACTTTCGTAACCTTCGCCCCACGCCTGCGTATTGGGCTTGTAGTATGTACGAGTTCAGCACGGGGGGTACTATGACCACAATACGACGTGAATCACATGGTCCGTCGGTCTGGGCGTTCATTCTGATCGCATTCGGCGTCATCTGGCTGCTGGCGGAAGCGCACGTGTTCAGCAGCGCCAATCTCGCAGTTCTGTTCCGGCTCTGGCCCGTCGTCCTGATCGCCTTCGGTCTCGAATTGCTGTTCGGGCGCGGCTCGCGCTCGATTTCGCTGCTGATCGGCTTGGGGACGGTCGTCCTGCTGCTTGTCCTGATGATCGCCGGTCCCGCGCTCGGTCTCGCGCCCAGCGCCGAGGTTCACGAGCAGCAGTACAGCGAGCCGCTCGGCGACGCGACATCCGCACAGGTCAATCTCAATCTGTCCGTCGGTCGCACGACCATTCAGCCGCTCGTCGACTCGAACGAGCTGATCACCGCCGACCTGCGCTACGTGGGTGAGGTCGACTTCCGTGTCGACGGCACATCGCAAAAGTTTGTCACGCTCTCCAACCGCGATAACACCGTCCAGACCTTCGACTTTCTCGGCTTCTCGCTGTTCAACAGCAGCGACGACGATCAACTGCGCTGGACGATTGGTCTCACGACCGGCATCCCGCTCGACCTGCACCTGAATGGCGGCGTCGGCGAGAGCAGCCTCGACCTGAGCGCGATGCAGCTTACCCGCCTTGACTACAACAACGGCGTGGGCAATACGACCATCAACCTGCCGGGCGCTGGCACCTACGACGTGCGGCTGAACGGCGGCGTCGGCAATACGCTGGTCAACCTGACGGATGGCGCGGCGGTCACGTTCAACGTCAGCGGCGGCGTCGGTAATATCACGCTCGATGTGCCGGACGATGCGTCGGTGCACCTGCGGGCGCAGGGTGGTCTGGGCAACGTGAACGTCCCGGCGGATTTCAACCGTCTCAGCGGCGATGATCGCAATGCGAGCCGCGACGGTGAATGGGAGACGGCGAACTACGCTTCGGCTGGCGACAGCCCGCGCATCACCATCGACTTCAACGGCGGCGTCGGCGAACTCGTCGTCCGGTGAACAAATCGCACCCGGTTTACGTATATCGTAATGCAACGTCCTAATCACAAGGAGAATGGTCGTGGACGAGAATCAGGAAAAGGAAAAGAACTACACGGTGGAATGGTCCTTCTCATTCGAGAAGCTGGGCGAGCAGATTGGCGATTTCTTCAAATCGCTGGGCGACAAGAGCGACGAGGAAATCAAGCACGGACAGTTCAGCGAACCGGTCGGCGCTGCAACGTCGGCGCGCGTCCGCATCGACTTCTCGGTCGGCGAGACGACTGTCCAGGCGCTCAGCACGCCCGAAAATCTGATCGAAGCTGACCTGACCTACGTCGGCGAGATCGAGCTGAAGGCGACTGGCGAGCAGGAAAAGGTCGTCCACCTGAGCCAGGCGGCGGGCGCGGCGGAGTGGTTCCGCAGCGCGGTCGGCTGGTTCGGCAGCGGTCAGCGGCTGCGCTGGGACATCGGTCTGACGCCGAATATCCCGCTCAACCTCGAAATGCACGGCGGGGCAGGGCGTTCGACGCTCGACCTGAGCAAACTCCAGTTGTCCGGGCTGAACGTCGGCGCGGGCGCGGGCGAATTCATCCTGCACCTGCCGAGCGGCAAGTACAACGCGCGCTATTCGGGTGGTGTCGGGCGGTCGAGCATCAGCGTGCCGTCGGGCGCAGAGGTCGACCTGATGGTGTCGTCGGGCGCGGGCGAAGTCAACCTGGACATCAAGGACGGCGCGGCGCTCAACGCCCGCATCAGCGGCGGCGTCGGTCAATGCAACGTCACGATCCCGGCGGACATGGCGGTGCGGCTCGAAGCGCGCACCGGCATCGGCTCGATCAACGCAGGCGGTCGGCTCCAGCGCGTGAGCGCCAGCGGCGGCGACTTCTGGGATAAGGGCGGCGTGTGGCAGACGGCGAACTACGAATCCGCCGAGCGCAAGATCGTCATCCGCTTCGACGGGGGCGTCGGCGCGTTCAACATCCGCTAGACAATTCGCCAACATGCAAGGGTTGTAAGGGCGCACGGCTGTGCGCCCTTTTTGTTGCCTATATTGCGGAAACGCTACAGCTCGCTGCAATCCCATATAAAGCCGCAGCGGGAGCAGCGCACTTTGCAGGTGTGCCGGAAGGTCGGCGCCCCGCACGACGGGCATACCGTCGAGAGCGTGTAGTTGGGCAGCGGGGGGATCGGCTGCGGGCGCACCACCATCCGCTCTGCATCATGAGCCACATTTGCGCTGCTTTTTCGCTCTGGCTCGGCATGCATTGCTCACCACCCATCGCCAAGAAAAAGGGGCGTCACGAATGGACACCCTCAGAGGCGACGACCGGATTCGAACCGGTGGTCAGGCTTTTGCAGAGCCTTGCCTTGCCACTTGGCCACGTCGCCATGCCTCGGCATTATACTTGCTGAGCCTACCCCTGACAAGGGCTTGCGCGGCGGCGGAAAAGCCGCCACAATACAGGGCATGACTGAAAACGACCCGATTCCCGAATCCGAAAACGAGCCGATTCCGGCGGATGCTCCAGCCGACGGTGCCATTGTCGAGGCGGCTGTGGAACTGTCACCTGACGAGCAGTCCGCTGCGACCGACGACTGGATGACCGGCGATGTCGACGCTGCGCTGGCGGCTGTGGCTTCGCTCAGCGAGCTGATGCCGGAGCGCGAAGCCGAAGCCCAGGCGCGCGCCGACTCGCGCCAGTCCGCCGCCACCTTCGAGCCGGAGATGCCCATGCCGCCGCTCACGACGCTGCGGCGCGGTCAGCTTGGCTCGGTCGTGCCCGCGCTGCTGCTAATCGGCTTTGGCGCGTGGCTGACGCTGACGACGACTGGCGGCGCTCCCCCCGACGCCATGCTGGTCGCCGGGGTCGTCATTGGCGGGATCGTCCTGACGCTGCTGGCGCAGTGGGCACGGGGCGCTGGTCGCGTGGGGTGGTGTTCTTCGCTGCTGATTCTGCTGGTCACCGGGGTCGTGGTGTTCTCGGTTCAGCCCGGCGGTATCGATCTGGGGCGCGGCTACCCGCTGCTGGCGGTCGCCGTCGGCTTGGCGATGGTGCTGGCGGGTTTTCTCGCCCGTCCGGTCAACCCCGGCTGGTCACGCCCGGCGCGCTGCTGGTTCTGGCGGGGGTCAGTGGACTGATCATCACGCTCGGCTTTCTGCCCGACGACATACTGGCGCTGGCTACGCCTTCGCCCCGATTGTGCTGGGCGTCGCGCTGGTGTTCTTCCTGCTGCCGGTGCTGTTTCGCCGCTCGCGCCGTTAACCGTGTTTCCGCGCAAAATGAGCGATATGACAAGTCATTTGCCAGCGAGTACCCCGGCTCAGCCCTCAGTCCTTAGCCCTCAGTCCTGAACAATGCGCCTCGCCATCGACGCCAGCCGCACCACCGTCGCGCGCGTCACCGGGACTGAGCGCTACGCCCTCGAAATGATCCGCGCGCTGATACGGCTCAACACGGCGGACGATATTACGCTTTATTTCCGAGATGCGCCGCCAGTGGATCACATCCTGGTAACGCCACAGGTGCATTACCGCGTGCTGCCGTTTCCGCGCCTGTGGACGCACCTGCGCTTCGCCGCCGAACTCTGGCGCACCCGCCCCGACCTGACCTGGGTTCCGGCGCACGCGCTCCCGGCGCTGTTCCCCGGACGCGCCGCCGTGACCGTCCACGACCTCGGCTATCGCTTATTCCCGGACGCACACCCGCCGCTCCAGCGCCTGTACCTCGACCTGACCACCCGCGCCAGCGCGGCACGGGCGTCGGTTGTGCTGGCGGACAGCCAGGCGACGGCGGACGATCTGACGCGCTTTTACGGCACGCCAGCTTCGAAAATCCGCGTCGTCTACCCCGGCGTCGACGCGCCGCCCATCGGCGACGTGGACGCGGTGAGGCGCAAATATGGGCTGCCGGAGCGCTATTTCCTGTTTCTCGGCACGCTTCAGCCGCGCAAGAATATCGCCCGCATCGTCCAGGCGTTCGCGCGCTGGCGCTCCGCGCACTCCGACGATCCGACGGCGCTGGTGCTGGCGGGCGGGCGGGGCTGGCTCTACGACCCGGCGTGGACGGCGGGGGTAGACGGCGTTATCCTTCCCGGCTACGTCGATGAAGTGGACAAGGGCGCGCTCTATGCCGGGGCGCTGGCGCTGGTCTTTCCGTCGCTTTACGAGGGCTTCGGCTTTCCAGCGCTGGAAGCCATGCACTGCGGCACGCCGGTGATTTGCAGCCGCACCTCCAGCCTGCCCGAACTGGCGGGCGACGCCGCGCTGCTGGTCGATCCGCTCGACGTGGAAGCGATTGCCGGGGCGATGGGGCGGCTCTCCGACGATGAGACTCTACGAGCGGCGCTGCGCAGCCGGGGCTACGATCAGGCGAAGAAATTCACCTGGGACGCCGCCGCCCGCGCTGCTCTGCGAGCGTTCGACGAGGATGGCGATGTGCATCACAACTGAAAGCGCCTCGAAAGCGAGCGCTGCGACCGGGAGGATTTCGTGAATATCTGCGTTTACTGCTCTGCCAGCGACCGAATCGCGCCGGGCTATTTCCAGATCGCCGCCGACCTCGGCACGACGCTGGCGCGGCGTGGGGATACGCTCGTCTACGGTGGCTCAAGCGTCGGCTTGATGGGCGCGCTGGCGCGCACGATGCAGGATCAGGGGGCGCGGGTCGTCGGCGTCATCCCGGAGGCGCTGGTGGCGATGGAAGTCGCCTACAACAACGCCGACGAGCTGCTGGTCACCACCACCATGCGCGAGCGCAAGGCGATGATGGAAGCGCGCGCCGATGCGTTTCTGGCGCTGCCGGGCGGCGTCGGCACGATGGAGGAAGTATTCGAGATCATGGCGGCGCGCTCGCTGAAGCTGGTGGACAAGCCGCTGGTGCTGCTCAACGTCGAGCAGTTCTACGACCCGCTCGTGCGCCTGCTCGAACACATGCAGGAATCTCAGTTCCTGCGCTCCGGCTACGAGACGATGGTTCACTTCGCCGGGACGATAGATGACGCGCTCACCTACATCGACACGCATCGCTGAAAAACATATGAAATCGACTGCATATTCACGACATTCGCATGAAACGAGTGTTATTCTATGGTAGGGGGATCAAATATGCGATTGTGATGGTAGATCATGGCGTTCGAAGTTTACTGGGATTCTCGTGAGCAGCGGCTGCTGGTACTCGAATTGAGTCAGACGGTGACGTGGGAAGAATTCATGGAGGGTGTCCGCGAGACGCACGAGATGAGCGAGACGACGATCAAAGACCTGACACTCGTCGTCTGGGCGAAGGCTGCGTTCCCGGAAGGTCTCGCGCTGTGGCGCCTGAGTTCGGTATTTCGCTCGCAGCCGGGGAATATCCGGCGGACGATTATTGTCGTGGAAACCAGCAACCCGTTATTGGCACTCGCCAAACGACTCGCAGGCATTGTTCGAGACCTGTATCCGACCAAGAGCCGCATCTACTTCGCCGATTCGATGGAAGCGGCGCGGGCGCTCTCCGCGCCTGCCGACGCACTTTTACCCCTAAAATAAGCTCAACTGCTGCGGCGCGTCGCTGGGCGGCTTGCGGAGCGAGCGCGGGGGGTTCAGCCCGCGTTCGTCCAGCCACTTCGCGCCGGGACCCTCCCAGCCATATCGTTCAAGATCAACCCGTTCATCAGCGTCATTCAAGACGTGTTCGGCGCGCAGCCGCGCCCGCTGGATGGCGGCGGCTTTGCTGTTCTCCGGCAGGCTGATGCTGCCCTTGCTGTTGATGACCCGATGCCAGGGGGTATTCGGTTCGTCGACGCTGGAAACGGCGTTCATGGCGTCGCCCACCCAGCGCGCACCGAGTCTGCTGTAATCCTCAGGATCGACGCCCTCCGGCGGCGGGATCATCCCGGCGATCTGTCCGTAAGTCGCCACCACGCCTTCAGGAATCTGGCGCACGACGTCCCAGACGATTTTGTAGAAGGGGAGGGGATCGGGGAGATTGTACATGGTCTGCACCCTGACGAACACTG
Source organism: Anaerolineae bacterium (assembly GCA_046328655.1). Lineage (GTDB taxonomy): Bacteria > Chloroflexota > Anaerolineae > Aggregatilineales > Phototrophicaceae > Flexifilum. Next base: position 18,668 of record JAXLWE010000066.1, on the reverse strand, counting down.
CCTTAACTGTATTGGAAAAACTGGACAAGGCAAAGTATTTAAATTATGCTGAATGATAGAATTCATCCAAATGGAGCGCTTATGGAAGCCAAACTTCAGGAATTGAAACGGCGTCTGCTCGAAGTGAGCGATTTGAACGGCGCGGCGGCGCTGCTCAACTGGGATCAGACGACCTACATGCCGGAAGGCGGCGCGCCCGCGCGCGGGCGGCAGATGGCGCTGCTCAGCCGCCTGTCGCACGAGCGCTTCACCGACCCCGAAATCGGGCGGCTGCTCGACGCGCTCGAACCCTACGCCGCCTCGCTGCCTTACGACTCGGACGACGCCGCGCTGATCCGCGTGACGCGCCGCGATTATGACCGCCTCGTCAAAGTGCCGAACGCTTTCATCGCCGAGATTTCGGAACATTCGGCGGAGACCTATCAGGTGTGGACGCGCGCCCGCCCGGATAACGACTTCGCCCGCGTGCGCCCGCTGCTCGAAAAGACGCTCGACTACAGCCGCCGCTTCGCCGAATTCTTCGCGCCCTTCGACCACATCGCCGACCCGCTGATCGACTTCGCCGACTACGGCATGAAAGCCGCGTCGGTGCGGCAGGTTTTCGCCCAACTGCGCGACGGACTGGTTCCGCTGGTCAAGGCGATCACCGAGCAAGCGCCCGCCGACGACTCGTTCATCTACCGCAGCTACCCGCAGCAGGCGCAGCTCGATTTCGGCTTGGGCGTGATCAAGGCATACGGCTACGACTTCGCGCGCGGGCGGCAGGATTTGACGCACCATCCCTTCATGACCAAGTTCTCGATTGGCGACGTGCGCATCACTACCCACGTCAAGGAGAACGACGTACGCGACGCCCTGTTCAGCACGCTGCACGAAGCCGGACACGCCCTCTACGAGCAGGGCATCAACCCGGCATACGAAGGCACGCCGCTCAACGGCGGCACGTCGGCGGGCGTTCACGAGAGCCAGTCGCGCATGTGGGAGAATATCGTCGGGCGCAGCCGCCCCTTCTGGGAATACTACTATCCGCGCCTGCAAGCCGTGTTTTCAGAGCAGCTTCGGAGCGTGTCGCTCGACGCCTTCCACCGCGCCGTCAACAAGGTCGAGCGTTCGCTGATCCGCATCGACGCCGACGAAGTGACTTACAACCTGCACGTGATGATCCGCTTCGAGCTGGAGCTTCAGCTTCTGGAAGGCACGCTGTCGATCAAAGACCTGCCCGAAGCCTGGAACGCGCGCTACGCCAGCGACCTCGGCATCACCCCGCCCGACGACCGCGACGGCGTTTTGCAGGATGTCCATTGGTACGGCGGCAGCGTATTCCAGGGCTACACGCTGGGCAACATCCTCAGCGCGCAGTTCTACGCCGCCGCGCTCCGAGCGCACCGAAATCGCCGCCGAGATCGGGCAGGGCAAGTTCGCCACACTGCACCGCTGGCTCACCGAGAATATCTACCAGTACGGCAGCAAATACACCGCGCCGGAGCTGGTCGAGCGCGTCACTGGCGGCGGGCTGAATGTCGAGCCGCTGCTGGCGTACCTGCGCGGCAAGTTCGGCGAGCTGTATTCGCTGTAGCCGATCCGCGTTCGATGGCGAGGGCACGTGTATCCGTCGGATACACGTGCCCCTGCACCGGACTGCATTTCTCGCAACTGCCGTTTGCCACTCACATGCGTTTGATCACCCGCGAAGGTGAAATCTTTCACTATAGGCGCGGTGGATACTCCCGATACACTGCAAAAAACACCGAAAAATATTGCTTTTTGCAAGAGGGGAGGTCGAACCATGTGCAAGCACTTCTTAGTCGCTTTTGCATCGCGGTTCGGTTCAACGGCGGACGTTGCCGACGTCATCGGCATGGTTCTGGAGCAGTCCGGCGCGTTCGCGGACGTCCGCCCCGTCTCCGAAATCACCCGCCTGGATCGCTATGACGGGGTCATCCTGGGCAGCGCCATTCGCAGCGGTAAGTGGCTCCCCGAAGCCATCCAGTTCCTGGAAGCGCACCGCTCCATCCTTGCCAGAATTCCGGTCGCCTACTTCACACTCTGCCTGACGCTGCGCAAAGACTCCGCGGACAACCGGCGAACTGTTTTCGGCTACCACGCCCCGCTTGTGCGCGATTTCCCGGAGGTGCGTCCGGTCTCGATTGGCATGTTCGCCGGGATGATCGACTTCGCCGACCTGCCGCCCGCCACCCGCCGTATGGCGCGGCGCACCAGCATCCCCGAAGGTGATTTCCGCGACTGGAGTCAGATCCGTGACTGGGCGCTGAGTGTCAAGCCGCTACTGGCTGATGCCTCGAAAGCTCGCTCGTCGGCTTACTCATAGCTTCCACGCTTCGACCGCCTGTGCCAGTTCGTCGGGCGTTGGCGCGTAATTGCCGACGCGCCGCACCACCAGCCCGCTGGCGAAGTTGGCGAGCATTGCCGCGTCCACCAGCGGCGCGCCCGCCGCCACCGCCAGCGTAATCACGGCGATAGCCGTATCGCCCGCGCCGACCGTGTCGTACACGTCGGTCGTGACCGGGGCGGGGCAGTGGGTCGCCGTGCCGTCGGCGGTCGCCACCGTCGCGCCGTCCGCGCCGCGCGTGATCACCATCCCCTTGCTAAGCTGGAGCGTCTGGCGCAGCTCGTGGGCTGCCGCTGCGTAATCGTCGTCGGATTCCAGCTCACGCCGCAGATAGTCGCGTGCTTCGTCGGCGTTGCACTTGACCACCGACACGCCTGCATATTTGTCGAGGTCGCCCTGCGCGTCCGCCGTGACCAGCAGCCTGGCTTCGGCGGCGAGTTCCTGCGCCGATTCGACGAAGGTCGGCGTCAGCAGTCCAACGTGATAATCCGAGAGCAGCAGCGCGTTCGCCCCGGCGATCTGATCCGCCAGCCGCCCGCACAGTGTCCGCTCGATCAGTGGCGTGATCGACTCGCGCGCCAGCTTGTCGAGCCGCGCCACCTGCTGCGGGAAGCGCAAGCCCATCTGCGCCATCACCCGCGTCTTGACCGTCGTCGGGCGTCCGCCGTCGACCACCAGCGTGTGCGATTCGATGCCGCGTCCGTGCAGGACTTCACGCAGCGCCGCCGCTTCCCGATCCGCGCCGATCACGCCGATCTGCGTTGCGATGCTGCCGAGCGCGACGATATTGGCGGCGGGGTTCGCCGCGCCGCCGGGGATCAGCCGCCGCTCCTCGAATTCCAGCACCGGGACGGGCGCTTCGCGGCTCAGGCGCATCGCCTTGCCGATCAGATATTCGTCAAGGATCACGTCGCCTAGCACGATCACGCGCTGCCCGGCGAGCCTGGGGATCAGTTCAGAGAGCGTCATGGGTCATCCTTACGTTCAGAAAAGCAGCATCCCGATCTGACCTCACACCGTTTCGCTTCGCTCAACTTCCCCTCTCCACTGCGTAGAGAGGGGATCAAGGGGTGAAGTTTCGCGCGATGAAAGTCGAGCCGAAGTGAAGCCATTTTACCATGTGTGGCTGCACAACCGTATGACTGACACAAAACAGGAGCAGGCTTGCGCCTGCCCCTGCCGTTTCATGAGCCGAGATACGGAGACCTATTCCCCGATTGATTCGTCCACGTCGCTGGCGGCGTTGCGCGCCCGCAGATTCCGACTGTAGCGCAGGAATTCGCGGGTCAGCACCACCGGCGATGTCAGTGCGAGGATCGCCAGCCATTCGCCCAGCGAAAGCGGAACGGTGCGGAAGATGTCGCCGCCAAACTGGATGATCAGCACCGTGCCGATCAGGATGGCGATGACGATGGCGACGAACAGCCGGTTCTCGCCTATCCCCTTGAATGCCGAGCGATCCAGACCGAGCACGCGGGCATTGAACAGGTTCCAGAACTGGAGCAGGATGAAGGTCGCGTAGAACAGCGATAGCTCGTGCGGCGTCGTCTGCCCGTCGCTGCCGATGATCACGAGGAAGGCGACCAGCACGACGATGAACGTGATGCCGAAGCCGAGAATACGCCGCGCCATGTCCGGCGAGATGATGAAATCGGTCGGCTTGCGCGGCGGGCGTTTCATCACATCCCAGCGGGCTGGCTCGGTCGCCAGCGCCAGCGACGCGAACGTGTCCATGATCAGGTTGACCCACAGCATTTGAATGACCGTGAGCGGGAACTCGACGCCGATGAACGGTCCGAGCAGCGCGATGCCCAGCGCGGCGACGTTGATCGTCAACTGGAACAGGATGAAGCGCTGGATGTTCTGGTAGAGCGAGCGCCCCCACATCACGGCGTTGACGATGCTGCGGAACGAGTCGTCGAGCAGCACGATGTCGCTGGCTTCCTTGGCGATGTCCGTGCCCGATCCCATCGCCAAGCCGACGTTGGCGTAGTTGAGCGCGGGTGCGTCGTTGGTTCCGTCGCCCGTGACGGCGACGACTTCGCCGTTGGCTTGCAACGAGGTGACCAGCCGGGTCTTGTCCATCGGGCGGGCGCGCGACAGCACCTTCAGGCTGCGCACAGCGTTCTGGAGCGCTTCGCCCTCAAGCTGGGCGAATTCGCGCCCGGTCATATGGGCGTTGGGCGTCACGTCGTCGTCCAGCTCCCACAGACCGATCTGACGGGCGATTTCCTTCGCCGTCTCCGGGTTGTCGCCGGTGACGATCTTGACGGCGATGCCAGCATCGCGACACGCCTGGATCGCGGTCGGCACTTCGGGGCGGATCGGGTCGGCAATCGCCACGTAGCCAAGCCAGATCATGTTCTCGGCGAGTTCCTCGATAGTAAGCTGGTTGTGGGCGGGGATCGTCTTATAGGAGAACGCCAGCGTGCGCATCCCGCGCCGCTGGTAGCCGCGCAGGTGATCCTCGATCTCGACGCGCTGCTCGTCATCCAGCGAGACGATGCCCTGCTCGGTCATAATCCAGGCGCATTGTTCGAGGATGATCTCCGGTGCGCCCTTCAGATAGACGAGCGGCTCGCCAGTCGCGTCCGACAAGCCGAGCGTCCCCATGTACTTGCGCTCCGGCGAAAATGTAAGCTGCATGTCGACGTGGAATGCGCTGCGCCGGGTGATGTAGTCGATGCCGCGCTCGTGCAGCCAGAGCAGCAGCGCGCCTTCAGTCGTGTCGCCGAGCATCTGCACCGGCTCGTCGGCGACGCGGCTGAGGTTGGCGGTCGAGTTAGCGGAGATCGCTTCCGCGATCAGGCGTTCGTTTTCGGTGGCAAGCTCGCGGGTGAGCGTTCGGCTGCCGAGCGGCGCGAAATGCGCCTCGCGGACGCGCATCTGGTTGAGCGTGAGCGTGCCGGTCTTGTCGGAGCAGATCACGGTCGCCGCGCCGACGGTCTCGGTAGCGTGCATCCGGCGCACAAGATTATTGGTCGCCGTCATCTTGCGCATACTGTAGGCAAGACTGAGCGTGACGCTCATCGGCAGCCCTTCAGGAACCGCCACGACGATGATCGTCACGGCGATCATGAAGAAGCGCAGCAGCGTGGTGGCGGATTCGCCGGGCAGCCAGTCGCTGGGCGACGCCGGGATCAGGTTGAAGCCCAAGCCGAGCACGACGCCCACGGCGAAAACCGCGACGCCCACGCCCGCCGTCAGCAGCCAGCCGCGCGCGCTGCCGTCTTCGAGCCACTTCGGCAGCGGTCGGGAACGCCCCGCGATTTCGAGGGCGTCGTAGGCAATCGGCAGCCAGATGCGGCTCATGAACGTGAGCACGCTGACAGCCACGATCACGAAGAACAGCCACTGGCGACCGGAAAGCACGATTTCGCCGACCGCTGCGCCGTGCACGACCAGCCCGGTGTACGTGAGCGCGGCAACGCTGAAGCCGAGCACGCCGATCAGCTTGCTGAGGCGCTCTAGCTGGGCGTTGAGCGGCGTGACTTCCCCGGTTTCGCCAATCGCCTCGCGGGCGATCTCGCCGATCTTGGTGGCGTTGCCGACGGCGCCGACCTGAAAGACGCCGTGCCCATCGACCACCATCGTGCTGCGCGAGACGACGCTGTCGCCGTTACCGTTGACCACTTTGTTCACGGGCAGCGATTCGCCCGTCAGCAGCGCTTCGTTGATCTGGAGCGAGACCGCTTCCATCACCGTCCCGTCCGCCGGGATTTCATCACCGGCTTCGACCAGCACCATGTCGCCGACAACCAGGTCGCGGCGCGGGACGACGACGTAAGCGCCATCGCGGATCACGCTGGTGGGCGCTTCGTCGCTGACGCGGTTGAGCACGTCGAATTCGCGCTGCGCCCGGAACTCGTTGATGAAGCCGAGCGTGGTCGCCAGCAGAATGGCGATGATGATGGCGATGCCTTCGATGTAGTGCCCATCGACTATGCCGACGATGATCGTAATCACGGCGGCGATGATCAGGATGCGGATGACGGGGTCATCGAATTTCTGAAGATAGAGCTTCCACCAGGGATCGGTCTCCGGCGGAGTCAATACGTTCGCGCCGAATTGTGCTCGGTTTTCGGCAACCTGCTGCGCCGTCAGCCCGGTGTAAGGCGCAGTTGTATCACGTGTCTCTGTGACAGCCATGTACTCTCGCTGTGAATATGACGACGGTTGAAAATAGGCGGCGCTATGTGAAGGGAGGTACAAACAGCCGCACTTGTGTTCCATTCTATAAGAGAAAAAAATTGACTTTCCCCCATTTATTGGGGGGAGTATGACAACACATTACAAATCCGATTACAGCACAGTCAAGAGGCAGCTACCTGTACCGAAAGTGCCCGAAATCCGTATTGCTTTGCAGAAATTAACGCAAAGGATGGACGATCATGACAACCCTCGTAGTTGGAGCAAGCGGCGCAACCGGTCGGCTGCTCGTCAGGCATCTGCTGAATCGCGGCGTGAACGTCAGAGCCGTTGTACGAACGCCCGACAAGTTGCCCCAGGACGTTCTAAATCAAAAAAACCTGTCTCTGATCTGTGCGAGTATTCTTGACCTCAGCGACGCCGAGCTAGTCCAGCTTGTCAGCGGGTGTGATGCGGTGGCTTCGTGCCTGGGGCATAACCTGAACCTGAAGGTGTTTACGGCAATCCGCGCCGGCTTGTGACCGATGCTACCCGCCGCCTGTGCGACGCCGTCAGTCAACCAGCCGGTCGCGCCAGTCAGATACGTGCTGATGAACACCACCGGCAACAGCAACCGCGACATCCCCGAAGAGTTCCGTTTACTCAGTCGTGCGTCATGGGCTGCTGCGGGTGGTGCTGCCGCCGCAGGCTGACAACGAGCAGGCTGCCGACTACCTGCGAACCCGGATCGGCAAAAACGGTGGGGTGATCGAGTGGGCTGCGGTGCGTTCCCGACTCGTTGATCGATGCAAGCGAAGTGACCGAGTACGACGTGTACCCTTCACCGATCAGAAACCCGATCTTCAACCTGGGAAAGACCAGCCGCATCAACGTGGGGCACTATGGCGGCGCTGATTACCGATGATGACCTGTGGAACCGGTGGCAGGGACAGATGCCCGTTATCTACAACCGGAACGGTGAAGGGTTACGCTGCCTGAAGCCTGAGAAACGACAATTAAGCTCGTATGCGGGCGGCGGGCTTCGATCACGACCCAATCCCCCTGCTGGCGGCGGGCATACGGCTCCAGCCCGGTAGCGCAGCGCGGCTTCCACGTCCGCCGCCTGCTCCTCGATGATACCGCTGAAGATCGCCAGACCGCCGGGGCGCACTACGTCGCCGAGGCGCTGCCCGCACATCTGGATGATGATGCGCGCCAGAATATTGCACAGCAGCAGGTCGAAGCGGCGCGCCGAGGTGATCACGCTTTCGAGGCTGCCCTCCTGCACCGTGATTTTGTCCGCCGCGCCGTTCTGCTCGGCGTTCTGGCGGGCGGATCTGACCGCGACCGGGTCGATGTCGAGCGCCAGCACATGCGCCGCGCCCAGCTTCGCCGCCGCAATCGCCAGAATCCCCGACCCGCAGCCGAGGTCGAGCGCTTTCGCACCCGGCACGATCAAATCTTCGACGGCTTCGAGGCAGAGCTGAGTGGTCGGGTGCGTGCCCGTCCCGAACGCCATGCCCGGATCGAGGGCGATCTCTACGTCGCCGGGCTGCAATTCGACCTCCGTCCACAGCGGGCGGATCAGCAGCCGACGCCCGATGCGCAGCGGGTGGTAATGCACCTTCCACGCCTCCGCCCAGTCGGTTTCCTCGACGATGCGATACTCCGGCGTCGGCATGGGATACATCATGTTCATGTAGCCGAGCGCCGATTCGAGGCGTTCTGGTCTCCTCGGCGCGGTCGTCCTCCGGCGAGCAGGCTTTGATCGCCAACTGTTTGGCGGGTGGAAGCTCATCCTCGTCCAGCTTGTCGGGCAGGATGCCTTCGTGCTCAATCGCCACGCCCTGATAGCCGTAGCGCTGCAAAATGTCGGCGGTGGCTTCGGCGGACTCGCCGTCCACGCGCAGGGTCACTTCAATCCAGCGGGGCATTGATGCTCCTACAGAAACAACGCAGGGGCGTAACATGTTACGCCCCCTGACAAGGACACACAGGTCTGCCCCTACGAACCCCTTTGGCTGCTGCTCTACTGCTGCTCGCCCGCGAAGAAGTCCATCACGCGGTCGAAGAAGCCCTTGCCGTTGCGCTGCGGCTGGACTTCGTTGCCGAGCGTCGCCGCCAGCTTCTCGAACAGGATGCGCTGCTCGTCGCTGAGCTTGGTGGGGATGTCGACCTGCACGTAGACAAGCTGGTCGCCGCGCCCGGAGTTCGATCCGTCGCTGCGCAGGCGCGGAATCCCCTTGCCGCGCAGCCGGAACACACGCCCGGTCTGCGTCCCAGCGGGGACGACCAGCTCGACATCGCCGTCGACGGTCGGGATGTTGAGCTTATCGCCCAGCGCCGCCTGCGCCACGTTGACGCTGATGTCGAGGATGATATCGTTGTCCTTGCGCTTGAAGAATTCGTGCTCGGTGACGTGGACGACAACGTACAGGTTGCCCTGCGGCGCGCCCTTCTCGCCCATATCGCCTTCGCTGCGAATCTGAATCTGCAAGCCTTCGCGGACGCCCGCCGGAATCTGCACGCTGAGGACAGCCTTCTTGCGGACGCGCCCGTTGCCCCGGCAGGTCGTGCAGGGCGTGGCGATGGTCTCGCCCGTGCCGTTGCAGCGCGGGCAGGTCGCCACCTGCACCATCGGTCCGAGGAAGGTCTGCTGCACCTGCCGGACTTCGCCCGTACCAGCACACTGCACGCATTTCTGGGGCGTCGTGCCCGGCGCTGCGCCCGTCCCGGCGCACGTGCCGCAGACTTCCAGCCGCTCGAATTCGACTTCCTTATCCGTGCCGAAAACCGATTCCTCGAAGCTGATGGTCACGTCGACGCGGCGATCCGCACCGGGACGCGGACCACGCCGCTGGCGGGTGCGCGTCGCGCCGCCGAAGCTGCTGAAGAATTCCTCGAAGATTTCCTCGAAGCCGCTGAAACCCGCGCCTGCCCCTGCTCCGCCGAAGCCGCCGTTGCCCTGCACCCCAGCATGACCAAAGCGATCATAGCGGGCGCGCTTGTCGTCGTCCGACAGCACCTCATACGCTTCGTTGATCTCCTTGAAGCGGGCTTCGGCGTCGTCGTGTTTGCTCACGTCCGGGTGATATTCGCGCGCCAGGCGGCGAAACGCCGTCTTGATCTCGGTCTTATCCGCTGTGCGCGAGACGCCCAGAACTTCGTAGTAATCGCGTGCCATCGTTTGCCTGGGGATCGTGATCTACCAAACAGTGTACCCGAAATTACGCCAGATTACCGAATTCGGGTCGCGCGGCATTGTATGCGCAGGGGCACGAGATTTCGTGCCCCTGCGGTCATCACCCGGTTACGCTTCGGTGAACTCGGCGTCCACCACATCCTCGCCCTTGTCGCCATTCCCCGGCTGTTCGCCGCCGGGCTGAGCACCCGGTTGAGCGCCTGCCGCGCCCGGCTGCTCGTACAGGCTGCCGCCGAGCGTCTGAATCTGCTGGTTGAGCGCGTCGACGGCGGCGCGAATCTTGTCGGCGCTGCCGCTTTCCTCCGCCTTCCGCAGCGCGTCAATGCGCTCCTGCGTCTGCTTCTTGGCATCTTCGGGCAGCTTGTCGCCGAAGTCACGCAGGAATTTCTCGGCGGTGAAGATCGTGCTCTCCGCCTGATTGTGAATCTCGGCGTCTTCCTTGCGCTTGGCGTCCTCGGCGGCGTGCTTCTCCGCTTCCTGCACCATCTTGTCGATTTCGGTATCGGAGAGACCGCTGCTGGCGGTGATGGTGATCTTCTGCTCGCGCCCGGTCGCCTTGTCGCGCGCGCTCACGTTGAGGATGCCGTTGGCGTCGATGTCGAACGTGACTTCGACCTGCGGCACGCCGCGCGGCGCGGGCGGGATACCGTCGAGGATGAACTTGCCGAGCGACTTGTTATCACCCGCCATCGGGCGTTCGCCCTGCACGACGTGGATTTCGACCTGCGTCTGGTTGTCCGACGCCGTCGAATAAACCTGCGACTTCTTGGTCGGGATGGTCGTGTTGCGGTCGATCATGGGGGTCGCCACGCCGCCGAGCGTCTCGACGCCGAGCGTCAGCGGGGTCACGTCCAGCAGCAGGATGTCCTTGACATCGCCGCGCAGCACGCCCGCCTGAATCGCCGCGCCCAAGCCGACGACTTCGTCGGGGTTGACGCCCTTGCTCGGCTCCTTGCCGAAGAAGGCTTTGACGGCTTCGACCACCGCTGGCATACGGGTCATACCGCCAACCAGAATCACGGTGTCGATGTCGCCGACGCCCAAGCCTGCGTCCTTGATGGCGGCGCGGCACGGGTCAATCGAGCGCTGGATCAGGCTGCCGGTCAGGCTTTCGAGCTTGGCGCGGCTGAGATTCATGTTGAGGTGCTTGGGACCGCTGGCATCCGCCGTGATGAACGGCAGGTTGATCTCGGTGGTGAGCGTGGTCGAAAGCTCGATCTTCGCCTTCTCCGCCGCTTCCTTCAGGCGCTGGAGCGCCTGCCGGTCGTTGCGCAGGTCGATACCCGCTTCCTTCTTGAACTCGTCGGCGATCCAGTTGATGATCACCTGGTCGAAGTCGTCGCCGCCGAGGTAGGTATCGCCGTTGGTGCTGCGAACTTCAAACACGCCGTCGCCCACTTCCAGAATGGAAATGTCGAACGTGCCTCCGCCGAGGTCGTAGACGGCGATCACGCCGCTTTTCTTCTCGCCCAAGCCGTAGGCGAGGCTCGAAGCGGTCGGCTCGTTGACGATGCGCAGGACTTCCAGCCCGGCGATCTTGCCCGCGTCCTTGGTGGCGTTGCGCTGGGCGTCGTTGAAATACGCCGGGACGGTGATCACCGCCTGATCGACGGTCTCGCCGAGATACGCTTCGGCGTCCGCCTTGAGCTTCTGAAGGATCATGGCGGAGACTTCCGGCGGGCTGTACTCGCGCCCGCCCATATGCACGCGCACGTCGCCGTTCGGCGCGGCGCTCACCTTGTACGGCACAAACTTCAGCGCTCGCTGCACTTCGGCATCTTCGAACTTGCGCCCCATGAAGCGCTTGATCGAGAAGATGGTGTTTTCAGGGTTGATGACCGCCTGGTTACGCGCAACCTTGCCGACGAGACGCTCGCCCGTCTTGGGGTTGATGGCGACGACCGAAGGGATGAGGCGACCACCTTCCGACGAAGGAATAACCGTCGGCTCGCCGCCTTCCATAGTCGCCACTACCGAGTTCGTCGTACCCAGGTCAATGCCGATAATTCTACCCATGTGATTCGTACTCCTATCGTGGTCTAATTTGCAACCCGCACCAACGCCGGGCGCAGAACGCGGTCGCCAAGTACATAGCCTTTTTGCACTGTGGCGGTCACGTGCCCGGTCGCCACGTCGCTTGAATCGTCCGTCCCGATGGCTTCGTGACGATTGGGGTCGAAGGGTTCACCCGTCGGATCGATCACCGTCACATTGTAATCCTCAAGCACCTTGTTGAGCTTGCGCAGGATCATGCCCACGCCGCCGACCCAGGGATCGCCCTGAAGCGGCTCCGGGACGTTGCTCATGGCGCGCTCGAAATCATCGATAGCGGGAAGGATGTCCTTCAATACCGACCCGGCGGCGCTGCCATAGCTGTCTTTCATCTCGCGCTCGACGCGCTTCTTGTAGTTCGCAAATTCGGCGCGCGCGCGCTGCCAGCCTTCCAGATACTCCTGTGCCTGCGCCTGCACCGTACCGTACATTGCCTGTGTCACCAGCCGTTCCTGTTCTCCGGCAGCCTCGGCAGTCGGGCGGTCGTCGCCGTCCACCGGTGCCTCGTTCGGTATCTCGGCAGTCGTTTCTGGCGTCTGATCCTCATCGTGAATTTCGGGATTCACTCCGCATCTCCTTCTTGCAACACGCGCACAAACGCCCCACTGCTAAGCGGTTCAAGCGCCTAGTGTATCAGGGCAATTATAGAATCACGTTAACACCGACGTACTGATCTCAAACAATGAATAGAATGATCGCATGACACCGCTCAGACTGCAAGGTAAACTCTAGCCGGTGCGGGGAACTCTGAGGCTGCGCAGGCACGGCGACGCCCTGTTCCTGTAAAAACATTGGTGAGGCAATGACGAAGCGTCGAATAAAACTGATACTGGCGATACTCGGCGGAGCGGCGGTGGTCGGCGTGCTGCTGCTGGTCGCGGGGTACTACCTGCTGACCCGCACGATCAACGTGCGCGACTACGCGACATTCGCCGACCTGCCGCTGTATTCGTGGGCGCGGGTCGACCTGAGCGACCAGACTCAATGCAGCGATGGCTCGGACTACCGCATCTATACGCGGCGCGGCGAATCCGACAATCTGATCGTCCATTTCGTCGGCGGCGGGGCGTGCTGGGACAGCGACACCTGCTCCAAGCCGATCAGCCTGCCGCAATTGAACGGTTTCTATTTCTCGTACATCTGGGATATCTTCCGCGCCACGCTCGACGGCATCTTCCAGACCAGCAGCGCCGATAACCCGTTCCACGACTGGACTTCCGTGTATATCCCCTATTGCACGGCGGATTTCCACACCGGGACGACCACGCAGACCTACCCGCTCGACAACGGCGGATCGGTCACGGTGGCGTACAACGGTCGGCAGAACGTGACCGAGGCGCTCGACTGGGTATTTGCGACGTTCGACGACCCCGGCACACTGTTGATCTCCGGGGAGAGCGCGGGCGCGTTCGGATCGACGTTCTGGGCGCCCTATATCGCCCGGCATTATGCCGCGAGCGATGTATATCACCTCGCCGACGGCTCGTATCTTCAGAGCGACCAGTGGGCGACGATTGTCGATCAGCGATGGAAAGCGGATTTCCCGACCAATTTCGGCTACACGCCAGTCGGAGATTTGACCGGTGACGCCTACCTGTCGTACAGCCAGAATCCGCCGCCCAACGTCACGTTTCTACAGGTCAATACGCTGTACGACGGCGTGCTGACTTACTTCGAAGCCGCACTGAACGGGAGCGACGACGCCGCGGCGTTCCGCGAGCAGTGGTCGCAGGGGATGCGCACCTCGACGCTGGCGAGCGCCGCCAGCGACCTGGACTACTTCTACTTCGTGACCGACTACGGAATGGACGCGGAAACCGGAATGACGCCGCACACGAGCATCACCGCGCGTTTGTTCAACACCATCGAGGAAGACGGCGTCCTGATGCGCGACTGGCTGGCGCGGATCGTCAAGGGTGGTGAACGTTTTTCGGTTGGCGAGGATTTGCTGACCGACTAGCCTTCGTTCGGCGTGTCGCCGGGCGGCAGGGCTTCATAAACGGTAGTCAGCATGTCGGTCATGACGCCGGACACGTAGCTGACAGCGCTGATGGCGCGCCCGTAATTGATGCGCATCGGACCGAGCACGCCGACCGCGCCGCTGACCTGCCCCGGAATCCCGTAGCGGCTCAGCACCATGCTCAGGTGGCTCAGTTCCTCCCAGCGACCGTCCCCGGCGATGACGACCTGCACGTTGTTGACCAGCGGCGTCAGCACGTCGTTGAGGATCAGGCTGAGGAAGGCGCGCTCCTCGAACACGCGAACCGCCTGCTGCGCACCTTCGCTGCTCTGGAACATGCCGAGGACTTCGCTCAAGCCGTTGCGGTAGACCAGCCGCACCTGATTGGTGTCGGCGCGATCCATCTGGTCGGCAGCCAGCTCGGCGACCTCGCGCTCCAGAAGCTGCATCTGCACCATGCGCACGCGCACTTCCTTCGCGCCCATATTCATGCACAGGGCGTTGATGCGCTCGGCAGATTCGCTGAGGATCGGCTGCGCGACCGGCTCCGCCAGTGTGAGCATCTGCTGATGCACCGCGCCATCCTGAAGCACCAGCACCATCAGCACCAGCCGCCCCTGAATCGAGATCAGCTCGACGTGCTTGAACCGGCTGGTCTCAGCGACAGGGGGCGTCACCAGCGCAGCGACGTGCGAGGTGCGCGCCAGCAGCGTCGCTACCAGCACCAGCCACTGTTCGGATGCCAGAGGAATAGTGCGCAGCTTGTCGGAAATGCGCGACTTCTCGACGGGCGTGATCTCGCCGTTGGGGATCAGCCGCTTGACGAAATAGCGATAGCCGTTCTCGGTCGGCACGCGCCCGGCGGAAGTGTGCGGCGCGGTCAGGTAGCCGAGTTCTTCCAGCACCGCCATCTCGTTGCGGATGGTCGCGGAGCTGAAGGACAGGTGGTACGTCTCGACCAGATACTTGGAGCTGATCGGCTCCGGGGAATCGGTATACGCCCGGACGACGCAGGAGAGAATTTCCTCCTGTCGGCGGGTAAGTTCTGGAAGGGTAACCTCGTCAGTACTCATAGGTCTCAAACTCGAAAACGGTAAAGCATTCACGGTAAAAACCCGTTAGAATGATAGCATAGCGGGTTTTGAGCGTCAAAAGCGGCAGAGGAGATGTCATGGGCGCGAAAACATTCGAAGTCACGGAGTCCAATTTCACCAACGAAGTGCTCCAGTCGGATAAGCCGGTACTGGTGGACTTCTGGGCGGAATGGTGTGGTCCGTGTAAGATGATCGCTCCACTGGTCGATCAAATCGCCACCGAGTACGGCGAGAAAATCCGCGTGGGCAAGCTGGACGCCGACGAGAATCAGGATGTGCTGATCCGCTACGGCATCATGAGCATCCCGACGCTGGTGCTGTTCAAGGGCGGCGAGCCAGTCGTGCGCATCACCGGCTTCCAGCCGAAAGACCGCATCGCCAACCAGTTGAAGCCGCATCTGGCGTAAAGCTGACCGCCCGGAAACGGATTTAAACCCCAATCGCAGGGCAGGTTATACCTGCCCCCTGTTTTTGTCTGCGATGCCTGCGCGTTCAGTGTGAAAGTCGCTGCGCTGATGCCCTCGTCGCTCCAGAACAGGTAGATGCCGAAGCCGCTGATCGTAATCCAGATGATGCCGCGCAGCCGTTGTTCAGCGTCACGACCGAAAGGATACCGGCTGAGCGCGATCACCGCGCCCATGCGCGCCCACGCCTTGCGCCGGTACAAACCATACGCGGCTGACCGCGAACACCGGAACCAGAGATCAGATAGAGAAGCCCCAGCAGAATACTGAGACCGCCGATGGCGGTGAGTGACGCAGTACGCCGCTCCCTCCGACCCCGAAAGCCCGCTGGCGTTGGTCACGACGCCGACCCCGGCAGCCAGACCGCCGACCAGCCCAAAGACCAGCCCGCCGCAGGCATTGACGACCGCGTAGATGATCAGATAGATAGCCGTCGCCCTGATAATCTGCGCCCGATCAACCCCACTCAACCACTCGTTCATGTTCTTCGCCTTTTTACAGCTTCACGAGGTGTTGCCGAGTATTTAGTCGTGCCGCGCGGGCGATAAGTGCCTGTAACACTTCGGTTGTGACAAATCCACATTCAACACGAATATATAGATATGACGCAAAGACGCGCTTACCTGCGACTCCTGGTTGCCTCGACCCCGGAAATTGACTGGATGCGGTTTACGCCGACCTGCTGCCGCGCGTGTACAACTTCTTTCGGTATCGCGTCGAGAATGACACAACTGCCGAGGACCTGACCGCTATCACGCTGGAACGCGCGTGGCAAGGACGGATGCGCTACCGCAGGCGGCTGAGCGATTTCCCGACATGGGTGTTCGGGATTGCCCGGCACGTCGCCACCGATCATTTTCGCCGACCGGAGAAAACATTCTCGTTCGAATCGATCCTG
Organism: Anaerolineae bacterium; assembly: GCA_046328655.1. Classification (GTDB taxonomy): domain Bacteria; phylum Chloroflexota; class Anaerolineae; order Aggregatilineales; family Phototrophicaceae; genus Flexifilum. Next base: position 2,520 of record JAXLWE010000066.1, on the reverse strand, counting down.
ATCGCGCCGCCGACCGGGCTACTGGAAGAGTCGATACAGCGTCGCCACGAGATCGAGCGGTTGCTCGCGCTGCTCGCCAGCCTCAGTGAGCGGGAACGCGAGATCATAGCGCTGAAGCATGAGCAGGTTTATCCAACGTGGAAATCGCCCACGTCATGAAGCTGAGCGAACACCAATGTTCAGCACGCTGATTTACCGCATTGTCGGCAAGCTGCGGAAGATAATCGGAAGAAGAATGACTATCGAAAATGACGAGTTCCTGTTCCCGCGGAGACAGCCACCCCGCCCGGTATTCGCTCGAACGCTCAAACAGCGTCTGAACAGCGTGTCATCGAAACCTCCGGAAACAGCATCTGTTGAAATATGGAGCGGTGGTCAGCATGGTGCTGACTCTGCTGCTGCTGGCGTCACCGGGGGTGCGAGCGCAAATCGCGCAGATGATTCAGCGGCTGTTTTTCGGAGACGTGGAGCTTCGGGTCATCGACCACGATATGTGCTGCGGAACGGGTATCCCCGTCCCTATCGACCACGTTTCGCCTGTTGAAGCGCAGGCGGTGTATGCGCACAAAGTTCCGACGTGGCTGCCCGACGGGTTCACGCTCAACGACGCGGGAGTCTCGGTGATTCGCTACAACGACAAGGATATCTACATGGGCTACCGCTGGCTGAGCGGTGACCAGTTGATCACGCTGGCCGTGCTGAATCGTGCCAATCCGCAGATGGTGATCGGTCAGGGGGCGGGACGTGCGCAAAATCGAGATCAACGAGCAAATCGGCGCGCTTTATGCGGGCACGTGGGACGATGGAGTTCCGGAATCCCACTGGCGGGTATCATGGAATCTGGTCTTCGGGTGGAAGACAATTTCACCTATCTCCTGACGCGGCGCGGGCAATAAGTGTCCGGCTTCGCTATGCGGCAGCGCAAACAAAAACGCCTGTCGCGTGGACAGGCGTCGATGATCGTCTGAAAAGAGTGGAATTATTCGTTGAACAATTCGCCGACGCTGCGCGCCTGATTGGTGCGCAGGATCACCTCGCCGAGCAGCGGCGCGACCGACAGCACGGTCATATTCGGCAGCCTGGCGCGCTTCTCCGCCGAAACGGGCACGGTGTCGGTAGTGATAATCTCCTTGATGCCGAGCGCCGCCAGCCGTTCCGGAGCCTGCTCGCCGAGCAGCGGGTGAGCGAAGGCGAGATATACATCGCGCGCGCCCTCGTCGCGGACGAGGTTGACGGCGTTGACAATCGAGCCGCCAGTCAGGACTTCGTCGTCCACCAGCAGCACATTCTTGCCGCGCACGTCGCCGATGATCGACAGCGCTTCGGACTTGGCATCGTTGCCAGTGCGCCGCTTTTCGATGATGGCGTGCGGCGTGCCCAGCCGCTCCGCCCAGTTGCGCCCCTTCTTGCCGAAGCCGAGGTCGGTCGAGACGACCAGCAGGTTCTCGATCTTCTTCTCCTGCACGTAATCGCTGAGCAGGTAGAAGGTCGTGAGCGCGTCGCCGGGGATGTTGAAAAAGCCCTGAATCTGCCCGGCGTGCAGGTCAATCGTGATATAGCGATCCGCCCCGGCGGTCTCGATCAGGTTGGCGAGCAGCCGCGCCGCGATGCCGACGCGGGGTTGATCCTTCTTATCCGAGCGCGCGTAGGCGAGATACGGCACGACCACGTTGATACGCCCCGCCGAGTCGCGCTTGAGCGTGTCGATCATGATCAGCAGCTCGAACATGTTCTCGTGCAGGTTCGGCGCGCAGAGCGTCTGCACGAGATAGACATCCTGCCCGCGCACGCTCTCGTTCAGGCGGATGAAGATGTTCTCGTTCGGGAAAACAGTGCGCGTATAGCTGCCGGTCTTGATGCCCAGATAGCTGGCAACACCCGCACCCAGGTCGTGCGATGCCGAACCGCAGAACAGATGGATATGCCCATACTGCCCCGCCGGAAGATGATTCTCGTTTTCATCGGTCACGTACTGCGTCCCCGGAACTTTCGTACCTGGCATACCCATGTCTGTTATCCCCCTAGACCTGCGCCAGAATTTGCCGGACTGCGCTTTGCGGGTCGATCTCCCGCGCCTGTATTTGCTCGATCACGGCGAAGATGGTACTCGATGGCACATCCTGAAGCAGCCGCGCCATCAGGCTTTCGCGCAGCCGCTCGTATAGCTCGATCTCTATATGCTGCCGCTCAACCGTTTCGTGCAGGTCAGCGCTTTCAAGGTGCTGGCGGTGGGCGGCAATCGCTTCGACGACTTCGGCGACCCCCTTGCCCTCGCTGGCGACGGTCTGCACAATCGGCGGTATCCACAGCGGCGCGTGACTCGTGGGCGCTTCCGCCACTTCGACCAGCCGCCCGTGATGCGCGGCAATCTGGCTGTGCGACGCCGAATGCCCAAGCTCCAGCATCATCTTGAGCGCCTGCACGGTGTGATTCACTCCCTGCCGGTCAGCTTTGTTGACGACCAGCACGTCAGCGATTTCGAGGATGCCCGCTTTGATCGCCTGCACCTCGTCGCCCATG
>JAXLWE010000065.1:0-27816 GCA_046328655.1 Anaerolineae bacterium | reverse complement strand
GCGAACATGGTCACGGGTGTGTCGCAGGGTTTCGAGCGCACGCTGCTGATCGAAGGCGTCGGCTATGGCAGCGAACTACGCGGCAGTGATCTGGTCATGCGGCTGGGTTACTCGCACGAAATCGTCGTCAACCCGCCGCCGCACGTCAGCTTCGAGATCGAAGATCGCGGGCGTATCATCCACATCAAGGGCATCGACAAGCAGGTGGTCGGTCAGGTGGCAGCGAACATCCGCGAGCTGCGCCCGCCGGAGCCGTATCTGGGTAAGGGCATCCGCTACTCTGACGAAACGATCCGCCGCAAAGCGGGCAAGACTGGTAAGTAGGTGACGTATGGCGACAACAAAGCAGCTTAAGAAAAAGAGCGCGCAGCTTGCACGTCGGCATCGGCGTGTACGGGCGCGCGTGAATGGCACGCCGGCGCGTCCGCGTCTGAACGTCTTTCGCAGTCTGACCAACATCTATGCCCAGGTGATCGACGACGAGAGCGGGCACACGCTGGCGTCGGCGTCGACCATCGACAAGGGCGTCGTCGGGCAGATCGACGGCAAGAACAAGGTCGAGGCGGCGAAGATTGTCGGTCAGGTGCTGGCGGAGCGCGCCAAGGCAGCGGGGATCAGTGCTGTCGTGTTCGACCGGGGCGGATACCGCTATCACGGTCGCGTGGCGGCGCTGGCTGAGGGCGCACGTGAAGGCGGACTGAATTTTTAGGAGCAGCGTATGAAGAACAGACAGCAGCGCGAACCGCGTGAGCCACGTGAGCCGCGTGAACCCCGCGAGGATCGTGAAGAACTGGACGAGCGCGTTATCGACATCAAGCGCGTCGCCAAAGTGATCAAGGGTGGTCGCCGCTTCGCCTTCCGCACGGTCGTGGTGGTTGGCGATGGCAACGGGCGCGTCGGGATTGGCGTGGGCAAGGCTCGCGCCGTGCCGGACAGCATCCGTAAAGGCACGGATCGCGCGCGGCGGCAGATGAAGAAAGTCTCGCTGGCGGGTACGACAATCGCCTACCCGATTACGGCGGAATACGGCGGCGCGAAGGTGCTGCTCAAGCCTGCCGCGCCCGGCACCGGCGTCATCGCAGGTGGTGGTGTGCGCGCCGTCCTGGAAGCGGTCGGCGTGCGCGACATCCTGACCAAGAGCCAGGGCAGCGCCAACCTGCTGAACGTGGCGATGGCAACCCTGACCGCGCTCGAATCGCTGCGCAGCCCCGAACAAATGGCGTCGATGCGCGGCAAGAGCGTCAACGACGTGCGACCCTTCTGGGAGCGCAAGCACCCCGAAGTGACCACGCCGGAGGAATAAGATGGCGAAGAAACAGGAAAAGCACGAGAAGCAACTGAAGGTTACACTGGTGAAAAGCCCCATCGGCTACGAAAAGAGCCAGGGCGAGACGGCGCGGGCGCTTGGCTTGCGCAAGATGCACGCCAGCGTGATCGTTAAGGACATCCCATCGGTGCGCGGTATGATCTTCAAGATCAACCATCTCGTGTCGGTGGAGGAGGTTGGCTGATGAAACTGCACGATTTGCAGCCGGATCCCGGCTCGCGCAAGAAGAAGACTCGCGTCGGTCGCGGTATCTCCGCTGGCAAGGGTAAGACTGCCGGTCGCGGTACGAAGGGCGCGGGCGCGCGTGGTTCGAGCGCGCGCAAGGGTGCATATTTTGAAGGCGGTCAGCTCCCGCTGGTGCGCCGCCTGCCGTTCAAGCGCGGCTTTACCAACATCTTCCGCACGGTGTACCAGGAAGTCAACGTCTCGCAGTTTGAGGCGCTTGACGCCGGGACGGCGGTCACGCCGGAACTGATGGCGGAAAAGGGTTGGATTCGGGACGCGGAGAATCCGGTCGTGGTGCTGGGCGGCGGTGACCTGAGCAAGAAGGTCAGCGTGCAGGCGCATCGCTTCACCAAGAGCGCTCAGGAAAAGATCGCCAACGCCGGGGGCAGCGCCGAAGTCCTGCCGCTTAAGGTGACGGGGTCGCGGGTGACGGTCAAGCTGCTGTCGAAGGAAAAGCTCGCCGAACTGAAGGCGAAATAACCAGCCGACGCTCGGCGCAAGCCGGGCGTACGGCGGATGCCGCGTGAGCGGCGTCGTATGACGAGAGAGTATTTAAGGAACCTGGCATGATTGAGGCACTTCGCAATGCCTTCCGCCTGCCGGACTTGCGCAATAAGCTGCTGATTACCGGGTTGATCCTGATAGTCTACCAGTTCGCGGCGCACGTGCCGGTCGTAGGCGTTGACCGCGTTGCCCTACAGCAGTTGCTCTCCGGGAATTCCGGCGGGCTGGTCGGGGTTCTCGACCTGCTTTCGGGCGGCGCGCTCCGAAACTTCAGCGTCATCGCCAACGGTGTCTATCCGTACATCACCGCGCAGATTATTCTGCAGGTGCTGACTCCGGTGATCCCGGCGCTGGAAAACCTGAGCAAGGAACCGGGTGGACGCGAGAAGATCGAGAACTACACTTACTATCTGGCGATTCCGATGTCGATCTTGCAGACGATCAGCCAGATTCAGATTTTCAACACGCTGAGCAACGGCGCGTCGATTATCCCCGGCTTCGGCTCCGACATCTTACTGACGTTAACGGTCATCGTCACGATGACCGCCGGAACGATGTTCGCCATCTGGCTTGGTAACCTGATTACCGAGCAGGGTATCGGCAACGGTCTGTCGATCATCATCTTCGCGGGGATCGTGGCGCGCGCTCCTGAGCGGCTGGTGCAGCTTGCCAACAGCTCGACGCAGCCCGCGTTCAACATCATCGCCTTCGCCATCATCACGATTGTGAGCATTGTCGTCATCATCTTCATTCAGGAAGGTGTGCGCCGCATCCCGGTGCAGTACGGCAAGCGCGTGCGCGGTCGAAAACAGTACGGCGGCGCGAGTACGCACATCCCGATGAAAGTCAACCCGGTCGGCATGATCCCGCTGATTTTCGCGCAGGCGATCATCGCCTTCCCGGCGCTACTGGTGAACCTGTTCCCGGATGGTCCGCTGCGCACGTCGATTACGCAGACGTTCGGCAACCAGACGGGCGCGGTGTACTGGCTCACGTACTTCCTGCTGGTGGTCGGCTTCACCTTCATCTATTCGGACATCATGGTCGGCAACCAGGATTTGGCGGATAACCTCCAGCGCAACGGTGGGTTCATCCCCGGCATCCGTCCCGGCAAGCGCACGCACGATTACATCCTGCGGGTGACGCGCCGCGTCACGCTGATCGGCGCGCTGTTCCTGGGCGTGATCGCGGTCGTGCCGGGCATCATGGACTTCGTCAACCGCCTGTTGTTCCCCAACGAAGCGGTTTCCGGCTCGGCGGGCAACGCGGCTTACGTGCTGACCGGCTCCGGCTTGATCATCGTGGTCGGCGTCGTGATCGACACCATGCGCCAGCTCGAAGCGCAGTTGGTCATGCGCAACTACGACCGCTTCATGAGCTAGGGCAGAAAATAGCTATCCACGTAGGGGCACAGCCTGGCAACCAGAGGTTGCACCTGTGCCCCTACAGATGCGGTTTCCCCAAAAATTGGAGATTTGAAAGATGGGTTTGTACGTCATTCTTATGGGCGTGCAGGGGGCAGGCAAGGGCGAGCAAGCCAAGTTCATCCGCGAAACCTACAACATCCCGCACGTTTCCACCGGCGATCTGTTCCGCGCCATGAAAACCCGCGAGGACGACCTCGCCCGCCGAGTGCAGCAAATCATGGCGGAGGGGCGTCTGGTCGATGACGCCACCACCAACGAAGTCCTCAAGGATCGCCTGAGCCAACCGGACGCCGCCAGCGGCGTGATTTTCGACGGCTATCCCCGCACACCCGCCCAGGCGGACTGGCTGGAGGATTATCTGGCGAGCAGGGGCGAGCGTGTCAACATCGTGCTGCTGCTCCAGCTTGACCTGTACAGCGCCTTCAAGCGCGCGTTCGGGCGCGTGAGCCACCCGGACGGCAGCAAGAGCTACAACGTCTACTACAACAGCGACGGCTTGGAATGGCAGTTCGTCGATCATCCTGAGAAGCTGTTCCCGCCGCGCCTGAAAGCGGTCGAGACCGCGACCGGGACGGAACTGGTGCGCCGCGCCGACGACGGCAACGCGCACGCCATCCTCAAGCGGATCGACACCTATGTCGAGACGACCCAGCCGCTGATCGATTACTATCGCGGCAAGGGGCTGCTCCGCGAAGTCGACGCCGACCAGCCGATTCCGGTGGTCAGCGAGGCGATCAAGGCAGCGATTCAGGCGGCGCGGCAGGACGAAAAGTAAGCTGTTAGCGATTGGTGGTTCGCTGTTAGCTAACCTCTAAAAACTAACAACCAAGGACTGAGAGTCATGGCAATTTACATCAAGACGCCGGACGAAATCCGCATCATGCGTGAAGCCGGGCGGATCGTCGCCCGCGCGCACCAGGCGATGCGGGAAGCGGTGCGCCCCGGCGTCACGACCGCCGAACTGGATCGCATCGCCGAAAAGGTGATCCGCGACCACAACGCGGTTCCGTCGTTTCTGAACTACCCGAACAACAAGCCCGGCGCACCCGCTTACCCGGCGACCATCAACGCTTCGATCAACCACGAGCTGGTGCACGGGATTCCGAGCGGCAAGCGCTTTCTGAAGGAAGGCGACATCATCAGCCTGGACGTGGGCTGCATCTACGAGGGTTTCGTCGGCGACGGCGCGTTCACGATGGGCGTCGGTGAGATTGCTCCGTCGGTGCAGCGGCTGCTGGACGTGACCGAGCAGGCGCTGATGGTGGGCATCAAGCATTCGGTGGTCGGCAACGAGACCTGCGACGTGTCGCTGGCTATTCAGCACTTCGTCGAAAGTCACGGCTACAGCGTCGTGCGTGAATACACCGGGCACGGCGTCGGTCGCGCGATGCACGAGGAACCGCAGGTTCCGAACTGGTGGCCCCGGCGCGCCCGCCAGCGCGGCTGGACGAGCTATCCGCTCAAGCCGGGCATGACTTACGCCATCGAGCCGATGGTGAACACCGGGCGACCGGAGACGCGCGAGCTGGATGACGGGTGGACGGTGGTCACGCGAGATGGCTCATTGTGCGCGCATTTCGAGCACACCATCGCCATCAGTGATGGCGAACCAGAAATTCTGACTCTGCTGTGATTACACCGAAATTCACCGTAGACGCAGGGGGTCGATGTCGATATAATGTATGACCTGTTAACAAGCGCAGAGAGCGAGATTTTGTCATGCGTGTAACTGCATCAGTTAAGAGGCGCTGCCCGAAGTGCCGCATCATTAAGCGTCACGGCAACGTCATGGTGATCTGTTCAAACCCGAAGCACAAGCAGCGTCAGGGTTAGGGGAAGGCGAGTCATGGCACGTATCGAAGGTGTTGACCTGCCCCGCGACAAGCGTGTGGAAGTGGCGTTGACGTACATCTACGGCATCGGTCGTCCCACCAGCCGCAAGCTGCTGGATCAGACCGGTGTTGACTACGACCTGCGTGTCCGCGACCTGACCGAAGCACAGCTTCAGTCGCTGCGTGACGCCATCGGCGGGCTGACGACCGAAGGCGACCTGCGCCGTCAGGTGCAGTTGAACATCAAGCGCCTGTCGGAAATCGGCAGCTATCGCGGCTTGCGTCACCGTCGTAACCTGCCGGTACATGGTCAGCGCACGCGCACGAATGCACGTACTCGCAAGGGCATCAAGAAGACGGTTCCGGGGCGTGGTCGTCGTCGTGGCGCGACGAAGAAATAGCCTTTAGCAGTCAGCCATCAGCGGTCAGCGTTCGGCTACGGACAAAACTACCGCTCATGGACAGCACTTTTGCTGCTCGCTGAAAGCTAATCGCTAACCGCTGTTATTCATAGGCAAAACGTAAAATGCGCCCTGGAGACAGGGCGCATATTGCCGCTAGAACGATTTGGAGAAAATGTATGCCGCGTACACCTGCTAAAAAAGGGGCGACCGGGCGCCGCGCCGCCGGTAAGAAGTCCGTCAAGAATATTCCTTACGGACAGGCGCACATCTTTGCGACCTTCAACAACACGATCATCTCGATGAGCGATCAATCGGGGAACGTGGTGTCGTGGGCGAGCGCTGGCACGTCCGGGTTCAAGGGCAGCCGCAAAAGCACGCCGTATGCCGCGCGTGTGGCGGCGCAGTCTGCCTCGGACGCGGCACAGGTACATGGAATGCAGGAAGTCGACGTGTTCGTCAAGGGACCCGGTCCCGGTCGTGAAGCGGCGATCCGCGCCATTCAAGCCAGCGGCTTGAAGGTGCGCTCGATCACCGACCTGACCCCGATTCCGCACAACGGGGTTCGCCCGCCTAAGAAGCGTCGCGTCTAATTTCAGGAGGGCGTTATATGAATAACATGGTGCTGCCGCACAAGGTCGAAAGTGACGCCGTAACCCGCAACTACGGGCGTTTTGTGATTAGCCCACTCGAAAGCGGCTACGGCTTGACGCTGGGTACGGCGCTGCGCCGCGTCCTGCTGTCGTCACTCCCCGGCGCGGCGGTGACGAGTATGCGCGGCCCGATGCATCACGAATTCTCGGCGATTCCCAACGTCCGCGAGGACATGACCCAGTTGATTTTGCAGGTCAAGCAGCTTCGGCTGCGCCTGTTCGATACCGAGCAGGCTCGGCTGCGGCTGGAACATCGCGGTGAAGGCACGGTCACGGCGGCGGACATCATCTGCCCGCCGGAAGTCGAAATTATCAACACTGACCTGTATCTGTTCACCGCCGACTCGCCTGACGCGCACATCGAAATGGAATTCGAAGTGCAGGCGCGGCTACAGCACGGCGGAAGAACGCGGGCGTCTGCCGATTAGCAGAGCTGCCGATTGACGCCATCTTCAGCCCGATCCGCCGCGTCAACTTCGACGTTGACCGCGCGCGCGTTGGGCAGCGTACCAACTACGACAAGCTGATCATCGAAATCTGGACGGACGGCACGATCCGCCCGGAAGATGCCCTGACGGAAGCCGCGCGCATCCTGAGCAAGCACCTGAGCGTGATGGGCGGCATTCACGGCGAAATTCTGCCGGAATATGCTGGCTCGGAAGGCGACGGCGCGGAGCCGAGCGGTCGCCAGGATGTGCTGTATGAGAAGCTGATCGAGGAGCTTGACCTGAGCGTGCGCGTGTTCAACTCGCTCAAGCGCACCGGCATCACCACGATTGGCGACGTGCTCGACATGCTGGATCGCGGACCGGATGCGATGCTGGCGATCCGCAACTTCGGCGAGAAATCGCTGGACGAACTGGTTACGAAGCTGAAAGAGAAGGGGTATCTCCCGCCGGACGTGGAGATTCCGCCGCCCCGGAGCGGCTATGGTGAACGAGAGATGCGACACCGCGTACATGGAAAGCGTCTGGCTGGAATACCGGTCAGCGTAAGGCACTGCAACTGGCGCTGGCGACGGCGCTGCTTCAGCACGAGCGCATCGAGACCACGCACGCCAAGGCGATTTTCGTGCGGGAATTTGTCGAAGGGCTGATCACGACGGCGAAGCGCGGTCTGGCGCACGATGACCCGGCGCGCGGCGTCCATGCCCGCCGGCTCGCCGCCAGCCGCCTGAACAACGACCGCGATTTGGTCGGGAAGCTGTTCGACACACTCGCGCCACGCTACGCCGAGCGTCCGGGTGGCTACACCCGCATCATCAAGCTGGGTCCGCGTAAGGGCGACTCCGCCGACATGGTGCTGCTCGAACTGGTGGACAGAGAAGTCGCGTCGTAAGGACTACGCGTCGTGACCGTCGCTACCGGGCAACGCTGGCATACGACGGCACGAACTACTACGGGTTTCAGCGGCAGGCGGCGGGTATCGCCACCATTCAGGGGCGGTGAAGAAGTCGCTCGCCGCTGCGACGGGGCAGGTAGTGACGGTGATCGGGGCGGGACGCACAGACACGGGCGTCCACGCCGCCGGGCAGGTGATTGCCTTTGATGTCGCCTGGAAGCACAGCGCTGAAGCGCTCCTGAACGCGATCAACGCTGTGCTGCCCGACGACATCGCGCTGCAAGACGTGGCGATGTTGGGCGAAGTTGTGCCGGGCGAGCGCGGGTTTCATCCCCGCTTCGACGCGGTATCGCGCGTTTACAGTTATACAGTCCACACCGCAGCCCAGCGCGACCCGCTGCTGCGTCACCGGGCGTGGCACGTCCGGGGGGCGCTCGACGTGGCGCTCATGCGACAGGCGGCGCGGTTGCTGGTCGGCGAGCGGGATTTCGGCGCGTTCGGTCAGCCGCCGCAGGGCGAGAGTACCGTGCGCTCGGTGTTCCGGTCGGAGTGGTGCGAGGACGCGCCGCTGCTGATCTACCGGGTCGAGGCGAACGCCTTCCTTCAGCATATGGTTCGGCGGATCGTCGGGCTGCTGGTGACGGTCGGTCGCGGGGCGATGCCGCTGGAGAAGTTTGAGGCGATCTTCGCCAGCGCGCACATTCCGGCGGGCGTACCGCTGGCTCCGCCGCAGGGACTGGTGCTGGAGCAGGTCAAGTATCCGGGTGAATAGGCAGCCCGGCGACCAAAGGTCGCTAAGCTGCACGTGCCCGCCATTTGAGATACAAACAGGATAAAAACGATGTTGGTCAAAACCTACACACCCAAACCACAGGACATCGACCGCAAATGGTGGATTGTGGACGCGGAGGGGCAGACTCTTGGGCGTCTCGCGTCGAAGATCGCGCCGATCCTGCGCGGCAAGCACAAGCCGTCGTTTGCGCCGAACATCGACGTGGGCGATTACGTGATCGTCATCAACTGCGACAAGATCGCCGTCACCGGAAACAAGCTGGACGAGAAGATGTACTATCGTCACTCCGGCTATCCGGGCGGACTCACCGAGATCACGCTGCGCGACAACCTGCGCCGCTTCCCGGATCGCCCGCTGCGCGAAGCCGTCAAGGGGATGCTCCCCAAGAATGCGCTGGGGCGCGAGATGTTGAGCAAGCTGAAAATCTACGCCGGTTCGGAACACCCGCATATTGCGCAAAAGCCGACCGTGCTGGAACTCTAAAGAGCAGCTATTGGCAATTAGCCTTTGGTTTTTAGCTAAAAGCTAACTGCTAATCGCTAACAGCTTAAAGAACAGGGAGTTGTAAATGTCCGCACAGTATTATGAAGGCATCGGTCGCCGCAAGGAATCGTCCGCGCGCGTGCGTATTTTCCCCGGCGGCACGGGGCGGCTGACCATCAACGACAAGGAAGGCAGCGTCTATCTGTCGCGCGAAGGCGATTACGAGATCGTCATGCAGCCGCTGACGGTGATCGGGCAGGAGCGCAGCTACGACGTGTCGGTGCATGTCAGCGGCGGCGGCGTGACCGGTCAGCGTGACGCGATCCAGCTTGGGCTGGCGCGGGCGCTGCTGGAACTCGACCCCGACCTGAAGGGTCAGCTCCGCGACGCCGAACTGCTCACCCGTGACGCCCGCGTCAAGGAACGCAAGAAGCCGGGTCTCAAGCGCGCTCGCAAGGCGCCGACCTACACCAAGCGTTAGGCGAACCGAAGGTTCGCTTGGCGGTCGTTCAGTGGTATATTCAGGCAAGGTCAGGTGCAGCCATTGGTTGCCTTGACCTTGCCTTTTGTTGTTTAGAGAGAAGCTGTTAACCATTAACCTTTAGTCTTGGCGATTATGCCTTCGTGGCAGGTAACGCAGGGGCACGACATGTCGTGCCCCTACCATCAAGGGATAATCACCTTAGTTTTCAGCTAATAGCCAAATGCTGATCGCTTACCGCCTGGTTTGAGGGACTTGCCATGACCGCCGTATCGATCCTGTTCGACTTCGCCAGTGACGTGACGCTGCTCGACAAAGAGCACATGGTGCGTCTGCTGATCGCGGTTGCCGATGGCGACATGTACCAGTTTCTGAAGAAAGCAATCGTCTGCGACGATTCGCCGGGACTGAACTACGTGCCGAATTCGCCGGAGACGCTGGCGAACGCCTGGAACAACGCCATCCGCGCCCGCCAGCGCTACAACGGCTACTGGATGGAGTTCGAAAACGCGGCGGGGCTGCGCTTTTCGTTCGGCTTCGACCCGGACGGGGCGCGGCGGCTGTTCCTGAGCGCGAAAAAGACCGACCTGCGCGCCGACGACAACCTGCGCGCCTTCGTGCGCGTGGGCGAAATCATCTTCAACACGCTGCGCCCGCTGTATGGCGTCGGCTTGTTCTCGTATGACTCGCACGAGACGCCCGAAGTCGACGTGATGCCTGCCGCGCTGTGGGATGTGAACTACTTCGGCGCGGGGCTGGTCTACGAATGGGGGCGCGAGACGCTCGACGCGATCCCGGCGTGGAGCAAAACCGAGCTGGCGGGCGGCGGGTTGCTGGTGGAGCTGTCGGAGAACCCGATCATGCGCCCGCAGATTCAGAACTACCGCGAGGCGAGCGCGGCGCTGGGTTCGCGCGGTATTTTCAGGGCGGGTGAAAAATACTTACTCACTTTCAACCCTCTCCACAACGTGGAGAGGGAGGGCATCCTGCGAATGCTGGAGCGCAGCTAACCGAAAGTGAGCCGCGAAACGGGGTGAGGTCATCAGAATGGATGTGACGAATGACTCTGACAATTGTCGGACTGGGACCGGGAAGCATTGACGACCTGACGCGGCGGGCGTGGAAAGTGATCGCCGACGCGCCGCTGGTCTACGTGCGCACGGCGGAACATCCCTGCGTGACGGACTTGCCCGCCGTGTGCATCGCGTTTGACGACGTGTATCAGGTGATCCCGGATTTCGCCGGAGTGTACGACGAAATCGCCGCCCGGGTGATCGACGCGGCTCTGGTCGGCGACGTGGTATATGCCGTTCCCGGCGATCCGCTGGTTGCGGAAGCGACCGTGATCCGCCTGCTGGAGCGCGCCAAAGCCGAGAACATTCTGGTCGAGATCGTCAACGGCATCAGCTTTGTCGAGCCGACGCTGGCACTGCTCGGCGTCGACGCGCTCGACGGCTTGCAGGTGCTGGACGCGATCACCATCGCCGCCATGCACCACCCGCCGATCAACCCCGACTACCCGGCGCTGCTGGGGCAGGTCTACAGCCGCGACCTTGCCTCGAATCTCAAGCTGACGCTGATGAACCAGTACCCCGACGACTTCGAGGTGAAGCTGATCCACGCCGCCGGGACGCCCGACGCTCTCATCGAGACCGTGCCGCTGTACGAGATCGACCGCAGCGAGCATATCAAGCACCTGACGGCGCTGTACGTACCCGCGCTGGGCGGCATGTCGAGCTTCGAGGAATTTCAGGAGGTGATCGCCCACCTGCGCGCGCCGGAAGGCTGCCCCTGGGATCGCAAGCAGACGCACCGCTCGCTGCGCCAGTATCTGCTGGAAGAAGCGCACGAAGTCCTCGAAGCCATCGACGCCGACGACGCCGACGCGCTGCGCGAGGAACTGGGCGACCTGCTGCTGCAAATCGTCCTGCACACGCAGATCGCCATCGACGACGGCGAATTCCGCATGGCGGACGTGCTGAGCGCCATCAACGCCAAGATGATCCGCCGTCACCCGCACGTGTGGGGCGACGTGCAGATCGAGAACGCCGAAGGCGTGGTCAAGAACTGGGAGGCGCTCAAGCAGGAGGAGCGGGCGGAAAACGGCAAGCAGAAGCGCGAGTCGCTGCTCGACAGCGTACCGAAGGGACTCCCGGCGCTGCTGCAAGCCATGATGTATCAGGACAAGGCGGCGAAGCCCGGCTTCGACTGGCACAAGATCGACGACGTGGTCGACAAGGTGCGCGAGGAATTCGACGAGGTGCTGAGCGCCGCCGACGATGCCCACCGCGCCGAAGAAATGGGCGACCTGCTGTTCGTGATCGTCAACTGGGCGCGCTGGCACAAGCTCGACCCGGAAAGCCTGCTGCGCGAAGCCAACGCCAAGTTCTACCGGCGCTTCCATTACATCGAGCAGGCGGTGGCGGCGCAGGGCAAGGCGATGAGCGATTACTCGCTGGCGGAACTCGACGCGCTGTGGGACGAGTCGAAGGCGAAAGGGCTGTAATGCTCAGCCAGACTTTGCATGTTGAAATTATTGAATATGATTTTGTGAAAAAGGATTCGTGCTATGACTGAGCAGGACAGGCGGAATCTCGAAGGCGTGATTTCGATAGAGGCGGCGCTGAAGGCGGGCAGCCGCCCGATTGAGCGGCTGTTGATCCGCGCCGGAGGCAGCAGCATCATGGATCGGGACGTGGCGCGGCTCGTGCGTGAAGCCGAGGCTCATGGGATCTGCGTCGAGCGGGTCGCGCCGGACGTGATCGACGAGTACGCGCAGGGCAAGACGCACGGCGGCGTGATCGCGCTGGCGGGTGCGCGCCAGTTCTTATCGATGGATGAGTTAGTGACGGACATCACGCGCCCGTTCATCGTCATGCTGGACGGCGTGGAAGACCCGTTCAATTTCGGGCAGGCGGTGCAGGCGTTTTACGCCGCCGGAGCCGACGGCTTAGTGCTGCGCCCGCGCAACTGGATGTCGGCGGCGGGCGTGGTGGCGCGGGCGTCGGCGGGGGCGTCCGAGTGGATGCCAACGGCGATTGCCGAGACGACGCAGGCGGCGGCGGATTTCTTCCGCGAGCGCGGCTTGCGGGTTGCTGTCGCCGCCAAAGACCGCGCCGAGTCGATCTATGACGCCGATCTGTCCGGGGCGCTGTTTCTGGTGATCGGCGGCGAAAAGCGCGGCATCACCCGCTCGTTTGAGGATGCGGCGGACGTGCGCCTGAGCATCCCTTACGGGCGGCGCTTCGGCGCGTCACTGGGGACGACCTCGGCGGCATCGGTGCTGGCGTTCGAGATCATGCGCCAGCGCGAGAACCGAAACCCGGTGGACGAACCTTAGAAACCTCACCCCGACCTGTGGTCGTGCCCTCTCCACTCTGTGGAGAGGGCGGCTGAGCGTGCGAGACGCAGTTTCGCCGTGAAGCGGGAGAGGTTATCGTTAAACTCTCACGCTTCCCGCTCATGCAGCTCCTGCGCCAGCGCCTGTGCTTGCTCTGCGAGCAAGCCTAGCCGGGCGAAGGCTTCGGCTTCGCTCAACGAGGTGTCGCTGAGCCGCTCCAACTGACGATCCGGCTCCAGATACGCCAGCACGTAATCGGGTGAGAGGTTGAAGGCTTTCATACGGGCGTTGAAGCGCTGCCCGCCGCCGTCCTTCGCCCAGTGGAGCGGCGCGCCTTCCATCAGCCACGCCTTGAGCGTCTCGCCGAGCGCCGCGCCCGGCGACGGGATGACCTTCCCGGTCAGCCGGGGGATGCGCGTCTTGGTGATGACCAGCGTGTTGGTCATGTCCATTTCCGCCACCACGTCGAATTCGTATTCCATGCCTTCGCGCTGCACGGGAGCCAGCCCGACCTTGCGCGGCGTCATCTTGCCGCGCTCGTCGCGCTCCAGCACGTACTCGGTCTTGCTGCGCATGGTGGTGATCAGGTGGAGGGGAACCGCCAGCAGCGCCTCGACCAATTGATTATGCAACGGGGTGGCGTCGCGCCAGGCAGCGAAGGCGTTCTTCGCCTCGCTGCGCCTGGCGGCGCGGTCGACGATCTCCAGCACGCCGCCCGACCCGTTCCAGGCGTGCGAGAGCGAGTCGATGACCAGCACGTCGTAATCGCTCTCCCCGGCGGCGTGGATGGCGTCGATGTACTGCTGCGGGTGATAATCAGCCAGCTCCAGCACGTCGAACGTGAAGCGGTCGCCGTATTTGCTGGCGCTGCCGTGCTCGGTGTCGATGACGGCGACCTTGCTGGTCACCGAGGCGAGCGCGCTGGCGACGGTGAGCGACGTGTAGGTCTTGCCGCTGCCGGACGGTCCCATGATCGCCATGCGCAGCTTCGCCTGCGATTTGGTGGCGCGTTTGAACGGATTTGTGGTCATGATTAGAACCCTTGTTCTATTCTTTCGCCTAATCATACTGCAAAGTACGCTGTCTTGGCAAGAGGGCGGGAGCGGGAGTTGTGAGGATGTGCCGAGGGCGCACCGCCGTGCGCCCCTACAAACAATTCACGCGGTACGCCGGGGTGGTGGAGATACTGCTGGTTCGGGTGGTGTTGTATACTGGTCGTGCTGCCGGGGAACAAAAATCCCGCCGACGTTTTGATGGTGTCGGCGGGATTGACTGTCGGGGCGGCGGGATTTGAACCCACGACCTCAGCGTCCCGATCGCTGCGCGCTACCAGGCTGCGCTACGCCCCGTAATATGTGCAAGTGTAGTCGATAGCCGGGCGAATATCAAGCCCTCGTTCGTAGAGTGCGGGAATTGGGACAAGGAGTTCGCAATATGACTCGCCGGTTGCTGGTTGTCGGGATGGCGATAGTGCTGGGCGTTCTGGTCGGCGGACGCATTTTTCAAGCCGACGCGCAGGACGAGCCGACCTACTACTGTACAATCCGACCCACCGACGTGCGAACGTGCGCCCATTTTCAGGGTTGCGATATTCAGCTTACCTATACGCAAAACACCCAGCTCACCGTGACCGGAACCGTGACCGGCGACCGGAACAACGGTGTCGATACCTGGCTGGTGGTCGAAGACCCGGTGCAGCGCACGACCGGCTACATCCACAGCCTGGACGCGCGCGCCTGCGAGCCGGAAGCATGGCAGACCAAGCCGATCATCCCGGACATCAGCGAGGCTGCCCGCGAGGTTTACCAGCGCGGCATCGCGCTGGGCAACGACCCGCACGCCTTCTCCAAAGTGGGCGACTGCCAGAACGTCGAGGCGTATTTCCTGTCCAGCTTCGACAGCCCCGGTCAGTACGATCTGGGCGATTACGGGGCATTACAGGACACCATCGACAATTTCAGCGGATCGTTCGACCGCGAGAGCGCCGCCGTCAACGCGGGCTTCACGGTCGCGTCGGTGCTGTCGCCCATCTGGTCAGACCCCGCCGTGTGCCAGAGCGGGGAAAATCCGCTGCAATGCGAGAACCGGCTGCACAACCCCAGCATCGCCATCATCAGCATGGAGACGTGGAACCGCACCGGCAAGCAGCCGGTCAGCCTGTACGAAGATTATCTGTCGCAGGTGGTCGAATTCTGGATGGATCAGGGCGTCGTGCCGATTCTGGCGACCAAAGCCGACAATCTGGAAGGCGATGGCAGCATCAATGCGGCGGTGGTGCGGGTCGCCGAGAAGTACGATATGCCGCTGTGGAATTTCTGGCTGGCGGCGCAATCGCTGACCGGGCACGGCTTCGACCCGGCGCTGAGCGACGGCTTCCACCTGCTGTGGGCGCGCTCGTTCTACAACAACCCGGATCGCCTGCGCGACGGCTGGCCCGTGCGCAACCTGACGGCGTTGGAAGCCATCGATGCCGTGTGGCGCGCCGCGCGCGAGTCGTGAGCAACGCCTTATTGACACTGCTCTACTATAAAAATATAGTTAACCATTGGTGCTAGTGGTCAGATCAGGTAGGTCTTAGAGAAAGACAGCTATACTCAGGGAAAGGAGTATAGCCATGATCAACTTGACAGACAAAGAGCGCAGGCAAGTGGAGAGCTTCATCCGCCGAGGCAAAGCGAAAGCGCGGAGCATCACGCGAGCGCGTATCTTGTTGAAAAGCGCCGACGGCTGGAGCATTGCCCAAATCGTGGCGGCATTGGAAGTCAGTGCTGCTACCGTCAGCAATGTCCGTAAGCGTTACTGCGCCGGAGGGGTAGAGGGCGTGCTGAGAGAGAAAGTCCAGCAAAAGCGCCGACATGCTTTAGGCGGTGAAGAGGAAGCCTTATTGGTTGCCATTGCCTGTAGTCCCGTTCCCGACGGACATGACCATTGGACGCTGCGCATGTTGCGCGACAAACTGGTCGAGTTAGACGTGGTGGAGAGCATCTCGGCAGCCACCGTGCAGGCGCGCTTGAAAAAAATGAACTTAAGCCCTGGCAACGGCAACACTGGTGTCTCCCGAAAATGATAGAGGTGGGGTTTGTCGCGGCGATGGAAGCTGTCTTGACAGTTTATGAGTTGCCCTATGAGGAGGACTATCCTCAAGTCTGCTTGGATGAAAAGCTGGTCAGTTTGCACGCCGATGTGGTTGACCCGCTTCCGATACAGCCATAAGGAAAACCGGAGCGCGTCGATTACGAATATGAGCGCGTGGAACGGCGAATTTGTTTGTGATGGTGGAGCGTTTAGCGGGATACCGCCACGTCGCCGTGACCGAGCGGCGCACGGCAGCGGATTATGCTCGGCAACTCCAGTGGTTAGCCGATGTGCGCTATCCCCATAAGCCAAGAAAATTCGCTTGGTGCAGGATAATCTCAACACCCATCGCCTGGCGAATTTGTATCTGGTGTTTCCCCCTGCCGAAGCGCGCCGTCTGGCGGAACGGTTCGAACTTCATTTTACGCCCACGCATGGCTCGTGGCTGAACATGGCGGAAATTGAAATTGGCGTTTTTGAGCGCGGTTGCCTGGGGCGACGAGTGCCTGACCTGGATACCCTCAAGCAACGGGTAGCGGCGTTGGAAGGCGAACGCAACCACGCTAAAGCCATCATCCAGGGGCGCTTTACGACCGTCGATGCGCGCCAGAAGTTAGCTCGCCTCTATCCTAAACTGGAGACAGCCGAGAAAGATGCTCTCTAAAAACAAAGTGATCTGACCACTAGTTGGAAAAGGTCACGGACAGCGTACTCTTTGAAGCCTTCACACTCAAAAGAGGACACTCGCCGTGACCACCGAAGACCTTATCATTTCGTTGTTCTGTTTGGTAGATGACCGCATGGGCAAGCTGGCCGAAACGCTCGGATGCCAGCCTCTATCCGAGTGAAGTGGTGACGATTGGCTGTTTTTGACGCCCTCAAAGGCGGGTTCTTTCGAGCCTTCTAATGTTGGCTGAAGCGCGACTTTGAACGCTTGTTTGTCGAATTGCCGGATCGTACCCGTATCCAGCGGGCGCTGTGTGCTCACCGGGATTGGGGCGACCGTGACGGCCTATCTACTTGGAAATGCATTTGGCCTTCGTTTCAGCACTTTTCAATCTGTTGCTCAACCTGAACCGCTTGCTCGAGCCGGAGGCTTCCCTGGATGACCGCTTGCTCCATCTGGCTCACTATTCGCTCTGATCTAGCACCAATGGTTAGTTAAACGTCGCACCTGATGTCACGTGAAAGAGACAGCACATGCCCAGAAACAGACTTCTTCGCGGCGTTTTTCTGCTTATTTGCCTTGTTATCGTGTGGGGCGGGGCGACGGTTTCACTGGCTGCTGGTGAGACCTTCAAGGTCATCAGCGTCAACACGACCGGCTGCAACAGCGGCAACTTTGGGATGACGGTGGAGCGCACCAACCTCGACGGCGGGGCGTATACGGTTCACACGGTCGTCACGGTCGACGGGCTGGATCTTACATGAATGAGGCGGCGACCATCTCCATCAACGGACTCTCCGGCTGGAATATCTTCAACAATTTTACCTACGGCGCGGTTCCGAATCCTGGCACGTATCCGATCCCGTCGGGGCAGCTGATGACGCTCGATTTCACGCTGGAGCGCCCAATCGGGACGATCCTGTTCCGCTGGCAACTGGTGGTCGATGGCCGCGATACGGGGAACATCATTTTCAACGGTATCCTGTCACCGGAGCCTGCGGACTGAACATTCCTGAAGGCTCGGTCGTCGGCGAAGCGCCGCTGGGTGCACAGGCATACTACGAACTCCGGCAACGTCGTGCCCGGCGTCGTGCTGAACCCCGGCACGTATATCGTCACGGGGCAGGACGCGAGCGAGACGTATTATCGGGTCGTGCTGGCGTGCCAGCTGCTCTGGGTGCGCAAGGACACGATGCAGCCGAAGCTGGCAAGCGCAGAACGGTGCGCCGCTGCCGACGCGCGTCGTCGGCTGAGCGCGAAAAGAAGCCCGCTGGCGATCTCCATGCCAGCCTAGCAGCCGAAGCTACAGATTGAATATGCCGGAGCCAACCAGGCGTTGCGCTCCGGCATTCTTTTTGGAAGGATTGGCTCGTATACTTATGTGTCGCGGCTGTCGTCGTGACCTGCCGCTTGCATTGGGGAGTGTCGCTGCATGAGTCAATCGCCCGTCACCCTCACCGACCGGGTGCGCGCCCTGACCACCGGACTGACCTCCCGCGCCGGGTCGACCGTGTACCGCTGGGGCATTCATCCCGACACAATCACGATTACGCTGGTGGTGGTTGGGTGGCGGCGCGCTGTGCATCGCCGCCGGGCAGATTCAACTGGGCGGCGTGCTGCTGGTGCTCAGCCTGCTGCTCGACGCGCTCGACGGCGCGGTGGCGCGGGCGATGGGGCGCACGGATCGCTTCGGCGGCGTGCTGGATTCGACGCTTGACCGCTACGCCGACGGGCTGATCTTCGGCTCGCTCGCCTACTATTTCGCCGGGCGCGGCGAAAGCCTGAATTTGCTGCTGGCGCTGGCATCCCTGATGGGCAGTTTTGTGGTAAGCTATGTCCGCGCACGCGCAGGTGAAGCCGATTTATCGGTCAAGATCGGGTGGTTCTCGCGCTTCGAGCGTGTGATCACCCTGTTGTTGATGCTGCTCGTCCCGCCCCTGCTGGCTGTCGGGCTTTGGGTGCTGGCGATTGGCACGAACGTGACCGGCGTACAGCGCTTATGGTATGTTTTTCAACATCTCGATAAAGAGGCGTAATTATGGAGTTCAAACCTGAATTCATCGTCATCGCAGACCGGGTGCAGATTCGCTACTACGGCATCATCATCGTGCTGGCGATGCTGGTGGCGGCGTGGGTAGCGGCGCGGCTGGCAAAGCGCGATGGGCGCGACCCCGACCACGTGTGGGGCGCGCTCACCTGGGCGATCATCCCGGCGATTGTGCTGGCGCGGGCGTGGTTCGTGATCTTCCCTCCGGCGGCATCGGTCGAGCAGGGTATGGATACCATGTACTACCTGCAGCACTTCTTCGACCTTCAGAACGGCGCGATTGCCATCTGAGCGGCGGCTTGAGCATCTTCGGGGCGGTGCTGGGCGGCTTCCTGGGCGCTTACGTGTACCTGCGCCGCAATCACCTGCCGATAGCGCCCTGGCTGGACATCGCCGGGGTAGCGCTGCCGGTGGGGCAGGCAATCGGTCGCTGGGCGAACTTCGTCAATCAGGAGCTGTGCGGCACGGTCACGAGCCTGCCCTGGGGCATCTCGATTGACAACGCCCACCGGGTGACGCTGTTCAAGAGCCTGGTGGATTACCCGGTGGCGACGACGCGCTTTCACCCACTGTTCCTGTACGAGTCGCTGTGGAGCGTGCTGGCGTTCATTGTGCTGCTGAACATCTTCCTGCGCGGGCGCAGCAAGCTGCGCTACGGTGACATCTTCCTGCTGTACGTGATGCAGTATTCGTTCATCCGCTTCCTGCTGGAATTCCTGCGCGTCGAAGTGGCGCACATCCCCGGCACGGACATCAACTCGTCGCAGGCGTTCACGCTGCTGACGTTCCTGATCGCGCTGGTCGTTTTCGTGGTGCGTCAGCGCAGCACGCCGACCATCGAGGAAACCCGGCAGCAGACGACCGCATCCAGCAAGGCGGCGTAGCATCAGATCGTCTGTAGGGGCGTAGCACGCTACGCCCCTACGCTAACGAGTATATCCATCATGATCAACCAGCGAATCTCGCTCCCCATTGAAGAAATCGCCCAATTCTGCGAGCGTCACCACATCCGCCGGCTGTCGCTGTTCGGCTCGGTGCTGCGCGACGATTTCCGCCCCGACAGCGACATTGACGTGCTGGTGGAGTTCGAGGCTGATGCCAAAGTCAGCCTGTTCGATATGGGTGGAATGCAAATCGAATTAACCGAGCTGATGGGGCGGGAGGTCGATTTCAAGACAGCAGGTTTCCTCAGTCGGTATTTTCGGCAAAAAGTGATCGAGAGCGCTGAGACGATCTATGAACGAACGTGATCTCATCCGCTTTCGGCATATGCTTGATGCAGCGCGAGTTGCGCGCAACGCTGTGAAAAACGAGACGAGATCATCGCTCGACACCAATGATGTCTTGAGGCTGGCGCTGCAAAAGACCATCGAAATTATTGGCGAAGCGGCAGCAAAAATCACTCAGGAAACCCGCGAGCAATATCCTCAACTCTCGTGGCGAAAGATGATTGCAATGAGAAACATCTTGATCCACGCTTATTTTGATGTCGATTCGGATGAAGTGTGGAATGCTGTCACCGAAGACATACCCCCGCTGGTCGCGCAGCTCGAAGCCATCCTCGCATCTGAAATGGGCGACAATTCGGGCAGCGCCTAGTCCTCTTACGTCCCCTTCACAGATTGTTTACACACGCGCCCCGGTAGTCGTGTGATAATCATGACTAAGCATTGATACGATATAGAACAGGCTCTGCGTGTTTATGATTGAAGCGCATGAACTGACGAAGTATTACGACGATTTTCTGGCGGTCGAGAATGTGTCGGTATCCGTGCCCGCCGGGGCGGTGCTGGCGCTGCTCGGTCCGAACGGCGCGGGCAAGACGACCACCGTTCGGATGCTCACCTCGATCCTGTCGCCATCGTCGGGCTGGGCGCGCATCGCCGGATACGATGTCGTCAAGCAGCCGGAGCGCGTCCGGGCGCACGTCGGCGTGCTGACCGAACAGCACGGCTTATACGAGCGCATGAAGGCGGTCGAATACCTCGACTTCTTCGGGCGCGTCTATCACCTGTCGCCGGAAGTGCGCAGGAAGCGCACCTATGACCTGATGGATCGCTTCGGGCTGTCGTTCGCGCTCGACAAGCAGTTGGGCGACTACTCGAAGGGCATGAAGCAGAAACTGGCGCTGGTGCGGGCGATGCTCCACGACCCGCCGGTGCTGCTTCTGGACGAGCCGACTTCGGCGATGGACCCGCAGAGCGCCAAGCTGGTGCGCGACGCCATTGAGGAGCTTCAGCGCGACGAGCGCACTTTCCTGATCACTACGCACAACCTGACCGAAGCGCAGCAGCTTGCCGACCGCATTGCCATCATCCGGCACGGGCAAATCATCGCCAGCGGCAGTTTTGACGAGCTGGCGCGGCGCTTCGTCGGCGACCCGCAGATGGAGCTGCGCGTGCGCGGTGAATTGAATGGGCTGGCGCGCGAAATCGTCGACATGGTGAACGTCGAGGAGAGCGGCGCGAACTGGTTGCGCTACCGGGTCGCCGACCCCAGCGCTACCAACCCGGCGCTGATCCAGCGGGTGATTGGGCTGGGCGTCGAGATCGTCACGCTTGCGCCGGTCTCGCAGACACTGGAAGCGATTTACCTTCAGGTCGTCAAGGAAGATGAACACGAGGGAGGCACGTCGCATGAGCACCTCCGCTAGACCGCTCGACACCGTGCCGGACGACGCTTTCGCTGGCGACCTGCGGACGACGCTTAGCAACGCACTGATCATCACACGGCGTGAAGTGCGCGACAGCTTCCGCGACTGGCGCATTATTGGTCCGATTATCGTGCTGACGTTCCTGTTTCCGGGCCTGGCGCAGTTCGTCGCGGCGCAGTTCGCTTCGTTCGTCGAGGGCTACGGCGCAGCGGTGATCGGCACGCGCACCGTGCCGTTCCTGCTGATGATCGTCGGCTTCTTCCCGATCTCGATTTCGCTGGTGATCGCGCTGGAGACGTTCGTCGGCGAGAAGGAGCGGCGCAGTCTGGAGCCGCTGCTGAGCACGCCGCTGACCAATACCGAGCTGTACATCGGCAAGACGCTGGCGGCGATGCTGCCGCCGCTGCTGTCGAGCTACGGCGGCATGGCGGTCTACCTGATCAGCCTGATTTTCGGCGATCTGGCGTGGCGACCTCACGCCATTCTGGTTGTGCAGATCATCCTGCTTACGACGGTGCAGGCGCTGGCGATGGTCACCGGGGCGGTGGTCGTGAGCAGCCAGACGACCAGCACGCGCGCCGCCAACCTGCTCGCCAGCTTCATCATCATCCCGATGACCATCCTCATCCAAGCCGAGAGCGCCATCATGTTCCTCGCGCCGGACGCCGAATCGCCCGACGGTATCGGGTCGCTGTGGGCGATCATCACCGGGATGCTGGTCGTCGTGATTCTGCTGCTACGCGTCGGCAACAGCCTGTTCAACCGCGAAGAACTGCTGGGGCGCACGCTCGACAAGCTCAACCTGAAGGGCACGGCGGTCAAAATCTGCACGGCGTGCGCTTCGTCGACGACCGTGACACGCCCGCCCGCAATCTGGTCGATTGGTACCGGCGCGGGGTCGCCGCCAGCGTGCGCCGCCTCGGTCTGGCGATCCCGGCGACGATCTCTGGTGTTCGTGATCGCGTTCATCGGCGGCTACGTCATCGGGCAGATACCGCAGTGGCAGCTTCACCTGCCGCAGCACCTCCCGCAGCGGCTGATCGCCGGGCAGATCGACAGCTATACCGGCTTCTTCTTCGGCACGAACCCGGCGCTGGCGATTGCCTGGCAGAACGGGCGCATCCTGCTCGCAGCGACGGTGATCGCCATGTTCACGTTCGGGGCGGGCGCGCTCATTCTGACCCCGGCGGTCTACGTCATCCTCGGCTACATCCTCAGCCAGGTTGTGCTGGCGGGCTACGACCCGTCGTTCCTGATTCCGGCGATTCTGACGCACGGCATTGTCGAAATCCCGGTGATCGTGCTGGCGACGGCGGCGGCGCTGAACCTCGGTGCGGTCATCACGCGACCGCCGCGCGGCTACACGGTCGGGCAGGCGTGGTCGCGGGCGCTCAGCGACGCGATTCGCATCGGCTTGGGGCTGATCGTGCCGGGGCTGCTGCTCGCCGCCCTGATCGAGGCGTACCTCACGCCGCAGGTGGTGCGGCTCGTGCTGGGTTCCTGACAATACTGCCGGGAGCGGCGCAACATCGATGACAAGACTTGTACTCCGGCGCGTTCGCCGGAGTTCTGTTTTCGGGGCGGGCAGCCATTTGCTACCCCGTCGCAATTGTTAGGCGCGACTCAACCTTTTTGCGACTTACGGACGACTAAAGATCACTGAGCTGCTGCGCGATCCAGGCGCGAGAACAAAATCAGGCGCGGGTATATCCGGGAGATGACCATGAAAGTCTTTCGTTGGGTTGCCTATGTGCTGGTCGTGCTTTGTTTTGGGGCTGCCGCCGCGCAGGACAGCACCTGTTCGGCTTATGTGCAGCAGGCGCTGTCGGCAATCGAGCAGGACTGCGCGCCCACCGGGCGCAATCAGGTGTGCTATGGCAACGTTTCGCTCGAAGCGACGCCGCGCCAGGGTGTGCAGAATTTCAACTTCAACCAGACTGGCGATCTCGCCAACGTCACGGACATCAACACGCTCCGTCTCAGCAGCCTTGACCCCGCCAGCAGCGTCTGGGGGATCGCGCTGATGAAGCTGCAAGCCAACCTGCCCGATACGCTTCCCGGTCAGAATGTGACGCTGCTGCTGTTCGGCGATGTCCAGATTCAGAGCGCCGGAACGACCGTGACAGGCACGTCGAACGGCGTCGTGAACGTCCGAAACATGCCTGCCACCGGCGGCGACGTGATCGGCACGCTCGCGCGCGGGCAGGCGGTCACGATTGACGGGCGCAGCGCCGACAGCGCGTGGCTGCGCATCCAGATGCCGGACAGTGGCACGCCGGGGTGGGTGCTCGCCAGCCTCGTCACCGCGTCGGCTCGCGTGGGCGATCTGGCAGTGGTCGATTCGAGCGAGGCTCCAGCGCCGACCACGCCGATGCAGGCGTTCTATTTCCAGACCGGGATCACGCAGTACGACTGCTCCGAAGCCCCGGCGGACGGCATCCTGATCCAGACGCCGCAAGGGGTAGGGCAAATCAATCTGCGCGCCAACGATGTGGACATACAGCTTGGGTCGACGGCTTACGTGCAGGCGCAGCCGAGCGGCAACATGACGGTCAGCGTGGTCGAGGGCAAGGGACGGATCACGGCGCAAGGTGTCTCGGTGGATGTCCCCGCCGGAACGTTCACGACGATCCCGATGGATGCCAACCTGCGCGCGTCCGGTGTGCCGACTCCCCCGCAGCCGTATGATCCGGCGCTGGTCGCCGCGCTGCCGGTGGGCGTGCTGCCGGAGCAGATCACGATTGCCCCGCCTGCGGCTGAAGCAACCGTAACTCCGGGGTCAGGCGCGGCGACCGGAAGCATCGGTCCGTATTCGGCGCAGACAACGATGAACCTCGGCGGCGTGACGGTTTCAGGGACGGTCTGCGCGCTGGATCAGCCGTTTGAAGTCACGTTCAGCCAAACCGCGATCATCACCTGGACAATCCAGTTCGTGCCAGGCGATGCAACGCAGGGGACGTATTCGTACAGCTACAGCATCGCCGAGGTGGGCGAAACTGCCACTGGTGAAGGCACGTACACCGTGAGCGATGCGGCGGTAGATGGCTCGCGCGCGCTGACGTTTGACGGGACGCAAACGAACAAGTTCAACGGCGGCAGCCCCACCATGCAGCTGCACTATACATTCGGGCTGACGCCGACGGCAGGCGGGTGCGGCGGCTGATAAAAAGCTGTAAACATCCACGTGGAATTCGCGCATCGGCGTATACTACTAAAGTGCTGGGCGAAACCCGGTTTCGCCCAGCACTCGGTACGGAATGGACTGGGGCTTCTTTATGGCGCGGATCATCATTCTCGGCACGGCGGCAGCGGTCAACGACGCCGAACATGACTACACCTACTTCATCATCGAGGGCGAAAGCGGTCCCATCCTGGTCGACGCCGGGTCGAACCCGCTCGGCAAGATGCACAAGCTCGGCATCCCGACCGATTCGCTTCAGGACATGATTCTGACGCACTTCCACGCCGATCACGTGTCCGGAGTGCCGAACATGCTGCTGCACATGTGGCTGCTGGGTCGCAAAGCGCCGCTGCGCATCTACGGGCTGAACCACTGCGTCAACCGCGTCGAGGACATGATGATGTTCTTCTCGTGGGATACCTACCCGAACTTCTTCCCGACGACCTTCCACCGCGTGCTGGAGCGCGACAACGCCCCGGTGTTCGAGAACGACGACTTCGTGATCACGTCGTGGCCCACCAAGCATTTCATCCCGACCATCGGCTTGCGCATCGTCAACAAGCGAAGCGGGACGGTACTGGCGTACACCTGCGACACCGAGCCGATCCCAGCGCTGCTGGAGCTGGGGCGCGACGCCGACATCCTGATCCACGAGGCGGCGGGCAAGGGCTACGGACATTCGAGCGCGCGGCAGGCGGGCGAAATCGCCACGCAGTGCGGCGCAAAGTCGCTCTACCTGATCCATTATCAGGTGTGGAATACCGACCC
The DNA here is from genome assembly GCA_046328655.1 of Anaerolineae bacterium. Classification (GTDB taxonomy): domain Bacteria; phylum Chloroflexota; class Anaerolineae; order Aggregatilineales; family Phototrophicaceae; genus Flexifilum. The sequence goes on along the minus strand of JAXLWE010000065.1, from coordinate 2,618 downwards.
GACGCCGCTGATCGCCGAGGCGCAGGAAACCTTCAGCGGACCGGTGCATCTGTGCGAGGATTTCGACGAGTATGAGTTCTAGGATGCGCCGCGCGGGGTAAGCTTGTCGGTCTGCTTCTTTTCGAGCGGGCGCGCGGTGGCGTGCAGGAACTGGAAGTCGTCGCGCGGCGGCATGATCTCCATGACTTCGATCACCTCGTAGGTCATGCGCCCCAGCCGCACATGGTCGCCGACCTTCGGGCGCTCGACCTGATTGCGTATCCCACCCTTGTGCTTGCCGCCGAGGATGACGTAACTGACCTTGTAGATCATCGCAGTGCCTCGCCTAGTTATCAAGGTTGTGGTGGCGCAGCTTGAACGCCAGGTCGAGCGCGATATTGCGCATCATGAAGTAGCCGAGCGCGGTATCGGCGCGGCACAGAGCCTCGAATGCGTCGCGTTTGAGCGTGTAGACGACCGTCGGGTCGTCGTCGGCGATCACGGTCGCGGTGCGCAAGCCCTGGTCGAGCAGCGCCAGCTCACCGAATATCTGCCCTTCGCCCAGAAAGAGCGCCGTGTGCAGATCGCCGTAGGAATCGCGCTTCAGGATTTCGACCTGACCGCGCACGATGATGTACATGCTGTCGCCGGGGGCATCCTGCTCGATGATCACGTCGCCACCCTGATAGATCTCGCGCTCGGCGATGCCGGCGATCTGTTCGATCTGGGATGTGGTCAGCCCGTGAAATACCATAATCTGCCGGATGGCTTGCATAAGCTCTTGCATGGCGCGTAAGTCTCTTTTTCTTCGATTCTAATGCACTTTTGATAATTGCGAACCGGGGGTCTAATACTTCTTTTACGCGGTTGGGCTATACTTGAAATTCTAACAGCAGACATGCGCCCTGAACGGAGCGGCGTGCAGTTGTGTCGAAGCAGCCCGTTCACGACGCCGAATTGACCACTGGCTTACACCCGGCGAGGCGATATGCACGAAGAGCAGAACAACCCGCACGGACGAGCGCAGCTCCCCCGCACCTGGCTTGAATATAACGCATGGCATCCGTCGCAGCAGTTTGTGCCGCCGACGGACATCATCGAATTCCCGGACAGGATTCGGGTGCTGGTGGAAATCGCCGCGCTGCGACCCGCCGACCTGAACATCACCCTGCTGGCAGACCGGCTGGTGATTTCCGGGGTGCGGGAACGACCGCCGCTGCAAAATGCCGCGTATCATCAGGTGGAGATTGGCTATGGCGAATTTCGAGTGGAAGTTGTGTTGCAGTGGTTGGTGGTGCGCGACGCCGTGACGGCGACGTATCGGGATGGCTTACTGGAAGTCGAACTGCCGCGCCAGCCGCAGAGCCAGGTTACCGTGAAAGACGGAACATCTAAGGATGCCGAATGACCGAAGAAACGAACCTGAACAGCACCGTCGTGGATTGGACGGAAAACGAACAGGATGTAGAAATCAGCGATACCGGGGAAGAGTCGGGCGCGATTGAGACGACCATCCCCGACGAACTGCCGATCCTGCCGCTGCGCGGGGTTGTTGTCTACCCGCAGACGATTATCCCGCTGACCGTTGGTCAGCCGCGCAGCATCAAGCTGGTCGATGAAGTCGTCAGCGGCAGCCGGATGATCGGGTTGATCACGTCGAAAGACCCGAATCTGGAGACGCCGGGACCGGACGACATCTACCGCGTCGGCGCGATTGCCTCGATTCACCGGCTGTTCCGCGCGCCCGACGGCACGATTCGCATGTTGGTGCAGGGCTTGTCGCGCATCGAGGTTGACGAGTTCACCTCGACCGAGCCGTATCTGAAGGCGCGCGTGCACAGCTCGCCGGAAACCGTCGAAAAGTCGATTGAGGTCGAGGCGATCACGCGCAACGTGGTCGGCTTGTTCACGCGGCTGGCGGAACTCGTGCCGAGCATCCCCGGCGAATTGATCTCGTCGGCGCTCAACGTCGACGACCCGCTGCAACTGGCGTACACCATCGCCACCTACATTCGCATCGAGTTGGACGAAGCCCAGGCGCTGCTCGAACTGGACAGCACCGAAGCCAAGCTGCGCCGCCTGATGACGATCCTGAGCAAGGAACTGGAAGTCCTCGAACTGGGGCGCAAAATCCAGACCGAAGCCCAGACCGAGATGGAGAAAGTCCAGCGCGAATACTATCTGCGCGAGCAGTTGAAGGCGATCCAGCGCGAGTTGGGCGAAGAGGACGAGCAGGCGGTCGAAGTCGAGGAATTCCGCCAGAAGATCGCCGAAGCCGGGATGCCGGACGAAGCCCGCAAGGAAGCCGAGCGCGAGCTTGACCGGCTCTCCAAGCTGCCGACGGCTGCTGCCGAGTACGGCGTGATCCGCACGTACCTCGACTGGCTGACCAGCCTGCCCTGGAACAAGCGCACCGACGACAACCTCGACATCGCCCACGCCCGCGAAGTGCTGGACGAGGATCACTATGGGCTGAAGGACATCAAGGAGCGCATCCTCGAATACCTCGCCGTGCGCAAGCTGCGCATGGAGCGCGCCGCCGAACTGGAAAGCGTCGAGAAGCACGATTTCGTCCGGCGCGAGCGTCAGGGCGCGATCCTGTGCTTCGTCGGACCGCCCGGCGTCGGCAAGACCTCGCT
>JAXLWE010000064.1:0-28495 GCA_046328655.1 Anaerolineae bacterium | reverse complement strand
TCGACCCATTTGCTGTTCCAGCGATATTCCCAGCCGAAGATCATGCCGGTTGACGCCTCTGGATGGCAGTGAGGAAAGGGCGCCGCGCCGATTACCATGGGCGCGTTACTGGGGAAAGCATCGTGCCGCCAGCCGGTCGTGAAGCTCTGGCGCGGGATGGCGACGATGGGCAGATCGACTCCCGCCGTCCGTCCTATCGCCCGCGAGCCAGCGCCAGCGGCGATCAGCACCTTCGGGGCGGCAATCGTCCCGCGCTCGGTCTCGACGCCGCGCACGCTGCCCGCCTCCACGCAGATGTTGGTCTGCTGGACGCCGAGGATGATCTGCGACGACCTGCCCAACTGGGCGTAGCGCTGCACCAGCGCGCTCGAATCGAGCCAGCCCGCGACCGGATCGTATTTCGCGCCGATCACGCGCTCGCCGAGCCAGGGATAGCGGCGGCGCACCGCGTCAGCATCGAGATATTCGATGTGACTGATGCCGAGGTTATGCAGATGCTCCACGTCCGCCTTCAGCGTTTGCGCCTGTCGGTCGGTGAAGCCGCAGAACAGGTAGCCGTTCTCGTGCAGCGCCAGCGACTGCGCCGCGCCCTCGCCCAGATACTCGTCGGCGTTGTGAAACACCTCGACGCTGCGCCGCATCTGCTCGGCAAGACACGTGCTCGTCCAGCAGGTGCGGTAGGCTTCGAGCGACGCCAGCGAGCTGCCCGCCGCCAGCGCATCGCTGCGTTCGAGCAGCACCGCCCGGATGCCCGGCTCGTAGCGCTCCAGCGCCCACAGCGCCGCCGTCCCTGCCAGCCCGCCGCCAATGATCACGACATCCGCGCTGGACGGCACGGCGTCGAGTTCGGTGATATGGTTCTGTTGACTCATACGGATTGCCTCGTATCATCTGCTCAGATCAAATACCTGTTTCGCGCACTCATGAGGAAAACGCCCATGATCAACCCGGCAGCCCTGCGTATGGCGGACATCCCCCCATCGAATATCCGCGAGGTTTTCGACGAAGTCACCCGTCTCCGAAACGCCGGACGAGAGGTCGTGCCCTTTCACATCGGGCAGCCGGATTTCGACACCCCCGCCCACATCAAGCAGGCTGCCAAGCAGGCGCTCGACGATGGGCTGGTGCAGTACACCGCCAACGCCGGGCTGCCGGAGCTGCGCCGCGCGATTGCCGATAAGCTGGCGGCGGACAACGGGATCACGGTCGACGCCGACAAGGGCGTGATCGCCACCGTCGGCGCGAACGAAGCCATCCTGCTGGCGATGCTGGCGTACCTCAACCCCGGCGACGAAGTATTGATCCCCGACCCGATGTGGCTGCATTACCTCTACTGCGCGCGCATCGCCGGGGCAAGCGTCGCCAGCCTGCCGCTCCGCCCGGAGGACGGCTTTCTGCCCGACCCCGACGAGATTCGACGGCGCATCACGCCACGCACCCGGATGCTGGTGATCAACTCGCCGCACAACCCGACCGGCGTCGTCTACCCGCGCGCGCTGCTCCAGGACATCGCCCGCATCGTCGCCGAGCACGGTCTGCTGCTGGTTTCGGACGAAATCTACGAGAAAATCCTGTTCGACGGCTCCGAACACGTCAGCCCGGCGAGCTTCGACGGCATGAGCGATTTCGTGCTGACCGTGAACGGCTTCTCGAAAGCCTACGCCATGACCGGCTGGCGGCTCGGCTACATCGCCGGGACGCCCGAACTGCTGCGCCCGGTGCTGCGGGTTCACCAGTACACGACCGTCTGCGCAACCTCGTTCGCGCAGGCGGGCGCGGTCGCCGCGCTGCGCGGCAGCCAGGATGCCCTGGCGCACATGGTCGCCGAATTCGACCGCCGTCGTCAGGCACTGGTCGCGGGCTTCCAGTCGATCCCCGGCTGCTCGCTGGTGATGCCGCAGGGGGCGTTCTACGCTTTCCCGCGCCTGCCCGATGGAACGAACTCGGCGCAGGTGAGCCGCGACCTGCTGCAAGGGTCGGGGGTCGCGGTCGTGCCCGGCGCTGCCTTCGGGGAGTACGGGGAAGGCTACGTCCGCATCGCCTATTCCTGCTCGCTTCCGGCGGTCGAGCGCGGCGTCGCCCTCATGCGCGATTACTTCAGCGCCGTGTAAGCGCATCAACCGCTGCTCCCGCTGGATACCGGAGACGCCGTATTGAACGTGAGTTTTTGCGGCGGGTCGTCGATGCCGACGCGCCGTAGTATCCAGTCGATTTCCGCGTCCGTGCCCGCGTCGACCGGGTTGAACGGATCGCGCGGCGTGCCATTGGCAATCGCGCCGCGCCGCTGAAGCAGCATCTTGCGGATCGTCAGGTTGATCAGCGGCTGGTTCTCGTAGCGGATCAGCGGCAGATACTGGTCGAAGATGCGCTCGGCATCGGCGGTACGCCCCGCCTTGAAAGCGTCAAACACCGCCACCAGAATCTCCGTGAACGCGAAGCCCGTCATCGTGCCGGATGCGCCGCGCCGCAGTTCTTCGAGCAGGAACATCCCGCCCAAGCCGCCGAAGATTTCCAGCCTGTCGGTGCGCTCGCGGATCGCGCTGATCTTCTGCATCAGCGGCGGGTCCTCCAGCTTGAGGTAGCGCGCGGTCGGGATTTGATCCGCCACCATGCCGATGAAATTGACCGTCATGATCACGTTGTTGACGGGCGGGTAGTCCTGCACGACGATGGCGAGGTCGGTCGCGTCGGCGATGCGCTGGTAGAGTTCCAGCAGCTCCTGATCGGTCGGGTTGTTCATCGGCGGCGGCGCGATCATCACGCCGTCGGCTCCGGCGGCTTGCGCCGTGCGGCACAGCTCGATGCAGGTCGCCAGCTCGCGGTGGCTCGCGCCGACCACCACCGGAATCCGCCCGTTCACGACCTCGATCACCGTCTCGGTGATAAGGCGGCGCTCGTCGACGGTCAGCTTGGCGGCTTCCCCCAGCACGCCGAGGATCGTCAGCCCGTAAGCGCCCTTGTCGATCTGAAACTCGACCAGCCGCCGCAGGCTGGCGATGTCGAGCGCCTGCCGAGCGTCGAACGGCGTCGCCAGAATGTTGAAAATGCCGGTTATTTTTCCTGTCACGGTTTTACTCCATAGTGCCAATTTGGCTGCGCTTCTGGTGCTTTTCGGCACCATTGTTCTTACAATTAGGACAACTACCCCACAAAGGAGAATCGAGATGTCCGAGAACCGCTTCAAGGAGCGTCGTCGTCGCCTCATGGAACAAATCGGCAGCGGCATTGTTCTGATGGACGCTTCCGGTCGCGCGCCCGACCCCGTGCTCGCCGACCGCAATCTGCACTACCTGACGGGCTACGCCGGGCGTAACGCCTATGTGCTCCTCGCCCCGAAGGGCATCATCGTCGAACAACTCGAAACGCTCGGCGGCCCCGAACTGAACCGGGGACGGCGCGTGTACGAAATCCTGTTCATCCACAAGCGCACCAAGCGCGAGCTTTTCATGGATGGCGCCAGTCCGACCTTCGATGAGCTGCTCGAATCGACCGGGGTAGATCGAGTCTACGACATTTCGCTGCTGGATTTCGTCCTGCCGCGCGCGCTGATCGACAACGACCTGCTGTGGGTCAACGTGCCCGGCGCGCAGGCGCTCGACCAGCAGCTTTCGCCTTACCTCACCTACATTCAGACCGTCCGCGACCGCAACCCCTGGCTGCAAGTCAGGAATGTCGCCTACCTCGTCCACCAGTTGCGCTTCGTCAAGGACGACCTCGAAATCGCCGCGCTGCGCGAGGCGTTCGCCATTCAGACGCAGGTCTACGAGGAAATCATGCGCACCCTCAAGCCCGGCGTGAACGAGTCGGTCGGCGAAGCGATCCTCGACCGCACCGTCGGCATGTGCGGCGTGCGCTACGGACGGCTGAGCGACGAGGAATACGCCGCCAGCATCATCGTCGGCAGCGGCGCGAACAGCGCCATCCCGCATTACATGGACAACAGCCGCACGATTCAGGATGGCGACCTCGTGCTGATCGACTCCGGCATCAGCGTCGACGGCTACTACGCCGACATCACGCGCACCTTCCCGGCGAACGGGCGCTTCACGCCGCGCCAGCGCGAGCTTTACGCCGTTGTTCTGGAAGCCGAGAAAGCGGCGATTGCGACGATGGTTCCCGGCTCGAACCTGCTGGCGGCGAATCAGGCGGTGTACGATGTGTTCAGGAAATACGGCGTCGCCGAGATGGGCTACGGCAACAACGCCCACCCGGTCGGCTTGAGCATTCACGACCCGTATGGTCGGCAGGTTGACGACCGCGACTATCCCTTCTCGCCCGGGTGCGTGCTGGTGATCGAGCCATTCCTGATGTTCCCCGGCGAGATGGGCATTCGCATCGAAGATGGGCTGCTCATCACCGAAACTGGAAATGAGTTGCTCGCCGCGCCGCCCAAAGAGATCGACGAAGTCGAGGCGCTCTGCCAGCAATCGCCCTGAAGGCGCGGCTGCATTTCGACGACGGCTTCCCATGCGCGCATTGCGAACCAGGTGATGCGGAGTCAGGCACATGGGAAGCCGCCGCCCGATTTCGCGCCCCCGGCTGGGACGGCGTGCGCGTCGGAACGCATTTCGGTGACACGTGAAGCCAAGATTCGAACCTCTTGATCCTTTCGGTACAGGTTCAGAACAACCTGCACTACGCCCGGCTTGACGGCGCGAACAGATAGGTTTTCAGCCAGCGCTCCATGCGCCCGTACAGGTCGAGCTGGTGTGCGCGCTCCTGAAAGCCGTGCGGCTGCGCGGGTACAGGGCAAGTTCCGCCGGGACGCCGAAATGCCGCAGGGCGACGTAGAACTCGGTCGCCTGCTGCGGCGGCGCGACCACATCCTCCATGCCGTGAACCAGCAGAGTCGGCGTGTTGACGCGGCTGACGAAGGCAATCGGCGAGCGCGAGCGGTGCAGGTCGAAATCCTCGTAGACGTTCGAGCCGAACATGGTCGTCTGCCACTCGCGGTTGAGCACCACGCCGTAGTTCGATTCGTAGTTGGTGATCGACGCGCCCGCAATCGCGCAGCGGAAGCGGTCGGTCTGCGTCACCGCCCAGGTGACCAGATAGCCACCGTAGCTCCACCCGGCAATCGCCAGATGCTCCGGGTCGGCGATGCCCTCCTGCACCAGCAGGTCGATCCCGGCGTCGATATCCTGCCAGTCGCCGCCGCCCAGATCGCCCACGTTGGCAGCCTGATAAGCGTGACCGCGCCCCCAGCTTCCGCGCGGGTTCGGCAGGTAGACCACGCAGCCCAGGGACGTGAACAGCCGCACCCAGGTATTGACGAAGCGCGGCGTGATCGACAGCGAGGGGCCGCCGTGCACGTTCGCCACCATCGGGTACGGCTTGCCGGGCGTGTAGCCCGGCGGGTAGACGACCCAGCCGTGTACCGGCATCCCGTCGCGCCCCTGCCAGTATTTGTTTTCGGCGTTGAGCGGCGGGAACTGCGCGGGATCGGGCGCAAAATCGACCAGCTTGCGCTGCCAACCGCCCGCCCGGAACGATCCCAGTTGGATGTTCGGCGGCTCGGTGTAGCTCTCGCGCACCGCCGCGAAGCGGTCACCTGCCACGCTCAGCGCCTCGGTGTACGACACGCCGATCACGCTGTACTCGCCTTCGGCGACGGTTCGCGCCGCGCCGGTTTGCGGGTCGAGCCAGCTGACGACCGTGCCTTCGATGCGCCGCGCGCAGTACAGGATGCCCTCGCCCCGCCAGTCGATCCAGGTGATGCTCTGGTCGATCCCCGGCGTGATGTTGCGCGCATCGCCACCCGCCGCCGGGACGATGAATACTTCCCCGGCGATATTCCCCTCGTCGCTCATCACGCCCGAAATGAAGGCGATCCTGCCGCTGTCCGGCGACCAGCGCAGCCGCCCGAACTGGTTCGCAATCGTGCAGACCTGTTTCAGCGCGCCGCCATCGACCGAAACGGTGTACAACTGGGCGCTGTACCAGCCCTGCATCGGGTTGGGGTGCGACGAGACGACCAGCGCCAGCGTCCGACCGTCGGGCGAGATGGCGTACTCGTGGACGTGAACCTCGGCGGGCGTGACCGCGCGCAGCGCTCGCGTCGCCACGTCGACGATCCACACGCGGTTGAAGGCGGGCTTCGCGTCGACCACAATCGGGTCAGGGTCGGCGGCTTTCTCGGCGTCCAGCGTGCCGCTGTACAGGAACGCGACCGCGCCGCCGTCCGGCAGCCACACCGGTTCGTCCACGTCGCCGCGCAGATCGGTCAGCGCCTGCGCTTCGCCGCCGTCGGCATCGATCACGTAAAGCTGCTTTTCCTTCGGGTTGGCGCGGTTGGAGATGAACGCGATCCGCTTGCCGTCCGGCGACCAGCGCGGCGCTTCGTTGGTGCGCGTGCCGCTCCCGGTCAGGCGGCGCTGCGCCCCGGATGCGATGTCCACCAGATGAATCGACTTTTCGTGCGGGTTGTCGGCATCCGCCCTGTTGCCGCTCGCCAGCACGTAAGCCAGCCGCTCCCCGCCTGGCGCAAGCTGCACGTCACGGGGATGCATGAGATCAAGCGCGGCATCGATCCTGAATTCTGTCTGCACGACGTTCTCTCCAGTGTAAAGATAGGCGACGTTCCGAGCGGCAAGTCCTAGAGCGCCAGGCGCTAATCCTGACCGCGCAGACGGGGGTCGAGCGCGTCGCGCAAGCCGTCGCCCAGAAAATTGAACGCGAACATGATCAGGAACAGCGCCAGCGCCGGAAACACCGCCTGATACGGATACGGCTGGATCACACGCGCGCCGTCGGCGATCATGCTGCCCCAGCTTGGCGTCGGCGGGGTCACGCCCAAGCCGATGAAGCTCAGAAACGCCTCGTAGGATATGTAGCCGGGGATCGCCAGCGTCTCGGAGACGATCAGCGGACCGATGATGTTCGGCAGCACGTGACGCAGCAGAATCTGCGGCGTGCCCGCCCCCATCGACCGCGCCGCTTCGATGTAGCCCAGCTCGCGCACCGACAGCACCTGCGCCCGCGCCAGCCGCGCCATCCCCATCCACGATGTCAAGCCGATGCCGATGAACACGAAGAACAGCCCGCCGAGCGCGCTGTCGAGCTGCCCCAGCGAATACGCGAGCGACCCCGGCGCGAGGTCGCTGAAGCTGGTGCGAAAGAACGCCATCAGCAGGATGATCAGCAGGTAGGTCGGGAAGGCGTACATGATGTCGACGGCGCGCATGATCGCGTTATCGACCCGTCCGCCCACGTAGCCGGAGATGATGCCCACCGTCAAGCCAATCGAGATGGAGACCAGCGGACCTACCAGCGCCACCCCCAGCGAAATCCGCGAGCCGTAAATGATCCGGCTCAGCAGGTCGCGCCCCAGCGCGTCCGCGCCCAGCGTGTAATCGTCGTTGATGGTGATGTAGCCGCCCTCACTGACCGGCTTCATGCTCGGAAATATGTTCACCAGCCACTGGGGAGCGGTATTGGTGGCGGCGAAATCGGTCTTGTCGTAGCTCATCGGCGCGATCACCGGAGCGAAGATCGCCATCAGCACGTTGGCAAGCACGATGACCGCGCCGAGCACGGCGGCTTTGTTGCGCGCCAGCCGCGCCAGGCTGTCCATGAACAGGCTGCGCGACTGAAAATGCTCTCGAAGCTGCGTCGCGTTACTGGCGGTGCTGCTTTGTTGAATGGTAGCCATCGCACACTCTTAGCCGAACTGGATGCGTGGGTCGAACCAGGCGTAGATCAGGTCGACGACGACGTTCGCAACGACCAGCAGAGTCGCCATCAGCAGAATTGTCCCCATGATCACCGGGTAGTCACGCCCGGTGACGCTGGTGACGAAGTATTTGCCCATGCCCGGTATGCCGAAGATCGTCTCCACAACGAACGTGCCCGCCATCAGGTAGGCGAGCATGGGACCCAGCACCGTCACCACCGGGATCATCGCGTTCTTGAGCACATGGACGATGACGACGCGGCGCTCGCGCAGCCCCTTCGCCCGCGCCGTGCGCGTGTAGTCCTCGTTCAGCACCTGCAGGATGCTGGCGCGCGTTAGCCGGGCGACCACCGCCGACTGGCTGAAGCCGAGCGCAATCGTCGGCAGGATCATCTGGTTCAGGTCGCCCCAGCCCGTCAGCGGCAGCACGCGCAGGTTTACGCCGAACAGATACTGCATCAGCGGCGCGGTGATGATCACCGGGACGGATACGCCGAGGATCGCAAATCCCATCCCCACGTAATCGTAGATCGTGTTGCGCTTGAGCGCCGAGATAATCCCCAGCGGCACACCGATACTCGCCGCCAGCAGCACCGACAGCACGCCCAACTGCGCCGAAACCGGCAGATTCTCGCGGAAAATGTCGTTGACCGTGCGGCTGGTCGACTTGTATGACGGACCGAAATTCAGCCAGCGCAGGGTCGCATCGTCGCCCAGCGGCAGCCGCAGGTTGATCAGGTAGTCGTGGTCGAGTGATTTCTTCTGCTCGCCGGTGAGGATGACCGGCAGGATGATGTCGCCCACGTAGTCGAGGTACTGCTCGACCAGCGGCGCGTCCAGATTGTATTTCTGGTTAAGCTGCGCCAGCGTGTTCGGCGGAAGCGCTTTTTCCAGCGTGAACGGTCCGCCGGGGACGGCGTGCATCAACAGGAACGTGATGACGGACACGACCAGCAGGACGAACGCCATCCACACCAATCGGCTGACAACAAACCGATACATCGCAGACTCATCTTACTCTTGTCGAATCGGATGCAGGGGCAGCCTTGCGCTTGCCCGGCTGCCCCTGCATGAGTATAGCTACCGACTACGAGCCGGAAACATCCCACTTCCAGAACGCTTCGATGCCGCTCGGCACATGGGTGCGCTCGACGTTCGGCTTGGTCAGGCTGACGATGCTCGCCCACGACAGCGGGATCGTCCCCGCTTCGTCCACGATCAGCACTTCTTCCGCCTGACGGTACAGCGCGCGGCGCTGGTCAGGATCGCTCAGCAGCCGCGCCTGGTCGACCAGAGAGTCGAACGTCGGGCTGTTGTAGCGACCATAGTTGTAGATGCCGCCGGAGTGCATCACGTCGCGGGTGTAGTTGTTGGCGTCGTTGTAGTCCGGGCACCAGCCAGCCGCGAAAATCTGCCCCGCGTCGACTTCCATCTGCGCCCAGTAGGTAGTGGCGTCCATCGGTCCAAGCTCGACGTGAATGCCGAGAGTGTCCTGCCACATCGCCTGAAGCGCCTGCCCAATCGTCGTGTTGGTGACCGAGCTTCCGAACACCGCCGTGATCGGCGGCAGTTCATCGACCGAGGTCAGCCCCATGTCCGCCAAGCCCAGTTGAAGCTCTTCCTGCGCCTTTGCGGGATCGAAGGCGATACCCAGGTCAGGGTCGGTTTCCAGCGTCGGCGCGAGGTTGACGCTCGGCGGCGTATACCAGCGCGCTGGCAGCACGCTGCCCTGTAGCACCTGATTGGCGAGCGTTTCGCGGTCGACGGCGTACGAGAAGGCGCGGCGCATGTGAACGTTGTCGAACGGCGCCTTTTCGGTGTGCAGCCCCCACGCCGTCGTACACGCGCCGGGCGTGATCGTAAGCTCCTGGCTCAACGCCGGGTCAGCCTTGATGCGCGGAATCTGATCGACCGGCACGGCGGGCACAACGTCGATGTTGCCCGCTTCGTATTCGCGCAGCGCCACGTCATTGTCGATAAAGCGGAAGGTCAGCTCGTCCAGCTTCGCCTGCGCGTAGCCAGCAGAGCCGGGCCATAGCGGATTCTTCACGAAGGTCATGCTTTCTTCGTGAACCCATTCCTTCAGCGCGAACGGACCATAGCTCACGATATTTTCCGGCTCCGTCCAGCTTGTGTCGTATTCGTCAATGACCCAGGCTGGCGTCGGGCGGGCGTTGAGCAAGCCGTACAGCCCCAGCGCATAGCCTACGCTTTCAGGAGCCGTCACCTCGAAGGTGTAGGTGTCGACGGCGCGAATGCCGAGCGCATCGGCGCTGCCCGCGCCGCTGTTGAATTCAACGCCCCCGGTGACGACCGGCGCGAGCATGTACGCGCCCGACGACCCGGTAGCGGGATCAAGCGCGCGCGTCCAGCCGTAGACGACATCTTCGGCGGTGACGTAGCGCGGGCTGCCGCTGTCGTCCATCACCGGCTCGACCGCTTCGGTATCGGCGTTGTAGCGCACCCAGGGAATGTCGGGGATGATGTGGAAGGTCGTCACCAAGCCATCGTCGGAAACGTCCCAGCCCGTGACGATGCCGGGTTCAATCGCGTTGGACTCCTCGTCCAGCGTCGTCAGCGCCGGGAACAGGAGGTTCAGCAGATACCAGTCGCGCACATTGATCGCGGCTTGCGGGTCGATGCTGCGCGGGTCGCCCGGTCCGGCAGCATATACCAGCGACTTGGTATCCTGCGCCGCCACGATGCCCGTGCCAATGCTCAGGATGAGCACCAGCAGGGTCGCCCAAACGGCAAAGCTTGCGAAGCGTTTCCCTTTGTTCATGACTTCCTCCTCACTAAAAGCAAATTTGCTTTGTTTCGAGCGATGCAGAAGCTGAGACTCACGCGCAAGCGCGGAGCGGCTCATGTGTGCAAAGGTTGTGCGCGAAAACTTACATGGACTTGCCGTCTGTCTGAAATACTTCGATGCCCTACAACATGTTCAGATTGGTCACTGACGATCAACCGGTGTGAGAAGTGTGGGTCTCCGACGCTCCAGTCCGAGTCTGCCGGGACGTGAAAGCCCGCTCTCGGACGGAAGTGAAGTTATCAAAGCATACGTATTCCTCGCTCGCAACCGAACTATAACGCTCTGGTACACCAAAGTCAAATTTGTATGCCAAACGGATTTTGGTATACTTAACCTGTCATGCAGTCGAAGTCCCAATGATTTTTCTACTACCCAATTAAAGAGAATGAGCGTATGCCAGCAGTGAAGGAAACGACCCTCAACCGGCAGGTTTACCGTGAAATGCTGCGGAAGCTAATCGAAGGCGAAATCCCGCTGGGGGCGCAGCTTGACGAGCGCACCCTCGCTGCCGAGTTGGGCGTCAGCCGGACGCCTGTCCGCGAAGCGATCATCCAGTTGGTGCGGGAAGGGCTGGTCGATTATTACCCGTATCGCGGGCACTTCGTCAAAATGTGGACGCCCAAAGAGGTCAACGATCTGTTCGAGGTGCGCAAAGTCCTCGAAGCGCTGGCGGTGCGGCTTGCCGTGCGCAAGCTCTCGCAGGACGATCTGGATGAAGTGCGCGGCATCGTCGACGACATTCAGACGGCGTTGCGGCACGGCGACATTGAAGGATTCAGCGAAGCGGATCGCTGCTTCCACAACACCATCATGCAGAAAACCGGGAACAGGACGCTGATCGACGGGCTGGAGCGCCTCGCCTGCCAGATACAGGTGATCCGCACGATTGCCAACCGCGCGCCCGACCTGGTCGAGCGGATGCTGAACGAGTGGCCCCGCATCATGACGGCGCTCGAAACCCGCGACGCCGAGCGCAGCGCCGAGCTGATGCTCTCGCACATCGAGGACGCGCGCAAGACGGTCGTGGGGCATCTGCTGGAGCTGGAAGCCGTCGCCGAAAAGCTGTAACGCGGCGCGACATCGGCGTTGACAGTCGGCTCGGCGCTAGACCGACAGATGCTCCTTGATCACCGCCGGGTCGAGGTTCTTGGTGCTCTCCCGCGAGACGATGTGCCCCTTTTCCATGACGTAGCAGTAGTCCGCCATGCTCAGCGCGAAGTCGAGAAACTGTTCGATCAGCAGGATCGTCATGCCTTTCTGGTCGCGCAGCGAGCGGATCACGTTCTCGATCTCCTCGACGATGTTCGGCTGAATCCCCTCGGTCGGCTCGTCCAGCAATAAAAGCTGCGGGTCGCGCACCAGCACCCGCCCGATGGCAAGCTGCTGCTGCTGCCCGCCGCTCAGCGTCCCGGCGACGCGCCTGCCCATCTGCTTCAGCACCGGGAAGATGCCGTACACTTCTTCAAGCGCCCTGCCGGTGCTGCGGGCATGGCGGCGGTCGAGCGCCTCGAAGCCCATCAGCAGGTTTTCGTAGACCGTCAGGTGCGGGAAAATCCCACGCCCCTGCGGGACGTAGCCGATCCCCGCCAGCGCACGCTTGTGCGTCTGCATGTGGGTGATGTCCTTGCCACCGTAGACGATTTTCCCGGCGCGCACCCGCAGCGTGCCCATAATCGCCTTGAGCAGCGTCGTCTTGCCAACGCCGTTGCGCCCCATCAGGCACACGACCTGACCGGGGCGCACTTCGATGTCGACGTTGTTGAGGATCAGGCTCTGACCGTAGAACACTTGCAGCCCGTTGATGGCGAGCATGGCATGATCTCCTGACGTTAGGCGGTCTTGCGGTGACCGCGACCGAGATAGACCTCGATGACCTGCGGATCGTTCTGCACCTGCTCGACCGCACCTTCGCACAGCAGCCTGCCCATGTGCAGGACGGTCACGGTCGTGGCGAACTGGCGCACGAACAGCATGTCGTGTTCGACCACCAGAATCGAGCGGTCTTTCATGATGCGGTGCAGAAGCTCGCCAGTCTGGTCGCGCTCGCGCCGCGTCATGCCCGCCACCGGCTCGTCGAGCAGCATCAGCTTCGGCTCCTGCGCCAGCAGCATGGCGATTTCGAGCCACTGCTTCTGCCCGTGCGACAGCGCCCCGGCGGGCGTACTGCGCTTCTCTTTCAGGTTGGTGATCTCCAGCATTTCTTCGATACGCTCGCGCTGCGCGGCGGAGGTGGGTCCGCCCAGCCGGAAGATCGACGTTTTGAAGCCAATCGCCGCTTCCAGATTTTCATACACCGACAGGCTGCCGAAGATCGTCGGCGTCTGGAACTTGCGCCCGATGCCCTCGCGCACCAGCCGGAAGTCGGTGACGTGGGTCACGTTGACGCGCTTGTCGAACGTAACCTTGCCCTTGTCCGGGCGGGTTTTGCCGGTCATGATGTCGAGCAGCGTCGATTTCCCCGCCCCGTTGGGACCGATCAGAAAGCGCAGCTCGCCGTAGTCGATGGAAAAATTCAGGTCGTCCAGCACCTTGAAGCCGTCGAAGCTGACAGTGACGTGCTCGATTTCCATGATATGGTCGCTCATGCGGCGCTCCTTGCGCTAGGATGCGGTTTCGACTTCGACCGACGGCTCGGCTTTGGGATGCGGCACGTAGGATTTGTTCCACAGCGGCTTGAGCCGCTCGTAGCCATCCTGAACAGCGCCGACCAGCCCCTTCGGGAACAGCAGCACCACGCCGACGAACAGCCCGCCCATAATCAACTGCCAGATGTCGGCGTTCAGGGTGCTGATGACGCTCTTGCCCGCGTTGACCAGTATCGCGCCGATCATCGCGCCGATCAGTGTGCCGCGACCGCCGACCGCCACCCAGATGACGATCTCAATCGACGCCACGATGTCGATCTGCTTGGGCGAGATAATCCCGATCTGCGGCACGAACAGCGCCCCGGCGATCCCGGCGATCCCAGCAGAGACCGCGAATATCACCGTCTTGATCGCCACCGTGTTGTAGCCCATGAAGCGCACCCGGTTCTCGTCGTCGCGGATCGCCACCAGCAGCCGCCCGAACCGCGAGCGCACGAGAATCCGGCAGCCCCAGAAGACGACGCCCAGCACGACCGCCGTCGCCAGATACAGCGCCAGCTCGGTGTTGTGGTCGCCCAGGCGCGCGCCAAAGATCGTGCGCATCTCGGTGATGCCGTTCGTACCGTTGATCAACCGCTGCTGACCGATCAGCAGCAGGGCGACAATCGCCGTCAGCGCCTGCGTGATGATCGAGAAATAGACGCCCTGAATCCGGCTGCGGAACAGCATGAAGCCGAGCAGGGTCGCAATCAGCATCGGGAACAGGACAGCAAACACGATGGCGAACACCGGCGAATAGAACGGCTGCCAGAAGAACGGCAGCTCGGTGACGCCGTACAGCCCCATGAATTCGGGCAGCTTGCTCCCCGCCGCTTCGAGATTCAGGTACATGCCGAAGCAGTACGCGCCGAGACCGAAGAACAGCCCCTGACCGAGGCTCAACATGCCGGTGTAGCCCCACAGCAGGTCAAGCCCGACGGCGACAATCGCGTAGGTGAGGAACCTGCCGAGCAGGTTGATCTGAAAGTCCGACATGACGTTCGGAAACACGAAAACCAGCATCACGCCGACGAGCAGCAGCGTGAGCGTGCGGAAGTTCAATAAGGCGGATTTCATAAGTTGACCCATCCCTGCTTTGTTGTCCCCTTGCAAATCGTCAGCGGGCAGCGTCAGGTGCGGCTGCGCAGCGCCAGCAGACCATTCGGTCGAAATTGCAGGAAGGCGATGACCACGAGAAGGACGATGACTTTGCCCAGCGACGCCGCCGAATCGAACCCGGCGGTGGACAGCCAGACCTGAAAGACCGGGTTGAGCGTCCCGATGATGATCGCCGCCAGTATCGTGCCCGGCAGACTGCCGACGCCGCCCAGCACGACCACCAGAAACGCATCGACGATGTACGCCGTGCCAAGCTGCGGACCGATCTGCCCCAGCAGCGTCAGCGCTGACCCGGCGACGCCTGCCAGCCCCGCGCCGAGAGCGAAGGTGTAGGCATCGACGCGGCGCGTCGCCACGCCCAGCGCCGCCGCCATTTCGCGGTTCTGCATCACGGCGCGTGTGCGCCGCCCAACCGAAGTGTGGTACAGGTACAGGTAAACCCCGACCACGCAGATCACCGCCAGGGCGATGATGAACAGCCGCGAATACGGGAACACGACTCCTGGCACGCCCTCGCCCATCGAGAGCGTGACGCGCCCCGACAGCCACGCCGGAGCCGTCACCGGCACGTTGCGCGGGTCATAGCTGCGCGCGACCTGCTGCAAAATCAGGCTGAGTCCCCAGGTCGCCAGCAGCGTATCGAGCGGGCGACCGTACAGCCTTCGGATGACGAGCTTTTCCAACAGGTAGCCTAACGCGCCGACGATGAAGAACGCCGCGACAATCGACAGGACGAACACCAGCCCTTCTTTCTGTCCGTCGGGACCGCGCAGCGGCTCCGCCAGAAACGTCTGAAAGATGTAGGTGACGTAAGCGCCCGCCATGATGAATTCGCCGTGCGCCATGTTGATGACTTTCATCAAGCCAAATGAAAACGCCAGCCCCAGCGAAGCCAGCAGCAGGATCGAGCCAATGCTGATGCCGCTGAACAACTGCGAAATCCAGATTTGCATGGTTCACGTGCCCTTTCCGCCTGACCAGTGAGTGAAACCAACAATGCTTCTGCCCATGAAACCAGGCAGAAGCATCGTTTTTTGCTTTCGGGAACGTCGTCCTGACGAGCGGCGTTCGCCCTCGTCGCTTACGCGCTGCAAATCCCTTCCGGTCGGGTCAGCACGTCCGCCCAGGGGTACGCGCACAGATACGGGTCGGGCACGACCGGCTCGGTCTCGTAGATCGAGTCGATCAAGCCGTCGTCGCGGATTTGACCGATGCGCACCGGCTTGACCGTGTGCTGCGTCGGACCGTCGAGCGAGACCGTGCCTTCGGGCGCGGCGTAGCTGATTTCGCCGGTCTGGATGGCGGCGCGAACGTCATCGACAGCGGTGCTGCCAGCCGCTTCGACGGCGTTCTTCCACAGGTAGACGCCGAAGTATCCGGCTTCCATCGGGTCGCTGGTGACGCGGTTTTCGCCGTACCGAGCCTTGAAGGCTTCCACGAAGGTCGTGTTTTCGGGCGTATCGACCGTCTGGTAGTAATTCCACGCCGTCAGTTGCCCGACGATGTTGTCGATGCCGATGCCGCCGACTTCTTCTTCGGCGATGCTGACCGACAGCACGGGCAGGCTGTCCGCCGTGTAACCGGCGTCGGTGAACTGCTTGAAGAAGGCGACGTTGCTATCGCCGTTGAGCGTGTTGAAGATCACGTCCGGCGCTGCCGACTGGATCGCCAGCAGGATCGAGCTGAATTCCGTGCCGCCCAGCGGCAGGTATTCTTCGCCGACCGGCTCCAGACCGGCGTCGGCAAGCTGCGCACGGATGATCGTGTTGGACGTGCGCGGGAACACGTAGTCCGAGCCGAGCAGGAAGAACTTGGTCTTGCCCTCGTCGAGCAGGTACTGCACGGCGGGGACGATCTGCTGGTTGGTGGTCGCGCCCGTATAGACGATATTGGGCGATTCTTCCAACCCTTCGTACTGCACCGGGTAGAACAGCAGCCCGTTGTTTTCCTCGACCACCGGCAGCACCGCCTTGCGGCTGGCGCTCGTCCAGCAGCCGAAGATCACCGCGACCTGATCTTCCTGAAGCAGCTTGCGGGCTTTTTCAGCAAAGGTCGGCCAGTCGCTCGCCCCGTCCTCGACCACCGGGACAAGCTGCTTGCCCATCACGCCGCCCGCCGCGTTGATCTCGTCAATCGCCATCAGTTCGGCGTCGCG
Organism: Anaerolineae bacterium; assembly: GCA_046328655.1. Classification (GTDB taxonomy): domain Bacteria; phylum Chloroflexota; class Anaerolineae; order Aggregatilineales; family Phototrophicaceae; genus Flexifilum. The sequence continues at coordinate 12,116 of JAXLWE010000064.1, read as the reverse complement.
GACGGTCGTCTCGCTGATCGACATCGTCCCGCTGAGCGAGTGGAGGAGACCAACCTTGATCACATCATCCTGGGCGCTGACCGCCGGGACGATGCTGATGCCCATAATCAGTAACAGGAGTAGCCAAACTACCCGCTTTCCCAGAAAGGAATCGGTCACGTGCGACATCTTATTCTCCTCAGTTGGCTGGCACAGAGCACGGAAGGAGCGTAACAAATGAGAGGAAGATAAGAATACACAGGAGCGCACAAGGTTTATAGACGTATTTTGTCACAACCACATAATTGGAAAATAGTATGTGTGGAATCTGTCCACCTCCCTCGAACGATTCCGCCCAAGTGAAAACCGGGAACGTTCCCAAACCCGACTTTTCGGCGCGTTTCGCGTCGCTCGTGCAAGCGAATGCACAAAAAGCGATGCGAGAACTTGTCTCCATATCACAACGCGACCGCCTGTCGCACTTTATAGACTCACTATTTGGATCATTCTGTCAGACAGGTATAGATACTGGATGTCGCTGCACGGGATCGGCAGGGACGGCGAACTGCGGCTGACCTTCGCACGGCGTGATGGCAGCACGGTGCTCACCGAGAATTACTCGCGCCCGCCGCTTCAGGTGATGCGCGCCATCCGCGACAGCGCCGGGTGCCTGTGCGCCTACCTGCTCAGCCCGACGGGCGGCGTCGTACAAGGGGATCGCTACCGTATCGACATCAGAGTCGGCGCTAACGCGCACGCCCTGATCACCACCCAGGCAGCGACCAGGGTATACCGGATGCCGTCGGACTGTGCCGAGCAGGTCGTACAGATCGACGTTGAAGCCGGAGCAGTGTGTGAGTTCGTCCCGGACACCGCGATCCTGTTCGCCGATGCCGACTTTCGCCAGCGCATCGACGTTCGGCTGCGCCCCGGCGCGCTGCTGATTCTGCACGAGGTGGTCATGGGTGGGCGGCTGGCGCGCGGCGAGTGTTTGCAGTTCCGGCGCTACGCCAGCAGGCGGATCGTCCGCGACGACGCAGGCTTGCTGCTCTACGACTCCGCCGACATCGAGCCTGCGCGCAGTGATCTGACTGCCACCGGCAGGCTGGAAGGTCACGCCTGCTGGGGCAGCGCTTACATCCTCGGCGATCTGGCGGCGCGCGGCATCGACGCGGCAGAATTCTGCGCCGCGCACCAGCCGCTGTTCGAGGGCGCGCTCGGCGGGCTGTCGCCGCTGTACCGCGACGGGATCGCCGCGCGAATGCTGAGCGATCAGGTCGAAAGCATCTACACGGTATTTCACCGGCTGCGCGCGCTGGTGCGCACCGGGCATCTCGGTCTGCGTGACGCGCCGCTGCGAAAATAGACCTTATCCATACCGATGTCGTAGGGGCGCACGGCGGTGCGCCCCTGAATTATATTGTCGGAAGGGCGAACATGAATCTCACACCGAGAGAGAAAGACAAGCTGCTGATCTACGTCGCCGCGATGGTCGCCCGCGACCGCAAAGCGCGCGGCTTGAAGCTCAACCATCCCGAAGCCATCGCCCTGATCACGGCGGAGGTGCTGGAAGGCATCCGCGACGGGCGCAGCGTCGCCGACCTGATGCAGTTCGGGCGCACCATCCTCACCCGCGCCGACGTGATGGACGGCGTACCGGAGATGATCGTCGAAATTCAGGTCGAGGGCACGTTCCCGGACGGCACCAAGCTGGTCACCATCCACCAGCCGATTGTGTGAGACAAAGCAAGAAATTCAACGCAAAGACGCCAGGAATTATAGAATGCCGCGAAGGGAAAACTGATGATACCCGGCGAATACTTTCTCGAAGACGGCGACATCATCGCCAACGCCAACCGCTCCGTGATCAGCCTGACGGTGGCGAACACCGGCGACCGCCCGATTCAGGTCGGCTCGCATTTCCATTTTTACGAGGTCAATCCGGCGCTCAGCTTCGACCGCGATCAGGCATACGGGTTGCGGCTCAACATCGCGTCCGGGCTGACGGTTCGCTTCGAGCCTGGCGATGCCAAAACCGTCGAGCTGACGCCGCTGGGCGGCTCGCGCACGGTCTACGGGCTGAACGGCAAAGTCAACGGCACGCTGGATAAGTGACGCTCATTCAAGCTTTCGATGTAGGGGCGAGGCATACCTCGCCCCTACACAAGTATCCCATCCTATCGACTGAGTAAGGAGCAATCCATGCCCCTGCGTATCCCGCGTCACGTGTACGCCGATCTCTACGGACCGACCACAGGCGACCGCGTGCGCCTCGCCGATACCGAATTGATCATCGAAGTCGAGCAGGACTTCACCACCTACGGCGACGAAGCCAAGTTCGGCGGCGGCAAAACCCTGCGCGATGGCATGGGTCAGGATGCCGTGACCACCCGCGCTCAGGGCGCGCTCGACCTCGTCATCACCAACGCGCTGATCATAGACCACTGGGGTATCGTCAAAGCCGACGTGGGCATCCGTGACGGCAAAATCGTCGGCGTCGGCAAGGCGGGCAACCCCGGCACGATGGACGGCGTGACGCCGGGGCTGGTCGTCGGCGCGGCGACCGAAGTGATCGCCGGGGAAGGCATGATCCTCACGCCCGGCGGCATCGATTCGCACATCCACTTCATCGCCGCCCAGCAGATCGAGGAAGCCCTCTCGTCGGGCATCACCACCATGATCGGCGGCGGTACGGGTCCCGCGACCGGAACCAACGCCACCACCTGCACGCCCGGCGCGTGGAATATGTACCGGATGCTGGAAGCCGCCGAAGGCTTCCCAATGAACCTCGGCTTTCTGGGCAAAGGCAACGCCTCGCTGCCCGACCCGCTGCGCGAGCAGGTGGAAGCCGGGGCGATTGGTCTCAAGCTGCACGAGGACTGGGGCACGACGCCCGCCGCCATCGACAACTGTTTGAGCGTCGCCGACGAGTACGACGTGCAGGTCGCCATCCACACCGACACCCTCAACGAGGCGGGCTATGTCGACGATTCGATTGCCGCGTTCAAGGGGCGCGCCATCCACACCTTCCATACCGAGGGCGCGGGCGGCGGGCACGCCCCGGACATCATCAAGGTGTGCGGCGAAGCCAACGTGCTGCCGTCCTCGACCAACCCGACGCGCCCGTTCACCGTCAACACACTGGACGAACATCTCGACATGCTGATGGTCTGTCACCACCTCAGCCCGTCGATTCCAGAGGATTTGGCGTTTGCCGAATCGCGCATTCGCCCGGAGACCATTGCCGCCGAGGACATCCTGCACGACCTGGGCGCGCTCAGCATGATGTCGTCCGACTCGCAGGCGATGGGGCGCGTCGGCGAAGTCATCATGCGCACCTGGCAGACCGCCCACAAGATGAAAGTCCAGCGCGGGTCGCTGCCACAGGACAGCGCGCGCAACGACAATTTCCGCGTCAAGCGCTACGTCGCCAAGTACACCATCAACCCAGCGATCACGCACGGCATTTCGCAGTACGTCGGCTCGATTGCACCGGGCAAGGTCGCCGATCTGGTGCTGTGGCGTCCGGCGTTCTTCGGCGTCAAGCCGGAGATGATCCTCAAGAGCGGCTTCATCGCCTATGCCCAGATGGGCGACGCCAACGCCTCAATCCCTACGCCGCAGCCGGTTCACGGGCGCTACATGTTTGGGGGCTTCGGGCGCGCCATCCAGAGCACATCCTACACGTTCCTCTCGAAAGCCGGTTTGGAGCGAGGCATCCACGAGGAGCTGGGCTTGCAGAAGCAGATCGCCGCCGTCTCGGACTGCCGTCAGATCGGCAAAGCCGACATGATCCACAACGACTTTCTGCCGCAGATCAGCGTCGACCCGGAAACCTACGAGGTGCGCGTGAACGGCGAGATCATCACCTGCGAGCCAGCCGCCACCCTGCCGCTGGCGCAGCGGTATTTCCTATTCTAGTGCTGAGTGCTGAGCGATGAGTGCTGAGAAGCATAGACGGCGGGTATTTGTAGGGGCAGACCTATGTGTCTGCCCTGCTTTGGGGGCATACACAGGTGCGCCCCTACAAAAACTACGACAGCTTCTTCTCAGTCCTAAACTGACATGAACTTTTCTTCCGCTCAACTCCTGATGCTGCTGCAATGGACGGACTCCGCCTTCCCGACCGGCGCGTTCGCCCATTCCGCCGCGCTGGAGACCTACACGCAGGCGGAGATCGTGCGCACGCCCGACGACCTCGCCCGCCTGATCGCCGTCCGGCTGGCGGCGGCGGCGCGTACCGACCTGATCGTCGTCCACGCAGCGATGTCGGCGGATCGCGCGAAGGTCGCGGAACTCGACGCGCTGTGTTCCGCTTCGAAGCTGGCGCGCGAGACCCGCGAAGCCAGCGAGAAGATCGGGCGGCGGCTGCTCGCCAGCGTGCTCAATCTCGTGAGCGACCCGCTGCTCGAATGGTATCGGGACGAGATCGCGGCGGGGCGCTGCGCCGGGCATCACGCCGTCGCGCACGGACTCGCCTGCGCCGCCCTCAGGCTCGACCCGCGCGCCGCCCTGCTCGCCTTCGGCTACGCGCTGGCGGTCAACCAGACTGCCGCCTCGCTCAAGCTGATGCGCATCGGGCAGACGCAGGCTCAGGCGGTGCTGGGCGCGTCCGGCGCGGCGATTGAAGCGGCGGTCGAGACGGCGCTGGCGCTCACGCTCGACGATTTTCGGCGCGTTCACGCCCGGTCTCGACATCCGCGCCGTCCAGCACGAGCACCTATTCCGACGGCTGTTCATTTCGTGAGGGAAGCAATACCTCACCCGTTCGCGTTTCGCTCGCTCAACCGCCCTCTCCACGACGTGGAGAGGGCACGACCGAAGGTCGGGGTGAGAATTCTAGAGGATAATCAGACTATGACTCAGATGGTACAAATTCTCAGAAGATTCACCGACCGCCCATCAAGCCCCTCGTCATCGGCATCGGCGGACCGGTCGGGTCGGGCAAGACGACGCTGGTCGAGAAGCTGTGCAAGGCGATGTCGCCCAGCCACGAGATCGCCGTCATCACCAACGACATCTACACCCGCGAGGACGAAGCGATCCTCAACCGCCTGAGCGCGCTCGATTCGGCGCGGATTTACGGCGTCGAGACCGGCGGCTGCCCGCACACCGCCATCCGCGACGACATCTCCGCCAACCTGGACGCGATTGACCTGCTCAACGGGCGCTTCAACGATCTGGAGCTGATCTTTCTCGAAAGCGGCGGCGATAATCTGGCTGCCAGCTTCAGCCCGGAGCTGGTCGAGGTCGAGTTCTACGTCATCGACGTGGCAGGCGGCGACAAAATTCCGCGCAAGGGCGGACCCGGCATCCTGCGCTCCGACCTGCTGGTGATCAACAAGATCGATCTCGCCCCGCACGTCGGCGCGAGCCTTGAAGTCATGAAGCGCGACACCGACGCCCAGCGCGGCAGCCGCCCCTACGTGTTCACCGACCTCAGGAGCGGCAAAGGGCTGGCGGAAGTCATCGCCTGGATCGAGGATAGGCTCATGTCCCGGCGCGACCCGAATTACCAGCGCCGCTACTGGGAAGTCGAGCACGATCACGAGCACGTCCATCACCGCCACGCCGTCGCCGCGCCGGATTTTCTGCCGCCGCGCTATCGGGGCGACGCGGACATCTCGCCGCGCCGATGGACGCTGCCGATCTCAAATATGGGGCTGACGGGCGAGTCGCGTGGGACGAAATCTGGCAGAGCTTCTGCGATCTGGCGCTGGCGGGCGGACCGCCGCACCGGGGCACGCTGCTCGAACCCGTTTCGCCGGACGAGGTGCGCGCCGATCCTGAAGGCTATGCCCGCGTCATCGACGAGCTGGCGCGCGGGCTGACGATGATCACCGGGCTGGACGTGCTGACCGACGCTTCACCCGGCTGGATCGGCTTGGTCTGCGCCGACGAAACGATGGCGCTGTGGCTGCTGCGCGCCATCATCGTCGAGAATGTGAGCGTGCGACGCGAGCGGAACGTGCTGTATCTTCCGGCAGGACCCGGCTTCCGGCTCGAAGCTGAGATCAAGAATGTGGTGACGGTGGTCGCCAAGACGCATCACTACTGGCATGGAGCACCGCACCGGGTGATCGTCACGGCGAAGCGACGGCGACCGGCTGTCCTGTCCTGACCGACTCGTAGGCGGCGGCGACCACCTGCACCGCCCGCAGCCCATCGACGCCGCTCGCCCCGCGCGCCTGGTCGCCGCGCAGCGCCGCCGCGAAATCTTCCAGCATGGCGCGGTTGGCGTCGCTGCCCCAGTAGCCGTAGGCGGCGCGCCCGGCTGAATGACGGTAGACGGTCAGGTTCTGGTCGAAGGCGTTGAGCGTCGCCAAGCCGCCCGAACCGATGATGTCCATCGCCAAGCCGCCCCACGTCGGGTAGTACGGCGGCTTGCTCCACGAGCAGTCGATGCTGGCAATCGTCCCGTCGGCGAAGCGCAGCGAAACGATCCCGCCCGTTTCGACATCCGGCGCGGCGTCGCGGTACAGGATGTGATTCGCCTCGGCGTACACCTCGACCGGCTCGCTTTTGAGCAGCCAGCGCAGCAGGTCGGCGAGATGCACGGTGTGATCGGTCATCGCGCCGCCGCCCGCCAGCGCCGGGTCGACAAACCACGCCCGGTGGTAGTGCGGACATTCGCCCTGATTCGTGCCGTTGACGGCGTAGATCGTGCCCAGGCTGCCACGCGCCAGCAGCGACTGGATTTCGAGCGCGGGTGCGTTGAAGCGCATCGGGAACGCCGTCTGGAGGACGATGCCCGCGTCGGCGCAGACCCGCACGGCGCGCTCGGCGTCGGCGACGCTGGTCGCCAGCGGCTTCTCGCACAAATCCCGACGCGCGCCGCCGCTGCCTTCTCGATCAGCGGCAGGTGGCGGGCGTTCTCGGAGCAGATGACCACGCCGTCGACGTGATCCGCCAGCAGCGCGTCATACGAGGGGTAGAGGTGAGCATCGAAGGCGCGGGCGAAGCGCGCGCCGCGTTCGGGGTCGTCGTCCGCGAAGCCGACGAACTCCACGTCCGGCAGCGCCCGCAGCGACCTGATATATCCCTCGGCGTGCAGGTGGGCGAAGCTCAAAATGCCAATACGGAGGCGGCTGCTCATGACGCCCCCCCTTCCAGCGACACTGGTCGCCCGCTTTCGGCGCTCTGGATCGCCGCCAGCGCGATGCGCACCGCCGCCAGCCCGTCGCGGGCGGTGACGCGCGGGGTCGCCGCGCCCGTCAGCACGTCGTAGAAATGGCGGATTTCGAGCATGTAGGGATCATCCTCCGGCGTCAGCAGATTGCGCGGCACGGCAATATCCACCGCGCCGCCGCCCGCCTTCTGGTGCAGATAGATGTTGACCGGGCTGGTGCGCCCGGCAGGGTGTTCGATCAAGCCGTCGCTCCCGGCGATCTCCAGCGCCGTGCGGAACATCGGCTTGGGGTACGCCCAGCCGCCTTCGACATGCGAAATCGCGCCGCTCGCGTGGCGCAGCGTCACCAGCGCGTAATCGCCGTCATCCCCGGCGCGCGCGCCGACGTGCCGGGCGAATACCCGCGTCACTTCCCCGCCGACCCAGCGGGCGTAGTCGAAGTCATGGATCATCAGGTCGAGCATCATGCCGCCGCTGTACGCCGAGTTGTGAAACCAGCTCTCCGGATTATCCGCCTGCGGCTTGAAGCTGCACCGCGTCAGCCGGACGACCGCCACGTCGCCGATCTCGCCGCGCTCGACGATGCCTTTGGCGGCGGCGTACTCCGGGAAGAAGCGGACAACATGCCCGACCAGAAGAGTCACGCCCGCCTGCTCGCACAACTCGACCAGCGCGGCGGCATCCTCGGCGGTGCGCGCCAGCGGCTTCTCGCTGACGACGTGCTTGCCCGCCCGCGCCGCGAGGCTGGCGTGTTCGGCGTGCAGATACGTCGGCGAGCACACGTCGACAACGTCGCTGGCGGCGATCAGCGTATTGAGGTCGTCGTAAAGCGCAATGCCGTATCGTTCGGCGAGATTGGTCGCCGTCGCAGGATCGACGGATCGGCAGCCCATCAGCTCGACCGGGAATCCCAGATCGCGCAGCCGCGTCCACCTGTCGGCGTGGATCGCGCCCATGAAGCCGCTGCCGATCAAGCCAATTTTGAGCATTAGAATTTCACCGCCCCGCTGGTGAGTCCGCGAATGAGCTGCTTCGAGAAGATGACGTACAGGATGATGATCGGAACCATCGCCAGGCTGAGCGACGCCAGCACCGCGCCGTAATCGTTGACGAACTGCCCCATGAACACCTGCGCCCCCAGCGTCAGCGTCTTGACGTTCTCGGCGGGCGCGATGATCAGCGGGAACCAGAGATCGTTCCACACCGGGATCATGTTGAACACCAGCACGGTCGCCAGCGCCGGGCGCACCAGCGGCAGGATCATCCAGTAGATGCGATATTCGCTCGCCCCGTCCACGCGCGCCGCGTCCTTCAGGTCGCGCGGCACGTCGCGCATGAACTGGGACGCGATGAAGATCGTCAGCGGCAAGCCCTGTGCCGTGTAAACGAGGATCAAGCCGGTCAGCGTGTTGGTCAGGTGCAGCGAGACGAGCAGGCGCAGCAGGCTGACCGTCCCCAGACGGATCGGGATCATGATGCCGATGCTGAGGTACAAGCCGAGCAGGGCGTTGCCGCGAAACTGATATTCGGAAAGCGCAAACGATGCCATCGAGCCGATGATGAAGATCAGCAGCAGCGCGACCAGCGTCACGATCAGGCTGTTGAGGAAGTAATTCGGGAAGTTGGCGCGGTTGAACACCGTGTTATACCCGGTCAGGCTGAACGTCTCTGGCGTCGGCAGCGCATACGGATTGCGGAAGATCGCCTGCCGCGCCTTGAACGAGTTGACGACCACCAGAATGACCGGGTAGACCGCCAGCGCTGTGTACGCCAGCAGCACGGCGTGCAGCAGCAGCGACTGCGCGCGGCGGTTGAGCGTGCCGGGTCGGTGAACGGGTTGTGCGAGGGTCGCCATCACCTAAAACTCCACGCGCGCGATGCGCCGCTGAAAACCGAACAGGTAGAGCACCACGCCGGTGAGGATGATCAGGAACATCACCCCGGCGACCGTCGCGCCCATCGTCGGGTTGCCGGACTGTAGCTGGAAGCCGAAGAAGGTGCGGTAGAAGAACGTGCCGAGGATGTCGGTCGAGAAGTTGGGACCCGCCAGCCCGCCCTGCACCGTGTAGATCAGGTCGAAGGCGTTGAAGTTGCCGACGAAGGTCAGGATCGCCACGATGCCGACCGTCGGCAGGATCAGCGGGAACTTGATGCGCCAGAACACGCCCCAGCTCGTCGCGCCGTCCACCCGCGCCGCTTCGACCAGCTCCTCCGGGATGCCGATCAGCGCGGCGCTGAACAGCATCATCGGGATGCCGACGAACTGCCACACGCTCACCAGCGACAGCGTGATCAGCGCGGTTTCGGGCTTGCCCAGCCAGGGCTGGATCAACGCGCCCAAGCCGAACGCCTTGAAGAAGTCGTCGGCGATGCCCCACAGCGGACTCAGGATGATGTTGCCCCAGATGAAGCCAACCAGCACGAACGACAGCATGGTCGGCATGAAAATCGCCGTGCGAAAGACGGCGCGCCAGCGCGTCAGGTGCGAGGTGAGCAGTGTCGCCAGCAGCAAGCCGATGGGGTTCTGCACCAGCGTGTGAACGGCGAAGAAGATGAAATTGTTCTTGACCGCGCCCTGCAGGCGCGGCGCGTAGTTGGGATCGTTGAACAGCGTCTGGTAATTGCGCAGCCCGACGAATTCCTCGACCTGCGGATTCGCCGCTGACGGCGCGTACAGGCTCAGGCGCAGCGAGTCGACCAGCGGGTAGATCATGAACAGCGTGTAGATGATCACGGCTGGCGCGAGAAAGACGACGATGTGCGTCGGGAATCGTTTACGGGTCACGCGAAAACACCTGTATATTATTTGTCTCGAAATAAGGCATGGGGGCGGCAAAACCACCCCCATGCGAAATATTCTGACCCCTCACCACCTGTGGCTAAACGTGCCGCAGCGAGAGGAGCGCTTTATTACATGCCGCCAGCCGGCGTGTACCACGAGTCCAGCCCGGTCTGAATCTGGTCGGCGGCTTCCTGAGCGGTGATTTCGCCGTTGAGCATCTGGGCGTTGACGCGCCACAGCTCGTTCTCAAGGTTCGGCTCACCGCGCGACAGAATCTGGTACGACGAGCGGATGGTGCTCTGGCACTGGCTGCGCCAGCTCAGGAATTCCTGCGCGAGCGGGTCGTCCAGCGTGATGTCGACGTTCGCCAGCGTGAAGAAGCCGGGCAGCGCGTTGGAGTACAGGGCGGCGAATTCCGGCGTCGTCATCCACTCCAGGAAGGTGCGGGCAGCGTCGCGGCGGTCGCCTTCGAGCGCGGCGTTCATGCCCAGCGCGATGTCGGTGTGGTCGCTGATGTAGCAGGTGTCCGAGCCTTCGGGCAGCGGCGGCGGGAAGATGCCAAGCTGGAAGTCGGAGTTGGCTTCAAAGCCGCTGATTTCCCACGAGCCGGTCGGGTAGATCGCGCCCAAGCCGAGCGTGAACGCGCTCTGGGCATCCGGATAGCTCAGCGCCTGATAGCCGTCGATCAGGTACGGCTGCCACTTGGCAAGCGCTTCAAACGCCGCCAGGAAGCCATCCTCATTGAATTTCTCCGTCCCGGCGAGCAGCGCGAGACGACCTTCTTCACCGTGCCAGTAGTTGGGTCCGATGTTCTGGTAGCCCATCGTGGCGCTTTCCCACTGATCCGCCGTGCCCATGACCAGCGGCGCGTAAGTCCCGTCCGCCTTGATGGCGTCCAGCACCTGATAGAACTCGGCTTCAGTGGTCGGCTCTTCCAAGCCCAGCGCCGCGAAAGCGTCGGCGTTGTAGAAGAAGCCGTGAATGACCGACGCCATCGGCACGCAGAACACGTCCGAGCCGTCGTCGGTGATCCAGGCGCTCTTGGCGACATCGCTAAAGGTGTCCATGCCGGGGAGGTCGTTCAGTGACGCCAGATAGCCGCCCTGGAACAGCGCCAGCGAGGCATCGAACGGGCGGCAGGTGATCAGATCGCCAGCCGTGCCAGCTTCGAGGCGGCTGTTGAGGATGCCGTTGTAGTCAGCAGGCGGCGAGGGCGAGAACACCACCTGAATATCGGGGTATTTGGCGTTGAAGGCGGGGATAATCGTGTCTTGCCAGATGGTGAGGTCGTCATTCCGCCAGCTTTCGATCACGAGCGGGCTGCCGCTGTCCTGCGCGACGACCGGCGTGAGGGTCATCGCCACCAGCATCCCCAAAACAAGTAAAACCATAACCATTTTTTTCATTTCGATCCTCCACAAAAAGTGATGTTCGCCGGACCTCATCTTAATATAACGTGAACGCAGTGTTCCGCAACAAAGTATAGACAAAACGCCTATCCGCAACCTCGGATAGTTATTCGAAATTTAACATCCAATTTCTGTGAAAATATGCCGATCTGAGTTACGATGTTATCCTGACGAGACCAGTAGCGTATCGACCGCGCGATCAGCAAGTGAAGAAGCAGGATCGATATACACAGTGCAGTACGCCTTCCCCGGCGGCAGTTTACGGAAGGGATCGCCGCGTCCGGTCTGACAGGCTGAGTTTGCAGTTGCAGGACCCTCCACTGCTCGACGACCGAGCGGTGTTTTCTCGAAGTGCCGTCCCAGAGGCGCGAGGCGTTCCGCCGGGGCGACGGATAAGCGACCTAATAGGAGACAGAAATGCGCAGAGCTTTAATTGTAATGAGCCTCGTTCTCGTATTTGCGCTGGGCGTCAGCGCCATCAGCGCGCAGGGGGATATCGAATCCGTTGACCCGACCGGTCAGACCATCACCTACTGGCATCAGTACCAGCCGGAGAGCGCCCAGGGCACCACAATAGCGGCGATTGTCGAGCAGTTCAACAGCACGAACGAATGGGGAATCACAGTTGATGCTTCGTACCAGGGCAGCTATGGTCCCATCGGTGAACTGATCAACGCAGGCATCGTCTCCGGCGAGCTGCCCAATCTGGTTGCTGGTTATGCCAATGCCGCCGCCAGCTATATGCGCGACAACGCGGCGGTCGACCTCGCCCCCTATATCAACAGCGAAAAATGGGGCTTGGGCGCGGATCCGGACA
>JAXLWE010000063.1:0-28650 GCA_046328655.1 Anaerolineae bacterium | reverse complement strand
GACGACAACACCATTCAGGTGACCTATAACGGGCAGCCGCTGTACTACTGGGCGCACGACGAAGCGCCCGGCGACATGACCGGCGAAGCGGTCGGCGGTGTGTGGTGGATCGTGCCGCCCGCGACGGTCTACATCGGTCGCAACGACGCGCTCGGCACGTACCTGGTCGGTCCCACCGGCATGACCCTCTACCTGTTCACCAACGACACCGCCGGTTCCGGCGCGAGCACCTGCTCCGGCGACTGCCTGACCAACTGGCCCGCGCTGACTGTTGACAGCGCCGATGCGATTGTGGCGGGCGACAACGTGCGCGGCGAACTCGGCACGATCACCCGCGACGATGGCGCGCTTCAGGTGACGTATCGTGGCTGGCCCCTGTACTACTTCCACAATGACATGGCGCGCGGCGACACGCTGGGCGAAGGTGTGGGCGACAAGTGGTACACGATTGCCCCGGAGACGGTCGTCGTCAGCAGCACCGATGCGCTGGGCGACTTCCTGGTGGCGGGCATGGGCGGCAAGACCCTCTACACCTTCAAGAATGACACGGCGGGCGTGAGCAACTGCTCCGGCGACTGCCTGACCAACTGGCCCGCGCTGACCGTCGGCGCGAACATCCGGCTGGCGGGCGGCGAAGGCGTCGGCGGCGACCTGGGCACGATCACCCGCGACGACGGCAGCCTTCAGGTGACCTACAACGGGATGCCGCTGTACTTCTTCAAGGACGACCTGGCGGCTGGCGATACCAACGGGCAGGGCAGAGGCGACGTGTGGTTCGTCGCCGCGCCGTAAACGCGCTCAGCCCGCAAAAATAACGCTCGTGAATTCAGGAAGGGCGCTTGTGCAGCCGCTGGTTGCCCGGCGCCCTTCCGCGTCACTGGCGCTGGATGCGGATCGTCGCGGCGCAAGCCGCGTGCATCCGATCACCCCATTGGCGACGAATAGTTTGCTGCGGCGGCTTGTATGCGGGGCGGTCGCAAAATCAGCGTATGATAAAAGTCGTTGCCCGCGAGGTCTGGAGAGGAATTGGATGATGAGACGATTGTTACTGGCGTTCTTATGTTTTAGTCTGCTGCTGGCGCTGCCAGCCTTCGCCCAGGGCGGCACGCCTTCCGTGAGCGTCTCGAACCAGATTTCGCTCAACGGTCGAGTCATGATCGACAGCGCGTACAGCGACGGACCGGGCTTCGTGGTCATCCACATCGACAACAACGGGCAGCCCGGTCGGGTGGCGGGCTTCGCTTCGGTTGCGCCCGGCTGGACGTACAATCTCGAAGTTCCGATTGATGCCGCCATCGCCACGCCGACGCTGTACGCCATGCTCCACGTCGACGACGGCGAAGTCGGCAAGTACGAATTTGATGGGCAGAGCGGCTTCGACAACCCGGTGATCGTCAACGGGCAGGTCGTCACCCCGCCGTTCCAGGTCAACATCATCGACGCGCAGGATCAGTTCGTGGACGGCGACACCGTCACGATTGCCTCGGTGACGGTGCAGGTGGACGGCTGGCTGGTGATCCACAGCGACAACAACGGCGCGCCCGGTCCCGTTCTGGGGCAGGAGCGCGTGCTGGCGGGCACGACCAACAACGTCGACGTGACGCTTCAGGCGGACGGGCGCACCGAAGTGCTGTTCCCGATGCTGCACACCGACACCGGCACGGCGGGCGAGTACGAGTTCGGTATCGTCGAGGGCGCTGACCCGCCGGTGGTGGTGCGCGGCGTGGTCGCCACCACGCCGATCTGGACGGTTCCGCACGTGCGCGTCGACAATCAGGCGGTCGTGCATGGCGACGGTCAGGGCGACCCGGCGACTTCGCTGCACGTCGAGTCGGTGCTGGCGGAAGTGGCGGGCTGGCTGGTGATCCACAGCGATAACAACAATGCGCCCGGTCCGGTCGCCGGGTTCCTTGCCGTGCCAGCGGGCTATAGCGCCGATCTGACGGTCGAAGGGCTGAACCCCGCCAACACGACGCCGGTGCTGTGGCCCATGCTGCACATCGACGACAACACGGTTGGCGAGTACGAGTTCGGCTCGGTGCAGGGCGCGGACGCCCCGGTGCTGGTCGATGGGCAGGTGCTGACCTTCCCGATCAATGCCGCGCCGTCGCTGACCATGCACGATCAGGATCCGCTGCCCGGCGAATCGACCGGGACGATCCGCTTCGTGGTCGATGAGGCGCTAATGGATGCCCCCGGCTGGCTCGCCATCCACACCAACAACGGCGGGCAGCCCGGTCCGGTGATCGGCACAGCGCTGCTGCATACCGGCTCGAACAAAAATGTCCGGCTGGAAGTCGACGCGGCGCAGGCTGCCGATCAGGTGTTCCCGATGCTGCACTACGACACCGGGACGGTGGGCGAGTACGAGTTCGGCACGGTCGACGGCGCTGATCTGCCCGTGTTCGTCAGCGGGGCGGTGGTGGTCGCGCCGCTGCGCCTGACGACCGCTCCCCCGGCGGAAACTCCCGCCGAAGCGCCGACGGCAGCGCCAACCGCCGCGCCTGCTCAGCCGACCGGCGCCTGTACGGTCGCCTCGGCAAGCGGCGGACCGGTCAATCGCCGCACCGGACCGAGCACCGCCTTCAGCATCACCGGGCAGCTCGCGTCGGGGCAGACGGCGGGCGTGACCGCGCAGACGACCGGCGCGGACGGCTTCGTCTGGTATCAGACCGACGACGGCTCGTTTGTGCGCTCGGATGTCGTCACCACGTCGGGCGACTGCTCGACGGTTCCGGCGCTGGCGGGGCTGCCCGCACCAGCCGCACCCGTCGTGCCGCCGCCCAACGCCACGCAGGAAGCCTCCTCATAAAATGCTGCTTGTAGGGGCAGACCTGTGTGTCTGCCCTTCCGCCAGGGGCGAACACACGGGTTCGCCCCTACGACGTTACATCCCGCTGTCTACACAAAGTCTGCGTGTCAAAATGCGTCGGGGCGGCTATAATACGCCCCATGACACGACGATTCCTCATCCTGCTGACCTTTATCCTGCTCTGCGCCTGCGATCCACTGTCGCCCTTCGTCACGCCGACGGCGGTGGTCATGATCGTCACGCCGGAGGACACGGCGACACCCCCGCCAACGTCGACGCCCGCGCCGACCAGCACCCTGCCGCCGTCGCCGACGCCGGAGGACACCGCCACGCCAACGCCGCTGCCGTGCCTGCAGGATGGCGGGCAGATCATCCCGTTTGACGATTTCCGCAGCCAGTCGGCGGGCGAAAACCTGCGCTACCGGGTCTACATCCCGCCGTGCTACGTCGAAGCGCAGAAGCGCTATCCCTACGTCATCCTGCTGCACGGCTTGCAGGAGAACGAGCAGGAGTGGGGCAATCTCGGCATCCAGCAGGCGCTCGATCAGGGCGTGCGGCTGGGCGCGCTCGCGCCGATGATCGTCGTCATGCCGAACATGGGGCGGATCGGCACGCTCAACAGCTTCCCGCCGGATGCTTCCTACGAGACGGTGGTGATGGACGAGCTGCTCCCCGCCGTCGAGCGCGACTTCTGCACCATCAACGACCGCGATCACCGTGCCATCGGTGGGATTTCGCGCGGCGGCTTCTGGGCGTTCGAGATCGCCCTGCGCCACCCGGAGACGTTCGGGATCGTCGGCGGGCACAGCGCCGCGCTGGATGCCGGGAATATCCCCGCCGCCTTCAACCCGATGGAGCTGGCGCTCGACGCGCCGTTCCTCGCCGACGCCAACCTGCGCATGTATCTGGACAACGGCGCGGACGACCCGGTCGGCACGGATTTGGAATTGTTCTCCAGCCGACTCAGCTCGCGCGGCATCGCCCACACCTACATCATCAGCCCGGTGGGCGGTCACGACGACGATTACTGGTCGCGCCACCTTCAGGATTATCTGACCTTTTACGCCCGCGACTGGACGAAGCAGGTCGACGCGCTGCCCAGTTGTTTGCAGCCGAGTCCGTGAGGACATGCCCACCCCATTCACGCATTTGCTCGTCGCCCAGCGCCTGCTGTCCGATTCCACGCTTCCCCCAGCGCAGCGGGCGCTGCTGAAGGCGCATCCCGGCGCGTATCTGCTCGGCAGCGTAGTCGCCGACGCGCACGGACTCGCCGGAATGCGGCGCGAGGATACCCACTTTTACGCTTTCGACCGCCCGATGGAGGATCACGCGTGGCGGGTGATGATGGCGCGCTACCCGGCGCTGGCAGACGCCCGCGACCCGGCATGGCGCGCGTTTCTGGCGGGCTACGTGACCCACGTCTCGATGGACGAAATCTGGTCGCTGTCGATGACCGGACCGGAGTTCGCCGACCGCGAATGGGCGCCGCGTATCCAGCGCTTCCTCATGCTCCACATCCTGCTGATCTACATGGACGAGCGCGATCTGCACCGGCTGAACCAGCGCCTGAACCGCACGCTGCACAACGTCCAGGCTCACTGCTGGCTGCCGTTCCTGGACGACGCCGTGCTGCACGAGTGGGGCGAGTTCATCTACCGCCAGATCATTCCCGGCGGCGTCAGCGAGACGCTCGAAGTCTACGGCGGACGCCTGCAAACCACGCCAGGCGACCTGCGCGCGATCCTCGATTCGCCGGAGCGAATGCGCGCCGAGCTTTGGGCGAACGTCACGCCGGAAAAGACCGCCGAGGTCGAGGCGCAGATGCTCGACCACGCCCGCGCGCAGATGATCGCCTATCTGAATGACGACGTTGCCCACTCTGTTTGAGCTTCCGCCCGCCCTGTTTGATCGCGTCCAGCCGCTCTACGCCGCCGCGCCGTTCGATCAGCCCTGCTACGACGCGGTTTTCGCGGGCTGGCAGGCGGCGCGCATCTTCGTGGATGATGCCGACGCGCCCACGTCCGCCCTGATGTGCCGCAGCTACGAGTTTTTCCCGGCGGGCGCGGTCGATCCGGCGCTGCGCCAGTTCATCGCGGATGCGCCGGACGAAGCCGGAGTCTTTGCCGAATTCTACGGCTATGCGCCCCTCGACGCGCGCTGGAATGCCGCGCTGCTCGCCGATTTTCCGTATGAGATCATCGGGCGGCGCAATTTCCAGTGGCAGCCCGGCACGCCGCTGCTCGACTGGCGCGCCCGCCTGCCCGCCGACGCGCGGATCGTGCCAATTGACCGGGCATTCGCGGAGCGGCTCGACCGCGACTACTATCCTGTGCCGTTCGTGCTGTACGACTGGGGCAGCTACGCGGCGTATGAAGCGCGCGGCTTCGGCTTCGCGCTGCTGATGGGCGAGGCGGTCGCCAGCAGCATTACGGCGACGGCGGTCAGCGCCCGCCACGCCCTGATCACGGTGGCGACCGAGCCGGATTTCCGCAGGCGCGGCTTGGCGACGCTGGTCAGCGCGTGCTTCATCGAATACTGTTTCGAGCGCGGTTTGCTCCCCATCTGGGACACCGACGATACCAACCTTGGCTCGATAGCGACGGCGCGGCGGCTGGGCTTCGTCGAGCGCGAGCCGTTCGTCGAGCTGGCGCTGCCGAACCGCGCCAAGCCGGAGCGCTCGCGCGGGCTGTGGACGCCAGAACCCCGTACCGACAGCGTGACCGTGTGGCGGCGCAGGGGGTGAGGGGCTTCCCACTATTGGATCAAACGGCGGGCATTCTTTATAATAGCCCTCTACAGGCGGCAGTAACGCCTGTCTCGAACGCGGGTTTGAGGCTTAATGGATGCAAATCAAGCGCGATTATTCGCAGCCCTTCTTTAGCGACCGCCGCCGCAGGCGCGGCATCTGGCGCTGGCTGCTGTTGTACGTGCTGATCATCGCCGGTTTCCTCTTTTTCGTAGATAGTAACTTCAGCACGCTCCAGTTGATGGCGCTCGACGCGATTGGTCAGGCGCCGCCGCCGACCCCCTTCGCCAGCGATCTGGCGAACGAGGGCGTCAACAAAGTGATGATGGGCGACCTCGAAGGCGCGCGCGATCTCCTCCAGCGCGCCGTGATGCAGCAGCCTGGCAACATCGATTATCTGTACCAGTACGGGCGCGTCCTAATCGAGCTGGGCGTCGACGACAATACGCTGTTCCCCGAAGCGATCCAGATCGGCGAGCAGGCGATTCAGGCGAATCCCAACGATCCGCGCGGCTATGCCATCAAGGCGCGCGCGATGGATCTCAACGGCGACTCCGCCAACGCCGTCCCGGTCGGACAGGCGGGCTTGCAGATCGACCCGAATTTCGCGCCGCTGCACACGGCTCTGAGCGCGGCGTACCTGAGCATCGACCGCTACGACGTATCGCTGCGCGAAGCCGAGACCGCCATCGATAAAGACCCGAACGACGCTGACGCGCACCGCGTTTACGCGCTGGTGCTGGTGTGGCTCGGTCGCTACGACGAGGCGCTCGACCAGCTTGAGCAGGCGGTCGGCTTGAACCCGAACCTGGCGCCGCCCTATTTCGAGCTGGCGAGCATGTACCGTCTATTGGCGGGGCAGGACGCCAACGGCGGTATTGAGTACTACGAGCTGGCGGTCGCCACCTACGAGCGCATCCTGTCGATGCAGCCGAACAACGCCAAAGCCTATCAGCGTCTGTGCAGCGCCTACATTCAGCTTGGCGACCACCGGCGCGGGCAAGGCTACTGCGAGGACGCGCTCGCCATCAACCCGGATTACACCGACGCCCTGCGTGACCTCGGTCGCGCCGAATACACCCAGCGCAACTACGAAGGCGCTATCGAGTCGTTCGAGCGCTGTGTCCAGCTTGAAGCCAACCGCCCGCGCGAGGAGCAGGACATCGAGTGCTTCTACATTCGCGGGCTGGCGCATTATTATCTGGGCGACTGCCAGCAGGCATGGGACATCCTGAGCGATTCGGTCAACTGCCGCCGCCTGACGACCGACGATCCTGAAGACTCGGTGATGGTCAATACGATGCACGGTCTGCAACTGATCACCGAGAACTGCACCGGCTTCGGCGGTCGCGCCCTGCCGACGGCAATGCCGCCGACGGCGATACCACCGACGCCGATAGGGGGATAGCATGTATCTACGCACCCCCAAGCGCTATCAGGTGGGGCATCGCCGTCGGCATCTGTTCTCGCTGCGCTGGCTCTGGCTGTGGATTCTTGACGCCGCTGGTGGCGTTGGGCGGCTGGATGGTCTATCAGGAGCGCGACCAGCTTGACCGCCGGTGCGCCAGTTCATCGCCGACGCCGTCGACAACGCGCGCGGCGGCATCGCCACCATCGTCGCGCCGACCGCGCTGCCGACCGCCAACCCCGCCGACCACATCATCCGGGGCGATAACGCCTGGTCGCAGGGGCGATAGAGCAGGCGGTCACCGAGTACCGCCTCGCCGCGTCCGGCGCGCCCAACGACGTGCGCATCCACTATCGCTATACCTACGGGCTGCTGATCAGCGGCAAGAACGAGGAAGCGCTGGCGGCGGCGGCGGACACCATCACCGCCAACCCGTTCTCGTCCGACGCCTGGGCGATTCAGGCGCTGGCGCTGGAGCGCAACCAGCGCTGCCGAAGCCGTCGCCAGCGGGCTGCAGGCGCTGGCGCTTGACCCGAAAAACGCGACCGCGCTGGCGTTCATGGCGGAAACCTACCTCGACGCCGACAAGCCAGCGCAGGCGGAAGAAAAAGCGAATCAGGCGGTCGAGGCGAACCCCGACAGCGCCGAAGCCCATTACGCGCGCGGGCGCTGGAACGCCGAGAGCAATTTCGACGATGTCGCCGCCCTCGACGATTTCGATGCGGCGCACGACCTCGCGCCCAATCTGCCGCAGGTGCTGGTGGAGATGGCGGTGGCGAACCTGCGCGAAGGCAACGCCGACCTCGCTACCGATCAGCTCAATCAGGTGGTGGAGTCGAATCCGAGCAATCTCGACGCACTCTACACGCTCGGATTCATCGAATTTCAAACCAACGGCGACGCCGAAAAAGCCGAGGATTACCTCAACCGCTGCATCCAGGTCGATCCGGTCAACATCACCTGCCTGAATTATCTGGCGGGCATCAAGAGCTACAGCGATCTGGCGGGCGCGGCGGAACTTTACCAGCGCATCATCGACGCGGGCACGGATCAGGCGATCTACTACCTGCGCGCCGGGCGGACGTATGCCAACCTCAACGACTGCCAGAAAGCCAACCCGCTGCTGCGCCGGGGTTATCAACTGGAGCAGGAATCGGACGAGCCGAACGGCGACCGCCTCGCCGCGTTTCAGGAATATCTGAGCCAGTGTGGGGTGCTGTCCGTGCCGTTCGCGCAGTCGACCTCCGACGCGCCGCTGCTGATCCCGCTCAACGAGGATACATCGCCGTAAAAGATGACCAGCCGAAATTCGGTGGCTTTTGCAGGGGCAGACCGATCTGTCTGTCCTCCTGAACCCGGATGGTCGTCTGGTAGCTCAGCGCCGCTTCGCACCCAAAGAAGGTACACCATGAACGCCCAGGTCGAACAGCTTACCCAGCGCGTCGCCAAGACCGAAAACGGCTTCACCGACATCCTGCGAGCCGCCGAGGAGCTGGCTGCCAGCGAGAGCGCCGCCGACCGTCAGCAGCTTGCCGAGGCGCTGTATCTGTCGCCTGTGCCGCAGGCGCGGATGCTGGCGATCTACCTGTACGGCGATCTCGCGCCGCAGTCGGAGATGGCGCTGCTGTTCCTGCGCACCGTCGTCAGCCGCGACCCCAACTGGCGCGCGCAGGAGATTCTGGCGCAGGCGTTCGACCGCTACTGCGCGGCGGTGGGCTACGAGCGGGCGCTGCCGACGATCATCGATTGGCTGAGCGACGAATCCCCCAACGTGCGCCGCGCCGTCACCGAAGGGCTGCGCATCTGGACGGCGCGCCCGTATTTCACCGATCATCCCGAAGACGCGATTGCCCTGCTCAGCCAGCACCGCGCCGACCCCAGCGAATATCTGCGCAAATCGGTCGGCAACGCCCTGCGCGACATCAGCAAGAAGCATCCCGACCTCGTGCGCGCGGAATTGGCACGCTGGGATGCGACCGACCGCTACATGCGGCTTACCTACAAGCTGGCGTCGAAATTTCTGGAGGCGTAGCGGTGTAGGGGCGAGGTATACCTCGCCCCTACGCTGATTCGATGCGTTACGGGTGATTGCCCGAATTTTCGGTCAGGTACAGCGTCCCGCTGATGTACGTCCCCGATGCGTAGCTGCCGACCCACACGTCATACGAGCCGCCCGCCGGGTTGTTGAAGTCGATGGTCGGGTTGACCGTCCCGAAGCTGTCGTCCACGCAGTAGAAATTGCCATACGGGTCGTTGACGACGATGGTCGCGTCGCCGCTGCTCCCGATGAAGTAGATGCGCAGCAGCGACGAGCCGCCGCCCCCGAAATTGATGCGCAGGTCGGGCGCGCTGGTGGCGAACCCGGCGCACGAGCCGCCCAGATACGACACGTCCACGTTGCCGCCGCTGGTCATGCCTACGCTGTACGGGTCGGGCGAGAAGCCCGCGCTCAGGTTCGCCTCGCCGTAATTCGGGCTGGCGGTGTAGTCCAGCTTCGGAATGAGCGGCACAATCTCAATCGGCGCGAGCAGCGTCACACGGATCGGCGGGAAGTGGAGCGTGCCGCTGAACGTCGGCGTGATCGATGGCGTCAGGGTCGCGGTCGGCGTAAATGTCGGCTCGACGGTAGTGGTATTGGTCGGCGTATAGGTGTAGGTGGCGGTCGGCAGCACGATCACGCTGACGCCAGCGCAGTTGCCGCCCGTGATCACGACCGTGCCCGATACCCAGCCGATCAAGCCGTTGACGCTGACCTGGAACCAGCTATTGTCCGCCAGCCTGCCGAGCACCAGCCCGGTTGCATTCGGCGGAAGCTGCCCGACGACGTTGTAATTGAGACCGGGACCGCTGCGCACGTTGATCGGCACGCCGCGCGCCGAAGCGACCATGCACGGACCGAACGGATCGATCCCAACCGGCGCGAACGTCGGCGTGAACAGGCTGGTCGGGGGCTGCGTTGGCGCGACCACTTCGACCGTCTGGATCGGCGGGATAGCCGTCGGCTGGACGACCTGCGGCGCTGGTGCGCCGGGGCAGACTGCCGAGCCGCTTTCGGTCGACAGGCAGATGGTGAACGACTCCGGCGTCGTTCCGCCCGCGTGCGTCACTTCCAGCAGGTAATTGCGCACGATCATCGGGAAGCGCAGGCTCGCGCCGATCAGACTGGCGCTCGACAGGCTGAGCGTCTCCCCGGTATCGGCGTCGCGCAGCGCCACGACCGGACCGATGGTCGTATCCGTGCCGCGCACGGTCAGCAGCAGCACGTCGTTGGACAGCCCGGCGAAGCTGTACGCCTGCCGGGTCGTCTGGCTGTTCACCGTGCCGTTCACGGGCTGCCCCGGCGTCAGCGGCTGCGGCGGCGCGAGCGGCGCGCCCGGCTGCACGCTGATCAAAAACTGCCCGATGGTGTTGTTGGCGCTGAAAACCTCAATCGTGTACGCGCCGGGGCTGGAAAGATTGGGCGACCCCTGGGCGACCGTCTGCGTGCCGGGGTTGGCGGCGTCGAGGACGACGATCCCGCCCGGATCGATCACGCGGAAAGTCGGCGCGAAGCCCAGCGAGATCGCCAGCACCTGAATGTTGACGCTCTGCGGGGCGGCGACCGCCAGCGTGAATGGCACACCCACGCTGGGATCGGTCACGCTGCCGGTCTTGTTTTCGCCGATGGTGATGGGCGTTGCCGGGGTCTGGGCGCTGACGGATACCACGCCCAGCAGGATGGCAAAGCAGAAAATAAGGACGCTTAAGAGTCCACGCCGGAGACTGCGTTTCGCCGCGCGCATGTTGGAATGCTCCTTTGAACGATTCCACTACTCGCAATTTATGTCGTCGGCGAAGCGCCGCAAGGTGCGAAGTTGCGCTACGCTACCCGGAACTGCTCCGGCACGTCGAGCGTTTTCAGGTCGCGCAGCTCGGGCCACTGGCGCGCGACCGCCAGCACGACGATGATCGTGCCGACTCCGCCGAACACCACCGCCGGAATCGTGCCGATCAGCGATGCCGCCGCCCCGGATTCGAAGCTGCCCAGTTCGTTCGACGCGCCGATGAAGATGCTGTTCACGGCAGACGTGCGCCCGCGCATGTGGTCGGGCGTCCACGTCAGCATCAGCGTGCTGCGGATGACCACGCTGATGTTGTCGAGCGCGCCGAGCAGCGCCAGCATCACCACCGACAGCCAGAACGAGGTCGACAGCCCAAAAATGATCGTGGCGATGCCGAAGCCCGCCACCGCGACCAGCAGCGTCCTGCCAGCCGTCTGGAACGGCGGCAGCCGCGTGAGCGTGATCGCCATCAGCAGCGCGCCGACCGACGGCGCTGCCCGCATGATGCCCAGCCCTTCCGCACCCACCTGAAGAATGTCGGTCGCGTAGACTGGCAGCAGCGCCACCGCGCCGCCGAACAGCACCGCGAACATGTCGAGCGTGATGGCGGCGAGGATCACCCGCGTATCGCGGATGAAGCGGATGCCTTCTTTGAGCGATTCGAGCGACGCCGCCTTGTCGCGGGATAGCGCCAGCGGTCGCCCCTTGATCATCATCACCGCCGTTAGAAAGATGATGCCGGAGATCGCGTCGAATACGAAGATGATGGTCACGCTGCCGAGCAGGGCGACGATCAGCCCGGCGACCGCCGGACCGACAATCGAGGAAATCTGCCAGGTGGTGCTGTTCCAGGTGGCGGCGTTGGTAAAGACTTCCGGGGGGACGGTCTGCGGCAGCAGCGTGGCAGCCGCCGGGCTGTAAAACGCCCGCGCCACGCCGATCCCGAACAGGCACAGGTAGACCAGCAGCAGCGAGCCTTCAGCCGCCGACAGCAGCGCCAGCCCAATCGAGCAGGTCGCCAGCAGAATCTGGCTGTACATGATGATGCGCTTGCGGTTGTAGTGGTCGGCGACCGTTCCGCCCGGCAGCGACAGCAGCACGACCGGGATGATCTGCACCAGACCGACTAAGCCGAGCGCCAGCTCGCTGTGGGTGCGCAGCCACAGCTCCCAGCCGATGGCGAACGACAGCATCTGGCTGCCGAAGGTCGTGACAATTTGCCCCGCCAGCAGCAGCCGAAAATCCCGATAGCGCAGCGCCAGATAAGGGTCGTGGCGCACAACAGGTTCACGATCCGGTTCGATCTCAGCCGTAGTTGCTAACCTCATGCCTGTGGGTGGAGCAAGACGTACCCACGATCATAGCAGAGGACGCGGGCGCGCGACAGGACAGGGGATATGTCCATTGGCGGAACACCGATGGTTGGGCGCGGCGCGGCTTTTGCTTTACAATACGCCGCACTACGGTTAGGTCAGGAGACGGTCGATCATGGTCAGCATCGCGCAGCAGAATAAGGATTACAGCCTCGTCAGTTGGGGTGCGCAGGGGTCGTGGAATCCGATTCCGATTGTGCGCGGCGAGGGCGTTTATATCTGGGACGCCGACGGCAAGCGCTATCTCGACTGGGCATCGCAGTTGGTCAACGTCAACATCGGGCACAGCCACCCGCACGTCATCAGGGCGATTCAGGAGCAGGCGGCGCAGTTGTGCTACGTCAATCCGTCGTTCGCCACCGAGCCGCGCGGTCGGCTGGGCGAGCTGCTGGCGGAAGTGACGCCCGGCAACCTGACCAAGTCCTTCTTCACCAACGGCGGCGCGGACGCGATTGAAAACGCCATGAAGATCGCCCGCCTGTACACCGGGCGGCAGAAAATCCTGACGCGCTACAAGTCGTATCACGGCGGCACGTTCGCCGCTGCCACCGCCGGGGGCGACCCGCGCCGCCTGGGCAACGAGCCGGGCGTGCCGTGGATCGTGCGCCTGCCCGATCCGTATGCCTACCGCAGCCCGCTGTATCGCGGGCGCACGCAGGAAGAAGGCGATGCCCTGATCGTCGAGATGATCGAGGACATCATCCAGGCGGAAGGTCCCAAAGAGTGCGCCGCCATCATGGTCGAAGGCTACAGCGGGTCGAGCGGCATCATGCAGCCGACCGAAGTGTTCTTCAACGGCGTGCGCGCCCTGTGCGACAAGTACGGCATCCTGCTGATCGTCGACGAGGTGATGAGCGGCTTCGGGCGCACCGGCGAATGGTTCGGCATCGACCACTACCCGAACGTCAAGACCGACATCATGGTGATCGCCAAGGGCGTGACCTGCGGCTACGTGCCGCTCGGCGCGGCGATTGTCACCGACGAGATCGCTGTCTACTTTGACGATCATGTCCTGCAAGCCGGGCTGACCTACAGCGCGCATACGCTGGCGTGCGCGGCGGGCGTCGCCACGATAGAAGTCTATCGTGAGGAGAACCTGATCGAGCGCGCGCGGGAGATGGGCAAGGTGCTGCGCCGGGGCTTGATGGACTTAGCCGAGCGCCATCCCGTGATCGGCGACGTGCGCGGGGCGGGGCTGCATCAGGTGTTGGAGCTGGTCAAGAACCGCGACACGCGCGAGCCGTTGAGTGAGTTCAACAAGCCGCCCAGCGAGGCGATGGGCAAAGCCGCCAAGTCGCTGCGCGAAAGCGGCGTCAACGCCTTCCTGCGCTGGAACATGATCTTCAACACGCCGCCGCTGACGATCACCGAGTCGCAGCTTCAGGACGGGCTGGACGCGCTCGACGCGGCGCTGACGCTGGTCGACCCGTACTACGAAGGGAACTGACCGAAAGCTGTCCCAGTGACTATTTGAATATTCAGGTTTTTCTCGTAGGGGCGTTCAATTGAACGCCCCTACCTTCCCGCGAAATAGGGATTTTCAAAGGGCTTTCGAGCGCATCCCCCGCAGTCCACGCCTGATTTCCGGTCTGTAACCCCATCTGCACAAGTTCTGAACATGCCTTCGGGAGAATGGGCTAAACCGTATCCTGTGAGGCTTTGCCCGTGCCCAATTCTCTCGATCCGGCGATCCGTGTGCTGTACATTGGCGGCTACGTGCGCAGCGGCACGACCATCGTCGATATGCTGCTGGGCATGAATACCGCGACCATCGCCGTTGGCGAAATCAATCTCATTTTCCGGCAGGTCGCCAAGACCGACCCGCCCGTTCTCTGTTCCTGCGGCGAGCCGCTGAGCGACTGCCCGCTCTGGACGAACGTGCTGGATCGCTTTCGCGCCGCCTTGCCCGACATCAGCTTCGAGCGCGCCGACGACATCACCCGAATGGTCGAAACCTTCCCGGAGCGCCTGCGCGATGCCAGCCGCTATCGGGACGAATACGCGAAAATCTGGCGGGTCATGTTCGAAGCCATCGCCGAGGTCAGCGGAGCGCAGTACATCGTCGATTCGTCCAAGACCGGGCGGCACAGCCTGTATCGCCCGGCGAGCCTGGTGGATGCCGGGTTCGACGTGAGCCTGCTGCAAATGGTGCGCGACCCGCGTGCCGTCACCTGGTCGAAGCTGCGCCGCGAGATCAGCAGGGGGCGCTTGCAGCGACGCTCCGCCCTCTTCGCGGCGGCGTTCATGTCCGGCTTGCACTGGAGCGTCACCAACGTCAGCACCGACCTGCTGTATTGCGGCGGCAAAAAGCTCCCGTACTACCGGATGCGCTACCTGGATTTTGTCGAGCAGCCCGTCGAGAAGCTGCGCGAAATCGAGCAGACGTTCCAGATCGACCTGAGCCGGACGATTGAGGTCATCCAGCGCGACGAGACTATCGGCAGCGGGCATCTGGCGTCCGGCAACGAGCTGCGTCTGCAAAATGATCTGCGGCTGCGCAAACAGCCTCCCAACTGGAAAACCGCGCTGCCGCATCCCGCCCGGCTCGGCGTCATGGTCAGCCTGCCGGTCGCCCGCTGCTTACGATTACCGCATCACCGACTACCGCTGAGTAGGGGCACGACATGTCGTGCCCGGTTCTCCGTTTCGAATGGTTAATTTGCTACAGCGGCTCGATCCAGTACTGCGTGCCCGACCCTTCCGCCGTCCAGCCGACCACGCCGCCGTAATTGACCTGCCACCAGGCATAGCCGTTGGCGCACGTCGGTCCGGCGAGCACCATGAACGTCGCCCCCGCCGGGATGTTGCCGATCACCGCCGCCGACGTGCCCGGCTGGGCGCGCAGGCGGTTGGGCGCGCCGGGCGTCACCCGCCCCATGCCGCCGACGCTCAGGCGCGAAGGCGGCGCGCCTTCACACTGGCTCACCCCGGCATTCGGGGAAGTCGGCGTCGGCAGTATCTGAAGATTACCCGCGTCGAACGGGATCGGCGTCGCCGAGGCGAACGGCTGCACGATGATGTTGGGGTTGATCTGCACCGGCGTGACGACCTGCAAGCCGCCCGGCGGCACGATGATCGGCGTCAGCACCAGTCCGGGGATCACGATCACGTCGCCCCCGGCGCAGCGGCTGTGATAGGCGTCGGTTCCGTCCCACGTCCCGCTCACGTTCGAGTCGGCGGTGATCGGTCCGACCTCGTGGAACACGGCGTCGAAATAGACCAGCGTGCTGTCGACGCTGATGTCGATCTCGTTGGGCAGCCAGTCGTCGTCAATCCCGGCGGTGGCGGGCTTGTCGAGCGCCCAGCCTGTCATCTGGCAGAAGTCCATCGGCACGAGATATTCGTAAGTGTCGATCTGCCCCGGCTGCAAGTCGCCCGGCTGGTTGACGGTGTAGCGATATGGCGAGGCGGAAAAATCCCCCTCGATGTCGAAGAACGGGTTGTCGGCGGTTCCGTTCGCGCCGGTGATGAAGCTCAGGTTAACCGGGGTCATCGGGCAGCGGCTCCGGTAGGCGTCGGTTCCGTCCCACGTGCCGCCGCGCCAGTTGCTGCCGGTCAGCGGGCTGCCATCGGCGAACGCGCCGTTGAACCACACCTCGATGCTGTCGATCATGATCGACATCTGCGTGCCCTGCCACGAATCGCCGCCGTCGAGCCGCAGCTCGAACTGGAACATCTCGCAGAACGTGTGCGGGACGACGAAGTTGTAGCTGTTGCTCATGCCGGGCTGCAAATCGCCGGGCTGGTCGAGCGTGACCGTGTAAGGATCGCCGGGGAACGTGCCGCTGAGGGTGAAGCTCAGGTTGTCGTTCGTGCCGTCCGCGCTGGTCACGACGTTGATGATGACGCTCGAATTCATGCCCGCTGGCTGCGCGAGCGCGGCGGATACGCCCGAAACGCCGAGGAGGACGATGACGATTGCCGCAAGGATGCGCATGGCAGCCTCCTGAATGCTGACTCTATCTGATCTTATGAGTCGTCCATACGCAGCGGAACGGGTTTGTACAGGGAGAGGGGGCGTCCCGTAGGGGCACGCGAATCGGTTTGTAGCGCCTGCTCTGAAATCGCGGTCAAATAGGCGCGTTCACTCCGATATGAGCGGAAGTCGAAGCGCGATGCTCCTGTTTCACAATGGCGTCATCCATACGATGAATCCCGACCAGCCGACGGCGGAACTGCTGCTGGTCAGCGACGACGGGCGAATCGCCTACGTCGGCGGGCTGGGCGATCTGACGACCGTCCCGCCGATCAAGCGCGTCAATCTGAACGGGCGGACGCTGATCCCCGGCTTCAACGACGCCCACGTCCATATCTGGAAGCTCGGCTTGCTGCTGACGGTGCAGGTCGATGCCCGCAAATCGGTCGCGCCGGACATCCCGACCATCGTCGGGCGCTTCCGCGAGCGCGCCGCCCAGACGCCGCCGGGAAACTGGCTGACCGGGCGCGGCTACAACGAAGCCGATCTGCCCGAACATCGCCACCTCACCCGCGCCGACCTCGACGCCGCCAGCACGGAGCACCCGATTGCCCTGACGCGCACCTGCGGGCACATGATCGTCGCCAACAGCCGCGCGCTCGAACTGGCGGGCATCACCGCCAGCACGCCCAATCCACCCGGCGGCGTGATCGTGCGCGACGAGCACGGCGAGCCGACCGGCTTGCTTCAGGAGACGGCGACCGGGCTGCTCAACATCCCCACGCCCGACGACGAAACGCTGGCACGGGCGATCCGCGAGGCGAATTACCATCAGCTTCGGCTCGGCATCACCAGCGCCACCGACCCGCTGCTCACGCCCGATCACCTGCGCGTCTACCACCAGCTTGAAGCCGACGGCGACCTCGCCGTTCGGGTGAACGGTCTGCCGATCCGCCGACCGGACGGCGCGGAGAAGATCACCTATCCGCTGCCCGAAAAGTACCTCAGCGACACGCTGCGCATCGACACGGTCAAGTTCTTCGCCGACGGCGGCTTGAGCGGTGCGACCGCCGCCATCCGCCAGCCGTACAAAATCACGGGCGATCAGGGTGTGCTGCGCTTCGAGCACGACGAGCTGCTCCAACTGATGTGGGAAGCGCACGACGCCGGATTCCGCATCGCCACGCACGCCATCGGCGACCGCGCGCTCGATCAGGTGATCAACGTGTACGAGACGCTGCACGCGCACAAGCCGGGGACGGGGCTGCGCCACCGCATCGAGCATCTCGGCTTGCCAGAGTGGGATCACCTGTACCGCCTGAAAGCCATGAACGTTATCGCCGTGCCGCAGACCGTCTTTCTGCCAGCGCTCGGCAGCGCCTTCCGCCGCTACCTGCCTGACAGCTACTTCGACCACTGCTACCCCGTCCGCGCCATGCTCGACGTGGGGTTGACGGTCGCGCTCAGCAGCGACGCGCCGGTCGTGCCCGACGACAATCCGCTGCTCGGTATCAAGGCGGCGGTGGATCGGCTCGACGGCAATGGCGATCCGATTGCGCCGCTGCAGGCGATCACGCCCTACGAGGCGCTCTACGCCTTCACGATGGGCGGCGCTATCGCCAGCGGCGACGCCGACAATCGCGGCAGCATCGCGCCCGGTAAATGGGCGGATCTGGCGGTGCTGAGCGGCGACCCGCTGACCACGCCGCCGGAGGAGCTGCTGAATATCCGTGTCGACCAGACCTACGTCGGTGGACAACTGGTGTACGAGCGCTAAATTCTCCGAGGGTACATTCTGACTATAATTGAGCTATGTTGGCGTGCCCGCTCGGAGACGCATCATGGCTCAATTTCGTCGGAATTCGCGTTCGCGGATTGGTGTGCTCGTTTTCCTCCTGCTGGTACTTGTCCTCGTCCCGGCTGGGGCGGATGCCCAGATCGACCCTACGCTCGAACGCTGGTATCTGATGAGCCGTCCGACCGGAAATTCATCGTATGAGTACCAGGGAAATTACACGATTAGACCGGGCAGCCGAGCGAATGTCGCTGTCAGCCCGATAGATGGTCAGTATCGTTACGTTGCGCTGAGCACCAACGGAATGCTGGTATCGCACGACGCGGGCGTCAGTTGGACGAACGTCGCGTCGAGGACGGCTGCCAATGTCGACGTGATGCAGGTCGTCGCCAGCTCGGTGGATGCGCACACCGTCTTTGCCAACTTCGACCGAATCCTGTTTTTCAGCGGCGATGGTGGGTTCAACTGGGGGTACGTCACCCAGCCGGTGGAGTTCTTCAACGTCTCGCGTGACGCCCGCAGGGTTTGCAGCGTCTCCGACGCCGGCATCACAACCGTCGAGAATGGTCAGACGCGCTACCAGTTCGCCCCTGCCTGGGAGCTGAACTACGATTCCCCGTCAACGGCGTCGTCGCTGTCGATGCGGCAGACTCGGACACCGCCTACGCGGTCGTAAACCGGCTGCTGCTGGTGACCAACAACGGCGGCGCGTCGTGGGAGACGCCGAGCCTGTTCGCCAATGTCCTGTTCGACCACGTGCTGGCGAATGATACGGTTTCGGGTCTCGCCTACGCCCTCTCCGACAGCACCGGGCTGTACCGCACCACCAACGGCGGCGTATCCTGGGGGCTGGTCGCCGATCTCAGCCCCTATGCCGACTCGGAGAGGTCGTATCCGAAGCTGCTCTACGCCCGCGACGACCGGCTGCTGTTTTCCGGCACAGCCGCCGCGCAGCGTAATCTCCCCTGCGACGATGTCATCTACGTGAGCGAGGATCGAGGCGCGACCTGGAACACCGATGGGACAGCCGTCAGGCTGGAAGGCGCGCAAGCCTGCACGGGTATCGTCTATAACGTCGTGTCATCTTCATCGGGACAGCTTATTGGTTTGGTGAGTCATATCCCCTCTGTGAACTCCTACAGCTACAGGAGCGGCAAAACCCTCATCACTAGCTCTGACGGCGGTGATCACTGGCAGGTTGTCGAGCCTGCCAGCGATAGCACGTCCTGGTTTTCGGTCAGCGCCGACGGCAGCGTGATCTACCTGAACGGGGGCGCATGGATGGCGCGCTCGGATGACGGCGGCGAAACCTGGAAGCACCTTGAGGTAAACCTCAAGACAATCACGCTTGACCCCAACGACCCCGATACCATTTACGGGGTTAACAAGGGGGTGTTCCGGTCGCGGGATGGCGGCGAAACCTGGACGCGGCTTCCCGTCCCATCGATCTATTCACCGGCGAACTACCCGTTCGTTGCCGTCTACACGCCGCCGAGCCGGAGCGGTGTTGTCTACCTGATGCAGCCCAACCTCTATTCCACCGATTACGGCGAGACGTGGACGCCGCTGGGTGGCGACACCGACCGGGATTACTACGTCGCCGCCGCAAACCCGGCTGATCCGCTCCAGGTTTTCTTTGGTGCGACGTCTGGCTTGGGTGGAAGCGGGCTTTACTGGAGCGGCGACGGCGGCGAGCGCGTCGGCTTGCGCGGCATGGGTCCCGAATGGAGCATTGACGCGATTGCCTTTGACCCCAGCCAGCCGTCGACCATGTACACCATCGCCTCGACGAACGGACAGACTTCGCTGTACGTGTCCTCAGACGAGGGCGTGACCTGGCTTCCGGTCGCTGACGTGACTTCGATTGGTCTCGGCGGTCCCGGACTCTACCTCGACGAGCGATTCCCCGGCACGCTCGTGGTCGATCCTCATGACAGTAATACGCTCTATTTGTCGCGCCAGGGCGTTTATCTCAGCCACGACGGTGGGCGCACCTGGGAGGAATTCATGCGCGGCATGTCACGCGCCGAAACAGTCACGAGCCTGGCGATCACGGATACGACGCTGTGGGCGGTCGGCGTGAGCGGTTTGTGGCGCATGTCGCTGAATTGATCGGCTGCGTAAGGCAGCCGGAAGCGCATCGCGCCCGGCAAATGGGCTGATCTGGCGGTGCTGAGCGGCGACCAGACCTGCGTCGGTGGACAACTGGTCTACGAGCGGTAGAATTCGGTCAACTGGTTGTGTGGAAAGGCAGTCGAATGGCGGATTTGACCATCAGCGGCGAGATCGCCCGGCGCTTGCGCGAGATCGCGGAGCAGGAGAATCGTTCAGTCGAGGACGTGCTGCGCTCGATGCTGGCGAGCTACGAGGCGAAGTCGGTGAAGCGCGACCCGCTTCAGGATTTCCTCGACGTGTTCAGCGGCAAAGACCTCGATACAACGAAGATGGTGCGGACGACCGCTGAGAATCACTACCGCAAAAAATACGGCGACTCCGACTAGATTCTCAGCGCGGCAGCAGGAAGCGCAGCGCGTCCGGCAGGCGGCGCGCCCAGGCGCTTTCGGTATGCTCGGCGTCCACTTCTACTACGTATCTCAGCTCAAGGTCGCGGACGTAGCCCTTCTTGCACAGCAGCCCGTGCAGGCGGCGAGCGCTCGGCTCGCGCGTGCCGTTATCGATGTAAACTCTCCCCGGTGCGAATGGTGCGTCGTGTACGCTGCGGATGATCGCTCCGCCCGCCACCCACAGCGACGGACTCATCACCCCGGCGTAGCCGAACGTCTCCTGAGCATGGAAATAGGCGTACACGCTGATCAGCCCGCCCATTGACGAGCCGAGGATGCCGGTCGCCTCGCGCTGCGGGCGCGTGCGGAAATCACGGTCGATCTGCGGCTTGAGTGTCTCGGTCAGAAAACGTAGATACACGTCGCCGCGCCCCTGCCAGAAGTAGGGGAACGGGTTGTATTCGTTGATGCGCTGCTCGTTGGCGTGATTCACGCCCACGACGATAGCTTCGATCCCCTCGCCCGCCAGCATGTCCATCGTCTCGTCGACGTGCCAGTGACTCCCGGCGAAGGCGGTGGCGCTGTCGAACAGGTTCTGCCCGTCCTGCATGTAGATCACCGGGTAGTGCCGGTCGCTGAAGCCATACGACGGCGGCAGATACACCAGCACGTCGCGCTCGTTGTCAAGCTGCGGGCTGTACACGTCTGGTTGAATAAGCAGCGTCCCGCCGATGGTAGGCGTATAGACGATTTCCCGCGCCGGGTACGGCTGCCAGAGTTGACTTGCCATTCTGTCTCCACTTGAGAAGCGACGTATTTATCGACGCCCATCTTATCATGGTTCATCCAAATACTGAGGGGTGTCTTGCTGCGACACCAAATATGAGCATCCCTTATTATTCTCATGTTCTTATCACAAATTGTGTGTATGCTGATTGTAATTATCGGTGGACGTCGAACCCGTACCTCACATGAAGAATAGATATTATGTCGATCCCGGATTCCCTCGCAACCCGTAAATATGGCTTCGCCGTTGCCATCTTGCCGATCCTGGTGATCGGCGGTGGGGTGCTGGTACTGGTGGGTTGGGCGCTTGACAGCGCGGTGCTCAAGGGCATCGTCGTCGGTCTGGCTCCCATGAGTCCCATGACCGCCGTCACGTTCATCCTCAGCGGGCTTGCGCTGTGGTTCTTGCTGCATCCGCAGCCTTTTCCGCTGGCACAGCTTTTCTCGATCATCGTCGTCGGGATTGCCATACTCGTCCTCGCTGGGATTGTGTTTGGCTGGCAAAGCGGCATTGATCAATTGATTTTTGGAGCGACGCCGCAAGCCGAGTTCGATCCCATCCGCATGTCTCCGAATACGGCGCTTGGCTTCATGATCGTTGGCGTGGCGCTCTTTCTGACCAGCCGCAGCCCGACCTACTGGGCGCGGCTGGCGCAGGTGTTCATCCTGTTGGGGATGGTTATCGCTTATTTTTCCCTGATCGGCTATGTCTACGAAATCCCCAGCTTCTACAGCATCTTCCCATATAAGCCGATGGCTTTGAATACTGCCCTGGGTTTCCTCATCCTGGGGATAGGCGCGCTCTGCGCACAGCCCACTTCAGGGATCATGGCGGCGTGGCGCAGCCCGACGGCGGGCGGTGTTTTGCTGCGTTTCCTGCTGCCAATAGGGTTGTTGCTGCCGCTGGCAACGGGCTGGCTCGAAGCAGGGGGCGTCCGTCTTGGTGTGTTCGATTCGGAAGTGGGCGAGGCAGTATTCACCATCGCCAATACCAGCCTGCTGATCATGATCATCTGGTGGGCATCCCGCTTCATGGATCGCTCGGATCGAAAACGCCGCAGCAGCGAGGCGGCGCTCGCCGATAGTGAAGCGCGCTACCGCGCCCTGTTTGAGCGCTCCAACGATGCCATCATGATCTTCGACGATCACGGGCAGTATCTGGATGCCAATCCGCAGTCGGAACGGATGACGGGCTACACCCGCGAGGAGATTCTGAGCAGGCGGGTGGGGCAGTTCGCCGCCCGCCCAGCCGACGGCGCGGCGCTTTTCTCGGAAGTCAGCCGCAACACTCAGGTATTCCGGGATTACACCATCGCCCGGAAGGATGGTACGCAGGTCTCGGTCGAGTATTCGGCAAGAATGATCAGGAACGGGTTGTACCAGTCGGTTTATCACGACATCACCGAGCACAAAAAGGCGGAGGAAAGCCTGCGACAGGCGCTGGAACAGGAGCGGCGGCTCAACGAGTTGAAATCCCGGTTTGTGGCGATGGTTTCGCACGAGTTTCGCACGCCGCTGGCGGTGATTCGCTCGTCCACCGACCTCCTGCTGAGCTACGCCGACCGTATGACCCCCGAAAAGCGCCAGGAGCGGCTGGTGAAAATTCAGGATGAGATCGGCGTGATGGTGCAGCTTCTCGACGACATCCTGTTCTTTCGACGGGCGGAAGATTCGGGCGTGACGTTCAACCCGCAGTCGCTCGACCTGCACGATTTCTGCGCCAGACTCATCGGCGAGATGCAGCCAACAATGCAGACGCACCGCATCGAATTCATCAGCGATGGAGACTGCGCCCCCATGACCGCCGACCCGAAGCTCCTGCGCCAGGCGATCTCCAACCTGATTTCGAACGCGGTCAAATATTCGCCGGAGCGCCAGAGCATTGGTTTTGAGCTGATCTGCGGCGAAAAAGAAGTCATCATGCATGTGCGCGACGAAGGGATTGGCATCCCCGAAGAAGATCAGGCGCGGCTGTTCGAGGTTTTCCACCGCGCCAGCAACGTCGGATCGATTTCTGGCACGGGGCTGGGGCTGCCGATCATCAAGCGGGCGGTCGAGGCACGGCGGCTCGATTGTGGTCGCCAGCGAGGTCGATGTCGGCACGACCTTCACCATCAGCCTGCCGCGCCGCGCCTGAGCCGGAGTGTGCCGTCTCACGGCGTCTGTTTTGCCTGCTCGATCTGCCCCTCGCGCACTTCCCACACCGTTGCCCGGTTGATGAAATCCGGCGTGAAGATATCCAGCTCAGTCGTGGTCATGAGCGTCTGGGTCGCGCCGTCGATGCGTTCGAGCAGGTAGGCGCGGCGCTGGGCGTCGAGTTCGGCGACTACTTCGTCGAGCAGCAGCACGGGCCACTCGCCGATGCGCTCGCGCATCCATTCCAGTTCCGCCAGCTTGAACGCCATCACGGCGGTGCGCGCCTGTCCCCGGCTGCCGTATAAGCCCACGTCGCGCTCGTTGATGAACAGGCGCAGCTCGTCGCGGTGCGGTCCGCACAGAGTCGCGCCGCGCTGGATCGATTCGCGCTGCTCCGCCTTCAACTGGTCGGCGTACTGCGGCGCGATCTGGTCGGGCGTCAATTCCTTGTGCAAATCCAGCCCGATAGCGTCGAACGAAAGTTGACCGTCGCCGCCGAACGTGGGCAGAAAGCTCGGCTGGTAGCGCAGCGTGAGCATTTCGCGGTTGCCGGTCAGCTCGTACTGGGCGCGCTGCGCCAGCGCCTGCAATTCGCGCAGGAAGCGCTGCCGCTCGGCGATGATCACGCTGCCGGACTTGACCAGCTTCTCGTCCCAGAAATCGAGTTCCTTCGGGCTGCCGCGCCGCTCGGCGATGCGCCGCAGCAGGGCGTTGCGCTGCGGCAGGACTTTCTCGTAATCATCCACCGCCGCCAGATACGCCCCCTCGACCTGTCCGAGCGTGTCGTCCATGAAGCGGCGGCGGTCGCTTGGCGATCCTTCGACCAGCGTCAAATCCTGCGGCAGAAACAGCACCACGTTGAC
This sequence comes from Anaerolineae bacterium, assembly GCA_046328655.1. Lineage (GTDB taxonomy): Bacteria > Chloroflexota > Anaerolineae > Aggregatilineales > Phototrophicaceae > Flexifilum. The sequence continues at coordinate 4,490 of JAXLWE010000063.1, read as the reverse complement.
CAGCCCGACGATGTCCATGACGCGCTTTTCCACCCCATTGACGCGGATCACCTTGCGCAGCCGGGCGCTGCCTTCCGGCGTCCGCTCGATCATCAGCGTGATTTCGAGGCGCGTCAGCGAATGCCTGCGCGATTCGATTTCGCCGGACACCCGCGCGAATGGCAACGGGTCATCCTCGGCGCGCCAGTGGATCAACTGGCGGTCGCTGGCGGTGTAGGGCGAGCGGACGGTGGCGAGGTAGTAAATGGCTTCGAGCAGGCTGGTTTTTCCCTGAGCGTTCGCGCCATGCAGCACAACTGGCGCGCTGGACGGCAGGCTTAGTTCCAGGCGGGCGTAGTTGCGGAAATTCGTGAGGGAGAGATGTTCAATGTACATGCGCGGCTCAAGGATAGAACTGGCATTCTACCTCATTTCCCCCTGAGCCGCCACCGTTCGGGGGTAGGGATAGGGCTATCGCGGCAAAATGCTCGATCAGGTCAAGGTAAGGCATGAGGGTTTGTAGGAGCGACATGTCGTGCCCTACGCAAGTACTCCTGTGAACCGTTTTGACTCAGAATTCGATTTGATGCGATAGCCCCGAGGAAGTCGGGCACAAACAGGATGTGTCGGTGTCGTGGATGACCAGCCAGATCTCGGTGGGGTTTGTAGGGGCAGACCTGTGTGTCTGCCCGGTTCTTGAAGGGGTTATGGTGCGCCACTCTAATCGGTGGCTGCCGTGATCATCCCCGGTAGTGCGCGTCGGAATGATAGTTCTGTAGAATTTATCGCATCGACATATCAACAGGAGAAAAATTATGAGCATCCCGACGGGCGGCGTCCATCATTTCGCGCTGACGGTGGCGGATACGGCGAAGTCACGCGCCTTCTACGACCTACCTCGGCTTCAATCATCTGATGGTTGGGACTGAGGTCATCATGAGCAACGGCAGCATCATTTTGGCGATCAACCCGCCGCCCGACCCGGCTCAGGCGCTGCCCAACGACCGCTTCAGCGAGCACCGCTTCGGTCTGGATCACATCAGCTTTGCTGTCCCCAGCCGCGCCGACATTGAGGCGGCAGCCAGCTTAATGGATCAGAACAGCATTCCGCACGGGACGATCAACGACCTGGGCGAGTATGGCTTGCCGATTTACGTGATGTCCTTCCGCGACCCGGACAACATTCAACTGGAGCTGACCGCGCCGAAGGCGTAAGGGCGCACGGCGTCGCTCGACTGCCCTGCGCACTGTACTCATTCCGCTAGACTGCCTGACGCCACACCCGCGTCCCCGCTTCGAACGAGGGCGCGGGAAACTGACAGATCGATGCGCCAGGGGTCAGCTTGAGCACGCCGAAGCGGGCTTCAGGCTGACGAAATCGTGCGCCGGGTCGTAACCCAACGGCGCCGGCGCCGACGCGAACAGGTTCCAGACGCGGCGTTTCTCGTCCAGATTGTCGATCCATTCGGCTTTGCAGTCCACGTAGACCGGGTTCATCACGTCAGCGACGTAGGCGGGGACAGATACGGATTGCGCAAAGAGGTGGCGGGCTTTGTGAATCGGGATGCGTGCCGATCCAGCCCGTCGCGCCTTCCCAGATCGGATGCAGGATGCGCGAGCGCGGTCGTCCCTGGCTGTCTACCGAGGCGACGCTGCACCAGACCATCGTATGCACGCGCCGGATGAATTCGCCTTCGATTTCGGAAAAGTCGGTGACTCTCATCGGGTTTCGCTTTCGAATACGATCCTCAATGACTGATGGAGATCAAAATGCCGCGCGGGCAGTCCTCGCGCGGCACCGGGTCAACGATTCGCCAGATCAGCGTTATGACAGGCTGATCACAACCTCCACATGCGCGAATCGCCAACGGTTCACCGAAACGGATGAAATGCCCATCTCAGTCTGGTCTAGCGATTCTCTCGGATCACGGAAATCGCTTTGATCGGTCCAACGCGGTCGCGGGAGCCTGAACCGCCGCGACCGTTTCAGTATATGGGCGATGTCCTGAATGTCAAAGATGGGGTGATCGTCACCCCGCCTGCGTGAGGTTGCCGTCGGCGTGCGCGTCGCGGTCGGCGCGGCGGTCGGCACGCGGAAGCGGTGGTCGTCGGCGTTGCGAGCGGTGGGACAGGCGTGCCGAGCGTCGGCACGATGGTGAATTCGGTCTCGCCGTGGACGATCAGTTCTTGTACAGATCATCCACCGAGAACGTATCGGCGCAGGTGAACGCCGTGCGCTCGCCCCAGCCGTGCGCGCCGCCGCTCAACTGCACGCGCAACCATTGTCCCTGCGCGTCCTGCGCGTCGACCACGACCGTCGTCCCCTGCGGGATGGTGGCGACCACCTGATCGCTCGCGTCGGGCGAGGCGCGCAGCGAGGCGTCGGCGCGGCTGGCGGTACACTGCGGCGGGATCGTCTCAATCGTCAGCGGCTGCTGGACGGTCGTGTCGGCGTTCTGCGCCATCAGCATCAGCGAGAGCGGTCCGCGCGGGATGCCGACCACCGTCACGCTCGCCGTGTCGCCGTAAGCTGGGTCGAGCGGCGCGCTGGTGAAGTTCTCCAGTCCCATAATCCCGGTGCTGACCGCGCCGGGCGCGCTCCAGCTCAGCGTCATCGTCTGGGCGACGTACAGCACCATCTGCGGCAGGTCTGCAGTGAAATAGCTGATCGTGATCGGCTCGAAAACCTGCACGGTCTCGCTTGCCTCGGTCTGGCGGCTGCCGTTGGCGGCGCTCAGCACGACCGTGACCAGCCGTGCAGCGCCGAGGTGTCGATCTGCTGGCTCTGCGCGTCCGGCTCGATCGCGTCACCGCCGCGCCGTTGACCGTCAGGCGAACGTCGTCGGCGTTGGTCACCGACCAGTTGGCCAGCGGCGGCTCGCCGCGCGCCAGCCGGGTCGCGTTGACCTGAAAACTGTTGATCGCGGGCTGCGGCGGAGCGGGCTGCAGCAGCACCGCCAGCCCGATCAGGATCGTGATCACGACGATGGCGGCGACGCCGACGAACGCGAACGCCGTCCACGACGGCAGCGGCGGAACGCTCGTCCACGTACACCCGCTCGGCGATGGTGAACGCCGCCGCATCGCCGACCGCGCGATCAGGTCGAAGCGATGCTCGCGGGCGTCGCCGAAGAAGTGCGTCGTCCGGGGCTTCGCCTGCCCCTGAATCACGGTGTGCTGACCGGGCGCGAGCGTCAGATGCGAGTTGGGGATGGCAAACGTCAGGCTGTCGCTCAGATCGCGGGCGATCAGGTTGATCGGCAGCGGCGCGCTGCCCTGATTGTGCAGGTGCAGCCGGAAGCGCTCGCCGGATTTCATCCGGTCGCGCTCCAGCGCCATGCCGAAGCCGCCGTAAGGCAGCACCGTCAGCATCACGCTGCCCTTCAGCTTGAGTTCGGGCTTGCTCTTGGGATACACCGCGATCTGGACGACGTAATCGCCGGGGGCACTGTCGCTGCGGCGGCGCGGCTTGAAATTGATGATCACGTCGGCGTGCTGCTCCGGCGCGATTTCGAGGTCGGGGCGGTCGATGCGCGCCCAGTCTTTGGGCACGCCGCTGACCTCGACGCGGAAGCGCTCCGACTCGGCGGCGGGGTTGGTGATGCTCACGCGGGCGGAGATGTGCGCGCCCGGCGGGATGCCGATTTCCGGCGGCTCGATCTCGATGTAGAACGGCGCTTCTTCCAGTTCGATGCGCCGGGTGATCTCCTCCGGGATGGTGATCGGGCGCGTCGGCGATTCGTCCAGGAAGTGGTAGACCATGCGCAGCTCGCCGATCAGGAATTCCTCGCCGCCGTAGAGCGTGCGCGGCTCGTTCGCCTTCAGCCGCACGCCGTCGACAAACGTGCCGTTCGCCGAATCGAGATCGGTGATCTGGACTTCACCGTCCTTGTACACCAGCGTCGCGTGGTAGCGCGACAGGGTATCGGTTTCCAGCGGGATAGTATTGCCGCTGGAACGCCCCATGGAAATATTGGAATCGCTCAGCAAGTACGTCTTGAACAAGCCGTCGGGCCAGAATACGTCCAGCCGTCCGTATGCCATACCTGCGCGCTCCTCCCAATCCTTACGTTGTGTATTCTAACGTGCGGCGAACGGCTTGCGCAAAATGGGAGGCGAAGCGTGGGGCAGACACCCGGCAGAAACGGCTCGGCAGTCCCGTGAACGCATCACCGCTCTGGATATTTCAGCCGGGCGTCGTCCTCGCTACCATAGAGGCGAATGGCGGCACTCGCTGCCGAACTGCCGGAAGGGATTGTTATGAAGATTCCCGGCTTCGTCCGTACCTTCAACAAACACGTCCTCAATCGCCTGACCAGCCGACTCGCCCGCTCGTCGTTCGGGCTGTTCGCGGTCGTCTATCACGTCGGTCGGCGCAGTGGCAAGCCGTATGAGACGACCATCATGCTCGTGCCGGTCGACGGTGGCTTCGTCGCCGCGCTGACCTACGGCGCGGAGGTCGACTGGTATCGCAACGTCAGGGCTGCGGGGCGCTGCCGCGTGCTGTGGCA
>JAXLWE010000062.1:0-30248 GCA_046328655.1 Anaerolineae bacterium | reverse complement strand
TCGGCGAACTGCTGGATCGCCTGCGCCAGCTTGTCGCTCGCCTCGTACATCAGGACGATGTGATCGCTGATGTTGAAATCGGCGTCACGGCGGAGCGACTGCACACGGCGCACGACCTCGCGCGCCATGCCCTCGCGGATCAAATCTTCGGTCAGGGTCGTGTCGAGCGCGACCAGATAGCCGCTGTCCTCGGCGACGGCGAACCCCGCCCCGGCTTCGCGCAGCACCTGCACTTCTTCCGGCGTCGCCTCGAAATCCACGCCGTCGAGCGTGACGACGACATTCATGCCGCGCAGCAGTTCTTCCGCCCAGCGGCGCACGTCGGACGGCGCGCCTTCGCGCAGCGCCTTCTGCACGCGCGGAAAGTCCTTGCCGAATTTCCTGCCCAGCGCGCTCGGCAGCGGGTTCAGCTTGTAGCTGACGACTTTGCCCGCTTCTTCCAGCACGTCGACCGATTTGACGTTCAGCTCGGCGGCGATCAGGTCGGCATGACGCCGGACGGCGGCAGCCTCCTTCGCATCGCGCACGGCGAAGCTGGCGCTGTTCAGTGGCTGGCGCACGCCGAGCTTGACCGTCTCGCGGGCGGCGCGCCCCAGGCTGACCAGCCGCTGCACCAGCCGCATCTCGTCGATCAGCTTCTGGTCGATCAGCGCCGGATCAGACTCCGGGAACAGCGTCAGGTGAACGCTGTCCGGCTGTCCTTCAACCGCGCCCACGACCAGATTGCGATACAGCGCGTCGGCGACGAACGGCATCGTCGGCGCGACCAGCTTCGAGAGGGTCGTCAGGCATTCGTACAGCGTCGCGTAGGCGCTCAGCTTGTCCGTGTCGCTCTCGCTTTTCCAGAAGCGGCGTCGGCTCAGCCGCACATACCAGTTGCTCAGCATTTCGATGAACGCCTGCACCGGACGGGTCGCGCCGGGCACATCGTAATGGTCGAACGCCTCGGTCACGTTCCTGACCAGCGTGTTCAGCTCGGCGATCACGAAGCGGTCGAGTTGATCGCGCTCGCTCACCGGCGGGACCGGGCTGCTCGGCGTCCAGCCGTCGAGGTTGGCGTAGGTCACGAAGAAGCTGTAGGTGTTCCACAGCGTCAGCCAGACCTTGCTCACCACCTCGCCAACCAGATCGACCGAAAAGCGGCGCGGCTCGCCGGGCGGACCGGACGTGTACAGATACCAGCGGAAGGCGTCAGCGCCGTGCAGATTCAGCACGTCCCAGGGATTGACGATGTTCCCCTTGCTCTTGGACATCTTCTGCCCTTCGCCGTCGAGGATTAAGCCGAGGCAGATGACGTTCCTGAACGAGACGCGCTCGAACAGCATCGAGCTGATGGCGTGCAGCGTGTAGAACCAGCCGCGCGTCTGGTCGACTGCCTCGCAGATGTAATCCGCCGGGTACTGCATCTCGAACATGCCGTGATTGTGCGCCGGGTAGCCCCACTGTGCCAGCGGCATCGACCCGCTGTCAAACCACACGTCGATGACTTCCGGCACGCGCCGCATCGTCCCGCCCGTCCCTTTCGGGTTCGGGAAAGTGCTCTCGTCCACGTAGGGGCGGTGCAGGTCGAGTTCGGTCAGGTCGCGCCCGGCAAGCTGGCTCAGTTCCGCCACGCTGCCGACGCACACCATCTCGCCGGACTTGTCGTCGACCCAGATCGGCAGGGTCGTGCCCCAGTAGCGCTCGCGCCCCAGCGCCCAGTCCTTCAGTTCGGTCAGCCAGTTGCCGAAGCGCCCATCCTTGACGTGATCGGGAACCCAGTTGATGGTGTCGTTCAGCTCGATCATCTTCGGGCGGTAAGCCGTCGACCGGATGAACCACGTGTCGCGCGCGAAATAGATCAGCGGCGTGCCACAGCGCCAGCAGAACGGATAGGTATGCTCGTACTTGCCGGACTTATACAGCAGCCCGCGCTTGCGCAGGTCGCGCGTGATTTCCGGGTCGGCGTCCTTGACCCACATACCGCGAAACTCGGTTACGGCGTCGATGAAAGCGCCTTCGGAGTTGACGGTTTGCAGGATCGGCAGCTTGTGCTGCTGCGCCACGTTCATGTCGTCGACGCCGAACGCCGGGGCGATGTGAACGATGCCCGTGCCGTCCTCGGTGCTGACGAAATCGCCGGAGACGACGTAAGCGTACTTCTCCTCGACCGGCAGATAGCTGTACAGCGGGCTGTAGCTCGTCCCGAGCAGGTCTTTGCCCTTGAACGTCTTGACGACCTTGTACTCGTCCGGGTGGATGAGCGCCGTCTTGACCAGATCAGCCGCGAGGATCAACTGCTCGGTGTTGTCGCCGTCCTCTCCATCGTGAACCGGTCCTTCGACCTGCACGTAGTCGACGTTTTCCCCGATAGCCAGCGCCACGTTCGCCGGAAGCGTCCAGGGCGTCGTCGTCCACACCAGGAAATAGACGCCCGGCTTGTCGCGCAGCGGGAAGCGCACGTATACGCTGGGGTCTTGCACGTCGTCGTAGCCGAGCGCGACTTCATGGCTGCTCAGCGGCGTGCCGCAGCGCGCGCAGTACGGGACGACCTTCAAGCCCTTGTAGAGCAAGTTCTTCTCCCAGAACTGCTTGAGAATCCACCACACGCTCTCGATGTAATCGTTGGTGAAGGTGACATACGGATTGTCGAGATCGGTCCAGTAGGCGATGCGCTCGGTGAAGCGCTCCCACGCGCCGATGTTGCGCAGCACGCTCTGGCGGCACTTCTCGTTGAACGCCGCGACGCCGTACTCCTCGATCTCGTGCTTGTGCTTGAAGCCGAGTTCCTTTTCGATGGCAAGCTCGACCGGCAAGCCGTGCGTATCCCAGCCGCCCTTGCGCAGCGCGTAATAGCCGCGCATGGTCTTGTAGCGCGGGAAGATGTCCTTGAAGGCGCGCGCCAGCACGTGATGCACGCCGGGCGTGCCGTTGACGGTCGGCGGACCTTCGTAGGTGACGTACACCGGCGCGCCCTCGCGTTCTTCCATCGAGCGCTGGAAGATGCGGTTCATACGCCAGAAATCGAGCTGTTCCTGCTCCAGCTTCGGGATGTCTACTTTCGGATTTACTGCCTTGAACATCGCTGCCCTCTCCTTGAGTCGCTGTCGGATAAATGATTAGCGGCGTATCGAGGGGGCAATCGAGCGTGGCGTGAGATTGTTCCTCACCACCACCGCACCTCCTTCAATTGGCACGTGCCAAACGGAAACATGCTCTATTATCGCTCAAAAACGGGCTTTCGGGTAGGGTTTGGTTACTGGGGAGTAGCAAATATGATGAGTCTTTTCGTAGGGGCGCGCGGCTGTGCGCCCAATCACGACTCACTGCGGTCCCGTGCCGATCCAGTAGACTTCGCGGTGCAGCTCAAGCTGGACGCGCGTGTTCGGCTGGCGCGTAAGGATCGCGTACCACTGCATGTGGAAGATCGAGAAATCGACCTTGCCGTCGCAGCGCCCGACGACCGAGGTAGCGATGTCGAACTGCTCGTGAAGCTCGCGGTATTCGCCGCACTGCATCGGCGCGAGGCGGCAAACCCCGCCGTTGTCCTGAATGTACTGGACGACTTCGCAGGCGTCGCCGGAGGTGGTGTATTTCCACGTATCGACGCCGTAAGAGGCGCTCTCGTGGCTGGCTAAATCCATATTCGGCGGGACGGGTGGAGACGGCGGCGCGACGACGGCGAACAGCACGCCGAGCACGTTGGTTCCGATATAGATGGCAAGCGCGACCGCCGCCGCCAGCAGGAGGATGGCGAGCACGGGTATCCGGCGCGCGGGAGGCGCCGGTTCCTGCTGCGTCATCGCATCCAGTATTCCATGTACTTGACGACCGTCAACCCTTCGGCGCTGCGATTCGGGTCAGGGTCAGACCGTCCGGGGTAGATTTCCACCTGCGTGTACTGGCTGGTGTTGAAGCCGGAATTGTCGAACACGCAGCGGAACAGGTACGGGAGGACACTGGCGTCGCGCTCCGAGCCGGGTGTCGTCCCGGTCGCGGGCAGGCGCACGCACGACTGGTCGGTATTGCCGTAGTGATCGTTGAGCTTCTGCTGATAGTACGCCACGACCGTTTCCGGCGTATCCGCGACGCGGTAGAACACGTTGCGCGACGTATCGCGGATGTCGCTGGTTCCCCAGTACACGGCGTTCGGATACGGGGGAATCTCGAAAGGCGCGCGCTTGTCGCTCTGATCTTTCATGTATGCCAGCACAGCAACCGCTATGACCACGAAGCCGATCACGGCGGCGATGATCCCGATTCGTATGAGGGAAAACCCACCGCTACGATTCGCCCTTGCCATAAATATCCGTCCCCTGATTCATCATCGCGCGGACATCAATCATCAGTGCCGCCCCGTAGGGCGTATCACGGAAACGTTCGGCGACTGCCCGCCAGTACGGCAGCCCGGCATCGACCACATCCGGCAGCGGCGGTTCGGCTGCCCCCACCTGGTTGAGCAGGTACGCCGCCATCAGCGCCCGGTGCGGCTCGCCGGAAAACGCGCTCGCATCGGCAGCGCCGAGCGTAGCAGTCACCTGCTCCGGCTGATTCACACGAAAGTACGCTTCCGCCAGATCAACCCGAACGCCGCCCGGCGCGCCCAGCTCAAGCGCGCGTGAGAGGGCGTCCGCTGCTTCGGCGTAACGTCCTTCTGAAAGCAGTGTACGCCCGAATCCGTAGAATGAGAAATAATGTTGGGGGCTTTGTCAATGGCTTCTGACAAACTGCCGCTCTCCCGCAGTTGCCTGCTGGCGGTATGCCGCCCAAGCGCGTCAGCGAGCGGGCATTCCGGCTTCTTTTTGGCGAGGGCAATTCTCTCGTGGTCGGCTTTTGCAGCAGGTCGCGCGCTGCTTCCAGCTCGCCGTCCAGATACAGGCGTTGCGCTCCGCGTGAACGTCGAGATCAGCGCTGCGATTGCCCCACAGCACCGAGACTTCGACGACCACCAGCAGCAAGCCCGCGCCGACCAGAATGGCAGCCGCGCCTCCGACGGCGCGGACAGCGTAACGATGACCGCCGCGATCAGCAAAATGACGGCAGCGGCGAAGGCGATGCGGGTCGCGCGATCCCATGTCCCGAAATCGCGGCGCAGGCGGGTGATCAGCCAGATCATGCGCGGTCAGCCCATCAGCCGAGGTTTCCGGCGTCGGCGTCGGCGAGCGCCTGCTCGATCATGGCGATCTCGTCACGAAGCTCCTGCCCATACGCCGTGCCTTCGAGCGGCTTCAGCCCGCTTTTCCAGGTCGCCAAGCCGTCGCGGGCACTCATCATCTTGGCGGTGGCGCGCACGGCTTCGCGCGTCTCGCCCGCCGCCTGATAAGCGTTCGCCAGATGGTAGTAGACGCGCACGCCGTAGGGCGCGGGCATGGCGTGCTGCGCCGCTCGCTCGAACGATCTGAGGCTTTGTCATTCTCCCCGGCGAAGCGCTGGCTGAAGCCGAGTTCGCCCAGATGACCGGCTGGTCGGGGTCGAGGCGCGCCGCTTCGATCAGCGTGCGCGCCGCCGCGTCGTAGGACGCTTGCAGGCGGTAGCCGTTCGCCAGCGTGATGTACGCGGCTGGCTCGTCGGGATAAAGCTGTACGGCGCGGTCGGCGGTCGCCTGCGCTTTGGCAAGCTGCCCGGTGTAAGCGTAGGCGCTGGTCAGCAGCATCAGGACTTCGGACGTTTCCTTGCCCTCGCGGATCGAGCGTTCGAGCAGCGGAATCGCATCCCGGAACTTGAACGCTTCGATCAGCCGGTAGGCATCGCCGTAGCCCGACCCCTGCTCGCGCGTCTGGCGCGCCAGCAGCACGCCGACCAGCGTGAACCACAGCAGGAACATCGCCGCCGCCAGGCACAGCCCGCCGAGCGCCAGCAGCACGAACGGCGAGATGCCGTTGATGTCGGCGGGCACGCTGAAATACTGCGCCACCAGCGCGCCGATGAACACGACGATGCCGACGACGGCGAGCACAACCGTGATATATAGAGCGATCACCCACAGGCGGCGGCGTTCCATTCGATTACTCCTCAGGCTCCGCCAGCGCCATCACGTCGAGGCGACCGCGAGCGAGTTCGGCTGCCGCTGCCACGTCGTCGCCGAGCGCGTCGCGCAGCGTCTCCGCCTGATCGCTCTCCAGCAGCTTCTCCCATTCTTCCAGCCCGTTCCTGTGCTTGCGCACCTGAATCGCCGCGTCCTGCGCCGCCGCCGCGTCGCCGAGGCGGGCATAGGCGCGCGCCAGATACAGATAGATCAGCAGGCGATGGCGGGCGTCCGGCACTTTGAGCGCCAGCGCCTTTTGCAGGTGCTCGACCGCCTCGGTCGCCATCTCCAGCCGATCCTCGATCATGCCGAGGTTGTACAGCGCGACCCATTCGTCGGGCGCAAGCTGAGCGGCGCGCAGCCCGGCAGCGCGGGCGGCGTCGTAATCGCCCGCTTGCAGGCATACTTCCGCCAGCCCGTTGAACGCCACCGCCGATTTGGGCGCGAGTTCGGTCATGCGCTGATAATCTTTCCGCGCCCGGTCGAGCTTGCCCCATACCCGCAGCACTTCGGCGCGAAAGCGGTAGTGATCCGGGTTGCGCGGCTCCTGCTTGATCAGGATGTCCATCGACTTGACGGCTTCGGCGTATTCGTTCTTGCGCAGGTGCTTGACCGCCTGCTGGTATTCCATCGGCGCGCGGGCGCGGAAGATGAAGCCGCCCGCCACGATCCAGCCTACCGCCGCGCCGATCAGCGGCAGCGCCAGATTGGGCAGCACCGTGATCGCCAGAATCACCGCGCCGACCGCCGGGATCAGAATCCCGATCCAGCGCCCGCGCTCCTCTGGTTCCATCCTGCCGCCGATGATCACCGCCGCGCCGACCAGCGCCGCCGCCAGCATGATCATCTGCGCCGGGACGACCCAGTCGCCTTCGATGGCGTTAAAGACGAGGCTTGCGAATCCCGTCGCCGCGATCAGGAAGAACAGCGCCCGCAGCCGCGCGGGACCCAGAAACAGCGAAAAACGGTCGTACAGGCGGGTGATCATGCGTCCTCGATGCGCACGTAGATGCGCTTGTTGATGCCGCCTTTGCTCTTGTAATCGGTGATGCGGATGCGCCCGACTTCGCGGGTGTTGGCGACGTGTGTGCCGCCGTCCGCCTGCAAATCCAGCCCGACGATCTCGACGGTGCGCACTTCGGCGATAACTTCGGGCAGCAAATTGATTTTGGTGCGGATCAGGTCGGGAATGGCGAAGGCTTCGGCGCGCGGCAGAATTTTCACGCGCAGGTCGCGCGCCGCGTCAATTTCGGCGTTGATCTTCTGCTCGATCTCGCTCACGAGTTCCTTTTGCAGCCGCTCGAACTCGAAATCCATGCGCCCTTCCAGCGGCTCCATGTTGCCGCCGGTGACGCTCGCGCCGTAGTCGCGCCAGACGACGCCGCACAGGATGTGCATCGCCGTGTGGGTGCGCATCAGCTTGTAGCGCCGCTCCCAGTTGAGGACGCCGTGCACCGGCGTGCCGACGGCGGGCAAATCGCCCTCGATGATGTGCAGGTTGCCGCGCTCGACCTTGCCAACTCTGTAGACCTGACCATCGGCGACGAGTTCGCCGTCATCGTTCGGCTGACCGCCGCCACCCGGATAGAACGCCGTGCGGTCGAGCAGGACGCCGCGTTTTTCCTCGTCAACCGCCGTTACGACGGCGTCGAATTCTTTCAGATAGCTGTCGGTCTGGTAAAGGAGTTCGGTCATTTTTCGCCACAATCCTTCGAAATTGTGAGGGTTACTGCCATGTGACCCCCCGTTGCGCTTCGTCAGGCATCTCAACGATGCCTCTTCCCTTCCACGGCGTGGAGAGGGGATTGAGGGGTGAGGTTGATTTAATCCAGATCGGCGCGCATCCGCAGCATGACCTCGCGCCCGCCCAGGCTGCGCCAGAAGGCGATGCTTTCCTCGTTGCGGGCGGCGACATGCCACTCGAAGTAGCCCACGCCCTTCTCGCGGAACCACGACGCCAGCTCTACCACCAGCCCTCTGCCCAGCCCGGAGCGGCGGTAGGCTTCCTCTACGAACAGGTCGGCGAGAAAGCCGCTGGCTTCCTGCTGGAACATCTCCGGCGCCAGCTCGACGATCACGCCCAGCACATAGCCGACGACCTTGCCGTCGACTTCCGAGACGAACACGCGCGACATCGGGTCGTCGATGCGGTCGAGCAGGCGGCGGGCATAGCGGCGCGCCCCCTGCGGCGCGGACGGCGGCAGGCTGGGATCGAGATCGCCGTGATAGGCGACCAGCGCTTCCCACAGGCGCGCTATCGTATCGATATCTTCGGGCTTCGCTCGTCGAATGACTATTTGATCCACAGAATATCCATCCACTCCGCCGCGCCGAGCGACCGCCAGAACGCCTGCGATACCGCGTCGTAGTGCGGCGTCCAGACAGCGGTGTGACTGACGCCGCGCCCGGCGAACCATTCGCGCAGCGCCGTGACCAGTGCTCGCCCCGCGCCGCCGTGATAGCCGTGTGCGTCGAGCGTGAGGTCGGTGATCAGCCCGACTTGCCCCGGCGTGACGCCCGGCATCGGCTGGATCTGCCCGACGATGTAGCCGACGGGCGTCTCGTCGCGGACGGCAGCGAAAAAGCCGCAGCGGGCATCGTCCAGCCACGTGACGGCAGCCGACGCCCACAACTCTGCCGCGTCCGGCGCGGGCGCAGTCCGATGGTCGGCGTGCAGAACCATTTTCTCATGCCAGAGGCGGACAGGGCGGGAATATCGGTCGCGCGCGGCGCGTATCGTAAGCATGTTCGGAAAGGATAGCACCCCCACCGCCGCAAATCAAGCATTGTTGCGCCATAATAGAAGCTATGGAACACAACGCCGCCCTCCCCCAGTTCAAACGCCAGGACCTGCCGATGTGGATGCAGCAGGCGATGCGCGGCACGGACTGGGGCGTATTGATCGTGTTGGGCTTCTGCCTGCTGCTCGGCTGGTCGTTCGCGCTTCAGCCGGGGCTGCCGCGCACCAACGCCAGCGAGCATTACGTCTTTCGCGCCGCCGACGCGACCCAGGCGTTCTCCGAGGGGCGGCTGTACCCGCGCTGGTCACCCTACGCTCTCGGCGGCTACGGCGCGCCGATCCCCAGCTACTACCCGCCGGCGCGGCATACATCCCGGCGCTGCTCGATTACTTCGTGAGCAACGACACGACCATCGCCGTCAAAATCGTCTACATCGCGTCGCTGTGCATCGCCGGAACGGCGGTCTACGCGCTGGTCACGCGGCGGATGGGCGCGGCAGCGGGCGTGGTCGCCGGGCTGCTCTACGTCTACAGCCCCTACCTGAGTCTGGTCGCGCCGCACCTGCTGGGCGACCTGCCCGGCGTCATGTGCCTGGCGCTGATCCCGGCGCTGTTCTGGGGCGTCGAGCGGCTGCTGCGCCTCAACCGACCGCTCGACATGCTGTACGTCGCGCTGATCACCGCCGCGCGCTGCTGCTGACCGACATCCCCGCCGCCATCGTCGGCTGGACGCTCGCCGCCGCGCTGCTCGCATGGAATCACGCCGATTACCCGCGCTGGTATCTGGCGCTCGGCGCGAGCGTGCTGGGGATCGGGCTGGCAGGCTGCTTCTGGGTTCCGGCGTTCGCCGAAGCCGAAGCCGTCCAGTGGATCGAGCGAGCGCGCGACCTGCCCTATCTGATCACGCTGGCGGAGTTGTTCACGCTGCTGCGCCAGATCGACCCCGCGCGCTGCTGACCGTGCCGCAGTTCACGCTCGGCTGGGCGATCCCGGCGTTCGCGCTGGCGAGCGTGCCTGTGATCGTCCGCCGCCGCGCCGGGTTTCCGGCGCTGTTCCTGATCCTCGGCGCGGCGCTGCTGGTGCTGGCGCTGGCGATCTTCCCGGCGGAAGTCTGGCTGACCGGCGTGATCAGCCTGTGCTTCGCCATCGGCGGGAGCGGCGTCGTCCTGTCGAGCAAGGTGCGCCTGTTCCTGCCGATCCTCGTGATCATCATCCTCGTCGCCGCCATGCCCGCCTGGATCGCCCCGCGCTGGTCGGACGCGCTGATTGACACCTCGCCCACGCCAGATCGAATACGAGGCGCAGGGCTTCGGCATCCCGCCGCTGCCCGACGGTGACGCGCTGCCGACGACGATTTCGCCGTCGATAGCCGCCGACCGCGCGCTGGTCGCCAGCTATCGCGCCGGGCAGGTCACCAAGATACAGCCCGACACCAACGCGCAGATCGGGCTGCTGGAGCACGACACACACGGCGACCGCGTCCAGTTGCAGACGTCTCGCGCCGACGCAGCTTCACGTGCTGACGGCGTATTTTCCGGGCTGGGCGGCGTACCTGAACACCACGCCGATGAATCTCACGCCCGCCACCGACGGGCTGATCAACGTGAACCTGCCCAACGCGGTGCGCGGCGAGCTTACGGTGGCGCTCGGCACGACCGTGCCGCGCACGCTCGGCTGGGTGCTGTCGTGGCTGAACCTGTTCCTGCTCGGCGTGATCACTGTGTACCGCACCCGTCACAGCCGCGATCATTACGACGTGCTCGACCTGCTGCCGCGCGCCGAAGCCCTGCTGCTCGGCGGCGTGCTGGTCGGCTTCGCGGTGGTGCTGGCGCTGTTCGTCGTGCCGTTCGCGCCGGTGGCGGTGCAGGCGCAGGCGTACAGGTCGCTTGCGGGCAGCGCGTCGATTGACAACCACTCCGACGCCGGGCTGGAAGTGCAGGCGTACCGCCTCGACACGACTCAGTATCGCCCCGGCGACAGTGTCAACCTGACGCTGTACTGGCGCACGCTTCGCTTTCTGGACGTGAACTACCGCGTGCGCGTCTCGCTGCTCGACCTGACCACCGGCGATTACCGCCTGCCGACCACGCCGCGCACGCCCGGCGGTTATCCGACCGCGCGCTGGCTGCCGCGCCTGTTCGTCACCGATCCGTACCGCATCGCGCTGCCCGCCGATTTCCCGCCCGGCTCGTACAGCCCGGCGGTCGAAGTCTGCGCCGGAGCCAGCGCGGGCTGCGACGCGGCGGAAAGCCGCCTGACATTCTTCGAGCAGGACGGCAGCACCTACGGACAGGTGCTCGTCCTGCCGATCATTCTGATCGTCTCCTGATCTTGTAATTTAGCGCCCCGACAGTACAATCTTGAGCGCAGCTAGGCTGCGAAACCCGGATAGACCGGACGCGATGGTCGGTTGTTTGCGAAGGAGCAGGTATGGCGAAGAATCAGGAATATGCTGAGCAGCTTGGGCGCGCGTGGGCGCTTCACCGGCAGGG
The DNA here is from genome assembly GCA_046328655.1 of Anaerolineae bacterium. GTDB lineage: Bacteria > Chloroflexota > Anaerolineae > Aggregatilineales > Phototrophicaceae > Flexifilum. Next base: position 19,012 of record JAXLWE010000062.1, on the reverse strand, counting down.
ACAGAACGACGCAGCCATCCACGAGTTCAGTAGTCTGCTTCAGACCTCCGCCAACAACGTGGACGCGCTCTACGGGCTGGCGCTGGCGCAGCGCAGCGGCGGGCAGATTGAAGCCGCGCAGGTGACGTTCGAGCGCTGCCTCACCCAGATCGGCGAAGCGATCCAGTCGCACCCGCGCGAAGATCGCTACCAGATGCTGCAAAAGATGACGCGCCAGCGTATCGACGAGCTGAAGGACGGCAAGAGCTAACCCAACTATGGAAAAACGCGAGCGTCTGGAAAAGACTATCGCGGGAGAACCGACCGACCGCGTGCCGGTCGCGCTGTGGCGGCATTGGCCCGGCGATGACCAGCGCGCTGCCGATCTTGCCCGCTCGACCGTCGATTTCCAGAAGGCATTCGACTGGGATTTTGTCAAAGTCACGCCTGCCAGCAGCTTCTGCCTGACGGATTACGGCGTGCAGGATAATTGGGAAGGATCGCTCGAAGGGACGCGCGTCTATACCAAGCGGGTGATCGAGCGGTCGCTGGACTGGACAGGGTTGCGCGCACTCGATCCGGGGCGCGGGGCGCTTGGTCGGCAGCAGGAATGTCTGCGGCTGATCTGCGACGAGCTGGGTGAATCCGTCCCGGTCGTTCAGACAATCTTCAGCCCGCTGGCTCAGGCAAAAAATCTGGCGGGTAAGGACGTGCTGATCCGCCACATGCGCACCCAGCCCGACCGCGTGCACAGCGGGCTGAGCATCCTCACCGACACGACGCTGCGCTTCATCGAGGCGCTCAAGCGGCTGCCGGTTGCCGGAATCTTCTACGCCATCCAGCACGCCAGCTACACCACCCTGTCCGAAGACGAATACAAGACCTTCGGCTTGCCCTACGACCGCAAGATTTTGGACACGCTGCCGACGCGCTGGTGGCTGAACGTCGTCCACCTGCACGGCGACCTGCCCATGTTCAAGTTCGCGCCCGAACTCAAGGCGCAGGTCATGAACTGGCACGACCAGAAATCCGAGCCGACGCTGGCGCAGGGCAAGACGCTGTTCGACGGCGCGGTGTGCGGCGGGCTGGCGCAGTGGGAGCACGTGCATCAGGGCGCGCCGACGACTATCCGCGACGCCGCCCGCAGCGCCATCCACGACACCAACGGACGCCGCCTGATCCTCTCGACCGGCTGCGTCTCGCTGATCACATCGCCGCTGTCGAATCTGCGCGCCGTCCGCGAGGCAGTCGAGTTCACTTCATGAGCATCCGGGTGATCGCCGGGACGGCAAAAGGTCGCCGCCTCAAGCTCGTGCCGGGCGACAGCACGCGCCCGATCATGGATCGCGTCAAGGAGTCGCTGTTCAACATCATCGGTCGGTCGATCCTCGACGCCAGCTTTCTCGACCTGTTCGCCGGGACGGGCAGCGTCGGCATCGAGGCGCTGAGCCGGGGGGCGAGCTACGCCCTGCTGACCGACATCGACGTCCTCGCCATCCAGACGATCAAGGACAACCTCAAGCTCACCGGCTTCAGCGACCGGGCGGCGGTGCGCAAGATCGACGCCTTCAGCCTGCTCCGGCAGAAGCCGGATCGGGCATATGAATTCATCTACATCGCGCCGCCGCAGTACAAAGCGATGTGGTCGCCGCGCTGCTCGGCGTCGAGCAGAATCGGGGCTGGCTGCACCCCGACGGCAGCGTCATCGTCCAGATCGATCCCACCGAATACGCACCCGTCGAGCTGAACTATTTCGCCCTGTACGACGAGCGGCGCTACGGCAATACGCTGCTCCTGTTTTACCACCTGGAGTCATCGCAAACGGAGGATGTGTCTCGTGGTTGACATGCCTACTCTGGAGTCGGTCGTCGACGAGCTGCTCCGGCTCTACAATGTGACCGCGCCGCCAATCCCCATCGAGCAGATGCTTCAGAAGCCGCACCCGAAATGTGGGACGACGTAGACCTCAACGAATTTTCGTCCAGCTTCCTGAGCGTGTCGACGCCGTTCGCGCCGCGCATGTCGCTGGCGCGTTTTCTGGCGCGGCACATCGCCAAAAGCACCTGGGGCGAGAAGCGCGGGCTGAGCGACATCGAAGAAAACGGGCTGATCCCGCCGTTCGCGCGCATTCTGGCGATGCCCGGCGGGCTGGTCATGGAGATCAGCGAAGCATCACGGACGCCGGAGATCATCAGCCTGCATTTTGAAGTGCCGGAGGACGACGCGCGCCTGCGTCTGCAAGACCTCGCCGCCTACGTGGAGTGACTGCCGTTGCTGAGGTGCCGCCGGGCGAAACCCAGCGCATCGTCCATGCTGGCGACTTCGCCGCTCACCTGCGCCTCGCGGATGCGCTCCAGCAGGTCGCCGACGGCGGGACCCGGCGGTAATCCGAGCGCCCGCATCAACTGATTGCCGTTGATCAGCGCGGGCGGGTCGACCAGCCGGTCGTGCTCCTCGAAATAGGCGCTCAGCAGATCTGGGCGCGCTCCAGCAGCTTCAGCCACAGGTCTTGATCGAAGCGCACGCCGACCGCGCCGAGATAATCCGCCAGCGTCAGCACGATCAGGTCGATTCCGCGTCGCCGAGCGGCTTCCAGAAACGGTAGATCGCCAGCGGCGTCAGTTCTTCCAGCCACAGCGCCGACCCCATGTGATAGCGCACCAGCGCGACGACGCGCTCGACCTCGGCGCGGCTGAGGCGCAGCGCTTCGACGCGCTCGACCACCGCGTCCGCGCCGACCGTTTCGTGACCGGGAAAGCGCGGGTTCCCGTTCGCGTCGGCGACCGGCGCGACGATCCCCTTGCCGATGTCGTGCAGCAGCGCCGCCAGAAGAAGCAGGGCGCGATGCGAGCGCTCGTCCGGTCCCACCTTGCCGAAATGCGTCTGAAGCGGCTGCCGGAAGCGATCCAGCGCGACGGCGATCATGCCGAGGTTGAACTGAGCCGCCGTTTCGTCGGTGCGGCGCGGGCTGATCACGGCGAGGATGTCGTTCAGGCTGTCGACCACCGCCAGCGTGTGATTCCAGGCATCGTGCGTGCGCCGGGTGCTGCTTCAGATCGTGGAGCGGCGCGACCTCAGGGACGATCACGGTCAGCAAACCCAGCCGATCCGCCACGCGCAGCGCCGCGCCGGGCTTGGACAGCGCCAGCAGCTTGAACAGCTCGTCGCGCAAACGCTCCATCGAGGTGTCGAGCAGGTTCGCCGCGTGGGCACGGATGTCGTCCTGCGTCGCCGGATCGATGCGGAAACCGAACTGGACGCTCTGGCGGACGGCGCGCAGCGCGCGAATCGGGTCGTGGGCGATGGCGTCGGGGTTGCAGCGCCGGATGATCTTGGCGAGGGCGTCCTTCGCGCCGCCGGTCGGGTCGATCACCTGGCTGAGATCGCCGCGCAGGTCGACCGCCAGCGCATTGATGGTGAAATCGCGGTCGCGCAGGTCGGCGTCGAGGCTGTCGCCGCGAAAGCCCGCCACGTCAATCGACAGCCGACCGTCGGGCGTGTCGAGCAGCGCCCGCCCCACGTCGCGCTCGGCGTCGAGGACGAAGAACGCGCCGCCCAAGCCGTTGGCGATGCGCCGCGCCAGCGGGATTGCCCGTTCCGGCGCGGCGATGTCCACGTCCTTGATCGGACGACGCAGCAGCGCGTCGCGCACCGCCCCGCCGACGATGTAGACCGGCTCCGGGTGATCCGCCAGCAGGTCGCGCAGGTCGAGCACGACATCCGACCACGCCAGCACCAGATCGCTCATTGCTCGGTCAGCGCCTCCGGTCGCACGACGCCGATGAATGGCAGATTGCGGTACTTCTCGTCCAGATCAAGCCCGTAGCCAAAGACGAACTTGTCCTCGATCACGAATCCGGTGTAGTCCGGCTCGATCTTGATGACGCGGCGGCTGGCTTTGTCGAGCAGCGTGCACAGGCGGATGCTTTCGGGATGGCGCGCCTGAAGCATGTCCATGACGAAGCGCAGCGTGTAGCCGCTGTCGATGATGTCCTCGACGATCAGCAGGTTCTTGCCGGTGACGACCTCTTTCAGGTCCATGTCGATGCGGACGTTGCCGGTCGCCGAACGCCCGCCGCGCCCGTAGCTCGACACCGCCAGAAAGTCGATCTCGTGGGGGACGGTGATGTGGCGCATCAGGTCGCACAGGAACATCACGCCGCCCTTGAGGATGCAGATCAGCATCAGCCGGTCGCGTCCGGCGTAGTCGGCGGAAATTTCCGCGCCCAGTTCGGCGATGCGGGCTTGCAGCGTATCCGAGTCGATCAGGATTTCCTGAAGGTATTTCTCATAAGGAAGTGCCATGTTTTACCCTCCGCCGCGAATTATAACAGCGATCATCTACAAAACCGCAGAATGACGGTGGTAAAATGATCGAACCGAATAATGGCGGGGCGAACTACCCGCCGACGATACTGGAACAGATGCAGGCTTAGCGTTAAAAGACCATGACAATCACGACACAGACTATTACGCCATCCCGCCCGCGCGACACCGTCCGCGTGACGTTCGTCGACGGGCTGGTGCTGGAGGGACCCATCGGCACGCCGATTGAAGCGTTCATGGACGCGGCACGCGACGAACACCCCGAATTGTTCAGCGCCCCGGTGATCGCGGCGGTCTACAACGCCAAGCTGCGCGAACTCAGCCACGTGCTGCACCAGGATGGCACGCTCGAACCCGTGCTGCTGAGCAGCACCGACGGCGGGCGCATTTACCGGCGCTCGCTCGTCCTGCTGCTGACGACCGCGATCAACGAGCTGTGGCAGGGCACGGAGGTGAACGTCAGCTACGCCGTGCCCGGCGGCGGCTTCTACTGCATCCTGCCGAACCGCTCGGCGTTCGATGATTCCGAGCTGGAGCAGCTCGAAGCGCACATGCGCCGGATCGTCGCCGAAAACAGCCCGATCACCAAGCAGCTCGTGCCGCTGGAAGAAGCGGTCGCGCTGTTCGAGGGGCGTGGCGACGACGACAAGGTGCGCCTGCTGGAACAGCGCACCCGGAGCGTGCTGACGCTCTACACCCTGCGCGACCGCTCGGACTATTACTACGGCTACATGGTTCCGTCGACCGGGTATCTGCACACCTTCCGGCTGGTGCAGGCGAAGAACGGCTTCATCCTGCAGTACCCGCACGCCGCGACGCCGACCCGCCTCGACCCGATTGAGCCGTTCAGCAAGATCGGCGCGATCTTCGCCGAGTCGGAAGATTGGCTGCACAAGCTGGGCGTCGAGGACATCGGGCGGCTGAACCGGATCGTGCGCAACGGGCACATTCAGGAATTGATCCTGATCGCCGAAGCGCTGCACGAGCGCCGCATCGCCGAAATCGCCGGGGAAATCGGGCAGCGCCACGAGCGGCAGGGCGTCCGGCTGGTGCTGATCGCCGGACCCTCGTCGTCGGGCAAGACGACCTTCGCCAAGCGGCTGGCGATCCAGCTACTGGCGCACGGTCTGCGCCCGTTCACGCTCGAACTGGATAACTATTTCATCGACCGCGAGCGCACGCCGCGCGATTCCGAAGGCAATTACGATTTCGAATCGCTGGACGCCATCAACCGGGCGCTGTTCAACGAGCATCTGGTCGAACTGATCGCCGGGGGCGAAGTGGCGCTGCCGCGCTACGATTTCCTGATCGGCAAGAGCGTCGCCGGGCGCACGGCGCGGCTGCGCCAGAACCAGATCATCATCATCGAAGGGATTCACGGGCTGAACCCGGAGCTGGTCACGCGCGTGCCGCCGGAGCAGATCTACCGCATCTACGTCTCGGCGCTGACCGGGCTGAACGTCGACTATCACAACCGCGTCTCGACCACCGACCTGCGCCTGCTGCGCCGGATCACGCGCGACGCGGCGACGCGCGGCTACAGCGCCACCGACACGATCCTGCGCTGGCCCAGCGTGCGCCGGGGCGAAAAGCGCAACATCTTCCCGTACCAGGAAAACGCCGACCTGATGTTCAACTCGTCGATGGTGTACGAGCTGGCGGCGCTGCGCCCGCTGGTCGAGCCGCTGCTGCTTCAAGTCGAGACGGGCACGCCGCCGCACATCGAAGCCAACCGCCTGCTGTCATTCCTGCGCTGGGTGCAGCCGCTCACCGACGAGCAGCGCGCGCTCATCCCGGATACGTCGCTGCTGCGCGAGTTCGTCGGCGGCTCGATCCTCGAAGCCTACCACCCTGCCGACGGCGGCTGACGCCTGCCCACCGCCAACCCACTCATTTGTGGGACTTGTGCATTTTCAGGGCGGGGTATGATTAGAATATGCTCTGGAGACATCGAGGCGTTTTTAGGAGGCGTATTCATGCGAAAATTTGCCATTGTCATCGCCATCGCGACGGTCTTGAGCGTGCTCATGGCGCTGCCAGCCGCAGCGGGCGGCACGCCGACCTGCGCCGGTTCGCTGCCGACCCAGCTCACCGTCGGCGGGCGCGGGCAGATCGCCCAGTCGTACAGCACGCTGTACGATGCGCCAGGCGGCAACCCGGTTCAGATCGTCGAAGCCCCGGCGGAGTTCACGGTGGTCGCTGGTCCGTCCAGCAACGGCTGGCTGTGCTATTACTATGTCCAGTATGACAGCGGCGCGGCTGGCTGGGCGGTCGAAAGCCAGATCAGCAGCGAATGGGGCGACAACATGTACTGGCTGCTGCCGGTCAGCGCTCCGGTTCCGGTGAATCCGCTGTGCCCCGGTGGTCTGCCCAACCAGCTCTCCATCGGTGTGCGCGGCTATGTGGTCAGCGTCTACAGCACGCTGCGCGATGCGCCCGGCGGCAATCCGGTCGAGCGGGTGTACTCTCCGGCACAGTTCACGGTGATCGGCGGTCCTGAGTCCGACGGCTACCTGTGCTACTATCAGCTTCTGTACGATGACGGTGCGACCGGCTGGGCGTCGGAAAGCCAGCTCTACAGCCCCTGGGGCAGCAATATGTACTGGCTCGCCCCGATCACGTCCTAACCATTTCCAGATTTGTACAGCGAGGGCGCGGCAGCAGTCGCGCTCCTTTTGATTCCTCGCAAAAGCAACATTTCCCTACAGCCGCGAAGCGGAATTCGATATTCGGATCGATGTTATCAGATTCTCTAGTTGCACATTTATCGAATCCGCTATAAACTGGAAACTAATGATTTTCAAACCAATTCTTTACCAAATAGTGCGTGGAAAGGAGGGAGTATGCGCAAAGCCGTCATCTTTTTCGTGATTGTCGTGTTGGTCATCAGCATGGCGTCCACCGTGACCGCCACCGGCACGGTTGACCCGACCTGCCCCGGCTCGCTGCAAAACCAGCTTGCCGCCGGGATGCGCGGGCAGATCGCCCAGCGCTTCAGCACGCTGCGCACGAAACCGGGCGGCTCCGGCACGGTGATCCTCGCTCCTGCCGAGTTCACCGTCCTGGAAGCACCGCAGTGTACGGCGAACGGTCCGCTGTGGTGGCTGCACATCCGCTACGACAGCGGCGAGGAAGGCTGGGCATCGGAAAGTCAGGTGTTCAGTATTTATGGCTCCGATAACTACTGGCTGGAACCCGTGACGGCGGCAGCGGCGGGTTAAAAGACTGCTTCATTCAGACTCTGCTCAAAGAGACACGGCAGCCCCGTGTCTTTTTGTTTGCCTGCCGCCGGACAGCCGACGATAACCGTGCGCTTTCGCCCGAGGGCTTGAAATGCGATAATAAATGTTGTAATCTGTGACATGACGTATCGTATTACGAGAGGTGTAAAGTGAAGACGAATCGGATGGTACTGGTCACGATGGTCATCGCAGTTCTGGCGCTGCTGTCGGCAGCGTTGATCGCAGCCCAGGAAACGACACAGGAAGCGCCGGAAGTCACCGAGATCCCCAGCAGCTTCAGCGATAACCGCATTAACGGGGACATCTACCTATCCGGGCTGGCGGTCTACTGCGTCGACGAAAACGGCAGCACCGACACGAATACGTACCAGAACGGCGGCATCACCGTCTGGGGCGCTGATGGTCAGAAGTACATCGAGCTGACCGTCGACCAACTGCGCGGCGATGAGGAAATCGCGCAGCCGGTCGTGCCGATGGAAACGACTGCTGAAGCCATGATGCCGACCGAGACGGCGACCGCCGTGCCGACGACCGACGCATCCGGCACCGAGGAAGCCATGCCGGAGCCGGTGCTGCTGGCACACGCCGAAACCCCGAACGGCACGATCTGGCTGTTCCGCATCAGCGACGACGTGTTCGCGCTTCAGGGAACCGACGAATACGGCAAGTTCTACACCTACATGTGGACGGGGTGCAGCCTGGGCGTGCTGAGCACCGAGACCGCGCCGTTCGCCGGGCTGGATTTCAGCGGGACGCCGATGCCGTCGATGGAGACCACCGAAGAACCCATGATGCCGACCGAAGAAGCGACGGCTCAGTCGTAACGTTCCATTCAAACAGCAGGGGCGTTCAACGGAACGCCCCTACATCCCCAAAACAAACCCAATTGGTTCGGCTCAGTCCCGGTTACGCCATCTGTTGATGGTGCACCTGAAGGCTGCGCGCCTTGAGCGGCTTCTGGCGCAGCGCCTTGATGCCCTGCACCGCCGCCGTCGCCGCGCTCATGGTCGTGATGATCGGCACGCCGTAGAGCGCCGCCGTCCCGCGAATGAGCGCGCCGTCGTAGTGCGCCTGCCCGCCGCGCGGCGTGTTGATGATCAGGTGGATGTCACCCGCGCGAATGGCATCGACGATGTGCGGCGAGCCTTCGCTGACCTTGTTCATCACGCTCGCCGGGATATTCACGTCGCGCAGCAGCTTCGCCGTGCCGTCGGTGGCGACCAGGTTGAAGCCCATCTGCGAGAGGTCGCGCGCGATCTTGATGACCGCACCCTTGTCATAATCGTTGACGCTGATAAAGACCGTGCCTTCCAGCGGCAGATTGGTGCTCGCCGCCATCTCGGCTTTGGCGAAAGCGTGCCTGAAGCTCGACGCATGACCCATCACCTCGCCGGTTGACCGCATTTCGGGTCCCAGCCGGGCGTCAACGCCGGGGAATTTCTGGAACGGCAGCACGGCTTCCTTGACGAAGAAGCCATCGACGTGAGGCTCTTCCGGTGAAGCCGAGTTCCGCCAGTTTTGCCCGCCGCGATCTGCGCGGCATAGCGCGGCAGCGGCTTGCCGGTCGCCTTGCTGACGAACGGTGCGGTGCGGCTGGCGCGCGGGTTGACCTCCAGCACATAGACCACGTCGTCCTTGATGGCGAACTGGATGTTGAACAGCCCTTTCACTCCCAGCGCCTTGCCGATCTGGTCGGTGAATTCGCGGATGATCTCGATGTGATAGTAGCTGATCTTGTAGGGCGGCAGCACGCACGCTGAATCGCCGCTGTGGACGCCCGCTTCCTCAATGTGCTGCATAATGCCGCCGACCGTAACGTTTTCGCCGTCGCACAGCGCGTCCACGTCGATCTCGAAGGCGTCGTCCAGAAACTGGTCGATCAGCACCGGATGCCCGTTCCACTGAATATGCTTGTCCAGCCAGTTTACGAGCATGTCGTCGTCGAACACAATCGCCATGCCGCGCCCGCCCAGCACGTAGCTGGGACGCACCAGCACCGGATAGCCGATCTGGTGGGCGGCGGCGAGCGCTTCCTCGTGGTTGAGGGCGGTCTTGCCTGCCGCCTGCGGAATATCCAGCTCGCGCATCAGCACGTTGAAGCGCTCGCGGTCTTCCGCGAGGTCAATCGTATCGACCGACGTGCCCCAGATCGGCGCACCTGCGTCCGCCAGCGTTTTGGCGATGTTGAGCGGAGTCTGCCCGCCGAACTGCACCAGCACGCCGACCGGCTTTTCTTCGTCGACGATATTCAGCACGTCCTCGGCGGTCAGCGGCTCGAAGTACAGGCGGTCGGCGGTGTCGTAGTCGGTGCTGACCGTCTCCGGGTTGCAGTTGACCATGATCGTCTCGTAGCCCATCTCCTTGAGCGCGAAACAGGCGTGGACGCAGCAGTAGTCGAATTCGATTCCCTGCCCGATACGGTTCGGTCCGCCGCCGAGGATGATCACCTTCTGCTTATTGGTCGGGGCGGCTTCGTCGTCCTCCTCGTAGGTCGAGTACAGGTAGGGCGTATGCGCCTCGAACTCCGCCGCGCAGGTATCGACGCGGTAGTAGCTGGGCGCGACGCCCAACGCCTTACGGACGTTCCGCACCGTCATCTCGTCCCAGTCGAGCAGATCGGCAATCTGCGCATCGCTGAAGCCGTACTGCTTCCAGCGGCGCAGCTCAGCCGCGCCGAACGTCGGGGCTTTACTGAAGCCGCCCTTGCTGACGATCTCGCTTCGGATCGCCATGATGTCGACCAGTTGGCGCACGAACCAGGGATCGAAGCCGGTCGTGCGCACGATTTCTTCCGGCGGCACGCCTTCCAGCAGCGACCACGCCACCTGGAACATACGCTGCGCCGTCGGCACGCGCATGGCTTCCGGCGCGGATTCGAGCAGCTTACTGCCGAAGCCGGTCACGCCGATGTCGAGCGAGCGGATGCCCTTTTGCAGCGCTTCCGGGAACGTGCGCCCGATTGCCATCACCTCGCCAATCGCCTTCATCTGCGGACGAGCGTGTCCGTTGGGAATTGTCGAAATCCCAGCGCGGGATTTTGACGACCACGTAATCCAGCGACGGCTCGAACGAGGCGGGCGTCACCCGCGTGATGTCATTGGGGATTTCGTCCAGCGTGAATCCGACCGCCAGCAGCGCCGCGATCTTGGCAATCGGAAAGCCGGTCGCCTTGCTCGCTGACAGGACGACGAGCGGCGACACGCGCCGGGTTCATCTCGATCACGTAGACTTCGCCGTCCGCCGGGTTGACGGCGAACTGCACGTTCGCGCCGCCCACGCAGCCCAACGATCCTGCCACGCGCTTCGCCATGTTGCGCAGGCGCTGAAGCTCCTTGTCGGTCAGCGTCCGGCGCGGCGCGACGGTGATGCTGGTCGCCGTGGACGCTCATCGGATCAAGGTTTTCAATCGAGCAGACGATGACGAAGCTGCCGCTCACGTCGCGCATGACTTCGAGTTCGTATTCTTTCCAGCCGAGCACGCTCATCTCGATCAGCACTTCAGGAACCGGGCTTTGCTTCAGCCCGCTCGGCGATCCGGCGCAGGTCACGGCGTTGAACGCCACGTTGCCGCCTTGACCGCCAAGCGTGAACGATGGCGCACCAGCACCGGATAATTCAGCTTCGCCGCCGCCTGTACCGCGCCTTCGACGCTGTTGACGGACTCGCCTGGCGGGCAGCGCAGCCGATTTCCTGCATGGCGTCCTTGAACACTTCCATGATCTCGGCGATTTCGATGCTGTCGAACTTCGCGCCGATCAATCGACGTTGTAGCCGTGCCAGCGCGTTGCCGCCTTGCCAGCGCCTTCGCCAGGTTCAGCGGTCTGCCCGCCGACGGTCGCGCAGCGCTGGCCGGGCTGCTCCTGCGCGATACGCGCTCGTACATCTCCGGCGGCCATGTCGACGTAGGTCGCGGTCGGCAAATCTTCGGGATCAGCCGCGAATGCCCGCCGGGGTTGAGCTGACCAGCACGACGCGGTAGCCCCTGCTTGCGCAGCACCTTGCACGCCTGCACGCCGCTGTAGTCGAATTCCAGCTCCGCCCCACGACGATAAATCTTGAGCCACGATCGGACAGCATCTGGTCGCCGCCCTCGTTCGTGGGCGTACTGTCCTTGACCGTCGATAGAGTACGAGAAGAATGATGATGATCTTCGACGTCATCCATCAACCAGCCAGGTTGTGCCGACGACCATTCCGGCGTCTCTCAGAAGTCGGCAATCCCGCGCTGGCGCTGGATCTGCTCCTGCCCGCTGCCACGCCCATTCCTTGTCGAATTATCGCCGCGAACGCCCGAATAGACGACAAACAGCATGATCTAACCAGGAACAGCTTGGCGTAGACCATCATTCCGGTATCACCTCTCGCTCACGGCTTCGCCCGCCTGATGAACCTGCCTTAATGGGGCCGCGATGCAGTCGTGCGACCGGGCGACGTCAGTGGTACTGCACGCTGAACGCGCCCAGCTCGACGTGGCGCAAGCCTTCAACTGTGTGGTCGTTCAGGTTGACGTGCGGTCACTTCCGCGCCGTGCAGGCCGCTGTTGTGGACGCGAAGCCGTGATTGCGCGAGCCGATCTCGATCACGCCCGTCAACAAATTCTTGACAGGCTGGTTGCCGCCGCGATGCCCGAAGCGCATCTCTCGGTCTTGCCGCCCAGCGCCAGCGCCGTAATTCCGGATGTCTGCGGCAGATGCCGAAGATCGGCACCTGACCGAGCAGCGCCTTCGTGCCGTCGATCATCGAAGTCGGCGAGGCGGGGTCGCCGGGACCGTTGTCAGAACACGCCCGCCAGGCGTCAGCACGTCGTCGGCGGACGTGTGCGCTGGACAATGGCCACGCGCATGCCGCGATCCGTCATCATCTTGAGGATGTTGCGCTTGATGCCCGTATCGTAGGCGACGATCAGCGGACCGTTCGGGTTGTAATGGTGCTGGCTGTACCATTCGGGGTCGCCTGGGTTGCGTCCAGTTGCATGGCTCGGCGCAGGTCACGTCGCTGTCCACCAGATTCCAGCCGCTCATATCCGGCGACTGGCGCGCGACCTCGACCAGCGCCGCCGGGTCATCCGTTGCGCTTCGCCGCAGCGATTGCCGCGCGCATCACGCCTTTTCGCGGATGTCGCACCAGCGCCCGCGTCGCCACTCTCCTTGACAAGCTCACGGGCTGCGCTGCTCGCGCAGATAGCCGTCGAGGTCGCGCTCGGAGCGCCAGTTGCTCTCGATCGGCGACAGCGACTGCACCACGAAGCCCGCCACCCACACGCGATCCGACTCGACATCCTCCGGGTTGATCCCGGTGTTGCCGACGTGCGGCACGGTCATGGTCACAATCTGCTTGTGATACGACGGATCGGTCAGGATTTCCTGATACCCGGTCATCGACGTGTTAAAGACCAGTTCGCCCGTCTGCACGCCGTCCGCGCCGAAGCCCGTCCCGGCGAACGTCCGTCCGTCCTCCAGCGCCAGCATTCCCCGCATAAACATCTCCCTGAAATATGTAGGGCGCTCCCGTCTGAACGCCCCTACAAAATAATCGCTATGTCCGATAATGCCCATTAATCGAAACGCAGTCGTGGCTGAGGTCGCACGTCCAGATGGTCGCCGCGCCTGCCCCGACGCCGCAGTCGAGCGTGACGACGACTTCCGGCGCTTTGACCAGCGCCGTCGCCTCGGCTTCGCTGTAGTCAGTCGGCATTTCCTGAGCGAACAGCAGCAGCTTATCCGACTCGTCGTCCGCCGCGAACCACAACCGGCATTTTCTGCGGGTCGAGGTCGATGCCGGAGCGCCCCGCCGCCGCGACGATCCGCCCCAGTTGGCGTCGCCGCCGTAAAAACGCCGTCTTGACCGAAGCGGCGACGTGCCAATCGCGTTGGCGATCCGGCGGGTGGCGGCGTCATCATCCGGCGCGCCGGTGATGTGCAGGGTGAGGAACTTGGTCGCGCCCCTCGCCGTCGCGCACGACCGCCTGCGCCAGCTTGCGGCAACGTCGGTCAGCGCTTTGGCAACGCCTCCCGCTCGCCAGCGCCGATGCGCAATGCTGCTCGCGCCGTTCGCCAGCAGAAAGACCGAGTCGTTGGTGCTGGTGTCGCCATCATCACGATCCGCCTGAAGGTCGTGTCGGCGGCGGCGGAACAGCGATCGGCGGCCGCAGCGCTCCAGCGGCGTCAGTGACGATGAAGCCGAGCATGGTCGCCATGTTCGGGGCGATCATGCCCGCGCCTTTGGCGATCCCGGTGACGGTGTAGCGCCGCCCGTCGGCGGTTAAGTCACCGACCGATGCCGACCTTTCGGCGGGTGTCGGTCGTCAAGATGGCGTGCGCGGCGACGTCCCCAGTCGCTGGCGAGCGAGTCCGGAGGCGGCGTTGACGCCCTGTGCGATTTTGTCCATCCGGCAACTGCGTGCCGATCACGTTTGTCGACATCACCAGCACCGTCCATAATGACGCCCAGCGCCTCGGCGAGCTTCGCCATCTGCTCGGAATTGGCGATGCCCTGCTCGCCGGTGCAGGCGTTGGCGCAGCGCGTGTTGACGGCAATCGCCCGGACGTGCGCGCTGTCCAGCCGCAGCGCTTCCATGTCGTACAGCACGGGGGCGGCTTTGACTTTGTTGGTCGTGAAGATCGCCGCCGCCGTACACGGACGGTCGCTGACGATCAGCGCAAAGTCGAGCGCGCCGTTCTCCTTCAGCCCGCAGTGGACGCCCGCGACCTTGAAGTTCCTGCACCTGCTCGATAGATGGTTGAACTTCCATTCTCGCTTATTTTCCTTTGGCGTGTAGCGGCACTGCCGGCGCCCCGCTAAATCTCATCCTGCGTCCTGGCGATTAATTGATCTTGCTCAGAATAGCCGACAACCGCTCGACCAGCGTGTCGACATCCGATTTCCCGGCGATCAGCGGCGGCACGAAGCGGATCACGTCCTGCCCGGCGTTGACCAGCAGCAAGCCGTTCTGGTAGCCCGCCTCGATGATCGGGCTGACATCGACCGTCAGCTCGATGCCGACCATCAGACCGCGCCCGCGCACTTCCCTGATCAGCGGGCTGTTGATTTCTTCCAGTCGCTCCTGCAAATATTCGCCCACTTCGGCGACGTGCGCCAGAAATTCCGGCTGGCTGATGCGATCCAGCACGTAATGAGCGACGCCCGTCACGAACGGACCGCCGCCGAAGGTCGTGCCGTGATCGCCGGGGTGAAGGTGCGCGGTGACCGCTTCGGTCGTCAGATCGCGCCGATAAGCAGCCCGCCCGCCAGCGGCTTCGCCAGCGTCATGATGTCCGGCGTGACGCCGCTGCTCTCATACGCCCACAGCGAGCTCTTATGCGCCCCATGCCGCATTGAATCTCGTCGAAGATCAGCAGGGCGTGGTGCTGGTCGCACAGGCGCAGCAAATTTCAGAAATTCGGGCGTGGCGGGATGGATACCACCCTCGCCCCGTATCGGCTCGATGAATACAGCGGCGGTGTTGTCGGTGATGGTCGCCTCGGCGGAAGCGATACTGTTAATTCCGCCAGCACCGCGCCGGGCATCAGCGGTCCGGAACGGCTTCTGGTATTTTTCTTCGGCGTCAGCGCCAGCGACCTCATCGCGCCCGTGAAAGGCGTGCGAGAAGTGATTGACTCGGTTTTGGGCGGGGTTGTTGCCGCGTCGTAAGCCACACCTTGCGCGCAAACTTGATTGCGCCTTCGTTGGCTTCCGGAAGCCGCTGTTGCCGAAAAACACGCGGTCTGCAAAGGATTTTTCGCATAAAGCTGCCGCCAGCTTCGCTGCGCCTCGGTGTAATACAGGTTGCTGGTGTGGATCAGCCCGGTCGCCGCCTGCTGGAGCGCCTGCGTCAAGCCGGGGTCGCCGTAGCCCAGCGCGTTGACCGCGATGCCCGCGACCCAATCCTGATACACCTTGCCGTCGGTGTCGTAGAGGGTCATACCCTCGCCGCGCGCCAGCACGAACGGCGGGCGCTTGTACGACTGGACGAGATGCGCGCTTTCGAGCTGGATGACCGGGTTCAGTTGATCTTCAAGTACCACTGTGCTGCCGCCTTTCAGGATGTAGAAATTCTGACCAATGAAGCTGATGCTCGACCCATTCGCGGGTATCCTTGCCGCCTTCGATCCAGCCGTTCGCCGCCTCGTAGCGGATCGTCGCCAGGCACCAGCCGAGGATGCGGACGGCGGCTTCGCGCTCGATCTTGCCGGACGCCAGCGCGTGCAGCACCAGCTTCCGGCTGTATTCGGTCTGCCGCACCAGCGCGTTGTACATCAGATGATGCAGCTCGTGGCAGTTGGCGCAGAGCTGGATGGTCACTTTGTTTTCGCCGTGCATGGCGATGTCCCACAGATGATGCCGGTGTGAAGTCGGGTAGCCGCACGCCGAGCATTCAGTGATGCGCTCGTCGTAGGTCGGGCGGCGGCGCTGCTTCTGGGTGCGGTAGCGCTGCAAGCGGTAGAAGTCGAGCCAGTATTCGATCACGTTCAGCCGCTCGTCGGGCTGCTCGTGGGCAGCAAACACCGTCCTGAACGACTGGACGATCTCCTCCGCCTGCTTCTCCCGGTACAGCTCCCGGATCAGGCTGAACAGTTGGTCAACTCTCCCCTGTTCATCGTTCACGGCAAAAATCCTCTGGCTGTTAGCGATTAGCGGTTCGCTTTTGGCTAAAGGCCAACTGCTAATTGCTAAATGCGTCCTGCGTGAATACCGTGCCGCCATTGCTGCGCAGCCCGTCGAGATTGGTGATCACGGCCTGCGCGACCCCGGCATCGAGCGCGCCGAGCGCCGTGCGCACCTTCGGAACCATGCCGCCGAAGATCGTGCCGTCGGCGATCAGCCCTTCAGCTTGCTCCGGCGTCAGCGTCCCGACCAGCGCATTGTCGACCAGCACCCCGGCGACGTTGGACAGGAATACCAGCCGCTCGGCTTCGACCGCCGCCGCCACCGCCCCGGCGACGTGATCGCCGTTGACGTTGAAATTGTTGTCCATACCCAGGCAGATCGGCGCGACGACCGGCGTGATGCCCAGGTCGAGCAGGTTCAGCAGAAGGTCGACACGGATCGCCGTGACCTCGCCGGTGAAGCCCATATCGACCGACTCGTGATGCATCGGCGCGGCGCTGATCATGCCGCCGTCGACGCCGCTCAAGCCGACCGCGTTCACGCCGACGTTGACCAGCGTGCGCACCAGCCGCTTGTTGACCGTGCCGCACAGCGTCATCTCGACCAGCGCCAGCGATTCGGCGTCGGTGATGCGCACGCCGTCGATGAAGCGCGGCTCAATCGACAGCCGCTGCTGAAGCGTCGAAATTTCCTTGCCGCCGCCATGCACGATGACGGTCGGCGCGCTCAGGTCGTGAATCACCTGCGCGAACTTCGCCAGATACGCGGCGTCGTCAATCTCGTGCCCGCCAATTTTGATGACAATTGTCATCGGTCGCTCTCCAGGATCATTCGTCGTCCAGGGGCGCAGCGTGCTGCGCCCCTACGTCCAATATCGTCTGGGCTACAGCAATCCCATCGTTTCCGGCAAGCCGAACATCAGGTTGAAATCCTGCACCGCCTGCCCCGACGCGCCCTTGCGCAGGTTGTCGGTGACGCTGGTGATGTGGACGAACTGCTCGGTCGGCGCGGTGATGCTGATGGCGCAGGTATTGTTCCTGACGACGTGCTTGAGCGTCGCCAACTGTCCCTTCGGCAGCACGTTGACCAGCGGCTCGCCGGCGTAGGTCGCTTCGTAGAGCGCCTGAGCCTCCGCGCTGGTGTGCCCGTCGGCAAGCTGCACGTAGATGCTCGCCATCAAGCCGCGATCTACCGGCAGCAGGTGCGGCGTGAAGATCAGCGCGCCGACGTTCGGGTCCGCCTTCTGAATCTCCTGCTCGATTTCGCCAACGTGCCGGTGCGACCGCCCGACGCTGTACGGCGAGAAATTGCCGTAGACTTCGACGAAATGCAGGTTGGGCTTGGGGTCGCGCCCCGCGCCGCTGACGCCCGACTTGGCATCGACGACAATCGGATGCCCCGGCTGAAGCCAGCCCGCCTTGAGCAGCGGGTACAAGCCGAGGATCGTCGTGGTCGGGTAGCAGCCCGGCGTAGCGATCAGTTTCACGTCATGCAGGTTGTCGCGGTTGATTTCGGGAAGTCCGTAAGGAGCGGGCAACAAATCGGGATGGGGATGCGGGTGGCTGTACCATTTCTGGTAGCTTTCGGGCGTGTCGAGCCGGAAATCCGCCGAGAGATCGACCACTCGCGCGCCCGCGTCGAGCGCCTGTTTCGCCACGTTCGCGGAAACGCCGTGCGGCAGCGCCAGAAACACCGCATCAACCTGATCGAGCGGCGCGGTGTCGTGCGGGATGTACTTCAGATCGGAGAACGGCACATCCTGCCCGGCATACGTGCTCGACGTGGCGAACACCACCTCGGCGCACGGGTGCTTCGACAGGATTTCGACCACGTCCTGCCCGGCGTACCCCGATGCGCCGTACACCCCGACCTTGATTCGCTGGTTCTCTTCCATCTTTGCTCCTACGCGGGCGCACAGCCGTGCGCCCCTACGTCTTTTCACTCAGCACTCATCGCTCAGCACTGTTTTTCAAACAAAAACCCCTGCCTCGCGTAATCGAGGTCAGGGGCTGGGTTCGCGTCTCTCGTTGATCTGCGCAGATCGCCGCTAACGCAAAAATCCCGGCTCGACCTCGTGGGTCTGCGGGCGACGGCTGCGACGACGGCGCGGGCAATTCGGCTCAGGAGCCAGACCAACAAACATAGGTGAAATTCCGCTCAAGAAATCGGCATTTAGTGTAGACGATTTCGCCGGGGCTGTCAACGTGTTTGTGCAGAGACGTTTATGCCCGCTTGACGCCCCATGATCTCGGCTGTAGTATCGGCTTATAGGTGTTATCCGTCGGAAGTGAGGCGGGTGTGCTTGCCTGGCAAGCCGAGACCCGCTCCTGCGGTAAGCATTCATATCAATGATCGAAGTCTCCTATCTGACCAAACGCTACGGCAACCATCTCGCCGTCGATCACATCAGTTTCAAAGCGAAACGCGGTGAAGTCGTCGGGCTGCTCGGACCGAACGGCGCGGGCAAGACCACGACCATGCGCATGTTGACCGGCTTCATGCCGCCGACCGACGGCAAAGCCAAAATCGCCGGGCACGACGTGGTCGACGATTCAATGGAAGCGCGGCGCAACGTCGGCTACCTGCCGGAGCGCGTGCCCGTCTACCCGGACATGACCGTCCGCGCCTACGTCACATTCTGGGCGAAGCTGCGCGGCGTTGCCAACGCCAAAGCGCAGGTCGACTCGGCGCTGGAGCGCGTCCAGCTCACCGACCGCCAGCACGTGCTGATCCGCCATCTGTCGAAAGGCTTGCGCCAGCGGCTCGGCTTGGCGCAGGCGCTCGTCCACAACCCGCCCGTGATCATCCTTGACGAGCCGACCATCGGCATCGACCCGCAGCAGGTGATCGAAGTACGCG
>JAXLWE010000061.1:0-30294 GCA_046328655.1 Anaerolineae bacterium | reverse complement strand
TTCGGCGGCATCGTCGAGCGTCTGGCAGGCGAGACCTTCCGGCAGCAGCCGCTTGGCGTCCGGCAGCCAGCGCGACGCCAGGATGCGGAAGCCGATCTTGCTGTCGATGTAGTCGCGCATCCACAGACCATCGCGCGTGGGCGATTCGGGCAGCAGCACGGTCAGCCCGTGTTCGGCTTGCAGCGCCTCGACCAGTTGCAGGAATTCGTCGGTCGCCGCGTAGGGGATAAGCTGGACGGTGCGCCGCTCGCCCGCGTAGTCGATCAGCCGCTGGAGCAGGGTAGGCTCGCGCAGGATGTCGAGCGATAGCCACGACGTGGGTCGCTGCGGCGCGTGATATTCCGTACCCGCGTAGCCCGCCTGCTGGTAGAGGTGTTCGGCGTGCGGGATTGGCAGGCTGGTGAACACCAGCTTTGGGTCGCCCGCCCAGACGATGGCGCGGTCGCCCCGGTACTGCTCGCCCCGGATGTGGCGCTCGGCGTCTGCGCCCCGGCTCAGGAATTCGTAGAACGTCTCCGAGATGTTGCAGACGACGACGACCGGAATGGTGTGATCGATGTATGTCGACAAAGCCGCGTCCCTTCAATCGCTAACAGTAGAACCACAATCCGACCGGATATTCACCGGGGGGTTGCCCCCGGCATTCTATTTTTCTGTCGACTCGTTTTCGGTCTGCTGCCGCCGCGTGCGCATCTCGGACGCCTTCGATTGCAGGCTCTGGAAGAAGTCGTTGTCGACGATCTCCTTGACCTGCTCGTCGCGCTTGGAATGGTCGATCTGGATTTGCAGGTCGGCGACCTGCTGCTTGAGCTTTTCCTCGCGCTTGGCGACCTTGCCGATCATCGCCTGGAACACTTCTGCCAGTGTGCCGATCTCGTCCGGGAAGCGGCGGTTGAAGATGTTGGCAAAATCCTGCTCGTACTGACCCTCGCCGATACGTTCGGCGATGCGCGTCAGTTCGACAATCGGGCGCGACAGGATTTGCGCTGTTGCGTACACCAGCGCGAACAAGACGACGTAGGTGATGACGAACGCCGGGATCGCCAGATTGCGAATCTCGTTCTCGACGGTGATGATGTAGCGTGCGCGGTAGTCGATGCCCAGCCCGCCAACTACGTCCCCCGCTGCCGTCTTGATCGGTGCATAGCCGGACACGTACCATTCGCCTTCCCACTCGTAGACGTCGTTCAGGTAAACGGCGGTCCCGGTCAGCCCGGTGAACAGCTTGCCGTCGATGGCTTCGTCGTGCTGCTTGAAGTTGACGGTGTTGTTCGGCAGCGGGTCGTCCAGCGCCAGCCCATCGACCACGTAGTAGAACCCGGTCGGGTCGGTCACCTGGACGGCGCGCACGAACGTCCAAGGCTGAGCGTTGGGATCGACGGTGCGGACGGTGTGCAGCCATTCGGCAATCTGCCAGTAGCGCGGGTCGTCGGTATAGTACACGTCGTCGTCGGGGTCGCTGTTGCCTCGGTCGGAGAACAACGTCGGCTCCGCCTGGTTGTACAGTGCGATGAACGTGTCGCCGTCGATGTGCTCGGCAGCCGCCTTGAGATCGTCCTGAAGCGCTTCGCCGATGCGCGTCTTTGCCACGCCGGTGGCGTAGTTGTAGAACCAGACGAACGCGACCGCGAAAACCACGCTGAAGATCAGCGTGAACACGAGCGCCAGCTTGAACTGGAGCTTGACGTAGATGGCGCGTCTGGGTTTCGCTTCGTGGGTCATCAATTTCACCTCAATACTGCCGACGGCATCTGTGACTAGTATCGCAGAAGGTCGCCCGGCTCAAACGTTGAGCTTGTCGATAATGCTGGCGGTGCGCTGCCGTCGTTTCAGTCGCCAGTTGAACAGGCTGCTCTCGTAGACCGTCCTCATGCGCACGATCCACCACAGGGCGATGATCGATAAGATCGCGCCGATCAAGAGGTAAATGACTGGCGGCGGATACTGCGGGATCACCTGCTGCGTGAGCAGCACGATGCCGATGATGATGGCGCTGACGATCACGCCGGAGGCGAACAGGTAGCTGTCCATGAACATGCTGACGCGACCCCGTCGCTCCTCCGGCACGAGCGACTGGAGTGTCTTGCGGGCGATGTCGTCCACGCTATTCAGCGACAGCTTGGCGACCAGGTACGCTCCCGCACCGCTGACGATCCCCGGCGCGCCGAGCGCCCAGCCGACGCATAGAAATGCGCAGATCGGCATGATCAGGAAGGCGTTCTTCAGCCCGAAGCTGCTGATGATGCGCCCGGTGAGGAACGCTTGCAGGAAGATGGCGACCACGGTCTGCACCAGAAAGACCACGCTGTAGAACGTCTGGAAGTTGTCCATCTGGTTGTAGACGGCTTCGGTCGACGCCAGAAAATGGTACTCGATGATGGTCATGACGATGGCGACGGCGATCATCGAGAGCATCAGGTAGCGGAACGACGGCACTTCCTTGACGAAGTTGATGCCTTCGCTCAGCGAATCGCGCACCGACAGGTTCTGCTTGAGCGTCTCGCGGACACGGAAGCGGCTGAGCATGAAGGTTAGCGCGAACGGGCACAGGTAGGCGAGGATGACCAGATAGATCAGCGCCTGTGGCTGCAGGTTGAAGGCGGCGAGCACGCTCGGCGCTACCGCGCTGATGCCCAGCCCGGCGATTTCGCCGACCACGCCGAAAGTGGCGATCACCGGGAACAGCCGCTTCGCCTGCGACATGTCGGTCATGTCGTTGGCGAGAATCCAGTAGATCGCCGGGAAGAAGTAAAGCTGCTGGTCGACGAACAGGCACAGCAGCGAGTAATTCAGCCAGCCGGGCGACCCGGCGGCGAACATGATCGCCAGCACGACGTACAGCGCGACGAACGTCAGGCTCATCCAGCGCAGCAGGTTAAGGCGGTGATAGCGGTCGACGATCAGCGACTGCACGCCGGTCGAGCCAATGATCAGCACCATCTCGATGATCCACAGGATCAGGATGCTGTCGACCGAGACTTCGCTCAGGAAGCCGCTGATCGAAACGATGTTCGAGACCTGAAGCGCCAGCGAATTGAAGAACAGGATGAAGCCCATGATCAGGACGAGGCGCAGTTCCTCCGGGCGCACCCGCAGAAAGCCGCGAAGCCAGCGCGCGATGCTCACTCCGCGACTCCCGACGCTTCAGCCAGCAGCCGCGTGATGTCCTTCGACGGGATGGTCACGTACTTTCCCTGATCGTGATGCTCCCAGATCAGTTCCGGGTGCTGGCGCAGGAATTCGAGGAACTCCGCGCTGGTCACGAGCCGGATCATGTCGGCTTCGTACTCGTCAAAGTCCTCCATGCTGGCTTCTTCGAGCGCGAGGCAGGCGTCGCCCGTGAAGTGCGCCAGCTTCACCTCGCCCGTATCCGTCAGCTTGAGGACGATGAAGGGCCACACGCGGCAGTCGAACGGGCGCGCGTCGTAAATGGTGCAGGCGTAGTTGTCTTCGTCCAGAAACGGGCAGACGTAGGGATACACCGCGTCGGGGTATTTCGCCGCCTGCAGCCGAATCTGGAAGATGTTGTCGCTGTCCTTGAACGGGACGAATTCCGGCATCGTGTCGCTGACCTGGCGGATGGCAGTCAGCTCGTCGGCGGTGAAAATCGGCGCGAAATCCTGCCGGTTGGCGCGAAATCGGCAGCATTCGCGGCAGCGCTGGCACTGCTCATGATGAACAATCTGTCTCATAAGTGCTCGTGGAGGACTCGTCTAGATGTGAACTCGACACGCCAGATTGTAACAATTATACTCTATGGGCAGCCGGAAATCGGCTTGACGTTCCTGAAACATTTGTGAAGTCCGAGGCGCGCCGCGCCTCGTTTGTTGCAAAGGACAGCGCACAGCCATGAAACTTCGGGTCATCAGCACGCATCTGGGCGAGGTGAAAGTCATCGGGCACGAGGCGTTCGAGGATCATCGCGGCTTCTTCATGGAAGCCTACCACCACGATCACTTCCGCGACCTCGGCTTACCCTCGGATTTCGTCCAGTTGAACCATTCCGGCTCGGTCAAAAACGTGCTGCGCGGCTTGCACTTCCAGTGGTCGCCGCCGATGGGCAAGCTGATGCGCGTCGTGCGCGGTGAAGCCTTCATCGTCGCGGTCGACATCCGCAAGGGGTCGCCGACGGTCGGGCAGTGGTACGGCGAAATCCTCTCCGAACAGAACCGGTACCAGATGTGGGCGCCAGCCAGCTTCGCGCGCGGGTTCTGCGCGCTCTCCGACTTTGTCGAAGTCCAATACCTGTGCACCGGCATGTACAACGGCGCGGCGGAATCGGGCGTGCTCTGGAACGACCCGCAGATCGGCGTCCAGTGGCCCGTGAGCGATCCGATTCTCTCGCCGCGCGATACCGGGGCGCAGACCCTGACGCAGTGGCTGGCGCGCCCCGAAGCCGACAACTTCAGCTACGCTCCGTGACATCGGCATAGCCGCGTGGGTGGGTGCGATGCCAGTCCCACGCCGTCTGGATGATCTGCGAAAGCTGGTTGAATTCCGGCGCCCAGCCTAGCTCCGCCTTGATGCGCTCGCTGTCGGCGACCAGCACGGCGAGATCGCCCGCCCGCCTTGAGCCGACCTTCACCGGGATCGGATGCCCGGTGATCTGCCGCGCGACCTCGACAATCTGCTTGACCGAATAGCCGCGCCCGTTGCCGAGGTTGTACTTGCGGCTCGGTCCGTCGGCGAGCGCTTCGAAGGCGAGGATGTGCGCCGTCGCCAGGTCGAGGATGTGGATGTAGTCGCGGATCGGCGTGCCGTCGGGCGTATCGTAGTCGTCGCCGTATATCGTCACCGCCTCGCGCTGACCGAGCGCTACCTGAAGCACCAGCGGAATCAGGTGCGATTCTGGGTGATGATCCTCGCCGATGTGCCCGTTCGGGTGCGCGCCCGCCGCGTTGAAGTAGCGCAGGCAGCAGTAGCGCATCCCGTAGATTTTGTCCATCCAGTACAGCAGCCGCTCGATCATCGCCTTGCTTTCGCCGTAGGGGCTGCCGGGGATGACCGTCTCAGTCTCCTTGATCGGGATCGTTTCCGGCGCGTCGAACAGGGCGGCGGTCGATGACAGGATGAAGCGCCCGACGCCATGCTCGGTGGCGGCTTCGAGCAGGTTGGCGGCGGCGACCACGTTGTCACGCAGGTACTTGAACGGCTTCTCCATGCTCTCCGGCACGACGATGTACGAGGCGAAGTGGAAAATGCCGTCGAAGGTGTGCGCGTCGAACAGCGCCGCCAGCGCCGCCCTGTCCATCAGATCGCCGATGACGAGCTGCGCGTTCGGATGAACCGCCTGCCGATGCCCGGTCACCAGACTGTCAAAGACGACGACCTCGTATCCCTCGCTGATGAGCAGATCGACCATGTGGCTGCCGATGTAGCCCGCGCCACCCGTGACCAGAACTTTCATATTGGCATATCCTTCACGAGACCCCGACCAAGCAAGCGCTAAGCATACCGTCTCGCGCCGGGATTGAGTAGGGGCGGCAGGTGAATGGGATGAGAGGGTCTTCCAGGAGCGCTGTACTTTGCGCCCATACCAGTGTCTGGTTATATTACAATCCGGTTGGATCACTTAACATTTCGATCATTATTGGTTAGGAACTGCTATCCAAACGATGCAATCACAGCCAGGAAGGTTTGTGTTCTCATACGATTATGGCGGGTTTATCCCAACTTATCCCATATTATCCCAACCTTCAGCGCAGGACGGTGCTGCCACCGTGGGTCTGCGCCAACAGCGATTCCAGCTCGCGCGGCGTCGTGATCACGGCGTCACCATGCTGGCTGAGCGCCAGCGCCGCCAGCGCTACACCATAGCGCAAGCCGAGTTCGAGGTTGCCGTCGAACCAGCCGTGCAGCACGCCTGCCGCCAGTGCGTCGCCTGCGCCGATCCGGTCGATGATGCGGACTGGCAGGGCGGGCTGGCGATAGACGTTCGCGCCGTCCCAGCCGACCGCGCCCTGTTCGCCGAGCGAGACGACGACCTGTTTCGCGCCGGACATTTCGGCGAGCGCCTTCACGACGTGTTCGGGCGTGCCCTCGATGCCGAAGATGCGCCGGGCATCCGCCTGCCCGCACAGCAGCAGTTCGACGCCGTGAATAGCGGGCGTCAGCCACTCGCGGGCTTGCGCTTCTGTCCACAGCCTGGCGCGGTAGTTTATGTCGAAGCTGATGGCGACGCCGCGCTCTGCTGGCGCGGGCGTGATGATCGCCGTGACCACGTCGGCGCACGAGGGCGACAGCGGCGGCGTAATCCCGGTCAGGTGGATGACCCGTGTATCGAGCAGCATCTCCCAGCGGATCATGTCCGGCGTCACGCGGGTCACGCACGAATCGGCGCGGTCGTAGATCACCTGATCTGGCGCGGCGGCGCGGAGAATTCGAGGTAGTACGTGCTGATGCGCCCGCCGTCCTGCCAGAGGATACCGTCGGGGTCGACCCCTGCCGTGCGCAGATGGTCGCGCACGCGGTAGCCGAGCGGGTTATCGGGCAGCGCGCTGTGCCAGGCGGTATGCCGCCCCAGCCGCGCCAGCAGCGCCCCGACGTTGGCTTCGGCTCCGGCGGGGTTCACGTCAAGCTGGGCGGCGGCTTGCAGGCGCACGCCTTCGGGGACGCTCAGGCGCAGCATCGCTTCGCCGAATGTAGTCAGGTCGAATGTCAAGGCGAGTCTCCTTTCGTGCTTCGGGACGGGGTCAGATGTCGCTATGGTCTGTCCCCAAAACATTCTATAATTTGAACCGATCTACCTCTCGCAAATCAAATCGGGCGCCAAAAGGCGCGCCGGACGAGGATACAGGCTTATGAAGCTGAAATGGTATGGATTAGCCCACGCCTGCTAAAAATGATCGAAGCACAGGAGGTGCTTATGCTGCCCATGGTGAATCTGCCGATATTTCTCGCCGCCGCGCTGGTGCTGGCGGTGACGCCGGGACCCGCCGTGCTCTACATCGTCACCCGCAGCGTCGACCAGGGGCGCAGGGCAGGGCTGGTTTCGGTGCTGGGTATCGAGATCGGCAATCTGTTCCACGTGTTCGCGGCGGCGCTCGGACTCTCCGCCATCCTGATGACCTCGGCGCTGGCGTTCGAGATCGTCAAATACCTGGGCGCGGCGTACCTGATCTACATCGGCATCCGCAAGCTGCTGACTCGGTCAGCCGGGATGACGTGGCGGTCGTCGCCGATACGAAGCTTCGCCGGACGTTCTCGCAGGGCGTGCTCGTCGCCGTGCTCAACCCCAAGACGGCGCTGTTCTTTCTGGCATTCCTGCCGCAGTTCGTCGATCCTACGCGCGGTCAGGTTCCGGTCCAGTCCTTCCTGCTGGGGCTGATGTTCGTCTGCATTGCGATGATTTCCGATAGCTGCTACGCGCTGCTCGCCGGAACCGCCGGAAGCTGGCTGAAAAACAGCGTGTGGTATCTCCGGTTTCAGCGCTATTTCGCGGGTACAATCTATGTCGGCTTGGGCGTCTACGCGGCGGTCACTGGCAGCGGTAAAAAATAGTTTATTCTGGCGGTGGACAATCCACCGGAGCACGATGAAAACGAGGAAAATCTTATGAACATTGGCGTGATTGGCGCAGGACGGATCGGCAAAGTCCATGCCGAGAATCTGGCGCTCGGCATTCAGGAGACCAACGTCGTCGCCATCGCCGACGTGGTGCTGTCGGCGGCGCAGGAGACGGCGGCGCGGCTGAGGATCCGAAGGCGACGGCGGACTACCGCGAAATTCTCGCTTCGCCGGAGATCGAGGCGGTCGTGATCTGCTCCGCGACCGATACGCACACGCAGATCATCGTCGAGGCGGCGCAGGCGGGCAAGCACATTTTCTGCGAAAAGCCGGTCGACCTGAGCCTGAACAAGATCGATCAGGCGATAGCGGCGGTCGATGCGGCGGGCGTGAAGCTGCAAATCGGCTTCAACCGGCGCTTCGACCCCGATTTCCGGCGCATCCGGCAGGCGGTCGAAAATGGCGAAGTCGGTACGCCGTATCGCCTGCACGTCATCAGCCGCGACCCGGCTCCACCGCCGATCAGCTACGTCAAGGTGTCGGGCGGCTTGTTCCTCGACATGATGATCCACGATTTCGACATGTCGCGCTTCCTGATCGGCAGCGAAGTTGAGGAAGTCTACACTGTCGCCGACGTAAAGGTCGACCCGGCGATTGGCGAGGCGGGCGACGTGGACACGGCGGTCGTGGTGCTCAAGTTCGCTAACGGCGTGATGGGCACGATTGAGAACTGCCGCAAGTCCGTGTACGGCTACGACCAGCGTGCCGAGGTTTTCGGCAGCGGCGGCAGCGCCAGCATCGCCAACAACTACTCGAATACCGCCACGATCAGCACGGCGGCGGGCGTCCGGCGCGACCTGCCGCTGCATTTCTTCGTCGAGCGCTACGCCGACAGCTACCGCATCGAAATGCAGGCGTTCGTCGATGCGGTGCTGCACGACAAGCCCGTTCCGGTGACCGTGCGCGACGCGCGTGTGCCGGTGGTGATGGGGCTGGCGGCGCGCAAGTCCTACGACGAGAATCGCCCGGTGCGGCTGTCCGAAATCACGGCGTAAAGCGAACTGGTAATCACGGGAAAAGAAAACGGGCTGAGTTTATCAGCCCGTTTTTTATCGCGCGCTACTGGTAGATGACCTCGATCCAGCGGTCGGTGCTCAGGTCGGGGCGGAACTCCAGGATTTGCCGATCCAGCGTGTAATTTGCGGCGGGGTCGGGCGTGCTGGTAATGAACTTGGCGCCGTCGGGCAGCATGATCTGCACGCTGAGCGCGCTGGTCGGTGTGCCCGCCTGCTTCTGAACCAGCAGGCGGTAGCGGTGATACGCGCCGAGCGTCTCGACCACCGGACGGGTCGAATAGGTGAACTGGTAGCGCTGCACCGAGTCGTATGGGACGAAGAACCGGCTGATGAACTCGGTATTCAGTTCGTTGGTGACGACCGTCGGCGTCGTTTGCAGGTTGGTCACGTCGTGCAGCGTCGTACCCGCTGGCACGAAAAGCTGCGTCAGCGCATTGTAATCGAGCGGACCGTGATACTCCGGGTTGACGGCAGGGTCGGAGTCGGCGACGCGCGCCGAGTAATCATAGGCGACCGTCGCACGACCATCGACCGAGCCATCCGGCTGAATATCCACGTCGTAGGTCAGGCTGCGGTTGATCGAATGGTTCGACTTGTTGCCGAGGTTGGCGTCGGCGACCATAAGATAGTCGTGATTGACCGCCGCTTCCTGCGCGCCCGACCAGCCCAGCACCCTGACCGCGTCGTTCAACTGCTCGTTGTCGAAGTACAACATGATGTGTTTCTCTTGCAGCGCGCGCAGCAGGGCGCTCAGGAGCAGCTCGTTCTTGGACGAATCGAGGCTGGCGCTCTGCCACTCGGCGAATATTTCCTTGTACAGCGCCGCGAGGAAGCGCTTGTGCGGATCTTCGCCTTCGCCGTAGGCGCGAATGTCGTAAATCACCTCGCGGAAGTTGTCGGCGTTGACCGTGACGTTGTATTCGGGCACGGATACCGTGCCGATGATACTGAGCAGATACTCGAAGCCGGTGATGTCGATGGCGATCACGCCGTCAATCGGTGTATGCGGGTTGCCGCCGGTGTTGTAGAACCACATCGACATGCGCGCCGTCGACGGGAAATCGGCATACCAGCTTCCGTCCCACGCCGCGTAGATCGGCTCGCGGTAGCGCAGCCACCAGCTTGGGACGTTCAACTGCGCCGCGAGGTCGGCGGATGGCGGGTTGGGGCTGCTGGCGGTCGTCGGGCTGTAGCCGTAACTGGTCACGCGGCTATTGCGCACCGTCAGCCAGCCGTAGGTGCTGATGTAGCCGCCGGACGGTCGCAGTTCGTCGTTGTTCTGCGATAGCACCAGATAATTCTGGTCGCCCGTGATGCCCAGCGCCGAAGTCAGGAAGTCCGGCGCGTTGAGCAGGACGCTGTTGATCTGCTTGAGCTGCGTCTGGTAGCCAATTAACTGCTGCACGCTGAGCAGCACGCTGCTGGGGACGCCCGACAGGTTGAGGTTGTCGATGGCTGTCTGCGCCTTGTCGAGGTGCTCGCTGGCAGTCGTGAACTGACCACGCCCCAGCCGGAGAAGCTCGACTACGCGCTCGCCGGACGAAATCTGCGAGACGACCGTGCCCGAATCATCCCCGGAGACCAGGAAGAACAGCGTCGGCTTCAAACCGTTCAGGATCGAGCGGGCGGCTGTGCCCAGTTCTTCGGCGGCGTTCAGGCTGGTGAACGTAGCATTGACCTGTGGGGTTATCCCGCCGAACACCTGCAGAAAGCCGAGCCGGGCGCGCGTCGCCGACAGTGTGGATACCAGATCGGAGACCGACGAATCGAGCCGGTTGAAATCGGTCAGAGTCAGGTCGGTGCCGGGGCGGTTGCTGAGCGAATTGACGACGCGCTCAAAGCTCTCCAGCGACCCTTCGACGCGCTTGAGCGAGTCGAGACTGATGGCGATAACGCCGACTGTGACGACGGCGACGATGGCGAGCAGCATGAGCAGGAGGCGCGTCCACCGAAGCTGATGCCCAAGACGGCGGCGCAAACGTCGATACCACGCCGGGCGATGGCTGCGGCGACGGCGGCGCCTGTCAAGCGGCGTCGCAGTGAGCGGTGCATTGGGATCGTTGGTTTCGGCGGGCTGCACGTTGGGGTTGGAAGACATGTATGCTTTTGAACCTCATCGTTCTTATCAGGGACGGCGGAGGATTAGCGCACGTCAAAACCTCCGAAGCTGAGCGCGCGGAGGCTTCGTTATTCTATCATGACCCCCTGCAAAACGATAACCGCCCCGTTACCTCACCGGAACGTTGGTGTCGTCGGTTTGATCATCGACCGCCTGATGCTGCGCTGGCGCGATCAACTCCAGCAACCTGCCCAGCACGTTGGTCTGGCTGTCGATGCTCTCGCGCGTAAGCTGATCGACGCCCGCCCAGAACGCCCCCCAGTTGACGTCTTCGCTGCCGTTGTCCACCTTCAGGATATTGGGGTGGATCGTCTCGACGGGCTGTTCCTCGCTGTGGAACAAATCCTCGTGCATCTTCTCGCCAGGACGGATGCCTGTAAACTGGATTTCGATGTCCTTGTACGGGCGCAGCCCGCGCAGCCGGATCATGCGCTCCGCCAGCTCGACAATCCGCACGTCCTCGCCCATGCGCAGCACGAAGATGTCGTTGCCCTGCGTCAGGCAGGCAGCGTGGATGATCAGATTGACCGCTTCCGGGATGCTCATGAAGTAGCGGGTCATGTCCTGGTGCGTGACCGTCACCGGACCGCCGTTGTCGATCTGGCGGTTGAAGGTCGGCACGACGCTGCCCCGGCTGCCGAGCACGTTGCCGAAGCGCACCGACGAGAACAGCGTGCGGCAGTCCGGGCGCTGCGCCAGCCCCAGCAGCAGCAGTTCGCAGATGCGCTTGCTGGCGCCCATGATGCTGGTCGGGTTGACCGCTTTGTCGGTCGAAATCAGGACGAAGCGCTCCACGTGAAAATCACGCGCCAGCTCCGCGACGTTGCGCGTGCCGCCAATGTTCACGCGCAGCGCTTCCAGCGGGTAGAGTTCAAGCATTGGCACGTGCTTGTACGCCGCCGCGTGAAAGACGATCTGCGGGTGATGGCGCTCGTATAGCGCGCGCAGGCTGGAGCGCGACCAGATGTCCACCAGCGCTGGTTCGAAATCCACCTCAGGGTGGCGGGCGCGCAGTTCGGTGACCAGATCGTGGAGACCGCTCTCATTGTTGTCAAGAAGGATCGCTTTGGTGGGGTTGTACTGCATGATCTGGCGGCACAGCTCCGAGCCAATTGACCCCGCCGCGCCCGTGATCAGGATGACCTTGTTCATCACCGCCGACAGGTCGACCCCCTCGTGGCGGCTGACCGGGGAGCGCCCGATCAAATCCTCGGCTTGCACGTCGCGCAGCAGGGACGCGCTCTCTTTGGTATTGATAAGCGCGGCTTCGAGGTGCGGCACGACCTTGATCAGCGCGCTGGTGTTCTCGCAGGCGGTCAGCACGTCGCGGAAGTCGCGCCCGGTGATGTTGTGGACGGCGACGACGATGATGTCGACGTTGAGTGCCTCGGCGAGCCGGACGATGTCCTTGCGCGTGCCGATGACGCGGCAGCCCTCGACGTACATGTTCTGCTTGTCAGGGTCGTCGTCGATGAAGCCGACCACCTGATAATTGCCGTTGCTGAAGCGATGCTTGAGCCGCCAGGCGAGCGTCTGCCCGGATTCGCCTGCACCAATGATCAGCACGCGGGTGCGCAGCTTGGGGAATTCGCGCAGGACGACAGCTTTCCAGCGCCACAGCAGGCTGCTGGCGAGCCGCGAGCGATAGCGGAAGGCGACGAAGCCGAACAGCGCCAGCAGGTTGCCGACCAGCACCACCGGTAAGGGCAGAGGCGCGTTCGGGAGGGCGAGCACCACCAGCAGGTCAATGCCAGTTGCCACGGACGGCGTTGAGGATGACGGTGACTTCATGCCTGCTGGTGCGCGACCAGATGCGCTGGTACACGCGGAAGATGGTGAATGCTGTGATGAGGGTTAAAGCGATCAGAACGACGAAAACGGCGACCGATCTCAGGTCGAGCGTGCGGTTCAGCGTCCAGGCGGAGACTGCAACGGAATACGCGACAATAACGATGAGAAAATCGACAACTGCATGTCTGCCAACCCGCCTGTAGTAATTTCGCGTGCCTGGAGACGCGAGACTACCAATTTTCAGTCGCATCAGGAGCACTTTTCCTCTATCTACCCGAACATCCCTGATAAGGTGGCAACGTCTGCTGTCCGCCAGCCTTTAGCATCCCTGGTATTCTACTCCAACAATCGATGTGACGGAGCCGTCGCGACAGTCTCATTAACCGAAAGATGTAAATTTTTTCGGCAATCCCATACTTACCATACATCCTGAAGTTGCCCCGGCTCCGTTAATATTTATACTAAGTATGTGCAAAGTCGGGTACGAAGAAAGATCGTCGGCGAAAAACTGCGCTCTTATCTTAATAGCATACGTCATTAATGCAGAATCGTGCGAGTTATGGGTTAAAATTGGTTTAAGGTTAAGGGGCAACGCTTGTGACTGTATTGCCCGCACTGCGCACACTTCGCACTCGCCTTTGCACAGTTCGGTAGATGGAGTCGACCGATTCCAGCTATTCAGATTTCTTAAGAATTGAAATACCATATTTCGCATTTCAATATATCCAGTTTATAATGGACGTAATTGTGTTGCTCACCAAGCCGATATGGGGAGACTATTTCATGCCAAGAGGACGGACGCTGTTCTTGATCGTTACCGTTTTTCTCTTAGTTGCGCTGTCAATGGTATTCGTCGCGCAGGCGCAGGACACGGGTAAAACATGCCCGGAAGTCGTGAGCGACTCCTTGACTGCACTGGGGATGAACTGCGCAAACCTCGGGCGTAACTCAAGCTGTCTGGGGCATGAGGAAGTCCGGCACACGGCTTTCGTTGGCAGCGTCCCGGCTGGTTTCTACACGCAGCCCGGTGATCGTGCGGACCTGCCCAACGTGGAGACCGTCCAGACGGGACCCTTCAATCTTGCCCAGGAAGTCTGGGGCTTGAACGTCATGAACGTGAACGCGAATGTGCCCCTCGCGGCATCGCCGCGCGGCGTGGTGTTCGTCCAGTTTGGCGGTGTTGAAGTCGAGAACGGCGTGGAACCGGACAGCGCGGTGCAACTGGTTAACGGCATTAACGTCACGACATCGGCGGCGACCGACCTGCTGACGTGGTCGCAGCCAGCCGAAACCGGACATGCCTCCGAAGTGATCGCGTCCATCCCGTCCGGGGCGAGCGTCAGCATTGATGCGCTCAGCCCGGCGTCGGATTTCGGGCGTGTCGTCTATCAGAATCAGGTGGGGTGGGTGAGCCTCGCTTCGGTGGACACCAGCGGCGTCGATTTAAGCGGGCTGCCGGTCATCGGGGCGGACGACTACACGCCGATGCAGAGCTTCTACTTCCGCACCGGTGTCGGCGGGATACCCTGCACCGAAGCGCCGTCGCTGCTGTTCGTCCAGGGACCGGATAACGTTTCGGTCGACATTCAGGTATTCAAACAGCCGGTTCGCATCGAGTCGACGGTTGTGTTCCGCTCGCTGCCGCCCGGCGACCAACTGGGCAACACGCTGGAACTGATCGTGCTGTCGGGTCTCGCCAAGCTGTACCCGGACACGCCGAACGAAATCATCGTCCCGCCCGGCTACAAATCGACCCTGCTGCTGTGCTCGGAATTCGACAGCCTGGGTATCGAAGGCGACTCGGACGAAAAGCCTCCCTGCGGAACCTGGTCGCAGCCGATCAAGCTGACGGAAGCCGAGCTTGAAGAACTGAAGCCGGTCGAGGACATCCCCGACAACATCACCGATTACCCGGTCGACGTGCCGATCATCGTCAACGGCTCGTGCTTCGGCGAGTGCGAATCGACGCTGTACTTCCCGAATCAGGCAGCGCTGGATGCGGCGATTGCCGCGTGCCAGGCGGGTGAGCTTGATGACGAGACCTGCCAGTACCTCGGCATCTCGTAAATCGGTAATATTCCGGGCGTTTCTGCCGCTCGATGACACAATTGAAAGCTCCTACAGGATGACTGTGGGAGCTTTTTCATTCCGGCGCAGCCCCGATGGAAGTTCGTCCGGTCTGCGCTATGATCGGCGCAGGTTATTTCATGCGAGGCGGGATGTCCGCCGTTAGGAAACAGGGATGGTGAAGCCAATAGCACTTCAGTTGTACTCAGTTCGAGAGGCGCTGGCTCAGGATTTTGACGGCGTCATGCGCAAGGTCGCGTCGTTCGGCTATCAGGGCGTCGAGCCGTTCGGTGGCTTGAACCCGAAGGCGGTCGCCGACCTGTGCGCCGAGCTGGGGCTGCAAATACCAAGCACGCATATCGGGCTGCCGCTCGGCGACCAGCGCGACAGTGTGCTGAAAGCCATGCAAATCCTCGGCTGCAAGTATCTTGTCTGCCCGTACATTTCGCCGGATGAGTACAAGACGGTCGAAAGCACGATTGCCGTGTGCAGTCGCCTGAACCAAGCCAACGCGATTGCGCGCGACGCCGGGCTGACGCTGGTCTATCACAATCACTGGTTCGAGTACGAGCCGCTCGGCGATACCCGCCCGTACAAGGTCATGGCGGAACATCTCGATCCGTCAATCAGCTTCGAAGTCGATACCTACTGGGCGCAGGTCGGCGGTTGCGACCCGGTCGCTGTGATCGAGGAACTGGGCACGCGCGTGCCTCTGCTGCATATCAAGGATGGTCCCGCCGACGTGCGGGAATCGCCGATGGTGGCGGTCGGCGAAGGCGTGATGGACGTGGCGGCAATCGTGGACGCGGGCAAGCACGCCGAGTGGCTGGTTGTCGAGCTGATCGCTGCGCGACCGATATGCTGGAAGCGGTCGGGAAGAGTTACCCCAACCTGGAGAGGATCGCTCGTGGAGACTAAAGCTCGCGTTGGAATCATCGGCTGCGGCAACATCTTCCCGGCATACGTGAAGGGCTGCCGCGCGTTCAAAATTCTCGAAGTTGCCGCCTGCGCCGACGTGCTGCCGGAGCGGGCAGCCGAGCGTGCGCGCGAGTTCGGCATCCCCAAAGCGCTGACTGTTCCCGACCTGCTGAGCGACCCTGAAATCGACGTGGTGATCAATCTCACCATCCCGATTGCGCACGCGGAAGTCAGCCTGGCGGCGCTCGCCGCCGGAAAGCACGTCCACAGCGAGAAGCCGCTCGCCATTTCGCGCGCCGACGGCAAAGCGATCCTCGATGCCGCACGTCAGAGTGATCGGCGCGTTGGCTGCGCGCCCGACACATTCCTCGGCGGCGGTTTGCAGACTTGCCGAAAGCTGATCGACGATGGGGTGATCGGTGTGCCGGTGGCGGCGACCGCGTTCATGGCGTCGCATGGTCCCGAATCGTGGCACCCGAACCCCGACTTCTTCTACAAGCTGGGCGGCGGACCGCTGCTGGACATGGGACCTTATTACCTGACGGCGCTGGTTCACCTGCTCGGTCCCGTGCGGCGGGTGAGCGGCTCGGCGCGCATCTCGTTCCCGGAGCGCATCGCCACCAGCCAGGCGCTCAACGGACACCGCATCGCCGTCGAAGTCCCGACCCACGTCACTGGTGTGCTGGACTTCACCGGCGGGGCGGTGGCGACGCTGATCACCAGCTTCGACGTGTGGACGCACAACCTGCCGCGCATCGAAATCTACGGCTCCAAAGGGACTCTGAGCGTGCCCGATCCGAATACCTTCGGCGGACCAGTCCGGGTTCGGCTGGGTGGCGAGAGCGACTGGCGTGACGTTCCCTTGACGCACAGCACGGACGTTGCGCGCGGCATCGGCGTGGCGGACATGGCATACGGCTTCACCTACGGACGCCCGCACCGCGCCAGCGGCGAGCTGGCTTATCACGTCCTCGACCTGATGCACGCGCTGGTCGATTCCTCGACGACCGAGCGCCACATCGTGATTGAGAGCACCTGCGCGCAGCCCGCGCCGCTCCTGATCAACCTGCCGGTGGGCGAACTCGACGCCGCCCTCGCATGATATGCATGGGTCGGGTTCAGTATGTGCCGCGCCCGACCCTTTTTTGTCGCCTGACACGACTAACAGGTTAAACCGAGATTAGCGTACATCGATTATATTGTGCAGAAATGTGCAATTTAATTTCTGGCGGCTTGGGTTCGTATTATAATGCGGATAACTAAGATCCCGTAGAACTCATGTTTAGCCGCGCCATGTCGCAACATGGCTTCCTTTAATCGCGCATTGTCAGGAGCAGCAGATGTCGAAGCGAAAGATTCTGGTCACGCTGTCCGAGTACGGCTACTGGGGCGAAGAGTTGATCGGTCCGCTCGATGTGATGATCGAGCAGGGCTGGGAATACACGTTCGTAACGCCGCGCGGACGCAAACCACCGGCGCTCCCTCCGAGCATGGAAGTCGGCTTTTACGACCCACCGCTGCACAAAGTCGTCACCGATGAGTACTATGCCAAACGGACGAAGGAAGTTCACGAATCCGATCTACTGGCGAATCCGGTCAGCCTCGAAGCGTGGTTCCCCGGACGCCCCTATTTCAATGGACCAAACTACGGTCACGAGCTGGAAGCCTACTACACCGCCCGCGACAAAGCCTGGAAAGACCTGGAGCAGTACGACGCGCTGGTCATGCCGGGCGGCAGCGGTCCCATGATCGACATCAACAACAACCTGCGCATCCACGACCTGATCCTCGGCTTCGTCAAGCAGGACAAGCTGGTGGCGGCGGAGTGTTACTGCGTGACGGCGCTCGCTTTCGCCCGCGAGCTGGAAGATCGCAAGAGCATCATCGCTGGCAAGCACGTAACCGGGCACGCCGTCGAATACGACTGGCACGAGGGCACGGGCGTCATGAACATCAACGCCGACTTCCGCTGGCCATTCTATCCACTCGAATACATCCTGCGCGACGCCACCCAGCCCGGTGGGCAGTATCATGGCGGCGTCGGTCGCACCATCTCAACGATTCTCGATTATCCCTTCCTGACCGGGCGCTCGACCCAGGACTCGCGCCTCGTAGGCGATCTGCTGGTCGAGGTACTCGACAACGGGCTGCGCCGCTACGGCTGGTAATCTCATAACTCGGTCAGTCTTTCGGGGCTGACCGAGTTTTTGGTCGTTCCCAATTTGCGAGAGGAAAAGTGCAGACTATGCCAGGTAAATCTGGACGCTTTGCGATGATCGAGCAGTTCCTCGCCGACGACATCCACTACATGTTCGGCAACCCCGGCACGGTCGAGCAAGGCTTCCTCGATTCGCTGGAAGAATACCCCCAGTTCAGGTACATCATGGGGCTGCAGGAGACGATTGCGGTGGCGATGGCGGACGGCTATGCCCGCGCGACCAAGCGCCCGACGGTCGTGCAGCTTCACAGCGGCGTCGGTCTTGGCAACGGCATCGGCATGATGTATCAGGCGATGCGCGGGCACGCACCGCTGGTGGTGGTTGCGGGTGAGGCGGGCATCAAGTACGACGCGATGGACGCGCAGATGGCGGCTGATCTGGTGTCCATGGCGAAGCCGGTTACCAAGTGGGCGACGCGCGTGGTCGACCCGCGCTCGCTGCTGCGCGTGCTGCGCCGGGCGATCAAGATCGCCGGGACGCCGCCGATGGGTCCGGTGTTCGTGTGTGTCCCGGCGGATGTGCTCGATGCCGACAACGACGAGCCGATCTTCCCGACCTCGATCCCGGAGACGCGCGTCGCGCCAGCCCCGGAGCTAATCGGGCGCGCTGCCGACATGCTGGTCGGCGCGCAGCACCCGATGATCATCATCGGCGACGGGATCGCCTTCTCGCGGGCGCAGGATGAGCTTGCTCGCGTCGCCGAGATGCTCGGCGCGGAAGTGTGGGGCGCGGACGCATCGGAAACCAACCTCAGCTTCACGCACCCGCTCTGGAAGGGGATGCTGGGGCACATGTTCGGCGCGTCGAGCAGCAAGTGGTCTACCAAAGCCGACGCGGTGCTGATCGCGGGCACGTATGTGTTCCCCGAAGTGTTCCCGTATTTTGAAGATGTCTTTAACGCTGACGCCAAAATCGTCCACATCGACCTCAACGCCTACGAGATCGCCAAGAACTTCCCGGTTGATCTGGGCATCGTCAGCGACCCGAAGGTGACGCTCGGCGCGCTGGCGGACGCGCTTGCCAGCCGCCAGAACGAAAGCCAGAAGCAGGCGGCGCAGGCTCGGCTGCTCGCCAGCCGCAGCGCCAGCGACGCCGCGCTTCAGCAGCAGCTTGATCACGACCGCGCGGTGCGCGGCGAAACGCCGATGCACGCCTCGGTATTCATGGAAGAACTGTCGAAGCATGTCCCGAAGGACGTGATGATCTTCGACGAGGCGCTGACGGTCTCGCCGGACGTGACCCGCTACATGCCGCCCACGCTGCCGGATCACTTCTTCCAGACGCGCGGCGGCTCGCTCGGCGTCGGCATCCCCGGCGCGCTGGGGATCAAAGTGGCGCACCCGGACAAGACCGTGATCGGCTTCACGGGCGACGGTGGCAGCATGTACACCATCCAGGCGTTGTGGACGGCGGCGCATTTCAAGATCGGCGCGAAGTTCGTCATCTGCAATAACCAAAGCTATATGCTTCTCAAGCTGAATATTCTGCAATACTGGAAAGATCAGATAGGCGAACCTGCACATCAGTTCCCGCACAGCTTCGACCTGGGCGACCCGGTGATCGATTTCGCCGCGCTTTCCCGGTCGATGGGTGTGCCCGCTGTGCGTGTGGATCGCCCGGAGCAGGTTGCAGATGCGGTGAAGCAGATGTTGGAGACCGACGGTCCATTTCTGGTCGACATGGTTATCAGCAATCACGTACCGGGCACATGACTTAGTGGCGGGTGCGTGAACGACTTTGACAGGCTTACCGGAGAGGAAAACATGAGTTCATCGCGCGGGCAGGATTTCTACAATCGCCAGATCAAGTATCTGGAAGCGAATGACGTTCCGGGCTTGATCGCCAACCAGTACGCGGACGACGGTGTGATCGTCGGCTTCGGCTTCACCCGCAAGGGGACAGCCGCGCTGCTGGAGCACTTCAAGAACTACATGGCGCAGCTCGGCAAGATCAAGCTGCTTTCGACCGACAAGTTCACCGAGACCGACGACGCGATCTTCTTCGAGGCGACGGTCGAGACGGCAGGTGGCACGGCGCAGGTCTACGACGTGTTCATCATCAACCCGCAGGGGAAAGCCAGCCATCATTTCACCGGGCTGAAGTCGTTCACGCCGTTTGGCTCGGCGGGCGCAGCCTTCAGCGAAGCCGCTATCCGCGAGATGGGAGTCCGTTGGTACGGCAGCCTGGACTCACACGAGCCGGAAATCGACATGCTCAAGTTCCTTGTGCCGGAAGGGCTGGAACAGCAGTGGCCCGACTACCACGTGCAGAGTCTGGTGGACTTCGAAGGCTGGTATCAGCGGGCGCTGGGGCTGTTCTTCGATGAGCTGCACACGATCAAGGAGTTCAACGTCACTATCAGCCCGGACGGGTCGAAGGCGGACGTGAAGGTATTTGTCAACTGGAAAGCCCGCGTGTGGACTCCGCGCGAAGCCAAGAGCAAGTTCCTCAACCTGGATATTCATCAGACATGGGTGCTTGTGCCCGAAGCCGGTACAGGCAAACCGCTGATCAAGTTCATTCGCGTGGACGACGCCACGCCGCTGGAAGGCTCGGATTCGTTGTAACCGGGACGGGATGCAGGCTGCGCGAGCGCATCCTGATAAGTCGTAGGCGAGCGTGCGACACTTATCGCCCCTGGCTGACGACAAATAATCTGGATGCGCTCAATCGAGTGGTTGAGCAGGTGGTAAACAGCCAATCGGCTGAAATGTACTAAGTTGATTTGCAGCGAATGGAGAGAAGAGACATGGCAAACAGAGACGTGGTCTTCCAGTATTATGATCTTTTCGCCAAGGGTGACTTCGACACCATGATCAAGGAATGCTTCCACCCGGACATGACCTGGACGATGCCAGGGCACCATCCCATGTCGGGACGTATGGAAGGCGCTGCTGCGGCAGCGGCGTTCCTTGAGGCGCTGCGCGGCGCAGGTGTGTGGGTTGAAGATATCCACATCGGCGAGCTGGACGACGGCACGATTGTCGAAAAGCACATGGGGCACGCCAAGTATGATGACGGGCGCGTGGTCGACTTCCCGACCTGCACGACCTACGGTTTCAAGGACGGCAAGCTGTTCGACGTGCGCGTTCACACCGGCGGTCAGCACGTAGTGGATGCCTACTTCTGGTGGAAATTCCCGCTCAAGGGCATTCCTGCGCGCCTTGCAGGCAAGTAAAAGTCGAGGTCGCAAAACATGGCTAACGTAACTCCCGAAATGGTTCAGAAAGCCTATGAAGCGCTGGGCACTCTGGACGACAAGATCATGTCCCAGTACTGGGACGAGAATATGGTGTGGCTGGTTCCCGGTCACAACCCGCTCTCCGGCTGGTATCACGGGCGGATGGCATTCATCAACTTCATGAAGCGCGTCGGCGAGCTTTCCGGTGGCAGCTTCAGGATGCAAGCCATCGCCGTGATGACCAACGACGAGTATTCGACCGACGTAACCAACAATCAGGGGTCGCGGGCGGGTGCGCCGCAGGTCAAGCTGAACATCGACGTGGCGCACGTTCTGCGCTGGCGGAACGGCAAGGTTATCGCTGGCAAGGGCGGCATCTTCGGCGACGGAACTGACCAGTACGATCATTTCTGGTCGTACCGCGCCTAGTCCAAAAATTCTTTGACTGCGGCTGAAAGTCGAGACTCTGTGTTTGCTCCGCTTTCAGCCGCAGGATTCTGTTATTTATTGTAAGATTCTTATTGCGAGCGCTTTTGAACAATTCGATTTGAAAAAGGACGAGATGCGATGCCAATCATCACGGTGCAGTTCATTAAGGACGTGGTCGCTACGCCGGAACAGAAGAAGCAGTTGATCGTCGAGCTGACGAATACCTTCGTCGGCATCCTCGGAGACGTTGTCCGCCCGTTCGTCTACACCATCATTCAGGAGACGCCGCAGCAGGAGTGGGGTATCGCCGGCGTGCCGATGCCCGACCTCGTCTACCTGACCAGCGACAAGCACGCGCAGGTGATTGGTCGCTCGAACGACCTGATGCGCGGCGCGATTGCTCAGATGGCGGCGGCGCAGGCGGATGCAGCGGCGTCGAAGGACGAGCAGGCAGATGCCATCTGGCGCGGCACTGCGGCAAGCGCCAACGGTGCAAACGGCTCGGCTGCCCGTGCCGACGCAGATCGCCGTTACTGGGAGCGCTGGTTTGACGAGCTGTGGAACAAGAAGAATTACGACATTGTGTACGAATACGTCGACGACAACTTCACGGCACACGGGGCGGGCGGTCAGCAGATCAAGATGGGACCCAACGGACCCAAAGACATGGTCAAGGCATGGCACGCGGCGATGCCGGATGGTCGCATGACGATTGACGACATCATCACCGAAGGCGACCTGTCGACCATCCGCATGACCTGGCGCGCGACGCACACTGGCAAGTTCGGTGATATTCCTCCGAGCGGCAAGAAGATCGAAGTGACGAGCATCGGCATCGACCGGGTGGTGGACGGGAAGATCACCGAAGGCTGGGGGGAATTGAACATGTTGGGGATGCTCCAGCAGATGGGCGCGATCCCCGCGCCGAGCAACTAGTCGCCTGCCAGAGCGGGCTGTAAATATCGTCTGTAGGTACAGGTGAAAGAGGAAGAAATGCCAATCATCACGGTGCAGTTTATCCAGGACGTGGTCGCTACGCCGGAGCAGAAGAAGCAGCTTATCATCGCACTCACGGACAAATTCGTCGAAATTCTGGGTGATGTCGTGCGTCCGTTCGTGTACTGCATCATTCAGGAGACGCCGCAGCAGGAGTGGGGTATCGCCGGTGTGCCGATGCCCGACCTGGTCTATCTGACCAGCGACAAGCACGCGCAGGTGATCGGGCGTTCGAACGACCTGATGCGCGGCGCGATCGCCCAGATGCAGCAGCAGAGCAGCGCCTCGCAGAACGGCGCGTCGCAGCCCGATGCTTCTGCCGAACGCGCCGACAAGATTTGGCGCGGCGAAGCTTGATGAGGTGTGCTGCTTTACTGATAAGCAAAGGTTGACGTGACATGCCAATCATCACGGTGCAGTTTATCGAGGACGTGGTTGCCACGCCGGAGCAGAAGAAGCAGTTGATCGTCGAGCTGACGAACACCTTCGTCGGCATCCTCGGCGATGTCGTGCGTCCGTTCGTCTACACCATCATTCAGGAGACGCCGCAGCAGGAGTGGGGCATCGCTGGTGTGCCGATGCCCGATCTCGTCTACTTGACCAGCGACAAGCACGCGCGCGTCATCGAGCGCTCGAACGACCTGATGCGCGGCGCGATTGCGCAGATGGCGGCGGCGCAGACCGAGGCGGCGGCGGTGAGAGACGAGAGCGCGGATGCGGTCTGGCGCGGCAGCGGGGCAGCCAACGGATCGGCGGACGCGGATCGCCGCTACTGGGAGCGCTGGTTCGACGAGCTGTGGAACAAGAAGAACTACGACATCGTGTACGAGTACGTCGACGACAACTTCACGGCGCACGGGGCGGGCGGTCAGCAGATCAAGATGGGACCCAACGGACCCAAAGATATGGTCAAGTCGTGGCACGCGGCGATGCCGGACGGTCGCATGACGATTGACGACATCATCACCGAGGGCGACCTGTCGACCATTCGCATGACCTGGCGCGGCACGCACACGGGTCCTTTCGGCGACATCCCGGCGAGCGGCAAGAAGATCGAAGTGACGAGCATCGGTATCGACCGGGTGGTGAACGGGAAGATCACCGAAGGCTGGGGAGAATTGAACATGCTGGGGATGCTCATGCAGATGGGCGCGATTCCGTCGCCTGACCAGCAGCCTGCCGCCGATCCTGAAAAGGCGCGCGTCAACCGCAACCGCGACGTTGTTCACCGCTTTCACGAGGCGATGAACGCGAAGCACCGTGACGCATTATTCGAGCTTGCCCACTCGAACTTCGTCAATCACACCGGTACGGTTGTCGATCCGATCGGCGTGAAGACGTTGGTCGACTCTTCGAAGCCTTCTATAAGGCGATGCCCGACTGACGCACATCAGCGAGGATTTCGTTGTCGCGCAAGGGGATCGTGTGGGGACGCGGGCGACGATCTCCGGCACGCATCTTGGCGAGTATATGGGTGCCAAGCCGACCGGGAAGAAAGTCTCGTGGACGGGGCTGATCATCTATCGGTTTGATGACGACGGCAAGATCGTCGAGCGCTGGCAGGATTCTGATGCGCTGACCATGTTGCAGCAGTTGAGCGTTATTCCGACGCCCGGTCAAGACTCTGCGCAGGCGTCCGCGCCGACCACGTCCATCGAGCGCAACAAAGTCCTCGTGCACAGCTTCCACGAAGCCCTGAACGCCTAAAGACTTCGGCAAGTTCTACGAGATCATGCGACCGGACTTCGTCAATCACCTGGGTCCCATCCTGGGCGATCAGATCGGGCAGGCTGCGCTGGTCGAAGCGATGCACGCGTTCGCCGTCGGGCTGCCGGATTTGACCGTGACGGAGAACTACGTCCTGGCGCAGGGGGATCGCGTCGGTGCTCGTATCACCATGAGCGGCACGCATACCGGTGTACTGATGGATGTCCCCCCGTCCGGCAAGAAAGTCACATGGACGGGGCTGATCATCTACCGTGTTCTCGAAGAAGATGGTCGGATCATCGAGCGCTGGCAGGACTTCGACAATTTGACCATTCTGCAGCAGATCGGCGCAGTGCCTACGGCTTAGGACGGTTGCTGTCACATCAAGAGGAGCAAGTAAGTATGGCATCCGAAAAGGATCAGAATAAAGCGCTTGTGCTGCAAATGTATGACGAAGTGTGGAACAAGGGCAACATGGATTTCGTTAATGCCGCGTTCTCGGCGCAGTTCAAGGATCACGCCGCCATGCGCGCCAGTGAATTGCCCGACCGGGGACGCGAGGCGATTGTCGAGGCGGTCAACAACTTCCGCCAGGCGATGCCCGACTTCCACACGCAGATGGTCAAAGTCGTGGCAGAGGACGACCGGGTGATGTACGTCGGGCGCATGACCGGGACGCAGTCGGGGAAGTATCTTCAGGTTCCGCCGTCCGGCAAAAAGGTTGAAGTGCTGCGCATTGACGACTATCGCGTCGAGAACGGCAAAATCGTCGAGCGCTGGAGCATGTTCAATT
Organism: Anaerolineae bacterium; assembly: GCA_046328655.1. Taxonomy (GTDB): domain Bacteria; phylum Chloroflexota; class Anaerolineae; order Aggregatilineales; family Phototrophicaceae; genus Flexifilum. The sequence goes on along the minus strand of JAXLWE010000061.1, from coordinate 5,492 downwards.
TGATGGCATTGATGCAGCAGATGGGCGCTGTCCCGGCTCAACCGGGTGGGCATTGATCAACGGAGAGGCGAGCGAGATGGGTGAGTCAGCGGGGAAACAGGTTTACCGCCGGTACGTCGACGAGGTGATCAACAAGGGTGACGTGAGCATTATCCCTGAGCTTTATCATCCCGAATACGTCGACCATTCCGCGCCTCCGGGCGCGGCGCAGGGCACGGTATACGAGCAGGCGGCGGGCATCGCCCGCATGTTCCGGGGCGCGTTCCCGGACGTGCATTTCACGATTGAGAACATGACCGAAGAAGGCGACTGGATCGGCACGCGCGTGACCGGGCGGGCGCAGCACCTCGGACGCCCCTTCATGGGGATTCCGCCGACGGGGCGGCGCATCGCGTGGTCGTCGTTCGGCATGTTCCGCCTGAAGGAAGGCAAGATTGTCGAGCATTACGGCGCGCCTGATCTGGTCGGGCTGCGCGAACAGATTACCGCGAAACCGGAACCCGGCTCGCTCGACGAAGCCCGCGCCATCGTCGCGCGCTACGTCTACGAAGTCAACATGCAGAACTACGACGCCTTTGACGAATTCGTCGTCCCCGACTTTCTCGACCACGACCCAATTCCGGGGCAGCAGCCGGGGCGCGAAGGGTTGAAGGCGGCGTACAAAATCTTCTCTGACGCCTTCCCGGACGTGTGGTTCACGTTCGAAGACCTGATCGCTGAAGGCGATATGGTCATCGGGCGCGGCGTGATCGAGGGGACGCACAAGGGCGATTTCCTCGGTCTCCCGCCCACCAACAAGGTGATCAAGTGGACGGGCACGCGCATGTTCCGCGTGCGCGACAGCAAGGTGAGCGAAGGCTGGATCAACTTCGACCTGCTCACGGTTTTCCAGCAGATGGGGATCATGGGCTGACGGAGGATGTTCTCCCCGCGCGGCTAAGGTGGCGCGCGTTCAAAATTGCTTTGAAAGCCGGGTGAGGCTCTGACGAAAAATGCAGAAAAACACTGACGAGTTTAAGCGGCGATTTCGACATATCCCCGAAATCATCATGAACCGGGGTGAGATCGAAATCGCGGACATCGAGATTGCTGAGGACTACGTCGAGCACATCCCGATGCCGCCGCAGTTCCCGCCCAATCGTCAGGGCTTCAAGGATTTCGTCATCATGCTGCGCACGGCTTTCCCCGACCTGCATTACGACGTGGATCATCTGACCACGAACGACTTGATCGGCGAAAACCAGAAGGTCGTGCACCGCATCGTTGCCCATGCGACCCATCTCGGTCCCTGGGGTCCGATTCCGGCGACCGGCAAGCGCATGAGCTGGACAGAAATCCACATCGGGCTGTACGTCGAAGGCAAGCTGGTGGAACACTGGGGCAATATCAATACGCTTGCCATTATGCAGCAAATGGGCGCGATTCCCGGCTGGTACGAGAAGCCTCCGGTTCGGTCGCGCCCGGTTGCCACCGGCAGCGTCACGACGACCTATCAGGAAAATGTCGCGGCGGTGCGCCAGTTGATCCACGACGTATGGAACAAGGGGCGTCTGGAAGTCGCGGATAAGCTCATCCATCCGCAGAGCATCGATCCCAGCTACACGGAATATCCGGTAGGTCCAGAGGGCGCAAAGCTCGCTGTCAGGCTCTTTCACAATGCGTTCCCTGATCTCTACATGTTCATTCAGGATGTGATCGCCGAGGAGGATGTCGTCGCTATCCGATTCACGTTGGCAGGAACTCACGAAGGCGTGTTCATGGATATTCCGCCGACCGGGCGGACGGTGGAAGTGGAAGGATGCAGCATCTTCCACTTCGGCGACGGGCAGATCATCGAGCGGTGGCAGGAATTCGATACGCTCGGTTTGCTCGGTCAGCTTGGGATCGGTGGTTGACTCACTCTGAAATCAAACGGCGGATGTGCCGTTACGCGCAGGCTACCCATTCTGCACAGGAGATGCGAAACGATGAGTATCAGGGAAGAACGCAAAGTAGCGATCCAGCGGATGTACGACGAGACCAACAAGGGCAACATCGAAGTGTTGCGCGAAATGCTGGCGGACGATTTCGTCAGCTACGGCGGCGCCGGCTTTCAGGACTTGCACGGCGCGCAGGCGTTCATCGACCTGTGGAAAACCTTCACCGCCGCGTTTCCCGACTTGCGGTTCGACGTTCAGCAGATTGTGATGGACGACGACATGGCAGCCGTGCGTGGCATCCAGTCGGGTACGCACCTGGGCAATTTCCTCGGCATGGTTCCGGCGACCGGGGTCAAGGTCAAATGGAGCGGCACGGCGATCTTCCGCTACAACAGCGAGGGCAAAATCGCCGAGCGCTGGCAAGACCTGGACAATCTGAGCCTGTTCCAGCAGTTAGGCGTCATCCCGCCGTTCGGCTCGGCAGGCGGCTGATTGCTTTAATGGTTTCGCCCGCGACCGCCTGAGCGCGCGGGCGCGTTCATTGCATACGGACTGATGAAAGGATAATGGAATGTCGAACGTTGAGCAGAATAAAGCGATCATGCGCCGCATGATTGAGGAAATCTGGAACAAGGGCAATCTGCTGGTCGCGGACGAGCTGTTCTCGGCGGATCACTTCAGCCCCAGCGCGCCCGATCTGCCGAAGGGACCGGAAAGCGTCAAGATGCTGGTGACGATGTTTCGCAGTGCCATGCCGGATTACCACATGATCATCGACATGATCATGGCGGACGACAACAAGGTCGTGGCGCGTTTCGTCCAGAGCGGGACGCACGTCGGCGCGCCGCTGATGGGGATGCCGCCGAGCGGTCGCCGCGCCGAATGGACGGAAATCGGCGTGCTGGAGATCAAGGACGGTAAGATCGTCAAAAGCTGGTACGAAGTCGATATGCTGTCGATGATGCAGCAGCTTAATCCGCAGAGCTAAGGGGGACAGCATGACCAGCAAGGAAATCATCGAGAAATATTTCGAATACGCCAACGCGGGCAAATGGGACGCCTGGTGTGACCTGTTCAGCGCGGATATGGTTTACGTGGAACAGCTTGCCGGGCGCATCGAGGGACGCGAGACCATTCGCCCGATGATGGCTGGCTTCCCGCAAGCCTACAAGTCGTTCATCAATATCCCCCGGCACTTCATCGTCGAAGGTAATCAGGCGGTGGCGATTTCGCACATTTCCGCGCAAGCCATGAAGTATCCCGACGAGCAGATCGAGGCGGAGGCGACGCTCTATCTTGAGATCAGCGACGGTCTGATCGTCTTTGCGCAGAACTTCCACGACTCCAAGCCATTTGCCCCGTTCCTGCGGCAGATAAGCGAAGGGTAGGCGAGGGACGATGAGCGACACTTACGATTACATAGTGGTCGGCGCGGGTGCGGCGGGTGCGGTCGTTGCCAACCGCCTCAGCGAAATTCGTGACGCCCGCGTCCTGCTGCTCGAAGCCGGGACGGGCGACATCCCGCAGAACGTGCGCATCCCGGCGGCGTGGCCTACGCTGTGGAACACCGACATCGACTGGCGCTACCTGAGCACGCCTCAGGACGCGCTCAACGGGCGTCGCGTTTACGAGCCGCGCGGCAAGGTTGTCGGCGGGTCGAGCGACTTCTACATCATGATGCACATTCGCGGGCACGTCTCGGACTACGACAACTGGGCATACAATGGCGCGCCCGGCTGGGCGTATGACGACGTACTGCCGTACTTCAAGAAGATGGAAGACCAGGAGGACGACACCAGTCCCTGGGCGGGTCATGGCGGCATGATCAGCGTGATCAATGCCAAGAACCACAACCCGAACCCGACTTCGGCGGCATTCATCGAATCCTGCGTCGAGCTGGGCTATCCGCGTACCGACGACTTCAACGGTCCTGACATGATTGGCGCAGGCTGGCATCACATCAACATCAAGGACGGCAAGCGCCACAGCGCCAACGAAGCGTACATCGAGCCGATCCTCGGCAAGCGCAAGAACTTCACGCTCAGCACCAACTCGTATGCCACCCGGCTGCTGTTCCGGGGGAATCGCTGCACCGGCGTCGAGTACAAGCAGGGGCGCAAGAAGATCAAGGTCTACGCCGACAAGGAAGTGATCGTCTGCGGCGGCGCGATTGAATCGCCGCACCTGCTGCTGCTTTCCGGCATCGGCAACCCGGAGCATCTGAAGCAGCACGGCATCGACGTGAAAGTGGCGCTGCCCGGCGTGGGCGAGAATTTCCACAATCACGTGCTGACCGGGCTGATCTACGAGACGACCCGCCCCGTGCCGCCGCCCAACCTCAACATGAGCGAGTCGGCGATGTTTGTCAAGTCCGATCCGGGCTGGGTCGGTCCCGACCTGCAAATGGCATTCGTCCACGTGCCGTTCGACATCATCGTCGGCGCGAAGAACCCGAACGCGGTCAGTATGCTGCCCGGCGTCGTCCGCCCGCTTTCGCGCGGCTGGATTCGCCTGAACAGCGCCGACCCGATGGATAAGCCGCTGATCAACGCCAACTACCTGAGCGTTCAGTCGGACGTGGATCGTCTGGTCAGGACGATTGAGATCGGGCGCGATATTTTCCATGCTAAAGCCTTCTCCGACTGGATCACCGGCAAGGAGCTGCTGCCCGGTCCGCGCGTCAAGACCAAGAAGCAGCTTGAGGATTTCGTCAAGCTGCGCGCCGACTCGTATCACCATCAGGCTGGCTCGTGCAAGATGGGGCTGGACGCGATGGCGGTGGTCGACCCGGATTGCCGCGTGCATGGGGTCGATGGGCTGCGCGTCGCCGACGCCAGCGTGATGCCGTTCGTACAGTCGGGCAATTGCCACGCCGGTATCCTGATGATCGCCGAAAAGGTCTCCGACCTGATCAAGAAGGCGAATGGGGTGCAGTAGTCGAGCTTTCCGATGGAGAGGCTTAGCCTCTCCATCGCATTTTCGCACATAGACACCGGGACAAACATCCATGAGTTTGCAGGGCAAAAAAGTTGGAGTCTTGATCGAAAGCGACTACTACGAGAAGGAAATCTTCTACTACGAGCATCGCTTTCCTGAGGAGGGGATCGAGCTGCATTTCCTCAGTCGTTTGTGGGGGCAGCCGTACCTGACGTTCACCGGACACGAGTACAAGGCTCCGTTCGAGTGCCACGAGAGCTTCGAGGATATGAGCGACGAGACGCTGCGCAGTTTTTCGGCGATCATCGTTCCTTCAGCAATTGTTTCGGATAGGCTGCGGTATACTCCAGATGTACATGATCCATCTCCAGCGGTGAAGTTTCTGGCGCGCGCTTTTGCCGAGCCGAATATCGTGAAGGGCATCATCTGTCACGGTATGTGGCTGTGCTCGTATAAGCCGGAGCTGGTGCGCGGTCGGCGGGTGACGTGCCACAACAACCTGTATGGCGATGTGGTCAACATGGGCGCGATCTACACCGACGCGGATGTAGTGGTCGACGGCGACCTGATCACCGGACGGACGGGCGGTCACTGTCACCTGTTCGCCCGCAAAATCATTGACACTCTCCACGAGAA
>JAXLWE010000060.1:0-30746 GCA_046328655.1 Anaerolineae bacterium | reverse complement strand
TGAACACCCGCAGCGAGCCGGGTTCCGAGACGATCATCGAAGTCAGCGACCGCGACGGCAACGTCGAGAAGATCGTCGTGCCCGCCTCGAACCCCTGGCAGCAGGAAGTCGAAGCGATGGAAGCGTGCGTCATCGACGGCGCAGCGCCGGTCGTGCCGCTCAGCCTGAGCCGCGAATTTCTGAAAACCGCGCTCGCGCTTCAGGAATCCGCCCGCACCGGAAAAGCCATCGAGCTTTAGGGCGTTATGATGGCGACGAAACAGGATTACTGGCGCGTAAGCGGCAGCGACATCATCGACGCGCAGGGGCAGGTCGTGCGGATGCGCGGGCTGTGCCTCGGCGGGTGGATGAACATGGAGAATTTCGTCACCGGGCATCCGGCGAACGAATCAGCATTTCGCCGGTCGGTGGCGGCGGTACTTGGAGAAAGTAAGGGGCGCTTCTTCTTCGAGCGTTTTCTGGATTACTTCACCACCGAGGCTGACCTCGCCTATATCGCCAGCCTGGGCATGAACGTCGTGCGGGTGGCGGTCAATTACCGCCATTTTGAAAGCGACGACGCGCCGTTCCAGTATCTCGAAGCGGGCTTCACCCGGCTTGACCGTCTGATCGGCTGGGCGGCGAAACACGACGTGCGCGTCATCCTCGACCTGCACGCCGTCCCCGGCTGGCAAAGCCCCGGCTGGCACTGCGATAATCCCGGTCACCGCGCCCATTTCTGGGAGCAGCGTGGATTCCAGGATCGCGCTGTAGCGCTGTGGAAAGCCTTTGCCGAGCGCTACGGCGCAGAGCCGACGGTCGCTGGCTACAACCTGCTCAACGAGCCGGTCGCCTCGGCGTCACAGTTGCCTCAACTGCACGCCTATTATCGCCGCGCGACCGAGATCATCCGTCTGGTCGATTCCCGGCACATCATCTTTCTGGACGGCAACCGCTATGCCCAGCGCTGCGACCAGCTAGAGCCGCCCTTTGACGACAATACCGCTTATGGCTACCACTTTTACCCGGAACCCGTCCTCGAAACCGGCACCTATCCAGCGCGGATCGACGACGTAGACTATGATCGATCCTGGCTGGAAAGCAGCCTGCTCGACCGCGCGGCGTTCATGCAGCAGTACGGCGTCCCGGCATGGGCGGGGGAGTTCGGCTCGGTCTTCAACGGGAAGTGCAGCGAAAGCGCCGGTGTGCAGGTCGTCGCCGACATGGTCGGCATCATGGAGCGGCTGAACCATCACTGGACGCTCTGGCATTACAAGGACATTGGGGCGATGGGTTTGCTGACACTCGATCCGGCATCCGAATGGATGGAGCGGACGCGCCCCGTGCGCACCGTCAAGACGGCGCTGCGCTGCGATTTCTGGATCGAGCGCCTGCCGACGGCGATCAACCGCCCGCTGGCTGACCTGGGCGAGACGATCCGGCAGATGGCTGGCGATCTGCCGGGAGACTGGCGGACGGTAAGCGACGAGCTTTACGCTGCGGTGTGTCAGGAATCGCTGTCCCAGATGCTGCTGCCAGCCTTCGCCGACCAGTTTCGCGGAATGAGCGAGAACGAGATCGACGCCATGATGCAGTCGTTTGCTTTCGAGAACTGCCTGCCACGCCATGCGCTCGTCGACGTGCTGCGGGCAGCCTGCGCGCCTGTCAATGCTCCGGGCAGCCGGGATGTCAGTGGAAGTTTTGCTGCCGGTGCGGTTTGAGGCGCGGGTGAGAGACGACTGTGTTCTACTTCGGTGTTGACTATTATCCTGAACACTGGCAGGAAACCCGCTGGCGCGAGGACGCGCGGCTCATGGCGGAGGCGGGCTTCAACGTCGTCCGGCTGGCGGAATTCGCGTGGGCGAAGCTGGAGCCGGAGCCGGGGCGGTTTAACTTCGACTGGCTGGACCGGGCGATTGACCTGCTGGCGAGTCACGGGTATGCAGGTTGTCCTGGGACGCCGACGGCTTCGCCACCGCCCTGGTTTATGCAGCGCTATCCCGACTTATATCGCATGATGACGGGCGGCGGGTCACGTTCGGGCTGCGCCGCGAATACTGCCCCAATCATACGGCTTATCACGATCACTGCCGCGCAATTGTCGAGCAGATGGCGCAGCACTACGGCGGGCATCCAGCCGTCATTGGCTGGCAGATCGACAACGAGTTTGGCGACCGCTGCTACTGTCCGACCTGCGCCGCTGCCTTCCAGAACTGGCTGCGCGACCGTTTCGGCTCGCTCGACGCCATCAACGAGCGCTGGGGAACGGTCTTTTGGAGCCACATCTACACGGAGTGGGAACAGATTCCGGTTCCGCTGGCAGCGGCGGGTTCGCCGAATCCCGGTCTCGCGCTCGATTACTTCCGCTTCTGCTCGGATTCCTACGTGGCGTTTCAGCAGAAGCAGATCGACGTTCTGCGCCAACATTGCCCCGGTCAATTCATCACCCACAACCTGATGGGCTTCGCTTACGACCAGATCGATTACTTCGCGCTCGCCCGCCCGCTCGATCTCGTCGCCTGGGACAACTATCCGCGCTTCCAGTGGAACATGACCAAAGCGCCCGACCCTATGCTGCCCGCCATCGGGCACGACACGATGCGAGGGTTGAAGCGGCGTCCCTTCTGGGTGATCGAGCAGCAGGCAGGACCCGCCGGGTGGGACATCATCGCGCCGACGCCCCGCCCCGGCGAGCTGCGGCTGTGGGCATATCAAGCCATCGCTCACGGCGCGGACGGCATCCTGTTCTTCCGGTGGCGCACCGCGCGCTTCGGGACGGAGCAGTACTGGCACGGCATTCTGGATCATCATGGACGACCGGGGCGGCGCTATGAGGAAGTCCGCCGCATGGGGGTGGAGATCGCCGCGCTCGCGGATCGGCTGGAGCAGACCCGCCCGAAGCCGCGCGTCGCCATAATCCTCTCTTACGACTCGCGCTTCGCGTTCCAGATTCAGGGGCAGAATCCGGAGTTTCATTACCCATCCCACATCGCCGAAATCTACCGGGCGCTGCATACGGCGCACGTACCGGTCGACATCGTTTCGCCGGACGCCGATTTGTCGGCATACCGGCTGGTCGTCGCGCCAGCGCTGCACATTGTCACTGAGGCAATTGCCGCCAATCTGCGCCGCTATACCGCCGCTGGCGGTGTTCTGCTGGTGACGGCGCGCAGCGGTGTCAAGGACGAGGCGAACCGGGTGGTCGATCAGCCGCTGCCGGGGCTGCTGTCCGAACTGTGCGGCGTTGAAGTTGACGAGTACGATTCGCTGCCCCCCGGCAAAAGCAACCAGATCTGCTTTGTCGCGCTGAACTGGCGGACGAGCCGCCGGTGACAGCCGACCTGTGGTGCGACGTACTGCGCCCTGTGGATGCCGAAGCCATCGGCGTCTATGCACAGGATTTCTATGCCGATTGCCTCGGCGATCACGCGGCGTCGGGTCGGTGATGGGCACGCTGTCTATCTGGGCACTTTCGGTGGGCAGGATTTGCTGCGCACTGCTCGGCTGGCTGCTTCCAAATCGCCGGTGTCGATCCGCTGGTGTCAAATGCCGGTGGCTTGGAAATCACGGAGCGCGGGCAGAGCGAGCGCAAGCCTGCTGTTCGCCCTCAATCATTCGGATCAGGTGCGAGCGCTTCAGTTGACGTGCCCTATCGAAATGTACTCACCGGGCGGACGCTGCTGGCGTGACTCCGGTTGAACCCCACGATCTGCTTATTCTGGAAAGGGTGAGAGCGCGCATACCATGAAGCTGCCGCGCCGCTGAGACTTGCCATGATCGGGACTGCGCTGCGCGCGCACGGCATTTACGCCACCAACCTGCGCGGCTGACGAGCGAAGTCGAGGTCGTCGCCGCCTGGGGACGCCGCGAGGAGTCGGCTGCCCGGCTGGGCGTGTTCGGTGTGTCTCTGGTACGTCGACAGGGGACGGCTCGTGCGCGAGACCGCGCCTGACATCGGCATCGTCGCCGTGAATTACCATGCGAACGGGCAGGTGGGCTTGATGGCGGTGGAGTCCGGGCTGCACGTTTTGCTGGAGACACCAATCGCGCACCGGCTGAGCGAAGCCAACGCAATCATCCGCGCCGCCGCCGAGCGCGGGCTGAAAATCGAGGTGGCGGAGCAGTTCACCGCCGCCCGCTGGAACAGGATCGCTTGCGACTACCGCGTCGGGGCTGTTTGGGCGAGTGTATTCGTCGTTCAACGATTTCGCCGGGCACGGCTATCACGGCGTGAGCGTCATGCGCAGCTACCTGCCGTTGACGCCGTGCCCGCCCGCGTCGTAGGGTCGGTACATCGCTATGACGCTCGCCCCCCACTGGTCGCGGTTGGCGGACACGCGCGGGGCGCGCACCGAAACGCAGGAGCATGGGCTGATCGAATTCGACGATGGACGGCTGGGCGTCTTTCACTGGACGGACATCGGCTACGACTCGCCGCTGCGCTGGTGGCGCAGCAGTCGCTTCCTGGCGGAAAAGGGCATGGGCATCACCATCAGTCGCGGGCTGGAAGTGCAGGAGTGGCTGACCCTGCTGGCGCAGGGCGGCGAAGCGCCGAATTTCATCACGCTGGAGCGCCGCTGGGAGCGCGTCGACGGCGGGAGGCTGGAAGCGCTGGTCGCTCACACGGGCGATCCCGATCTGCCGATTGTTCGATGGGAGAATCCGTTCCGCCTGCCGGACACGGCGCGCGAACCGCAGTGGCACGACGACGAGATTGGCGTCGCCGGGTGTATTATGAGTCTGGTACATGCGGTACGCTCCAATATGGAACCGAGTTACGGGGCGCAGCAGGCGCGTCTGGATCAGGAAATCATTCTCGCTATTCAGCAATCGGCGCAGGAGGGGGGCAAGCCGATCACGCTGCCGCTCGACCCGCAAGCGCAAACACTTTAGCCTAACTTGAGAGATACGCACCAGCCGGGATATGCTGCCGGTTTCCAGCGTGAAAGAAGCGATAAGCGATGGCGAGCAGCAAACGAGTAAACATCGACAGCGTGGCACGGGCGGCGGGCGTATCCGCGCAGACCGTATCACGTGTGGTGAATGACCGCCCGGACGTTTCGCCCGCTACGCGCGCCCGGATCAAGGCGCTCATGCGCGAGATGGGCTATCAGCCGAGCGCCATCGCGCGCAGCCTGGCATCGCACCGGATTCGGACACTGGGGTTGATCACGTCCGACTTCAGCGATTACTTTTTCACGCAGGTCATTGTGGGTGCGGAACAGGAAGCGCGCGAACACGGCTACCTCTTCATGCTCGGCAGCCCGGCACTCAATTCGCAGGACGAGCCGGAATACATTCGGCTGTTCAGCGAACAGCACGTCGCCGGATTTCTGTTCGCGCGCGCTGGCTCCGAACCCGACGACCAGCGCTTCGTGGAACTCAACCAGTCGGGCGTGCCCATCGTCATCGTGCCGGGGAATTATCACATTTCCAGCGAACAGCTTGCCGTCGTGGACGTGGATAATCGGATGGGGGGATTGAATGCGGCGCGCCATTTGCTGGATGCCGGTCACAAACGCTTCGCCATGATCGAGGGTCCCGCCGGATGGAAATCGGTCAATGATCGCAGCGCAGGCTTCAGGCTGGAACTGGAAGCGCAAGGCATATCCCTCAGCAATCAACTGGTGAGTAATGGAGACTGGTCGTATTCGAGCGGTCATCAGGCGATGCGCCAGCTTCTGGAGCATGGCGAATCGTTCACCGCGCTGTTCGTACACAATGATCAGATGGCGATTGGAGCCATGCGTGCGCTGCGCGAAGCGGGGAGGCGCATCCCCAAAGACGTGGCAATTGTAGGGTACGACGATATTCCCGCGTCCGAATATGCCGACCCACCACTGACGACCGTCCGCCAGCCGATGCGCGAAGTCGGCACCGTCGCCGCACGCCTGCTAATCCAGAAGATCGAACAAAACGACCAGAGCGGAGAACAGGTGCTGCTGCAACCGGAACTGGTTGTTCGGGATACGTAAGAACCCAACCGCGCGTGCTCCATCGCATAGACACGGTGGACGACGTGAGTGTGACAATGGCGGCGAGCACGTCGCTGCTGACCAGCACGGTTGTGCCTCCTACTGTCGAAGCCCCGACTGTGATGCCGATTATCGAGCTATCGCCTGAAGTCGCGGAGGCTGCCCCCTAACCGTATGCCTTGACAAATCCCGGCATTACCCGTAATTTAGCTGCGCGTCAATGACCTTATCACCCGGCTACGATAACATCCCAACTGCCGGATTCGTCACGCGCAGCTTATTCCCGTCGACCAGTTCCAGGAGCGACACACATGACCATTCCCGCTGATTACCTCGAACGAGTATATGCCGGGGTGCTCGGCAAGATGATCGGTGTTTACCTGGGGCGTCCGGTCGAAGGCTGGTCGTATGACGGCATCATGAAGCGGCTGGGCGAGATCAACTACTATGTCCACGACACGCTGGGCGTCCCGCTGATCGTGACCGACGACGATCTCTCCGGCACGTTCACCTTTGTCCGCGCGCTGGCGGATTACGGCAATACGCTCGACCTGACTCCAGCGCAAATCGGGCAGACGTGGCTGAATTACATTGTCGAGGGGAAAACAATCCTCTGGTGGGGCGGCATCGGCGACGTAACCGAGCATACCGCCTATCTGCGCCTCAAGCATGGCATCCGCGCGCCGCGCAGCGGCTCGATTGAACTCAACGGCAAGCTGACGGCGGAGCAGATCGGCTCGCAAATCTTCATCGACGGCTGGGCGCTGGTCGCGCCCGGCGACCCGGCGCTGGCGGCTGATCTGGCACGGCGGGCGGCGAGCGTCAGCCACGACGGCGAGGCGATTTACGGCGCGCAGGTGGTCGCCGCCATCGAAGCGCAGGCGTTCGTCGAGCCGAACCTGGATAAGCTGCTCGACACGGCGGTGTCGCTCATCCCCGCCAATTCGATCATTTATCGCCTGATCGCCGATCTGCGCGACTGGCGTGCCGCCGAACCCGACTGGCGCAAAACCCGCGAGCGGATCGCAGACCAGTACGGGTACAACAGCTACGGCGGCAACTGCCATATCGTCCCGAATCACGCGCTGATCATCTTTGCCCTGCTCTATGGCGACGACGACTTCCAGAAAGCGCTGATGATCGCCAACACCTCCGGCTGGGATACCGACTGCAACTCCGGCAACGTCGGCTGCATCATGGGCATCAAGAACGGGCTGGCGGGCATCGAGCGCGGACCCGACTGGCGCTCGCCGGTCGCGGATCGCCTGTATCTGCCGACGGCGGACGGTGGCAGCGCCATCAGCGACGCCCTGACCGAAACCTACAAGATCGTCAACATCGGGCGGAGGCTGCACGGCTTGGCTTCGCTGGCTCCCAAGAATGGCGCACGCTATCACTTCAGCCTGCCCGGTTCGGTTCAGGGATTCGAACCCGCGACGGAAGCAGAATCAAACGACGCCGCCACCGTCGAAAATGCGGCGGGCTACAGCGAAACCGGCGAACGGTCGCTTGCCATCCATTATCACCGGCTGGCAACCGGGCGAACGGCGCGAGTCGCCACACTCACGTTCATCCCATCGAAGGAGATCGCCACCTATTTCGATCAGCGCGGCTATCGGCTGCTGGCATCGCCGACGCTCTATCCGGGGCAGACGGTCGCCACTCGCCTGTGCGCGGACACCGCCAATGGCGAAACCGTCACCGCCTGCCTGTATGCCCGGCACTACAACGACGACGACGAACAGGAGACGATCAGAAGCGAAAGCGTGCGGATCGCGCCCGGCGCTGGCGCATCGCTGTCGTGGACGATGCCCGATCTGGACGGTCAGCCTATCGCCTGCATCGGCGTGGAAATCACGGGCGAGCATGGCGTCAGCGGCACGCTGTATCTGGATTATCTGACCTGGGACGGCACACCGAGGCTCACCCTCAACCGCCCCCGGATCACCGAAACCGGGCAGGAGGCGAGGCGCAAGAACCCCGTGTTCTGGAAGAAAGCCTGGATTCACGCGCTGGACTCGGACGAGCGGCTGAATCATCGGGACTACTGGACCGAGTCCTATCGCCTGATCCAGAACGAGGGGCGCGGCTTGCTCATTCAGGGCACGCGCGACTGGACGGATTATCAACTGGCGGCGACGGCAGCCCCGCGCCTGTGCAAAACGGGCGGAATCGCGGTGCGGGTGCAGGGCTTGCGCCGCTACTACGCCATGCTGCTCGACCAGAATCAGGCGCGGCTGGTGCGCGTGCTGGACGGCGAAACCGTGCTGGCGCAGGTGGATCACGGCTGGGCTTTTGAGCGCAGCTACGATCTGAAGCTGCGGGTCAAGGGCAGCAGACTGGTCGGCTACGTTAACGACCAGCCCGTGATTGAAGCGACCGACCCTGACCACGCCCTGAGCGGCGGCGGAATCGCTCTGATTTGCGAGGAAGGCTTCATCTATTTCGACAACGTCGCCGTCAGCCCGCTCGACGGGTGATCGGCGTCATTCCGCCCAGATCGAGCGCATTTGCCAGATCGTCATCGTCCTGACCTTCCCCTGCCCGAACAGCCGTATCCCCCGGCTGTCGGCGCGGACGGGTAGATGCGGCTGCACAGGCTGGTTCGACCGTCGGCGATCACTTCCAGCAGCGACCCATCCAGCAGGATGCGAAGCCGCAGCGGTTCGCCGGGCAGCGCGTGCGACGCTTCGGTCGGGAACGTCTCATTCCCCGAACCGAGGCTGGATCGCTCTCGGTTGACGGTCAACCGCTGCGCTGCCGGGTCGTAGGTGATGCGCGTCTGCTCGCTGCCGTCCGGGGCGCAGGCGAGCGCAATCCCGACCGTTCCCGCAGGCTCGAATTCGGCGGTGATGTCCAGCGCCAAGCCTTCAACATCCAGCGCCACGTCCTCGCCCTCAAGTCGAATATCAGCGAAATCGGCTTGCGTGCCTCGTAGACCGATCAGCTCCGGCACAGGCTCCATGTGCAGGTGATCGTCGCGCAGGCTGAGCACGCGCGGGATGGCGTGCGCGCCCGCCCACCCGGCAGCGCTGTGCGCCGCCTCGCTGCGCCCTTCGCGCAGCCAGCCCCACAGCAGACGGCGGCTCTGGTCGTCGCGCATCGTGTACGGGGCGTAGAAGTAGCCGTGATCCAGCACGCCTTCGCTTTCCGGCGTGAAACGCTGGTTAACATACTCGCCGACGAAATAGAACACGGTGACCGGGATGCCCGCGCCCTTGCCCGCTACCACCAGCACCCACTTGTCGCCCAGCGGAAAGAAGCTGGGGCATTCCCACACGCTTCCGGTCTTTTCGATGCTGCCGACCAGTAGGGGATGCAGGTATTCCCAGTGGATCAGATCGGGCGAGCGATACAGGAAGGCTGCCCCGCCGACGCCGACGATCCGCGACGCCAGAACGAGATACCAGCTCTCGCCCTCGCGCCAGACATACGGGTCGCGGAAATCGTAATTCTGCTTCGACTCCGCCGGGATTTCGCTCAACACCGGGTTGCCCGTGTACTTCTCCCACGTGATCAGGTCGTCGCTGCTGGTGGCGAGGCACTGAGTCTGAACCTCGTAGCGCGCTCCACGAACACCCGTGTACACGAGCGTTGGCACGCCGCCGTTATCGACCGAGCACCCCGACCAGCAGCCGCGCTCGTCCGGGCTGTCCGGCGTCGGGGTGAGCGCGGTCGGCAGGTCGCTCCAGTGGATCAAATCCTGGCTGATAGCGTGCCCCCAGTGCATCAAGCCGAATTCGGCGCTCAGGGGGTTGTGCTGGTAGAACAGGTGAAACCTGCCGCCCCACTGGATCACGCCGTTGGGGTCGTTCATCCAGTGGGCGGGCGCAACAAAGTGATAACTGGGTCGGTGGGCATCGTGGGCGAGTGCCCGGCGCTGCTCCGCAAAGTCCTGTATGGATGCTGGCAAGGGGTTTTCCGCTCCTCACGTCGACAAGGGTTTCACCGATACGGTCTTGGCGGACATGCGCCCTTCCTCGCAGATCAGCGCGACCGCGCCGCCGTCGAGCGGTCGGTCGGTATCCGCCACGTCGAACACCTGCCGACCATCGATCCAGCCGCGCAGCCGAGTTCCGCTCACGTCCAGCCTCAAATCATAGGCGTGATCCTGCTCCAGCGCGAAGTCGATTTCCGCCAGCGTCGTCTCGCCGTCCAGCGCCTTGACCAGCCGCGCTTTGCCGTCGGCGCAAAGCAGCAGCCCGTAATAGCGCCGCAGCCCCTGCACCCGCGCCCCGATCCCGGCGGCGGCAGCCACGTACACGTAGACCGGCGCGCTGACCGAATAATCCTTCCAGTCGCGCGTTCCCTGCGAGACCAGCCCGCGCCCCTCATTCTGGATCAGGTCGAGCGCCTGTGAGCGCCAGGGGTCGAACTGGTCGATCCCGTTGACCCAGGCGCGCATCCACAGCGGACGCGGCATCGACCAGTAGAGACCGTCGAGACAGCTAAACGTCACGTCCGGGCTGCCGTCCCAGGTCAGCCAGTCCAGGTATACCGTCCCGGCGGACGCGGTTTCGCTCACCTGCACGCCAATTTTGACAATCGGCGCATTGCCGGTGTCGGGAATCGTCCACACGAGTTCGCCCGTTTCGCCCGGCGCGAGCGTACATGCCGCCCCTTCAATCGTCCGCAGATCGCCGTTAGGCTGGTAAGCGCTCAGGTAAAGCTGCACGGTCGCGGGGCTGGCGTTCTGTGCGTCGGCGGTCAGCAGCGCCCGCACCGTCTGACCGGGATAAAGCGTCGGCGAGGCGAACAGCTCGTAACCCGGCATGTCGACCGCTTCCGGTGGGATGAACACCGGGGTGGACGCGCACGCGCCGCTGCCCGCGTATTTCAGGGCGAGGCTGCGCGACCCATCCCGGCTGTGCCCGGCGACATTTTCGAGCGTCAGCGAGCCGCCGTCCGGCTGGAAACCCTGCACCGCGCCGGGCAGATCGAAGTTGAAGCGCGCGCCGTGCTTGGGCGCGGCTGGCGGCAGCCCGCGCAGCGCCCGCCCGACGCTGGCGATCTCGATGGCTTCACGCACGGCGTCCGTCACCGCGCGCCCGCCGTCCGCCGTCGAAAGGTACAGCCGGTCGGCGACCGGGGTGCGCCAGTCCTTCTGCGCGTCGATGCCCGCCAGCCCGTTCTTGATCCCCAGCAGGCAGCCGACGTTGCCGGAATTGCAGTCGGTATCCCAGCCGGACGTGTTGACGATCATCAGCGCTTTCTGGAAGTTGTCCTCGCCGTAGAGCAGCGCCATGATGATCAGCGCGTGATTCGGAACCATGTGGCAGTTGCCGGGGAATTTGTCGTAGCCGTAATAGGCGGCGACCTGCTCGCGCGCCAGCCGCCAGTCGGGAAGCTCGGCGTGCCACTCGCGCAGATCGGCGATCAGGCGATAGATGGTCGAATCTTTCGGGATCAGCGACGTGCCGCAGTCCAGCAGATGGTTGATGTCGGGTTCGACGAACGCCTGCGCTTCCATCGCCGCGATGACCTGCGCGCCGTAAATCGCCTCACCGTCGTGGCTGACGCTCGCCGCTCGCCGCGCCAGATCAGCCGCCAGCTCCGGGTCGCCGGGCGCGATCATGCCCCAGCCGTCGATGAAGATTTGCGCGCCGATTTGCTCGGCGACCGTCTTGCTGTTGAGTGCGATTGACCCGCTGCGCGGCGCGGGGATGCCGTGCTTGAGCCGCAGGTAAGCGGTGTGCTCGGTCGACTGTGCCATGCCACCCCACCACAGCACCGTGCGCCGCTCGATGATGTAATTGAGCCACGTCTGCCCGATTTGCGCCGGAGTCAGGTCGAGCGTATTGCCGTAGTCGGGCATGGCGCGCAGGAAGCTGAACGTGCCGGAGATGTCGTCGTCGGTGACGATCAGCAGCTTGCCCAGCTTTTCGTGGACGTAACCGTCGATCTCCCCCAGCTCCGCCATGATGCGCTCATACGTCCAGCCCTCGAATGGACGCCCCAGATACACGCCGATGATCTTGCCCAGTACTCCGGCATACACCCGCTCCAGATAATCATCCTGAATTGACTTACGAATTGACATCGTCCTTCGCTTTCATGAGTGGTTCAAACATGGTTCAACAGCACCTGCAGCCGCCTGTCTATTATCCCTTCAAGCCGACCGAGGCGATACCGCCAATGAGTTTTTCCTGCGCGACGAAATAGATGATGATCGGCGGGATCATCATGATCAGGTTGGCAGCCATGAGCAGATTGGTGCTGGGGTCGGCACGGGTGGCGAAATTGGCAAGCCCGATGGCAATCGTGAACTGGTCGTTGTTGTTGAGGTAGATCAGCGGTCCCAGCAGATCGCCCCACGAGCCGAGGAACATGAACACCACCACGACCGCCAGCACCGGGGCGCACAGCGGCAGAATGATGTGCCAGAAGATTCCGAAGAAGCCGCAGCCATCGATCTTGGCGGCGTCGTCCAGCTCGCGCGGGAACGTCCGCATGTACTGGCGGATCATGAAGATGAAGAAGGCGTTTCCGGTGAACGACGGCACGATCAACGGCAGAAACGTGCCGTACCAGCCCAGCTTATGGAACAGCAGAAACTGCGGGATCATCATCGTCTGCCAGGGAATCAGCATGGTGATGATCAGGATGTTGAACAGCAGACCGCTGCCGCGAAAGTGCAGCCGGGCGAAGGCGTAGGCGACCAGCGTGCAGGAGAACAGCGTGCCGACCACGTTGCCGCCAAAAATGAGCAGCGTGTTCAGGGTATAGCGCCAGAACGGGCGCACCGGGTCAGCCAGCGCAGTGACGAAATTCTGCCACTCGAAATACTGGGTCGGGAACCACTGCGGCGGCACGGTGAACACCGGCGTGTTGTCCGGCTTCAGGGCGACCGTCAGCATCCAGAACACCGGCAGCAGCACGAAAGCCGACAGCAGCAGCAGCACCGCGTAGATCAGCACCTTGCCGATGCTTCTGCGCACGAGCGGCGCGGCATCGTGGCGCAGCCGTGCGCGCATATCGTCATGGGGTTGGGCTAAGTAGGACTGCTGCATCATTCAGCCTTTTCACTTTCGCCTTCGTAGTAAACCCAGCGCTCCGACGTGCGAAACAGGATCAGAATCGCAACAGCGGCGATGATCACCAGCACCCACGCCAGCGCCGAAGCGTAGCCAAAGCGCGCCGACCTGAACCCCTCGTTATAGACGTTGAGCAGGTAGAACAGCAGGGCGCTGGAGCGCGCCCCCTGCCCCGTGAGCACGTAGGCAACGTCGAACACCTGGAACGCGCCCACCAGCCCCGTGATCAACTGGAAGAACAGCGTCGGCGTCAGCATGGGCAGCGTGACGTGGCGGAACTTCTGAAGCGGATTCGCCCCGTCTATCGCGGCGGCTTCGTACAGGTGCGGCGGGATGTTTTGCAGCCCCGCCAGATAGATGATGACGCCGCCGCCCACGCCCCACAGCCCCATCAGAACCACCGCCGGGACTGCCCAGTCGCGGCTGGCGAGCCAGCGCGGTGGGCTGTTGATGCCTATCGAGTGCAGCACCTGGTTGACAACCCCAACATCCGGGTTGAGCAGGATCGACCACAGCACCGCCACCGCCGTGCCCGCGATCACCGAGGGCATGAACAGGATCGTGCGGAAAACATACATGCCGCGCAGCTTCTGGTTGAGCAGCAGCGCCATCGCCAGCCCGGTCACCATGTATATCGGGACGGACAGGGCAACGTATTTGAGCGTCACGCTGATGGAGTTGTAAAAGTCCCGATCCGAGAACATCTTCTCGTAATTCGCCAGCCCCACCCAGCGCGGCGGGTTGAGCAGGTTCCAGTCGGTCATGCTGATGAACAGCGACGCGATGATCGGTCCGATGACGAAAACCACCAAGCCGATCAGCCAGGGCAGCAGAAACAGGTAGGCGGTGCGTTCTTCGCGCAGCGCCAGCACCCCCAGCTTCCCGCGCCCGCCGCCCCGCTCGCGCCCGGATGAGGCTCTCATAAGCTGCATGTGCGATCACTCCAGTCCGTGCTGTGAGGGGCTGCCTCACAGCACGATTTTTCTCCATGCGATCTACTGAATCTGATCCCAGGTCTCCCAGGTTTCGTCCAGTGTATCCTGAACGACCGGAGCCATTTCGGCGAGCGCTTCTTCTGCCGAAAGCCCATCTTCGACCATCAGGTTGATCGCTTCACTGAGCGGCTCGATCACCGTGAACCATTCGGGGATGAACAGGCTGGGGCGCGAGAGTTGGATACCCGCGAACATTTCCTGACGCCCCTCGCTGTCGCCTGCCCAGTTCAGTTCCTGCGCCAACTTCATGTTCAGCGGCAAATCGCCGGACGTTTCGAAGCGAATCCGGTTGCCTTCGGTGCCGTAGAAAATGACGAACAGCTTGGCTTCTTCCGGGTGGGCGCTGCCGCTGAAGGCAGCCAGCTCGTCCGATCCGGTATAAACCCAGGGCAGATCGCCTGCCTGTTCGACAGGCGGCGGGGCAGCGCCCCAGCGGATGCCCGCGTTTTCCAGCAGGGGTTGGGCGACCACTGTGTCGGTCACTGCCATCGCCACCCGCCCGGTCGCCAGCAAATCTTCAAACGAAACGATGCTCATGTCAGCGTCCGTCAGGGCGTTGCCGCTGGCATACATGTCGCCGATGACCTGGAACAGATGCGTCGTCGCTGCGTCGTCGACGTAGCCGAGCGCCGTGTGTCCGTCTTCGCTGAAAAAGTCGCGCATGTCGAACCACCAGGGATTCGGCGCATTCGCTCCCCAGACGCGCTCCTCAATGTTGTCGCTGGGCACGGTCAAGCGGTTGGCGAGGTCGGCGTACTCGTCAATCGTCATCGGTTCGGTCGCGGACGGATAGGGGACACCTGCGGCGTCGAACAAATCCTTGTTGTAGAACAGCAGCGAGCCGCCCGTGAACGAGCCGAGGCAGTATACGTGCCCGTCCGCCATGCAGTTCCTCGATACCGCGCCGGCGTTAAAGTCATCCAGGCTCACGTTGTTGGCTGCCATCGCGTCGTCGATAGACAGCAGGTAGCCCGCCTTGATCCAGCGCTGAACGTAGGGGAAGCCGATGTCTGGCGGCTCACCGGCGAGGATCGCGGTATCGATTTTGGTGATGTAGTCCCCTTCGGGCACATCCGTGATCTGCACCGTGATGTTGGGATACTGCGCGTGAAACGCTTCGACGACCTGGGGCAGGAAGCCGCTGTTGTCCAGGAACATCCACAGGTTGAGCGTGACCGGCTGATCTTGAGCGCTGACCGCGCCCAGACTCAGGACAGTGGTGATCAGGACGATCAGAAAAAGGCGCTGAAAGAATCGCATGTGGGGTCTCACTTTCTTAGGAATATTCTTCACATGAGCGATAGGTGATTGGGTTGTCGAAATATATCCGGGCAGTTTGCGGCGGCTCCTTTCTGCTGGAATTACATCGGCTCAGATGGTCTGCGTCGTCAGGTGGATGCCCTGACCTTCAGTTCATAGGGCATTTCTATCGAACGCCCGCCAAACGGCTGTGAAGCCGAGAGGTGTTCCAGCAGCATCTCAGCCGCGCGCTTGCCGACCTGCTCCTGAAACTGCGCGACGGTGGTCAGCGTGGGGGTGACGTAGCGCGCCGCCGGAATGTCGTCAAACCCGACGATGGCGAGATCGGTCGGCACGTGCAGCCCAGCCGCCTGAACTCCCTGCATGATGCCAATCGCCAGCAGGTCGTTGGCGGCGAATACCGCCGTCGGGCGCGGCTGGCAGCTCAGCAGCGTTTCGACCGAGGCATATCCGCCGACCTCGGTGAAGTCCGCGCTCTCGATGATCAGCTCGTCGGCGATCTGATGATCGACCAGCCCCTGACGAAAACCCTGCAGGCGCGCGTTGGCGGGACCTACGTCGCCGGTCACGATGGCGAGCCGTCGATGCCCGCGCTCGATCAGAAAGCGCACCGCCGCGCGGACTGCCGCTTCGTTGTCGACGTACAGGCTGTCCAGCGGCAGATCGCCCGCCTGCGATCTCGACGGCTCGAAGCGAACAATCGGTATGCTCGCTTCCAGAAACGGCTTGAGGTCGTGTACGTGCTGGTGAAAGAACACGCCGACAATGCCGTCCACGTGGCTCTGCTGGGCGGAGATCAGGCACTCGACTTCTTTTGAGGCTTCGCCGTCGCTGTTATACAGCACCAGGTTGTAACCCTGCTTCTCCGTGACATCCTGAATACCGCGCGCGAATGCCGGATAGAAGGGGTTGGTGATGTCGGGGATGATGGCGGCGATAGTGTAGGACTTGTGGGTGCGGAGCGTTTGCGCCGCCCGGTTTGGCACGTAGCCAAGCTGGTTGATCGCGTCCCAGACCCGCTGAACGGTGTCGGCGGGAATGGATGCGTCGGCATTATTGTTCAGGACGATGGATACCGTCGCCTGCGATACGCCAGCGATTCTGGCGACATCGGCTTGAGTGGGTTTTTTCTTCAACACAGGTTTGTCAGTCATGGCAGCAATCGCATTAGCAGAAATAAGACGAGATTTCGCGCACTAATTCGTATCACTAATACGTATGATAAGGATGTGCCAGGGTTCTGTCAAGCAATTCGTTTGCGATCAGTCGGTGGGATTGCGGCAACCCGATACATTCTCTCGACCGAACGCCGCCCTGTAAAACCAGAGTCACCCAATGGCGAACCCAGTCGTGTTTCCGATCCATGACTTACTTGACAGAAGCATCCACTGACGATACACTATCTGTACTTGTATATACAAGTATGTCCCACAGCCGGATTCGTGCCTGAACGAGACCGATGCTTCCACAGGTAGAAGGGAGATAAGTCGTCGACTCAACCGGACAGTCCTGCAAAGGGTTACTGCAATTTGATACCTCAAGGAGCATTGTTTATGTTGAAATTCGGAACGTCCAATCGTACTCGCCAAAAATATCTCCGGTCTTTCGTCGTCGCCTTCGCGCTGTTCGCGCTCACCCTGAGCTACGCGAGCGTCAGTTTCGGTCAGGATGCGACGCCGGAAGCGACCGCCCCGGTCGACGTGGTCGCTCAGGCAATCGCCAACACCGCCAAAAACACCGCCCCGATCACTGAATGGGCAGGTCCCACGTCGGGACCGACGATTGAGAGCGGCAAGAAGGTCGTGTTCGTCGCCATCGACATGAATAATCCTGCGGTCAAGAGCTGGGCGGACGCAGTGACGGCTGCCGCGCAGAGTGTCGGCTGGGAAGTGACGGTGCTGGACGGCAAAGGCACGACCGACGCCCAGCTTCAGGCGATGAATCAGGCGATTGCCCTCCAGCCGGACGGCATTGTCACCGGCGCGATCCAGACCGACCTGTTCGCGGGCGCGTACGCTGACGCCAAGGCGGCGGGCATCCCGATTGTCGGGATTCACTCGACGACCGACGCGGGCGCGTTCCCGGATGACGGCTTGTTCTGGAACGTCGCGCAGAGCACTGCCGAGATCGGTCATGCGCTGGCGGATTACGTCATCGCGGACTCGAATGGCGCGGGGATTGGCTATGTCCTCACCGATCACACTTACGCGATTTCGGTGGCAAAATCGGATGCCGAAGTCGAGCGCTTCCAGGAATGCACCGGCTGCACGCTGGTCGATTATGCCAACTCGCCGCTCGCCGAAGTGACGACCCGCATCGCGCCGCTGTTCACGTCGTGGGTTCAGAATCAGGGGAGCAACCCGTTCTACGTCATGACCATCGCCGACTACTACTACGATTTCGCCGTGCCCGCGCTGACGGCTGGCGGTGTCGCGCCGGATCAGGTCAAATTAGTTGGGGCTGACGGGACTGCCTCCGCCTACCAGCGCATTCGGGAAGGCGACCAGTATCAGGTTGCGACCGTGCCTGCCCCGCTGGAGCTGCAGGGCTATCAGGCGGTCGATGAGCTGAACCGCGCCATGCACGGCGAGGAGCCGAGCGGCTGGGTGCTGCCGGTCTACGTCGTCACCAAAGACAACATCGATCTCGAAGGTGGCGACCAGAACCTGTTCATCCCCAGCAACGACTATAAGCAGCACTATGCCGACATCTGGGCAACGGGCAGCACGCAGTAAGCCAGAGCCGCCGGACTGGAATTATCACGTGGGAATGGGATAGTCGAAATGCCTGAAGGCATGAGAGGGGTTGGGCTGGCAAGCTCGACCCCCGCCGATATTCTCTCTATACAGAAGCTGAGCAAATCCTTCCCCGGAACCCGGGCGCTCGACAGCGCGAGTCTGACGCTCCGCCGGGGTGAAATCCACGCGCTGCTGGGCGAAAACGGGGCAGGAAAATCCACCTTAATCAAGATACTCGCCGGGGTGTACCGGGCGGATGGCGGTGAAATCCGTTGGAACGGACAGCTCGTCGACCTCGCCCGAACGAAGCTACCCCTCGCCTTTATCCATCAGGATTTGGGTCTTGTCGATGGCTCAGGTCCGCCCGCGATTCTGCCCTCGCTCTCCCTGACCGTCGCCGAAAATATCGCGCTGGTGGCGGGGTACGGCGGCGGGCTGATTTCGTGGCGCGGCATCGAAGAACGCGCCGCCGAGGTGCTGAAAGCGGTCGGCAGCACCATCGATCCCCGCACGCAGGTGAGCGCCCTGACTTCCGCCGAAAAATCGGTGGTCGCCATCGCCCGCGCACTGGCGGTGAAGGCGGACGTGCTCGTGCTCGACGAGCCGACCGCCTCGCTGCCGGAAAGCGACGTTTCCCGCCTGTTCGAGGTCATCGAGGCGCTGGCTGACAGCGGCATGGCGATGATCTACGTGACCCATCGTCTGGACGAGGTATTTCGCATCGCCCACCGGGTCACCGTACTGCGCGACGGGCGCACTGTCGCCATCACCGACGCGAAAGACACTTCCCCGCGCGATCTCATCGAGAAAATCACCGGGCGCTCGGTGGCGGAGTTCGGGCTGCACAAATCGCCCGTCTCGACCGAATCCATGCTGCAGGTCACCGACCTGTACGTCGAAGCCAACGGACCGATCAGTTTTGACGTGCGGCGCGGCGAAATCGTCGGGCTTGCCGGGCTGCGCGGCGCGGGTCACGAACTCGTGGGGCGCGTCCTGTTTGGCGATCTCCCGCACTCGTCCGGGGCGATCCGGCTCAACGGGCAGTCGTACCGGGGAAAGAGCGTTGCTTACGCCATCAAAGCGGGCATCGGTCTCCTTTCCAGCAAGCGCGTCGAAGAATGCGTGCTTGCCGGTCTGACCGTTCGTGAGAACATTTTCCCCAATCCGCTCATGGCAGGTGGGATAACGCAGGTCGTGGGTGGGCGTCGGGAACGCGCGCAATCGGAAGTCGTCATGGAACGCTACGACGTGCGCCCGCGCGACGGCGAGCACATCGTCAACACGCTGAGCGGCGGCAACCAGCAAAAAGCGATGCTGGCGCGCTGGATGGAAACCGGCTCGGAGCTGCTCATCCTGGAGGAGCCGACCGCTGGCGTCGACGTGGGGGCGCGCGCCGACATCTACGCGATTCTCCAGCAGGCGGTCGACAGCAACAAGAGCATCCTCCTGATTTCGTCGGATTTCCAGGAAGCGGCACGGATATGCAACCGCTGCTTCGTCTTTGACCGGGGACGTGTCGTCGCGGAGTTGAGCGGCAGGCAGCTCACCAACCAGAATTTAATCGCGTTCGCCTCCGCCAAAGCCGAGGGCGCACGCATGAAGGAAACAGAGGCATGACGTTGCACACATCGGAATCTGCCCCGGCGCGTCGAGAGCGGTCGCTGCAGCAGACTCTGCTCAATATTCTCGCCGTTTACGGGCTTTTGATCCTGCTGGCTATTCTGATCATCGTTTTCAGCTTACTCCGCCCCAATACCTTCCCGACCGCCTTCAACTTCCGATCCATCCTCAGCGATAAATCGATTGTCGCGCTGCTGGCGCTGGGCGTGATGATCCCGCTGGCGGCGAATCAGTTCGACCTTTCCGTCGGCTACATGGTCGGCTTGTCGCACATTCTGGTGATGGGCTTTCAGGTGCGGCTCGGCATGGGCTGGCTGCTGGCGGTCATCGTGGTCGTGATCATCGGTGCGCTGGTGGGCGTCGTCAACGGGCTGCTGGTCACGCGGGTGAAGATCAACTCGTTCATAGCGACGCTCGGCAGCGGGACAGTGCTGTACGGGATCGCCAACTGGTACACGGGCGGCTCGCAGGTCACGGGCACGCTGCCGCGCGAATTCCGCAACATTTCGTCAGCTATAGAAGGCATTCCGGTCGGCGCGATCTATGTGCTGATCATCGGGATCGTGCTGTACATCGTGCTGGAATATTCGCCGCTCGGACGCCAACTCTACGTCGCGGGCGCGAACCCGCGCGCCGCCGAGCTGCTTGGCATTGCAGAATCGGCTCGTCCCCGCCGCCTTCGCCGCGTCCGGGGCGCTGGCGGCTTTCGCGGCGTGGTGCTGGGTTCCCGGCTCGGTGTCGGTCAGGCATCGGTGGGACTGACATGATGCTGCCCGCCTTCGCCGCCGCCCTGCTCGGCGCAACGTCCATGAAGCCGGGGCGGTGAACGTGCGGCACGATCTCGCCGTGTTCGTCCTCGCTGTCGCCGTCGCCGGGCTGCCCGGGTTGGGCGCGCAGTTCTTCGTCGAGCCGCTGTTCAACGGCTTGATGCTGATCACGTCGGTTGGCTTGGCGGGCTACGCCGCGCGCCGACGCGCCGTGCTCGAACGTCAGGCGTCGACCCTGGCGATCATCCAGGCGAACAACGCCGCCTGGCCAGCTGAGCCGCCAGTTGACGCCCCTGATCTGCCGGTTGCGTCCGGTGCGGCAGCCGAGTCAACGGCATCTACACGGCAGTCACCATGAACGCTCAGGAACGCGTCCAGGTCGGCAGGACGGCGGTCACCGTGTCCCGGCTGTCGCTGGGAACTGTGCCGCTTGGAAACCTGTACGAAGAAGTCTCGGACGCCGACGCGCAAGCTGTCGTCGACGCCTGCTGGAATCACGGTATCCGCTTTTACGACACCGCGCCGGTCTACGGCTTCGGGATCGCCGAGCAGCGGCTAGGTCGCGCGCTGGCGGCGCGCCCGCGCGGCGAATATACCCTGGCGACCAAAGTCGGTCGGCTGCTGCGCTGCGACGCGCCTTTCGACGCAAGCATGGCGCCCGACGGCGTGCCGTTCTTCAAGGGCACGCCCCCCGTCAACCCGGTGTTCGATTTCAGCTACGACGGCGTGGTGCGCTCGCTCGAAGAAAGTCTGGAGCGCCTCCGGCTCGGTCGCGTCGACATCGTCCACATCCACGACCCGGACGATCACTTCCCGGAAGCGCTGGAAGGCGCGTATCGTGCGCTCGACGATCTGCGTAGTCAGGGCGTGATCGGCGCGGTCAGTGTCGGCATGTCTCAATCGGCGATGCTGGCGCGTTTCGCGCGGGAAAGCGACTGCGACTGTTTTCTCCTCGCCGGGCGCTATACCCTGCTCGATCAGAGCGGGCTGGACGAGCTGCTGCCGCTGTGCGCCGAGAAACACATCTCGATACTGATGGGCGGCGTGTACAACAGCGGTATTCTGGCAGACCCGGAGCGCACGGCTTTCTACAATTACGTCCCGGCTGCCCCGTCGCTCGTCGAGCGCGCGCTGCGTATCAAGGCGGTCTGCGAGCGGCATGGTGTCCCGTTGAAAGCGGCGGCGCTTCAGTTCCCCCTGGGGCATTCCGCCGTCGCCAGCGTCATCACTGGCGTCCGCTCCGTGCAGGAGATCGACGAGAACGCCGCCTTGTTCGCGGTGGAAATCCCGGATGACATGTGGGAGGAGCTGCGCGCGGAAAAGCTGCTGCCGGAAGCCATCCCTGTGCCAGCCAGAAGGGTGAGCCAGACGTGATCATCGAATTCGTCTACGGGGAGCGGCAGCAGTTCCGCTACCGGCATCAGGACATCAACATCATCGGGCGGCTGCACGCGGCGGCGATGCCCGTTCGACGCGCGACCTACCGGCTGAACGACAGCGCGCCCGTCGCCTTCTACGTCGAGCATGTGCCCGATCTGTCGCTGCGCGCCGGGGCGAACGGAGGCTGGTACGCCACGCCCATCGACTGGCGCATCGCCTACAAGGACAGCCGCGCCGGGCTGCGGCTGAAGCGGTTGGGCGATTTCAACATTGAGATTCCCATCGACTCGCCGGAACTGGTCACGGGTCAGAACCGCGTGCGGGTCGAGATCGAAGATCACGGCAAGATCGTCGACCGCGCTGCGGTCGAGTTCTCGTGGGATCCGACGCCCGTGCCCCTGCCGCTCGACCTGAGCGACCTTTCCGGCTACCGCGACGTTCAGGAACTGGCGCAGGTCGCCGATGGGCTGTTCGCCATCGATCCGGCGCGCAACGTCATCCACGCGGAGACGCCCGCCGACCCCGACTCGCTGCTCCTGCTCGGCTCGCCCCACGCGAGCCAGGAAGCGACTTACCAGATCGTCTTTCACCAGCCGAACAAAGCCAAGTATCTCGGCTTGAGCGATTATTTCGTCCGCCACGAGGCGGAAGACCCGCCGATTGGCATCAAGCCGGGCTATTCGACCGCCGGGCTGGCGACCGTCAAATTCGACGGAGAAGCACGCGCGTGGATTTCGTTCGGCGATAACGCCCATCGCGCCGAAGGCTGGGTGAAATTCACCGAGCCGCCATCGATCTTCCACGCGCAGGATAGCGTCCCGTATCGCGTGCGCCATCAGGTCATTTTCGAGCAGGGGCACAACCGCGCCCGCTTCCGCATCTGGCTGGCGGGCGAGCCGGAGCCGGAGACCTGGCTGTGCGACGAGGACGACAGCGGGATCGTGCCCAGTCTGCCGCGCTTCACACAGGCGACTTTCGGGCTGTTCCAGCATACCGGCGTCGGCTCGGAATGGTCGGACATTCGCGTCACCGCGCTTGAACATGCAGGAGGATAGAGACCTTGACTGGCGAACTTGAGGTGCTGCTCGATGCCAAAGCCATGCTCGGAGAGGGACCCTGCTGGGACGCGGAAACCAAAGAGCTGATCTGGGTCGACATTCCGCGTCAGATGGTGCACTGGTACGACCCGGCAGCCGGGCATGACCGCAGCTTCGACGTCGGTCGCGCGGTCGCCGCCATCGCGCCTGCCGAGTCAGGCGGGCTGGTGTTGGGCACGGCTGACGGCTTCTGGCTGCTGCGCGACGGGGCGCTGGCGAAGGTCGCCGATGTCGAAGCCGACCAACCCGGCACACGCATGAACGATGCCAAATGCGACGCCGCCGGGCGCTTCTGGGCGGGCACAATCGCCCTGGATTTGCACGCGGGCGGCGGATCGCTCTACCGGATGGATGCCGACCGCACGGTGACGCGCGTCCTCGGTGGCTTGCACATCCCCAACGGCATGGGCTGGAGTCCCGACAACCGCACCATGTACTTCATCGACAGCTTCGCCTACTGCGTCTTTGCCTACGACTTCGACGCCGGTCCCGGCACGCTTAGTAATCCGCGCCGCTTCATCGAGATTCCCGAAGCCGAAGGACTGGCGGACGGCATGACGGTTGACGCCGAAGGCTACGTATGGGTAGCGCTGTTCGGCGGCTGGGCTTTGCGGCGCTACGCCCCCGATGGCACGCTCGACCGCGAAATCAGGCTGCCGGTCAGTCAGGTGACGAGCTGCGCCTTCGGTGGCGAGGATTACACAGACCTATACATCACCTCGGCGACGAACACAGCAACCGGCACGCTGTCGCCGGAGCAGCGCGCTGCCCAGCCGCACGCGGGCGCGCTGTTCCGCATCCGCCCCGGCGTCAAAGGCATCGCGCCGCGTGCCTGCCGCATCTGATAGCGTAACGCCTGTCGCTTATTGTTCAGGTATACGTCTGTTCCCCCGCCAGCGTGAAGCATTGAAGCTGGCGGGTTTTCGGTCCGTCAAGCTCCAAGAGCAGCAGGTTCTGATACGTCCCAAGCTGAAGCACGCCCTTCTCGACGCCGAGCGTCACCGACGTGCCCGCGAACGCGCTGATCAGGTGGGCTTCGGCGTTCGGGTTGTCGTTGCGGATATGCTTGAACGGGCGCAGCGGCGCGAACACCTCCTGCGCCGCCCGGATGATGTCCTCGCGCAGTTCGGCGTCGTCCTCGCAGATGATCAGCGCCGCCGAGGTGTGCGGCACGCTGATGACCGCGATCCCGGCATCGACGTGGGCGACGAGCGGTGCGACCAGCCCGGTCACGTTGACGATCTCGGCTTTTTGGGTTGTCTTTACGGTTACGCTGTTCATGGTCTCTGCCCTACCCGGCTGCGGTGATATTCAGGCGATCCAGCACGGTCACGTCGCTTTGCCGATTTCTGCTAACTGATGGTTGTAGTCAGCCATGTCGCGGGCAATCGCCTGATACAGCTCGAAGGCGCGGTCGTAATAAGCGTGCGCCGCCGCGTCCGGCTCGATCACCCCCTCGCTCTGCGCGCATACCCGCGCGGCGCTGGCAGCATCGGGGAACACGCCGACCGCGATACCCGCCAGCAGCGCCGCGCCATAGGCGGCATCCTCGACGGCGGGCTTCAGCAGCGGCTGACCGAGCACGTCGGCGAGCACCTGCTGCCACAGATGGCTTTTCGCGCCGCCGCCGATCAGCCGGAACGAGCTGATCGGCTGCCCCAGCGCCTCCACCACCTGCAAGCAGTCGCGGATCGAAAAGGCGACGCCCTCCAGAATGGCGCGGGCGAAATGATTCAGGCGGTGGTGCGCGCGGATGCCGACGAAATCGCCGCGCAAGTCCGGGTCCCAGTAGGGAGCGCGCTCGCCCATCAGGTAGGGATGGAACAGCAGACCATCACTGCCGACCGGCGCGCCGTGCGCCAGCTCGTCGATCAACTGGTACACGTTGATGCCGCGCTGCGCCGCCTCGTCAACTTCGTGGCGGCAGAAGGTATCCCGAAACCAGCGCATGGTCGATGCGCCGGAATTGGTCGGCGTGATCGTGAACCAGTGGGCGTCGACGACGTGGCGGTAGGTGATCGTCTGCTGAGACGGGCAGGGCTGTTCGGTGACGAGATTGACGTTGGCTGCGGTTCCCAACTTGACGATACAGTCGCCCGGCACAACCGCGCCGATGCCGAAGGCTTCGACCACCAGATCGCCGCTGCCAACCACGACCGGCGTGCCTGCCAGCAGCCCGGTATCGCGCGCGGCGGCCTCGCGCAGCCAGCCGCCGACGCTCGCAGCCGCGAACACGGGCGGCAGCCATGCGGGAACGAACCCCAGCAGGCCGCACAGCTCATCTGACCAGCCGCCGCGATACAGGTCGTAAAGCTGCGTGCCGATGGCGTCGTACATGTCCGTCTGGTAGACGCCGGTCAGCCGAAAGCGCACGTAATCCTTGGTGACCAGCACCCGGCGCAGCCGCGCCCAGATGTCGGGCTGGTTGTCCTTCAGCCATAGAAGCTGAGCCAGCGTCCACGACGGGTTGGCGCGGGTCGCCGTGAGCGCAAAGATGCGCTCGCCGTGCGCGGCATCGAGGCGGTCTGCCTGCGGCTTGCTGCGCAAATCCGACCAGTGGATCGTCGGGCGGAGGACTGCGCCCGCTTCGTCCATGAGCGCGACGTTGTGCGCCGGTCCGTCGACCGATATGCCGATCACGTCGCGCGGGTCAATCGCGGCGAGGCAGCCGCGAACGGCGGCGCAGGCAGCCTGATACCAGTCCTCCGGGTTTTGTTCCGCCCAGCCGGGGCGCGGGTAATGGGTCGGGTAGGATTGGACGCTGCTGGCAACGACCTGCCCCTCGGTGGTCGTCACCATGACCTTGCAGTCGCTGCTGCCTACGTCGATGCCCATGAGGTAGGTCATCAAAAAACGATCCCGCCGTTCCTATGAGCGCATCTCGTCGGCGATATTCAGCGACGCCGCCAGCGAGGTCGTATTGCGCACGCTCAGCCGGAACATGTCGCCGCGGTACACCGCTCTGGAGAAGCGCGTCGGCTCGCCGTACTCGGAATGGGCGACGCCTTCCACCCGCAGCACCGGGCTTCCCCGTTCGATGTCCAGCAGCCGGGCTTCCTCGCCGTTCGCCAGGTCTGCCTGCACCGAGTCGGTGGTGTACGAGACCGACACGCCCGAAATTTCCTGCATGACGTCCAGCAGCGAGCGCGTGCTCAGGTCGACCTTGAGCAGCGGCGCGTAGATGCGGTGATCGAGATAGGCGATGTGGATCGCGGCGGGCTTCGACTCGACCAGCCGCAGGCGCCGGACGACCACCAGCCTGCTGCCGGGGGTCAGGTTCAGGCTTTCGAGGATTTCCGGCGGTCCAGCAATCGTGTCCACCGCCAGCACGCGGGTATCGACCCGGTAGCCGCGCGCCTGTAACGTTCGGCTGAAGCTGTGCATCGTCGTCAGGTTGTACGAGACCACTCCGTCGGCGACGTATGTCCCCTTCCCCTTGCGGCGATACAGAATCCCGCGCGAGACCAGCGCGTCCAGCGCCTTGCGCGCGGTCATCCGGCTGACGTTCAACTGCGCCGAAAGCTCAAGCTCGGAGGGAACCTGCGATCCGGGAGGATAGCCGCCCTGGTGAATCTGCTCGACGATCTGATTTTGAATTTGCAGATAGAGTGGTACGGATGAATTCTTATCAACCATGCCTGTCCCCTCGCGCTCAAGAGTTACGGCTGCAAGATATTCATCCATTATCACATCTTTTCACGGCTTTGGCGGCTCACCCGCTCAAGCCGTCGAGTTCGGCGAGCGCGCGCTCGGCTTCTGCCGGTTTGAGGACTTCGGCATGGTAATTGTTGCCGCCGCGCAGGAAGGATACGCCGTGCCCCTTCTCGGTATGCGCCACACCCAGCGACGGCTGCCCGTGACGCGCGCGCGAATGTTCGAGGAAAGCCGTGATGTCGTCGAAGTCGTGCCCGTTGAATTCCTCGACGCGCCAGCCGAACGCCCGCCATTTATCCGCGAGCGGCGCGACTTCGATCACCTGGCTGATCGGTCCGCCGACCTGATAGTGATTGTGATCCACGAACACGATCAGGTTGTCCAGCTTGAGGTGGGCTGCCGCCAGCGCCGCTTCCCAGATTTGCCCCTCCTGACATTCGCCGTCGCCGACGAGCGCGAACACCCGTCCGTCGCTGCCGCGCTTCCGGCGTCCCAGCGCGCGCCCCACCGCCTGCGACAGCCCGATGCCGAGCGACCCGGACGTAGCGTCGACGCCGACCATCCGCATATCGGGATGACCTTGCAGCGGGCTGCCAAGCTGCCGCAGCGACATCATCATCTCATCCGAGATAATGTCCCGCTCGCGCAGCGCCGCGTACAGCGCCGGAGCAGCATGTCCTTTCGACAGCACGAACAGGTCGCGCTCCGTCCATGCCGGATTCGCCGGATCGAGGCGCATCTCCGAGAAATAGAGCGCCGCCAGGATTTCCACAATCGAAAACGAGGGGGCAGGATGCCCGCTTCCGGCAGCGGTGGTCATGCGAATGACGTGACGGCGCATCCGTCGGGCGCGCTCGCTCAGACTCACCTGCTCGTGGACGGTCGATCCTGTCACTGTCTTGCCTCCAGTTGATCGCGCCGCGCGATGGCTCGGCGGACGGCGGCGGCGATGTCGGCGCTGGTCAGGTGATACTTGGCGTACAGCTCGTCGGTCTCACCGCTTTCGGCGAAGGTGTCATTGATGGCGACCTGTTCCAGCGGTCCCAGCCGATGCTCCGCCAGCAGCTCGGCGACCGCGCTGCCCACGCCGCCGTAGCGGTTGTGATCTTCCACCACGACCAGCGCGCCCGTTTCGCGCGCCGCCCGCAGCACCGCCTCACGGTCGAGCGGCTTGATCGACACCATGCTGATCACCCGCACCTGCACGCCTTCCCGCGCCAGTTGCTCGGCGGCATCCAACGACGCCGCGACTCTGCCGCCGATGGCGACGACCGTCGCGTCATCTCCCTCGCGCAGCGTGAGCGATTCGCCAATCGTGAACGGCGCGCCGGGGTCGGTGATCAGCGGAATCGGCGCGCGCTCAAGGCGCACGTAGACAGGTCCCTGCATCGCCAGTGCCACGCGCAGAACCGGCAGCACCTGATTCCCGTCGGTCGGAGCCAGCACCGTCATGCCGGGAATGGCGCGCATCAGGGCAATATCCTCGATTGCCTGAGCGGTCACGCCGTCAGGACCGACGTTGATGCCGCCGTGCGTAGCGACGATCTTGACGTTCAGGTGCGGATACGCGACGCTGTTGCGGATTTGCTCCCAGGGCTTGCAGCCGACGAACATCGCAAAGCCGACCACCAGCGGAATCCAGCCTTCTTTGGAGAGACCGGACGCCATGCCGATAGTGTTCTGTTCCGAAACGCCGCTGTTGAGAAAGCGATCCGGGAAGGCTTCCTGAAACCGGACTGCGCGCGTCGAACCCGGCACGTCCGGGGTAATGACGAACAGATTTGGAAATTCTTCGCCCAATGGGATATAGGCGTCCCCTAAAGCGTCGCGCGGTGCGACCACTTTGGGCTGAAAATTCTGAGCAGGATTCATCGTCTGTCTTATATGTTCTCAGGTTAATCGCTGGTCGCTACTTGTTGATCATACTTGTATATACAAGTACAGATAGTCTAGCGCGTGCGCTGGCTTTTGTCAAGCAAGTCATTCGCGGCATTGAACCCGGTATGCGGCTATGGATTCTTTTGGCGCGGAGACGGCGGCGCAGCCACCAGACCACAGGGGATTCTGACGAGGCGGATCGGCGATCCGCCTCGTCGTGAGGGTATGTCTTGTTACAGCGCTTCGGCGATGCTCTTGGCTTGCGTGAACAGCAGCAGATAGTCGGGACCGCCGCCCTTGCTGTCCGTGCCGCTCATGTTGAAGCCGCCGAACGGATGCGCGCCGACCATCGCGCCGGTGCATTTGCGATTGAAGTACAGGTTGCCGACGTGATACGTCTCGCGCGCCTGCTCGATACGGCTGCGCACGTTAGTGTAGACCGCGCCGGTCAAGCCGTACTGCGTGCCGTTGGCGATTGCGAGCGCGTCGTCGTAGTCGGCGGCGCGGATGACCGACAGGACGGGTCCGAAGATTTCTTCCTGCGCCACCCGCGCGTTCCGGTCGACATCGCCGAAGATCGTCGGCGCGATGAAGTAGCCGCTCTCGTCCGTCTCGACGATTTTTCCGCCGAGCAGCACCTTGCCCTCCTGCGCGCCGATCTCCAGATACTTCTGGATGCGCTTGAAAGCATCCTCGTCAACCACTGGACCGATGCTGACCTGCGGCGATCCGTCGGTCGCGCCCACGCTCAGGCGCTGGCTGCGGGCGACCACTTTTTCGACCAGTTGATCGTACACGGCGTCGACGATGATCGCCCGGGACCCCGCCGAGCATTTCTGCCCCTGAAAGCCAAACGCGCCCGCCACAATGCCTTCGGCGGCAGAGTCGAGATTTGCCGTCTCGTCGACGACGACAGCGTCCTTGCCGCCCATTTCGAGGATGGCTCGCTTCAGCCAGATTTGCCCCGGCTGAACCTTCGCCGTCTCCTCGTAAATGTGCACGCCGACTTCTTTCGACCCCGTGAAGGCGACGAAGCGCGTCCGGGGATGCTCGACCATACGCGCGCCGACGACTTCGCCGGGACCCGTCAGGAAATTCAGCACGCCCGGCG
Source organism: Anaerolineae bacterium (assembly GCA_046328655.1). GTDB lineage: Bacteria > Chloroflexota > Anaerolineae > Aggregatilineales > Phototrophicaceae > Flexifilum. Next base: position 1,258 of record JAXLWE010000060.1, on the reverse strand, counting down.
GCAGCCCCAGATCCCAGAACAACTGCGCCAGTATCCAGCCCGTCCAGGGGCTTTGCTCGGCGGGCTTAAAGACCACCGTGTTCCCGGCGACCAGCGCGGCGGCGACCATCCCGGTCGGGATCGCCAGCGCGAAGTTCCAGGGCGGGATGATCGCGCCGACGCCGAGCGGGATGTAGACGAGCTGAAGCTGCTCGCCGTCTCTCGGCGACAGCATGGCGCTGCTGTCGGCGATGCGCATCATCTCGCGGGCGTAGTATTCGAGGAAGTCAATCGCCTCGGCGGTATCCGAGTCCGCCTCGTTCCAGCTTTTGCCAACTTCCAGCACCATCACGGCGCTGAATTCGTGCTTGCGCCGCCGCATTTCAGCCGCCACGTCCAGCAGGTAGCGCGCCCGCGTTTCGACCGGGGTCGATTTCCAGCCGTCCTCGAACGCCTGCGCCGCTGCTTCGATTGCCTGGTCGACGTGCGCTGCTGTCCCATTGGCGAACCGACCGACGACTTCCTTCGGGCGAGCCGGATTGAGCGAATCGAACGTGTCGTTCAGCGCAATCTCCTGATCGCCGATCACCAGCGGATAGGTCTTGCCAATCTGCTGCTTGACTTTTTCGAGCGCCTGGCGGAACGCATCGGCGTTCGCCGCCAGGCTGAAGTCGGTCAGCGGTTCATTGCGATAAGCTGGAAGCATTTATTCTCTCCTTGGGTTTTCTACCCGTTCAGATCATCCGTAGTCATTGCCGATAAAGACGTGTCCGCGTCCCACGCGCTCAACTGGCTAAAGGACGCTTTCGTCGTGCTCAACCCACGAAACGTCGAGACCGAAATCCGCGAAGGCGGGGTGCGGCAGGTCGCGCCCCAGCACCCGGCTGGCGGCGATCTCCCCGGCAGCGGGGGAGGTCATGATGCCGTGTCCGCCGTGCGCAATCGACAGATACAGCCCTTCGACCGCCGGGTGCGCGTCGATGATCGCGCGCTCACTGTCGTAGGGGCGTTTCACGCCATCTTCCAGGCGATAGGCGGCGCTCCCGTCGCGGTACATGTAGTAGCCGATATTGTGGTGAATCCCGCGCAGATACCCCGGCGCGTCGAAGCCCTTGCCATCGGTGTGACCGAACTGGCGCGCCAGCAGCAGCAGCACCATCGACGGGAAGCGCGCGTCCTTGAGCTGCGAAACCGGGTTGATCGGGTCGATCAGCGATTCGTGGACGCCGGGGCGATCCTTCTCCTCGACCCATTTGCTGTTCCAGCGATACTCCCAGCC
>JAXLWE010000006.1:0-138575 GCA_046328655.1 Anaerolineae bacterium | reverse complement strand
ACCAGCGGCTGCCCCTGAAGATTCACCACGTATTCGACTTCCGAACCCAGGTACATCGCCTGTTCGACCGTCCCCTGCGGCAGCGCCGGATCGCGGCGCAGCGACAGCGCCTCCGGTCGAATCATGGCGATTGCCTGCCCGGTGCGCTTCTCGTCCGGCAGATTCACACCGATCACCCGCTCGCCGAAAATCTCAATCGCGGCTTGTCCATCCGCCATCGTCTCGGCGCGCGTCTCGATGAAATTGGCGCGTCCGATGAAGTCGGCGACGAAGCGCGTGCGCGGATAGCGGTAGATCGCTTCGGGCTTGCCAAGCTGTTCCACCCGCCCGCTGTTCATGACGACGATCCGGTCGCTGAGCGCCATCGCCTCGGTCTGGTCGTGCGTGACGTAGACGCTGGTGATGTTCAGCCGCCGCTGGAGACGGTGAATCTCGCTGCGCATCTGCACGCGCAGCTTGGCGTCGAGGTTGGACAGCGGCTCGTCGAACAGCAGGATACGCGGCTCGGTCACCAGCGAGCGCGCCAGCGCCACGCGCTGTTGCTGCCCGCCGGATAGCTGGTTCGGGCGGCGCTCCGCCATACCGACGAGACTCATCATTTTCAGGGCTTCCAGCACCTTTTCGCGGATCGCGTTTTTGGAGAGCCGCCGCGTCTGAAGCCCGTAGGCGACGTTGTCAAAGACCGACATGTGCGGAAACAGGGCGTAATTCTGAAACACCAGCGCCATATCGCGCTTGTTAGGTGCTTGAAAGGTGATGTCCTTGCCCTCAAGGATGATTTTGCCCTGCGTGGGAGCCTCGAACCCGGCGATCATGCGCAGGGTGGTCGTTTTGCCGCACCCCGACGGACCCAGCAGCGTGACGAATTCGCCCGATTTGATCTCAAGATTGACATCGTTGACGGCGAGCACAGTCCCGTTGCCACCGCGATCCTGAAACTCTTTTGAAACGTGGTCGAGCTTCAGGCGAACGTCCGCCGACGCTTCCGGCGTCATGTCGGTCATCATGCACCCCCCTCAATCGTGCGCTCCGCACCTGTGCGCGAGCCGATCAGCGCGTACATGCCGCCGATGGCGATCAGCACGATAGCGATCAAGAGCGTGCAGTAGGCGAAGGCGTTGCCGTAACGCCCATTTTCGACTTCGTTCAAAATCTGTTGGGTCATAATTTTGGTCTGCGGCGTTGTCAGGAAAACAATCGCGGAAATCGTCGTCATCGAGCGGGCGAATGCGTAGATCAAGCCCGCGAGGAACGCGGGACGAATCAGCGGCAGGGTGATGCGCCGGAACGTTCGCACGTTGTCCGCGCCCAGGCTGACCGACGCTTCTTCAATTGCCGGGTCGATCTGCGCGAGCGCGGCAGACCCGGAGCGCAGCGCCGCCGGGACGCTGCGGGTGATGTACACCAGCACAATCGCCACCGCGCCGCCGATCAAGCCCTGACCGCCCGTGAGCTTGGGGATCAGGACGATTTCGCCCAGTACGGGCAGCGTGACGGTGATCGGGTTGTTGTAGACCAGCAGATAGCCGATGCCGATGATCGTGCCGGGCACGGCGATGCCGAGCATGGTGGCGAAGTCGAGTGCGGCGCGCCCCGGCAGGCGGGTTCGCGCGACCAGAAACGCGATGATCATGCCGATGAGTCCGGCGAGCGGCGTCGCAATCACCGACAGGCGCGTCGTGTCCTCCATCGCCTTGCGACCCAGCCCGTTAATCACGAAGTCGAAATGATCCAGCGTGAACGTCTCGTTGACGCCGGGCACTTTCATGAATGCGCCGCTGATGATCATGGCGTACAGCAGGACGATCAGCACGCAGATGAACATCACCAGCAGGAAAAGCCCCCAGCGCACCAGCGGGTTACTGATCGTCTGTGGCTTGCCCGCTGGCTTGCCCGTCACCGAAACGACGCTGGCGCGGCTGATCCAGTATCGCTGAACCATAAAGACTGTCAGCGACGGGATGAGCAGAATGAGGCACAGCACCGCTGCGCCGACCGGGTCGTAGAGACCGATGATCGTGATGTAGATGCGCGTCGCCAGCACTTCGTAATTGCCACCCAGCACCAGCGGATTGCCGAGATCGGCGATGGCTTCGACAAACAGCAGTAGAAACGAGCTGGCGATTCCGGGGGCGAGCATGGGCAGCGTCACCTTGCGGAAGGTACGCCACTTGCCCGCGCCCAGGCTGGTCGATGCTTCGTCGAGCGCGGGATCGAGCGCTTCCATCATGCCGCGCAGGTTGAGATAGGCAATCGTGAAGAACGACAGCGCGAGGACGATGGTCAAGCCGTCCAAGCCGTAGATGTCGTAGCGCACGCCGAACACGCCGCGCGAGATCAGTCCGCTGCGCCCGAACAGCACGATCATGGCGGTGGCGACGGCGAACGGCGGCGAGATGACCGGGAGCAGCGCGACGATGTGCATAAAGCGCTTGAAGGGCACGTCCAGCTTGACGTGGACGAACGCGAAGAGAAAGCCGACGGCTGTGCCGAGAATCGCCACCAGGATACCCATGACAATCGTGTTCACGATGATCGTCTGGTAAGTGGGGTCGCCGACGTAGCGCTGGAACAGCGGCAAGCCTTCTTCCGAGCCGCTCAAGCCAATCGTAGCGATGAGCGGCAGGATGACCGCCAGAAATACAAAAACGATGATGACGATGGAGACAATCACCAGCAGCGGGTCTTGTGCAAACTGGCGAACCCGACGGTATTGTGAAGCGCCTAGTCTGGCTTGCATTCGACCACTCCCACGCGGTTCTGTGCGCCGCTCACGTCAAGCGGCGCACAGAACGGGTGCAGTTAAATTGTTATTCGGTAGGAGTGGGCGCGATTTCGGAGTCGAAGCGCTCCACCAGCGCCGTGCGGTTCGCACCGGCTGCCTGGAAGTTGTAGGTGATCAGCTTCACGTCCGCCAGGTTGACCGACAAATCCGAGACTTTGGCGTCGGGGTTGGTCGGAAGCTGAAGCGAGTTAACCGTCTGCCCGATTTCCTGAGCGGCTGCCGTGAGCGCCCAGTCGTACCACATCTTGGCGGCGTCGAGTTCGGGGGCGTTCTTGAGGATCGCCATGCCGCCGATTTCGTAACCTGTGCCTTCTTCGGGGAAGGTGGTCGTCAGGATGCCTTCGAAGCCTTCAACCTGGAGCTTGGTGCAGTCATGCGAGAAGATGATGGCGACCGCGACTTCGCCCTGTCCTGCCATCGTGCCGGGGGCTGCGCCGGAGCGGGTGTATTGCAGGATATTCTGGTGAAGCTGGGCGAAGTACTCGAAGGCGGCATCCATCGCCGCTTCGGTAGGTGCGCCGGTCTCGTCGTAGCCCGTGCCCGCCTCAGCCGCTTCCAGCTCGTCGGCTTTCAGCGTGACCACCGTCCAGAAGGCGGTGAAAGCCGTGCCCGACGTAGCGGGATGCGCCATCGCAACGTTGCCCTGTAGTTCGGGAACCAGCAGGTCTTGCCACGATGTAGGCGGCTCGACGCCGAGTTCATTCAGCAGCTCGACGTTCGAGCAGAAGCCGAGCGCGCCGACGTAGACGCCCGTCCAGTAGCTGTCAGCATCCTTGTGCTCTGCCGGGATGCTGGCTGCGCTGGGAGATTCGTACTGTTCGAGCAAACCTTCATCCTTGGCGGCGATGAAAGCGTCGGCAGGACCACCCCACCATACCGAGAATTCGGGGTTATCCGCCGAGGCGCGGATGCGAGCCAGTGCTTCGCCGGACGACAGACGGACGTAATTGGTGTCGATGCCGGTCTCTTCTTCGAACGCCTGCGTCATGGCGACGCACCAGTCCTCCTGCGGCGTGCAAAGCACGGTAAGCGTTTGCTGGGCGCTCACGGAGGAAGCGATGACGAACACAAGGGTAGAAAGAATAAGTAAGCGAAACAGACGTATCATTGGTGGGACTCCCATTTGAGTAGTGGAAAGGACGTTAAAGTGATTTTAAGAACATGTTAAATACTATAAATTTAATTAATGTTTCGTGCAACTTCTTGTCGCCGTGCGCACCCGAAAGCCATGTTATTTCTTAAGCAACACTTTGTGACCGTTAATGTCAATAAATAAAGCGTATGGCGTCTCAATTGTAATAATTAAGTCTTCTTCACGAAAATTCCACGAATAATTGAGATACAGTTGATTTCTTAACGCTTTTGGAGGATAATTCGGGTATGATGTATATATCTAGACCATCGTCCGGTACAATGGACAGCCGGTTCGGCAGGACGGAAATACATGAAGAAGGCTCACATCCTCACTCTGGTTATCGCGTTGCTCTCGCTGGCGGTTTTCTCGACGACAGCGGCAGCGGCGGAGGATCTTCTGCCTCTTCCCGGCATCGGCACAGTCAACGTTGAGAGCATGTCGGCGGTGTCGTTCGACACCCCACAGGCATGGGAAGATTACGCCAGCCCCAGCGGTGCGGAACTGCACGTCGAGAACGGTGTCTACCGGGCGTATACGCCCACGACGGGCTACCTGTGGGGGCTGAACGATCAGGAACACACCAACGTCGTGGCGCAGGTCGAAGTCACGCCGCTGACCATCTACACGGATGTCGGAGCGGGTATCGTCTGCCGCGCGGACGAGAGCAACAACGGCGACGGCTACTACTTCATGATCAACCCGAACGGCTACTACTCCATCCAGATCGGGCGCGGCGATGGCTTTGTCCCGCTGGTCGACTGGCAGCCGTCCCGCGCGGTTCGCACCGGGATTGACCGCAACACCATTCGCGCCGTCTGCCTGGACGACCTGCTTTCGATGTACGTGAATGACCAGCTCGTCGCCACCACCAGCGACACGACCTACCAGAGTGGATACGCGGGGTTGGCGGTCGCTGCCGGGAACTTCAGCGTCGACATGACGTTCGACAACGTGACCCTCTACAGCGTCGAGGCTCCGGTTTACCTGGCGTCGGCGAACCTGGGTTCCAGCGGCAGCTAAAGCGCGCGGCACCAGCCTCCATCGAACAAAAGAAAGACCGCTTTCGACTTTCCGAAAGCGGTCTTTTTGTTGGTTGGTGCTTGCCGGGGCTTCCGGCTTACTTGTTCTTCACTGCGGACGGGAAGTTACCCTGGCGGCTGGCGTCTTCTTCCGGCGGCGCGTTTTCAGGATACTGATCCGACTCGATGGCGGTGGTCAGTTGGTTCGCCTGCTCATCGACCAGGATTGGCGCACCGTCCATCGGCAGCGCCGACGTGTCGAACAGGTTCGAGTCGCCGGTCACATCCGAGGTAAAGACGATGGTCGGCTCGTCGCACCACCAGGTCGGCGCGTAGTCCTCAATGGTGTTGTCGGTCAGGAGGCGCGTTTGCCCGGTCGCCATCTCGTAGACGTAGATGTCGTTGTCGCCGTCGAGATTGGACTGATAGCCCAGCAGCTTGCCATCAGGCGAGAGCGCCGCGTTCGCGGCGACGCCCGCCGGGTCGGAGATACGAGTGACGTTCCCGCCGTCGGCGTCCATGCGGTACAGCACGCTGTTGTTGCCGTCGCGGTACGACGTGAAGATGATGACCTGTCCGTCTTCGGAGAACTGCGGCTCGTGATCATCGCCCACGCCGTCGCTCAGGCGCGTTACCTGCAGGGTGTTGATGTCCATCTCGTAAATCTGCCAGAAGCCTTCGCGGTCGCTCTGGAACAGGAACTTGCTGCCATCCGGCGCCCAGGCGGCGTTCACGTCGCTGGCGGGGTTGTCGGTCAGGCGGGTTTCCACGCCCGTGCCGACGTTGAACATGTACAGTTCCCAGTTGCCGTCGCGCGACGACTCGTAGATGATGTTATCGCCAATGGGCGACCAGACCGGGTCGACATCGATGGCGCTGGTGTTGAACGTGACGCGCCGGATCATGTCTTCCTCGACCGCCGACAGGTAGATTTCCCAGTTGCCGTCGCGGTTGCTGGCGAAGGCGATCCACTTGCGGTCGGGTGAGCTGGCAGGCATCACGTCGAAGATGCGCTCGCCCACGCCGCGCGACAGGTTGGGGTCAGCCTGAACGCCGTCGGGCAGTTCGCCCAGGCGGAACAGTTCCCAGTCACCCGTCATGTTGGTGTGGTAGACCAGCCAGTCCGGGCAGACCGCACCGCCGACATCAATCGGCGTCCAGGGCGGTGCTTCGACCTCACCGGTATCCGGTCCGCAGAGCGACATATCGATGACGGGGAAGCCGTCGTCGGTGGTCTGATCCTGCCCGCAGATTTCGGTCGCGGTCGGCGTCGGCGTGGTCTGCGGCTCACCGCAGTTGGTGGAAGCGCTGGTGCTCAGGCTGCCGCTGGTCAGCGTCACGGGGCTGCTGGTCGAGGCGACAGTGATCGAGGTGCTCTGACCCGCTGCAAGCTGGATCGTGCCGGAAGCGACCGTCGTCCCCTGCGAATTGGTGACCGTGTACGGCTGCGGCTGCGTCATGCTGCCGCCGTTGTTGACAATCGTGAACGATGCCTGCCCGACGGTCACGCACTGCCCACCTACCGTTAGCGAGGGTGGCGGGTGGTCGGCGTGAACGTGCTGGTCGCCGTATTGCTTGGCGTTGTGGGCGTGTTGGTCGCCAGCGTGTTGCGGGCGTGTTGGTCGGCGTATCCGTCGGTGTATTGGATGGCGTGTTGGTGGGTGTATTGGTCGGCGTATTCGTCGGTGTATTGTGCGTTTGGTCGGCGTATCCGTCGGCGTGTTGGTGGGTGTATTCGGTGGTCGGCGTTCCGTCGGTGTATTCGATGGCGTGTTGGTCGGCGTGTCCGTCGGCGTGTTGGTGGGTGTATTGGTCGGCGTATCCGTCGGCGTGTTGGCGTGTGGGCCGTCGGTGTATTCGATGGCGTGTTGGTCGGCGTATCCGTCGGTGTGCTGGTAGGCGTATTCGACGGTGTGTTGGTGGGGGTGTTGGTCGGCAGCGCATGCACGTGCCCTGAGCGGTCAGGAAAACGTAGGGCAGGGCGTGCGTGCTGTAGGTCACGTCGACGCGGGCGTTACCGGCAGCCCCGAAGCTCACCGGACTCACTGTCCATCAGCAGCAGGCTGTGGCTCACCGGCGATTGACCCGGCTCATACACCGTGTAGTCGCCGGGAGTGAACATGTCGCCGCCCAGATTGCGGATCGTGAACACGGCGGTCAGGTCGGGCAGGCAGCGGACGCTCAGCGTCAGCAGCGGGTCGACCGGCGTTGGCGTGTTGGTCGGCGTATTCGACGGTGGGCGTGAAGGTATTGGTCGGCGTCGGCGTATTGCTCGGCGTCGGCGTGTTGCTTGGTGTCGGAAGGTATTGCTCGGCGTCGGCGTGTTGCTTTGCTGTTGGTGCAACGCAGTTCACGGTCGCGTCGATGCGGAAGCGAAGTCGCCAGCGTGTACTGCGACGGCAGATCTGTCACCTGCCAGATGCTGAGCCGGATGCTTCCGTAAGTCCCGGAGCTTTCCACGGTCTGAGGCAGCGGGCTGAACACCGAGCCGCCGCTTCCAACTTCGACACCGTCATCGTACAGACGCCAGCGGATGCGAACACCATCCGGCATGGCGGGACCGGCGTTGGAAATGGTGAAGGTGGCATCGCCGCTGCTGCCGCACGTGCCGCCCACCGAGATTTCGAGCGCGGTGACGGTTGGCGTAACGGTTGGCGTGTTGGTCGTCGATGGCGTGTAGGTGATGGTCGGCGTATTGCTTGCCGTCGGGGTGTTGCTCGGCGTGAAGGTGTTGGTGGGCGTGAAGGTATTGGTCGGCGTTGGGGTATTACTCGGCGTCTGCGTATTGGTCGGCGTGTTGGTAGCCGTGAAAGTATTCGTCGGTGTGAAAGTGTTGGTGGGTGTGAAGGTATTGGTCGGCGTGTTGGTCGGCGGGATGCAGTGAGCGCTCGCCGTCAGGAACACTTCCGAAAGGACGGATGTCGAGTAGGTCAGGTCGACCTGGCTGCTGCCGCCCGCGATGAATGACAGGGTTCCGTCGGTAGCAAGCTGGAATGGGAAGTTGGTCGAAGTCCCACCGTCGATGACGGTGTACTGACCGGGGGACAGCATATCGCCGCCGTTGTTCGTAATGGTGAACTGGGCGGTGAGGTCGGGCAGGCATGTCACGCCGAGGCTGATGTCGGGGTCGCCCGCCGCTGCCGGTGCGATCAGCGCTGGTGCTTCGATTGCTTCCTCGGTCACCGGGAGGACTTGTTCGGTGGGAACATCGGTCGGCGGCGCGGCGATTTCGGTCGTTTCGGGCGGCACGTCTGTCGGAATAGCCGTGTTTTCCACTGGCGGAACCAACGTCGGCGGCACGTCCGTCGGAAGCGGATCAGACACTTCAGCGTTGTCAGGCGTGTCAGTTGGAACCGGTGTCGGCTCGCTGGGGCGGTTGCGCTGCGGCTTTTCCGTCAGAGCGATGGGCGAATCCTGTTGAGACCCCGGCGTAATTCCGGCGTTGAAAACCGGCGTGCTCGCGCACAGGAAAAATAAGCTGATGAGAACCAATAACGCGAATAGTTGTAAGCCGATCCGTCGTTTCATCTTCGTGCTCCAGCATCTGCTGACTGTCGTCTGAAATCTGTGTCGCGCCCATCCAGCTTACAATTGCGACGGGTGTGCCAAAGTCTAGAAAAATGATTGTACTGCAAGCCTTGAATGAAAAAGGTAAAATTTCTCAATCATTTTGTGGCTTTGGGGCAACACGTTCATTAATTATAGATCAACCGGATTACAATTTCCAATGTTAAGACCTGGCGTAGGGCAACGTGTCCTGCACAAGGGGTCAGATCATGTCCGGCAGTTGAGCGTTATTTGTCTGGCAGACCCGGCAGGTGTGACTAGCCAAGCGTTGTCTGTCGGAGCGTAAGTCCACTTATTCTTAACCCTATATCCTTGCTTGTGCCTAACATCACCCGTCGCCGAAAGGGTAAACTGGAGACTCTTGCTGGCTTTTCTGGGCGGCGCTCTCTTAGGTCGCTATTTTCGAGGATTGTCACGTCGTGTTACAGCACGGCAGCGCTGTTTGTCGCAAGGATGTTCCTTGCGAAATCACCAGCCGCCGCCGTGCTGTATCTTGTCCTAAATATTGCGGATGCTGATCGGCACGTAGGGGTCGGTGGTGTAGACCCGGTAGATGACCTTGCCAGTTTCCATAAAGGTGAACATGTCGCGGATGCGGTCGACAATTGCCGGATGCCCGATCATGGGGATGACTTCATCTCGCGGAACCCAGCGCGTGTCACCCCATTCCGCCGTCCCGATCAGGTCGCCGGAGACCCAGGTTGCCAGAAATGACAGAAACACCCGCGACGGGGCTTGTGTATTGGAATACACGCCCGTCAGCGCGCCGACTTCGGCGGTGATCCCCGCCTGCTGGAGCAGGAAGCGGTTGATACAGTCGATAACCGTCTCGCCTTCCAGAATTTTGCCGCCGGGGTTTTCCCAGCTTCGTTTCGGGTTGTTGTTCAGGAGGACTTCGCCGCGCGGGTTGAATACCAGCACGTTCGCCGCCACCATGTGTTTTGGATCGTCCACGACTCTCTCCTTTATATCATCTGGTTATCTGGCGTATACACGGCAACCGCGCCAGACCGCTCAATAGACGCCGAACTGATTAGACCAGTATATTGGTATGACCAGTAACGCGTCAAGGATGCGCATAGCGGATATGGACAGGAATCGGGCGGGCGAAAGCGCGCGAGGTTAGCCTGATTTGCCAGAAGCCATGCTGCCAATTGGACATAAAACGGGGAAATCAATGGATTGGGTTGTCCCCATTGTCGATTTGTTACAATAACGCTCTGAGTTTTTGACATGAAATATCCATCACGTTATACTGGTCTAACCAGTATTCTATGCATACCAGTAATGCAGGGTGAATCGAGAGGATTCACCCCTCGACCAGCAACTATACCGGCGCTCAAGCGCGGAGACAGGTGCTAATGGGGAAAATTATTGGTTTGGAGCTTGTCAATGCCAGTCGTTTGGAAAGGCAGAGCGCCCTTTTATCGTAAGTAGCTTCCGGCATCACGATTCCAATTCGCCAGTTTCCAGTGGGCGCTGGCTGACGCGAAGTGTTTCGTTCATCACATGGAGGACACAGATGTTCAGGAAAGTGTTTCTGCTCGTCGTTCTGGTGCTGCTGTTACCCTTGTACAGCCTATCCGCACAGTCTACGCCGGTGTCAGGCGGAACCCTGACGTTCGCGTTCAATGCCGACTGGGGCGTCCTCGATCCGGCGGTTACGTCGACGACGTTCGGGCGTAATATCCTCCAGTTCATTTACGACCCACTGCTGCGCAAAGACCCGTCGACCGGCGCGATTGTCCCCGGTCTGGCGGAGTCCTTCGAAGCCAGTGAAGATGGCAAGACGATCACCCTGCATCTGCGCCAGGGCGTGATCTTCCAGGATGGAACGCCGCTGAACTCGGCAGCGGTCAAGTTCTCGTTCGACCGCATCAGCGACCCGGCGCTGGCATCGCCATACGCCGCGACCATCGTCGGACCAGTCGAAAGCATCGAGACGCCGGATGACTATACGGTTGTCATCCACATGAAACAGCCATATGCGCCTTACCTGGATTCGCTGACTCAGGCGGCGCTCGCTCCGGTTTCGCCCGCTGCTGTCGCTCAGTACGGCGCGGACTTTGGTCTGAACCCGGTTGGCACGGGGCCATTCAAGGTTGTCAGCAATTCCCCGGACGAAGAAATCGTACTGGCGCGCAACGAAGACTACAACTGGGCGCCCGATTTCTACGATCACCAGGGACCCGCGTACCTTGAGCAGCTTGTCGTCCAGAACGTGACCGACGACAGCACTCGTATGTCGCTCATCGAAACCGGTGACATCGACCTGATCTACAACCCGCTGATCAACCAGCTCGACTCCTTCCGCGACGACCCCGCTTACACGATTGCGACGGCGGTGCGTCCCGGTGTGCCGCGCTCGATCATCCTGAACACGTCGCGCTTCCCGTTCGATGACGTGGCGACCCGCCAGGCGCTCGGCTGGGCGGTGGATCGCCAGCGTCTGCTGGACGAGGTGTGGGCGGGTATCGGCAGCATCCCCAGTGGTATCCTGACGCCGAACCTGCTCGGTTTCTGGACGGAAGGCGCCGCTCAGTGGCCCGGCTACGACCCGGATAAAGCGGCGCAGTTGCTCGCTGATGCCGGATGGTCGGACTCGGACGGCGACGGCATCCTCGACAAGGACGGGCAGGCGTTTGCGATCACCTACGGGCAGACCCCCGGCTTCCCAAGCGAAACCTTTGGGCAGATCATCGTCAACGATCTGACCAAGCTCGGCATCAGCGTCACCATCGAGAATGAAGATCAGGCGGCGTACCTTGCCGACATCCGCGCCGGGAAGTGGGAAATCGCCACCTTCCTGTTCGCGGCGACCGACCCGGACGTGCTGTACACGGTCGCGGATTCGGCGTCGATTGACAGCGCCTGGAATACCGCGCGCTACAACAATCCCGAAGTCGATGATCTGCTGGCGCAGGGACGGACGACGCTCGATCAGACGCAGCGCGCCGACATCTATAAGCAGGTCCAGACCATCCTGCTGAACGACATGCCCTACATTCCGTTCTACCAGATCGACCTGGCGTTTATTCTCAGCTCGAAGGTGCAGGGCTTCAGAACGGATGCTCAGGGGTTCTTCGACTTCTACGAGACGTACTTTTCGGAATAACGTTCGCCAGGCTTAGTGGCGGGCGTGCCTGAAGTCTGGTTGTGCTCATCTCCGTGCCGGCAGGCTGGCGGGATGTGGGCACAGCCAGGCAGGTATGCTATAACACGGTCAGACGACCACCAGCTTCGAGAGTACTAGGAACGGAACTTGAGACTTTACATCCTTCGACGCTGCGCGACCGCTGTGCTTGTCCTCTTCTGCGTGTCGATCCTGATCTTCCTGATGATCCACCTTGTCCCAGGCGATCCTGTGACGATCATGCTCCACGAAAGCACGGTTGGAACGGATGCCATTGAACAGATGCGCCGCGACCTGGGGCTGGATCAGCCGCTGCCGCTGCAATATCTCTACTGGCTGGCGGGCAACGACTACGTCAAGCTGGATACCGACAACGACGGTGTTCCCGACACCTATGGGACGCGCAAAGGCGTGCTGCGCGGCGACTTCGGGCGCTCGATTTTCAAGCGCGCGCCCGTCATCGACGTGATCACCGACAAATTTCCGCGCACTATCAAGCTGGCAATCGTGGTCATGATGATCGCGCTGCCGCTGGGGATCGGCGCGGGCATCGTCGCCGCCGTGAAGCGCGAGACAGTGTTCGACTACGCCACGACCTTTGGAGCGCTGGCGGGGGTATCGCTCCCCAGCTTCTGGCTGGGGTTAATGCTGATGTTCGTATTCGGCGTCGACCTGGGGTGGATACGTCCCTACGTCGGCGACCGGGGTGTCGGCACGCTGATTCTGCCCAGCATCACGCTGGCAGCGCCCAGCATCGCCATCATCGCCCGCCTGACCCGCTCCAGCATGTTGAACGTGCTGGGCGAGGACTACATTCGCACCGCGCGGGCGAAGGGCGTGCGCGAGATGCTGGTGCTCGCGCGTCACGCTTTGCGCAACGCACTCATTCCCGTCGTGACGGTTCTGGGCTTGCAGTTCGGCTACCTGTTAGGGGGCGCGGTGATCGTCGAGACGGTCTTTGTCTACCCCGGCTTGGGCAGCGAAGTCGTGACCGCGATTCTCAACCGCGATTTCCCGGAGGTGCAGGGTATCATTCTGGTTTCGGCAGCTTCATTCGTGTTCATAAATCTGGTGGTTGACCTGCTCTACACCGTCATCGATCCCCGGATTCAGTACCGATGAGCATGACAGTAAACGATTCATCTCAGAATGCATCGCAGCGGGCGAACACGCCCGATGCGCCAGAGGCGAAAACCGCCGCGTTGAAACTGGCGAAGCCGCACAGCCAGTGGTATTTCGTGCGTCGCCAGCTCCTGCGTGACAAAGCCGCCATGTTCGGCGGAATCCTGCTGATCATCATTCTGCTCCTGACGATCTTCGCGCCTATCCTCGCGCCATACGATCCCGTTGCCCAGAGCGAGAACTCCGAGGATCGCCTGGCTTCTCCGAGCGCGACTCACCTGATGGGCACGGACGACCTGCGCCGCGACATTTTCTCGCGCATTCTCTACGGCGGGCAGACGACGCTGCGGGTCGGCATCATCTCGGTGATCGGCGCGGTCAGCACGGGCTTGGTGCTGGGCTTGCTGTCCGGCTACTTCGGCGGGCGTCTGGACGACATCATCAGCCGCTTCCTCGACACGCTGATGACCTTACCCGGCATCCTGCTGGCAATCGTGATCATCGCCATTTTGGGCACGGGCTTGAACAACGCGATGCTGGCGGTCGCCGTCTCGAATATGCCGACCATCGCCCGGCTGGTACGCGGCGATACGATGGTCGAGAAGAACAAGGTCTATATCGAAGCGTCGCGGGCGATGGGCGCTTCGCACGCGCACATCATGTTCATCCACATCCTGCCCAACGTGATCCAGTCGGTGATCGTGATCGCCACACTGCACATCGCCAGCGCCATTCAGATCGCCGCCGGGTTGAGCTTCCTGGGGCTGGGGGCGCAGCCGCCCAACCCGGAATGGGGCGCGATGCTCAACGACGGGCGCGACTTCATGCGCTCCGGTCAGTGGTGGATGACGGTGTTCCCCGGTCTGGCGATCTTCCTGACGGTGATCGCCATCAATCTGCTCGGCGACGGGCTGCGCGACGCCCTCGACCCGCGCCTGCGCGGTCAGGAGCGCTCGTCGTGAAGTTCGCCTTCGGAGCGAAGCCAAAAGCGCCGATGCGCGCGTTCGTCAATCTGGTCAGAGAAGGGGAGGCGCTCGGCTTCGACTCCGCCTGGGTTCCCGACCAGACCTTCTTCCCCGATCCGTTCGTCTCGATTGCCATGTGTGCCGCCGCGACCGAGCGCATCGAGTTGGTGATCGGCGTGGCGAATCCCTATACGCGCCATCCGGTGCAGGTCGCCCGCGCCGCTGCCACCCTGGATGACGTTGCGCCGGGGCGGATCGCGCTTGGCTACGGCGCGGGCAATCGCAAGGAGCTGGTCGTGCCGCTGGGCGGCGAATTGCACCGTCCGGCTGCCCACTGCCGCGAAGCAATTGACCTGTGCCGCCGCCTGCTGCGTGGCGAGATGCTGCATCACCGCAGCGATCTGTACGTCGCCGATGGCGTCGAGCTGGAAATGCCGCCGCACCCGGACGTGCCAATCGTTCTGGTGGCGCGCGGACCGCGCATCATGGAAATTGCCGGAGAAATGGCGAATACCGCCGTGATCGGCGCGCTGCTGTCGGAAGATGGCGTCCGCTACGCGCTGGAGCACATCCAGATCGGCGCGGCGCGCGTTGGGCGCGACTGGCGCGAGGTCGGGCGGATGCTGTGGATCACCTGCTTCGTGACCGACGACCGGGCGCTGTGGGTCGAGCGTTACCGCTCCAGCGCGGCGCACATTCTGGCGGGCGCGCCCGAAGCGATTTTCGACGCGCTCAAGCTGTCGCGCAGTTTCATGGATGAGCTAAAGACGGTGTACGCCGAAAAGGGGCAAACCGGCGCGGCGCATCTGATGTCCGACGATCTGGTGTTGCAGCTTGCCGCGATTGGCAGCCCGGAGGAAGTCGCCGATCAGCTTCAGCGCGCCGCCGATCTCGGCATCGATCAGGTGGGGATTCTGGTCAACGCGCCGACCGTCGACGAGTCGTTGGTCGCGCTCCGCCGTTTCGCCGACGAGGTCATGCCCCGGCTCAAGTAACAAACAGGATATGGCACGGCATGTCGTGCCCCGAAGGCATTGTCTGTCGTGCGAGGAATGTAGGGGCGTTCAATTGAACGCCCCTACGGGAACAAATCTGAAGATTCGAACGGTCTACTCGATAATGCGCAGTTCGCGCGGTGACTGGTTTAAGCGGTCGCCGCCGGTCGCCGTCACGACCACGATGTCCTCGATGCGCACGCCGTACTTCCCCGCCAGGTATATCCCCGGCTCGATGCTGAACGTCATGCCTTCTTGCAGCACCGTCTTGTCGTTCTTGACCAGATACGGACTCTCGTGCCCGTCCAGACCGATGCCGTGCCCGGTGCGGTGCAGGAAATATTCGCCGTAGCCGTGCTCGGCGATATAACCCCGCGTCACCTCGTCGATATATTCGGTCGTCACGCCGGGCTTGACCGCCTCGAAGCCAAGCTGCTGCGCCTCGCGGGTGATCTCGTAAATCTTCCTGAACTCGTCGGTCGGCTCGCCAAGCTGGAAGGTGCGCGTGATGTCCGAGCGGTAGCCGTTCACGCCGCCGCCGAAATCGACCACGACGGCGTCGCCCATTTGCAGGCGCGTGTCGCTGGTCTTGTGATGCGGCGACGCCCCGTGAGCGCCCGTGCCGACGATGCCGTTGCCGACCGTCTGGTGCGAATTGGCGAGCAACTGGGCGTGCAGAAAGCGCAGAACTTCCAGTTCGCTCATGCCCACCAGCGACTGCGTGAACAGCGCTTCGTAGGAGCGATCTGCGCCTTCGGCGGCGATTCGCAGTTGGGCGACTTCGTCCGGCGTCTTGATCATGCGTAGCTGCGCGGTGATCTCCTGTCCCGGTCGGTACTGCGCGCCGGAGAGCGCCTGCTGGATGCGCAGCAGAAACAGCGCGTGAAGCTGGTCGCCGATGGCGATGGTCTTGCCCGAACCATCGCCGCCGACGAGGGCAGCCACCTTGTCGACCGGGTTTTCGGTTTCTTCCCAGCCGACCAGATCGAAGAAGCTGGCGTACTTCTGGAACACGGACGTTTCAAAGCCGGGGACGACCATCTTCGGGCGTCCGTCGCGCGGGATCATGAGCAGCGCCAGCCGCTCACTCTGCTGTTTGGTGAAGCCGATCAGATAGAGCAGGTCGGTCGAATGGGATACAAACAGCCAGTCGATGCCGCGCTGCGCCATCAATTGTTGAGCGCGTTGCGCTCGCTCCTCGTAGGCGCTCAAATCATGCCTCCGCGATGTAAAGCTGCTTCGGGAACTTGCTTAGCAGTTCCTGTCCGGTTTCGGTCACGGCGATCACGTCCTCGATGGCGAAATTGCCGATCAGATGGTTCGGACGATCCCAGAAGATCGGCTCGACCGTCAGAATCATGCCCGGCTGAGCGATCACTTCGATGCCCTTGCCGATGGACGGCGGCTCGTGAACGTCCAGACCAAGCCCATGACCGACGCGCTCCAGCCCCGGAACGTGTTCCTTCATGTCGTGCTCCATGAGCTTGTCGTAGCAGGCGTCGAAGATGTCGTGCAGCGGGATGCCCGGCTTGATCGCGTCCACGCCCGCCTGCTGGGAAGCCAGCTCCGCCGCGAAGAAGCGCTTCTGCTCGGCGCTCGGCTCGCCCACCGACGCCATGCGCATGAAATCCGACCAGTAGTAATTGTAGTTCGCGCCCACGTCCACGACGACCAGATCGCCGGGGTTGAGCGGCTTCTCGAACGGCGCGACGTTGACCATGCCGTACTTCATCGGACCGGAGCGTACCATGATGAAGCCCGGCAGCTCGTCGGTTTGCAGCGCGAGTTCCGACATGATGATGCCGCCGAGTTCGCGCTCGGTCATGCCGGGGCGAATGGCGCTGAAGCCCTTCTCGAACGCCTTGTCGGTCGCGTCGCACGCTTTGCGCAGCATGTCCACTTCGCGTGGCGACTTGATGATGCGCAGATCCCACAGCAGCGTCCCGGCATCGACGAAGGTCGCGCCAGAGAGATTGTTCAGTAGGATTTTGTAGTCGTCCTGCGACATGGCGATGCGCTGCCCGTAGCCGAGTTCGAGACCAATCGTCCCCTTGTCGACGCCGAGCGACTCGCACGCCCGCTGAAAGCCGGTGAGCGGGTCGGGGTCGGCTCCGGCGACGCGCCAGCCGCCCCAGGGACGAACGTCGTCCACCCACGACGAGTGGTACGACACGTCGACCAGCGTCTCCGGGATGACGCTTATGACCGGCTTGCTGTTGTCGCGCGGAATCACCACGCCCATCGGGCGATGCTTCGAATTCCAGCCGATGGTGCGAATGCCCGTGAAATAAATGACGTTTTCTTTTGCCGTTAGCAGCAGGGCGTCGATGCCACGCTTCTCCATCAGAGTGCGCGCTTTTTCGACGCGCGCGAGGTACTCCTCCGTTGGGAACATGGCATACGCCGGCTCACGATGGGTCATTATCCTATCCTCCGTCTGAAATCATCCGCGTCATTCGAAAACAAGCACGATCCAGCTTTGCCGAGACACTCCCGTGCTGAATTCGTAGTCTTTCGCCCACAAAATCAGGTCGCCGGGAGCGCCAACCGCCCGCACTCGCACGTCTGGATCGCCGGGAGTGCGAAAACAGCATTCCACGCTGCCCGCCAGCACCAGCAGGTAGCGATCACGGTCGCCGTTCGGCGTCCAGTCGGTCGCTTCCTGCCCGGTGAGCAGGCTGATACTGCCGCCGTCCGTCGCGGCAAGCGGAATGCGAATATCCATAGGAGTGTTCACGCGCGCGCCATATTCGAGCGCGTTGAGCGACCAGGCGCGCGACTGGCGCTTCATCACCTGCAAAAAGCCGGGGTTGATGTCCAGATCGGCGAAGGCTTCGCGTCGTTCCGGTCGCTCGCTGACATCGGGCAAATCCGACAGCCGCACGCACTCAAAACCGAGGCTGCGCAGGCGCTCTAGAATGGAAGCCAGCACCGCCAGTGTCTTTGGGCTGTCGAGATGGTAGGTCAGGACTGCACCTTCGTAGGCATTCTCAATACTGCGGCTGACGACCAGTTTTGGCGTGGTTTCGCCGGGGTAATGCCCGCCGTCGAAGGCGCTGCGCTGGATGAGCTGGTAGCCTTCGCTGAGCGCGACCTGACGCACGCGCTCGTCAATCGCGTCGTAGGAGGGCGAAACCAGGGAAAGGTGCGCTGTCCGGTCATCTGTTGAATCAGTCCGTCGGTGCGGCGCAGTTCCTCGCGCACGTCGGCGTCGCTGGATTGTGTCATGTCGTTATGGCTGTACGAGTGATTGCCGAATTCGTGCCCCTCGTCAGCCATGCGCCTCACTAGGTCAGGATACTGTTCAGACCAGTTCCCCGCCAAAAAAATCGTCGCGGGCACGCCGGCGCTGCGCAGCACGTCGAGCATCTGACCGCACACCGCCGGGTCGCCGCCCGCTTCAAATGTCAAAGCCAAACGCTGGGTCATAATGCGCTCATCTCCGGCTTGGTTTCGAGCATCACACCGGCGTTGAAGCGCCGCACGTTGAGCACAGCGCGGATAAGGGTCTCGACGATCATGGCAATCCAGACGCCATCCAGTCCGATTTTCGCTACCCCGACCAGCAACGCGATCAGCGGCAGGCGGATCACCCAGTGACCGAGCGTGGTCAGGAACATCGGGTATCCGGTGTCGCCAGAGCCGCGCAGCGCGCCGGTCATCACCTGATTCACCAGCTCGAACGGGACGCTGATCAGCAGCACCCGCAGCCCCAGCGCCGCGAGGTCGAGCGTTTCCGGGTCGGAGGCGAACAGCCCGTTGACCTGCGGGTAGAGGAAAAAGGCAAGGCACAGGCTGCCGATCACGCCCCAGCCGAGATACAGGATGCGCCAGCCGGTCGCGTACACCCGGCTCGATTCGCCCGCGCCGATCAACTGCCCGACGATGGTGAGCGAGGCAGTCATAAAGCCTATCCCAATCGTCAGCAGGATGGAGACGGTGTTGGTGACGACCGAATACACCGCGACCAACTGCGTCCCCAGCAGCGCCACCAGCCGCAGGTTGACGAGCTGCCCCAGCCGCAGCGCAAGCTGCTCGCCGCCCACCGCGCTGCCGACCCGCCAGATGTTCCGCATCCCGGACAGGCTCGGCGGGACGCTCGTCAGGCGCAGCCCGGAAACGCCGCGCACCAGCAGGAAGCCGAAGGCGGCGCATCCCAGCAGGCGGCTGATGACCGTCGCCAGCGCGATCCCCTGCAATCCCATTCCCGCGTCCGTAACCAGCGTGATCACCAGCACGATGTGGATCACGTTGGCGGCGGCGAGGACGAGCAGGGGGGTGCGCGCGTCGCCCGCGCCGCGTACGCATCCTGCCGCGCTCAGCAGCAGGAAGTTGAACGGGAACGACCAGGCGATCAGGCTCAGGTAGGGCACGCCCAGCTCGGTCACCGAAGCGTCGACTCCCATGACGCCGACCAGCACCGGGCTTAGCAGCAGGACGAGCAGCGTCAGGGCGACCCCGGCGATCAGCGACAGGGTCAGCGCCCCGCCGAGATAATCGTCGGCGTGGTCGTACCGCTTCTGCCCGACTGCCTGTGCTACCAGGATCGACGCGCCTACGCTCATGATGTTGTAGATCACCGTCGTAAACTGCACCCAGCGAATGACCACCGACTGCGCCGAGATGGCGACAATGCCCAGGCTTCCCGCCACCGCCGTATCGAACAGCGCGATCCCGAATACCAAAAACTGCTCGGCGATCATCGGGACGACGAGGCGCAGGATTTGACGGATCGAAACCGGCATCAGCGGAAATCCGGCATGATGTCGCGCGCGATCCGTTCGATAACCGCGATATTGGCTTCCGGCGTGGTTTCGGTCAGCAGCACGCCGATCTGGTCGACGCCGCGCTCGGCTAAGCGTCGCACTTTGGCACGCACCGCTGCGGCATCGCCCACCACCGAGAGCATGTCGATCTCGCGGTCGGTGACGAATTCGGCGGCGGCGCTTTGCCCGCCCTTGAAATAGGCGGCTTTCAGCGTGGCGATATATTCAGGCTCCAAGCCGAGCGCCTGCAGCAGATTTTCCGGCGCGCCGCCGATGATGTGCGCGACCGACGTTTGCAGCCGCCCCTTGATTGAGTCCATGTCGTCGACCACGCGCATCGTCACCCAGCTTACGACCTTGACATCGCTGAGCGGCTTTCCGGCGATTTCCGCGCCGCGCTGAATCGCGCTGAAGGCGTAATCCAGCCCGTCCGGCGAGACGACCGCGCCGACGATTGCCCCGTCAGCGACTTCGCCCGCCGTTTCCGGCAGCTTTCCGCCGCGCCCGGCGATGTAGATCGGCAGGTCGGGGCGCGGCGGCGTCCATTCGAGCGCGATGCCCTCGGCGACGACATATTCGCTGGTGTAATGTACCTTCTCGCCCCGCAGCAGGATGCGGACGATCTCCGCCATCTCGCGGCAGCGCGTGGCTGGCGCCGTCTGCTCGTAGCCCATCGGCAGCAGCAGCTCACGCCGGTTGCCCGCCCCGATCCCCAGATTTGCGCGCCCGCCCGTCATCTCATCGAGCGTCGCCATTGACCGCGCGACCTGTGCCGGGTGACGAGTGTACGGGTTCGTCACGCCGATCATGAACTGGACTTTCGACGTTGCCTGCGCCCACGCCGCCATCACCAGAAACGGGTCGCGGTAGAAACTCTGGTCGGGAATCCAGATCATGTCGTAGCCAAGTTCTTCACCCTTGCGGACGATCTGCAGGCTGTCCGCAAGCGACATTTTCGGCACAAATCCGAAGCCAAATTTCATCGTGTTCTCGCCTACGCTGGTTCGACGCTGAACGAATCAATCTGATACTGCGCCACTTTCGCCGGGTCGAGGTCGCCGCCCAAGCCGGGACCCTGCGGCACAACCAGCGCGCCGCCTTCGAAGCCAATCGGCTCGACGCCGAGGTCGGCTTCCAGCAGGAATTGCCCGGTCATCTCTCAGCCCCAGGTGACATTGGTGCACGAGGCCGCGAGCTGCAGGCAGGCGCGCGCCCCAATCGGACCTTCGAGCGCGCCGCCGATGTAGCAGCCGATTCCGGCAGGCTCGGCGACGATTGCCATCTTCTTGGCGTTGGTGATGCCGCCGGGGTTGTTGATGTAAATGCTGATCAGGTCGACCGCCCGTTTTTTCGCCAGATTCAGCACGTCCAGCGGCGAATTCGCGCTTTCGTCCGCCATGATGTAGGTGTTGGTCGCCTGCCGCACTTCCGCCAGCGCGTCCAGATCGTGGATGACGGTCGGCTGCTCCATGAACTGGAGATTTTCGGCTTCCAGCGTGCGGATCACCCGGATGGCGGTCGGCACGTCCCACGCCTGGTTCGCGTCCGCGCGGATGTTGATGTCCGCGCCGACCGCGCGCCGCACCTGCCGGGTGCGCTCAATGTCGTGTTCCGGGTCTTCGTGCCCGACTTTCATCTTGAGGATGCGCCAGCCGCGCTCGACCATCACGTTGGCTTCTTCGACGGCGGCGGCGTAGTCGGTGATCGGAATCGACCAGCTTAACGGCACGCGGTCACGCACCATGCCGCCAAGCAGATTGTATACGGGTGTATTGAATGCCTTGCCCGCGATGTCGTACAGCGCCATGTTGATGGCGCTCTTGGCGCGGGGATTCCAGGGGACAGCCCGGTCGAGGTCAACCTGCCGCGCCTCGATCTGCATCGGGTCTTTGCCGAGGATCGCCGGGAGCAGTCGCTCGCGTAGCTGAAGGGCGACCGTTAATTGGGTCTCACCGGCTCCCGAATAGCCTGCCATGTGCGGCGCTTCGCCCATGCCCACGATTCCCTCGTCCGTGTACAGCTTCAGGAATACAGCCTCCTGATGCCGCGTCGTCGCAAACGACATCCGGTGCAGGCGTTTGGTCGGAATCTTCGTCAGAATGACTTCGGCACGTGTGATCTTCAACTTTCGGTTCCCTTTCCGTTTTTCTCGCCTGTTTCAAGGTAATGCACGAGCTGCGCCCGATTCATGCCAGCGATACCCAGTTTTTCGACCGTTCGCCCGCCCGCCCAGAAATCGGTCTGCTCGACCACCGACAGAATGTGGTTGATGCCGTCGCTGATCGGTGTCGGCACGCCGATCATTTGTCCGAGCGACGAATACAGCACGGTTCCATAAGGGACATCTTCGTAGATATAGCGATCCCAGATGCGGTCGCGCAGACCGAACGGCTCACCTTCGTGACGGTAAACGTGTGGTCCGCTGCCGCTCTGGGTGTACAGGTCGTCAATCGTGACGACTTCCAGCCCAAGCGCCTTTTGCAGCGCCATCTTTTCGGCATCGACGGCGTCCAGACAGCGCAGGACGCCTTTGGTCATGCCTTCATTCATGATCGACAACATGCCGTTCGCCCGTTCGACGGCGGCGTAATTCAGCAGCATCGGCGCGGGGTGGATTAAAAAGTTGGGGTTGTTCAAGCCCGGATCGAGCACGTTGGCGGTCGGCTTCAGCCGGAGCGTATCGCCGATGGTCTCCATCAGCCGCGCGGTATTCCGCGCTGGGAACGCCGCAAAGCGCAGCAGGGAAGGCAGCCGGACACGCAGCTTGGCAGGTCCCACCATGCGCGCTGACTGCGGCAGCGTCACGGTTTCGCCCAGCAGGATGTCGTCCAGCGTATTGCCGGTTGACTGGATCAGTGGTGCGACCTCTAAAGACCCGGCAGAACCAGTCAAGAGTAGAATGGTCTGACCGGGCTTGAGAAAAGGAAGCAGCGTTTCGACCATGCCGAGCTGTCCGTAACCGGGGACAGCGATCAGGATCAGTTGT
The DNA here is from genome assembly GCA_046328655.1 of Anaerolineae bacterium. Classification (GTDB taxonomy): domain Bacteria; phylum Chloroflexota; class Anaerolineae; order Aggregatilineales; family Phototrophicaceae; genus Flexifilum. The sequence continues at coordinate 116,102 of JAXLWE010000006.1, read as the reverse complement.
GCGTTTTCCGCCGCTTCCGCGATGTCGGTGGTGATGCGCGCCAGCGGAACGACCCGCTCGCCGAGGTCGCCTTCGATCTCGATACCGCCTAACTCGATTAAGGGTGCGAGGCGTTCGCGCGAACGGTTGTAAAGCGCGACCTGATAGCCGCGATTTCCGAGCGCGGCTGCTGCTGCCATTCCGCCCGGACCCGCACCCATAATGAGAATATGCTCAATGTTGCTCATTCAATCTCCGTTATAAAGCACAGGTCTGCGATTCTCTAAACGTCCGTCAGTAGTTTGATCGCCTCGCGCACGCTGGTGTTGTGGGCGGTGATTGCCCGCTCTGCCGCTTCAGAGTCGCGCCGCTTGATCGCGTCCAGAATGGCGAAATGCTCTTTCTGCGAAACGGCGGCACGTCCCTTCAGGCGGATCAGCGAGCGGCGCGGGTTGACCATTGCCTCGTGGACGCTGATCAGAAGATGGTACAGCATGTCGTTCCCGCTCGATTCAGCGATGGAGCAGTGGAACTGCTTGTCGAGAGAAACCATGCTGTCAAGATCGCCGCGTTCAAGGCACTCGTCGGCTTCCTCAAGCAGCTCGGTCATCGCGGCGACATCGCTTTCGCTGGCGCGCTGCGCCGCCAGAACCGCTGCCTTGCGATCCAGCGCATCGCGGACTTCCAGAAAATCGTATTCCTCGTCAATGTGTTGTTTGAACCACTGGACGATGCCTTCATCGCCTTCGATGGTTTCGCCAACGACGAACGTCCCCTTGCCGGGACGGACTTCGATCACACCCTGCGCTTCGAGAATGCGCAGAGCTTCGCGCACGGATGCCCGACCGACCTGCAGCTGGTTGACGAGATCGCGCTCGCCCGGCAGTTGATCGCCAACCTTCAGGCTTCCGTCCTCGATCAGATTGAGAATCTGGTCGACGACGGTCTCGGAGATCCGAACTTTCTTCACTCGGTGCAGCAGCACGTTAGACTCCATTGCCTTGCTCCTGTTTGTCCTTAGGGATCGAGGTGGGCAAGCAGGGTTTCGCCCGCCTTGCCCGGCTCCTGCACAGGATAACCTTTCTCTCGAAGAAGGCTTTCCAGCAGGTTCATTAAGGATAACAGGAATGTAGGCTGCGCGGAATGCCCCATCACCCCAATTCGCCACAATTTGCCTTTCAGATCGCCTAATCCGCCGCCAATATCGATGCGATACGGGGCGAGCAGCTTCTGGCGAATCTGATCCTGATCGATTCCGTCGGGCACGAGCGCCGCCGTCACTGTCGAAAGGCGATACTGCGGGTCGGCGTAGATGCGCAAGCCCAGCGCTTCTAGCCCGGCGACGACCGCGTCCCGGCGGTTGACCATGCGCGTGGCGCGATACTTCATGCCCTGCTCGTAAGTCAGTTGCAGCAGCTCGGTCAGCGCGTACAGGATCGGCGCGGGGTAAGTCTGCGCGGCGCGTTCTTCGGTGCGGTACAGCCGCAGATTGCCGAGGTCGAGCGACCAACTGCCGACTGGCGTCTTTCGGCTCGCCACTGCCGCCGCCGCCCGCTCGCTGAACGTGATCAATCCCAAGCCGGGGTAGGCGCTGATCGACTTCTGACTCCCGGCGACGCACAGGTCGATTTCGAGCGCGTCCACGCTGAAGTCGAGCGCGCTGATCGTCCAACGCGTATCGACCAGCAGCAGCGCGCCGACCGAATGGGCGATTCGCGCCAGATTGGTCAGCGGCTGCTCGACGCCGGTCGCACCCTCGCCGTGCATCACCGCCACCAGCTTGGGGTGGTGCTGCTGCACGGCGGCTTCCAGCACGTCGTCGGACACGGCTTTGCCGGGTTCCGCCGCCACGCGCACGACCGTCGCGCCGGTTCGTTCCGCCGCCTGCGCCATGCGCTCGCCGAAGAAGCCGCACACGCCCACGACGGCAATATCACCCGGCTCCAGCGCGTTGACCAGCGCCGCTTCCAGCGCCGTCTCTTCCGAGCCGGGGATCAGAAACGTGTCGGCGTTGGACGTGCCCCACAGCCAGCGCAGCAGCGCCAGCGCTTCGTCGACGACTTTCAGGAAACTGGGGTCGGTTGCCCCCTCCAGAATGGCGATCAACCCCTGATGCGCGCGCGGCGACGCATTGCTCATGTCGGGACCGAGCAGCATACGTTCCGGTGGATTCAAGCGCCGATACTGGATGGTGTCGCTCATTTACTTCAGCTCCTCAAGCACGAACTGACCCTTGTCCATGATGTGCAGGTCGTCCAGCCAGATGCTGTTGTTACGGCACGGGAAATCGATGTGCGCCTTCGAGGTGTTCTGCCCCTTGAAGATCGCCGTGTTCGCGCCGAACGCGATCTGCATGTTGCCATAGTACGATTCGTTGTCCTGGGTCGCCGGGTCGCGCAGGTACATGCCCATGCGGTTCCAGTCGGCGCGGTCTTCGCAGCCCCAGCCGATGTGGGCGATGCGGTACGCCACGTCGTCGTGGAACGACTCGAACCAGTCCTCCAGACTGCGCGCGTCCAGCCCACCGTCGATCTTGGTGATCTTGCCGTCGTTGACCTGCATCTTGACTGGCGAGGTGACGTAGCGCCCCAGCCGCAGCATGATGTCGTTCACGTCCAGCACCAGCGTGCCGTTGGCGCTGTATTCGTCGGGACCAATCGAGACCATGCCGGTAGGCCAGTTATCCCAGCGCCCCGGCTCGTCGGCGAGGCTGTACAGGTCGAGGACGACCTTATCCTTGATCGAGCAGGTCAAGTCCGTGCCCGCTGGCGAGGTGATGCGCATGGTCGAGGCTTTCTTCGCCAGCGCCGCGCCCGCCTTGACGCGCGCGCGCAGCTTGTCGGTGGGGCGCAGGCGGAACAGCACGTCCTGCGGCTGACCGCAGCGCAGCACGCGCCCGCCGTTTTCGGTCGCTGCCGCGTTCAGCAGCGAATAGGCGTGCGCCACCGTGCTGACGCAGTCCAGCACCATGTCCACTTCCGACCAGACTTTCGCAATCACACCGCGATCATTTTCCGGCACCGTCGTGGCAACCTGAATATGGAAGGCGTCCGCGCCAATTTCCAGCGCCGCGCCGAGCGCCGCCGCCGGGTAATGCGGCGTGGTGTGCGTGTCGCTGTAGATCAGCAGCGTTTCGCCGGGCTTCAGGTTGCACAGCTCCAGCGTCTCGCGGAACAGCGGCACCAACTCGGTCGATGCCATATAACTGAGCGGGAAATCCTTCATCGCCACAACTCCTCGGTGGATACATTGATCGGTCTAGGTCTTATGAGTATAATGGTCATACCAGTATGGTAACATAACCACACGGGATATGCAACTAGTCTGTGTCATGCCAATTGACCGGGCGTCGACCAGCCCACGCTGGGGCGGCTGGCAGGCGCAGACCAGCCGAAGCATAGCGTTTTAGGCGAGATTCCCAAAATGAACTGGCTCTATCGGTCTACATCCGGCGCGGCAACCGACCTGATCGCGGCATTCCAGCGGACGCTGGCGCTGTGCAACCTGAAGCCCGGCGAGCGCGTGATGGTCTACGCCGACCACCACACGCCCCGGCATTACGCCGCTGCCGCGCTCAGCGCCGCCCAGCAGAGCGGCGCGGACGTGTTTCAGGTGACCATCCCGATGGAGCAGGGGGAAATCCGTGAAGGCGTCGTGTGGGATTTGTGGCACGGTATCGATCTGGTCATCGACCTGGAATCGGTAGCGACCAGCGTCTACCAGCCGCTGCGGGTGAGCGCGCTGGCGGCGGGCGTGCGGATTCTGCGGGTGACACAGCCGGAGGATGTGCTGCTGCGGCTTCCGCCAGAGCTGGACATCCGCGACCGGGTGCGCGACGCCGAAGAACGGCTGCGCGCCGCCAGCGAGATGACCGTCGCATCCGAAACGGGTACTGACCTGACGATCAACCTTGAAGGGCGTACGGCGTTCGGCTTGTGGGGTGCTGCCGACCAGCTGGGCAAGTGGGATCACTGGTCGGTGGCGGTGGTCGTGGGCGGCGCGAACCGCCCGCGCACCAACGGCACGCTGGTGCTGGAAATCGGCGACGTGCTGCTGCAAACCCAGCGCTACCTGAGCAGCCGGGTCTCCCTGACGATAGAGGAGGGCATCATCACGCGCATCGACGGCGGGGTCGACGCGGCGATGCTGCGCCAGTGGTTCGCGGCGTGGAACGACGAGCGCGCCTATCACATCTCGCACATCGGCTGGGGCTGCGACCCGCGCGCCGACTGGGGGCGCATGGCACGCAAGGAGCCGGGCGGCATCGGCGATGCCGAGTCGTTCGCGGGTGTGTTCCAGATCGCCTTCGGGCGCGATACGTCGTGGTATATCGGCGGCGGCACGAACGACGTTGTCGCGCACATCGATTTCAACTGCCTGCGCCACAGCATCGCGCTGGACGGCAGGCAGATCACCGATGCAGGCAGTTTTGTCTAGTTGATTCGGGCACTACGTATAAAGGAGCCTCACAATGATTAGCTGGCAATATCGGGATACCATTGGCGCAGCAACCGACTTGATCCCCCTGTTTAAGAAGGTGCTGGAGCATTGTCAGCTCAAGCCCACCGAGCGGATGCTGGTCTACGCCGACCACCACACGCCGCCCCATTATGCCGCCGCCTTCGTCTCGGCGGCGCAGTTGATCGGCGCGGACGTGTTCCAGATCACCATCCCGACCCAGCAGGGCGACATCACCGAAGGACCGATCTGGGATGCCTGGCACAACGTCGACCTCGTCATCGACCTGGAGTCGATCAGCACCAGCGTGTACCGCCCGCTGCGCGTCAGCACGCTCGCCGGGCACACCCGCGTCCTGCGCGTGACCGAGCCGGAGGACGTGCTGTTCCGTATGCCGCCCGACCCGGTCGTGCGCGACCGCGCCCTGCGCTCCGAGGCGCTCGTCACCGCCGCGAAGGACTTTCACATCACCAGCGCTGCCGGGACGGACATCACCGTTAACATCGACGGGCTGCGCTCGCACGGCATGTGGGGCGTCGCCGACAAGCCGGGCATGTGGGATCACTGGCCGATGGGTCTGGTCGTGGTCGCCGCCAACCGCAAGGGCACGAACGGCAAAATCGTCATCGACGTGGGCGACATCCTGCTGGCGATTCAGCACTATGTCACCTCGAAGATCACCGTCACGGTCGAAGAGGGTATCATCAAGAGCATCGAAGGCGGCGTCGACGCGGCGCTGCTGCGCCAGTATTTCGAATCTGGGCACGACCCGCGCTCTTACGAGATCGCCCACGTCGGCTGGGGCTGCGAGCATCGCGCCGACTGGGGACGGCTGGGGCGCAAAGTGCCGGGCGGCACGGACGACGCCGAGTCCTACTACGGCGACCTGCAAATCGCTTTCGGGCGTGACACCTCGCCGCTGCTGCGCGGGACTAACGACGTGAAAACGCACATGGACTTCGACTGCCTGAACGTGAACATCGACCTCGACGGCAGGCAGATTATCGAAAAGAGCCAGTTCGTGCTAGATGAGTTGAAGTAACGCCAATGTGCGCCGATTTATTGTTCACGAACGGCGTGATCCGCACGCTCGATCCCGCCCATCCGGTCGCGGAAGCGCTCGCTGTCGAACGCGGGCGCATCGTCGCCGTCGGCGGGAATTCCAACATTCTGGGATACCGCCGAACGGGAACTCAGGTGATCGACCTGCAGGGCAAGGCGCTGCTGCCGGGTTTCATCGACGCGCACCAGCACCTGATCTACATGGGGCTGTCCTTCCGGCAGGTGGACGTGACCGTCGGCGCGGTCAGTTCAATTGAGGACATCGTCGGGAGCGTGCGCCAGCGCGCCGCCAGCACACCCGGCGACGAGTGGATCGAGGGGCGCGGCTACCACGACGCCCGGCTGAACGAAAAACGCAACCCGACCCGCGATGATCTGGATCGTGCCACGCCCGATCACCCGGTTTTCCTGACGCGGGTGTGCGGGCACATCATGTCGGTCAACAGCCGCGCGCTGGCGCTGGCGGGCATCACCCGCGACACGCCCGACCCCGCCGGGGGCAGTATTGACCGTGACCCCGCCACCGGTGAGCCGACCGGCGTGCTGCGCGAAACCGCCATGCAGATGATCCGCCGCGTCGTGCCGCTGCCGACGCCTGCCGTGCTGCGCCGGGCGATCTGGGAAGCGGCAGAGCATAACCTTCGGCACGGCATCACCACCGTCTGGGAGCCGAGTATTGAGCCGGATCAGCTTGACGTGTACCGCGCGCTGGACTCCGATGGCGAAATGCCAATACGGGTGGTGATGGCGCACAAGAAAGTGCTGCGCAGTGGGGAAGAAGTGCCGCTCCCGGAACGCTTCACCGGCGAATGGCTGAGCCTGGTGGCGGTCAAGCTCTTTCAGGACGGCGGCTTTGGCGGCGCGACCGCTGCCCTGACCGATCCCTATGCCAACGCGCCGGAGACGCGCGGTCAGCTCGTCTGGGATCAGGCGGGGCTGAACGAGCGCGCCCGCGCCATTCACCAGGCAGGGCTGCGCATCAGTATCCACGCCATCGGCGACGCGGCGATCACCTCGGTGCTGGATGCCATCGAGTACGCGACCGACGGCGCGCCGCCCGGTGATTATCGCCATCGCGTCGAACACTGTGGTTTGGCGCTGCCGGGCATCCCCGAACGGCTTCGGCGGATGGGCGTCATTCCGGTTCCGCAGCCCGTGTTCCTGTATTTCGACGGCGATGTCTATATGGATCGGGTCGGCGCGGAACGCTCGCGCTGGCTGTATCCGGTCAAGACGCTGCTCGATAATGGTTTGCCCGCGTCGGGCAGCTCCGACGCGCCGGTCGTGCCGGACATTAACCCGCTGCTCGGCATGTATACGGCGGTGACGCGGCGCTCGCGGGTCGGCAGGATCGTCGCGCCGGAAGAAGCGATTTCGGTCGAGGATGCGCTGTCGCTGTACACCTCGCGGGCGGCTTACGCCTGTGGGGAGGAGCATTTCAAGGGCAGCCTGAGCGTGGGCAAGGCGGCTGATCTGGTCGTGCTGGGCGACGACCCGCTTCGGGTCAGCCCGGACGACCTGCCCAATCTGCCTGTCGAAATGGTCGTGCTCGACGGGAGAGTCCAATTTCCTTGACAGCTTAGATCAGACTGGGCATAATCCGGTCATACCAGTAGCCTGTGAATACCAGACGACGATTTATCTAACTCTATCAGGAGGCAATTGTGGTCGAGAAACTTCCTCTCAGTTACGCGGCAACCGCCCAACTCGTTCCGATGCTGAAGAAGCATCTGGAGCTGTGCAAGGTTCATGAGGGCGAGCACGTCCTCATCCATACCGACCCGCAGAGCTATCCGCACACCGCAGCCGCGTACATGGCGGCGGCGATGGAGCTGGGTGCGGACGTGTTCCAGATCGTGCATCCGTCGAACGCGCCCGAAAAAGCAGTGGTCGAAGCCTGGGAGCGCGCCGACATCGTGCTGGATATCTCGTCCGGGCCGCACGCTTACGGCAACATCATGCGCCGCGCGCTCGACGCGGGCACGCGCCTGATGCGCATCGGCGTGGAAGAAAACACCATGCGCCAGTTGTTCCCGACGCTAGACCTCAAGGAGCGCGTCATGCGCGGGCAGGACATCATGACCAAGTCGAAGGTCATGCGCATCAAGTCGCCCGGCGGCACCGACCTGACCTTCTACAAAGAGGGGCGCGAGGCGATTGGCATTTACAGCGTCTCCGACCGTCCCGGTCGCTGGGACATCTTCCCCAGCGGCATGGTCTGTTGCGCGCCGGAAGAATGGAAGGGTGAAGGTGTCCTCGTTCTCTCACCCGCAGACCGAATGCTCGTGCTCAACCAGTACATCGACGAGCCGATCTACATGGATGTCAGGAACGGCGGCATCGTCCCCGACAGCATCCGGGGCGGAATGCAGGCGCTGCTGCTCAAGCGCTGGTTCGCGCAGTTCGGCGCCGAAGAGTCGTATCACATCGCCCATGTCGGCTGGGGCTGCGAGAAGCGCGCCAACTGGCTCATCCCCGGTCAGCAGAACGAGTGCTTCTACGCCAATATGCAGATCGCGTTCGGCTCGAACGTCGGTATTTTCCCCGGCGCGACCACGCTTACCAAGTCGCACATCGACTTCCCGTGCCTGAACAACAGCTACTGGTGCGACGACGTTCAGATCATGGAAAACGGCGAGTTCCTGCTCGACGAGCTGAAGTACAAGGGCGACGTTGACATCTCCGCCGAGACGGGTGGCAGCCACAACCGCAAGTAAGTTCATGCCGGAATCCGAAATATCGCTGCGAAGCTGCCTGAACGTTAGTAGGAGAAGTCGATGGTCGAGAAACTCGCAACCGAGTACACCGCTACGGCGGAACTTGTACCTATGATGAAGAAGCACCTGGAACTGTGCGCCGTCCATGAAGGCGAACACGTCCTGATCAATACCGATCCGGGAACGTATCCGCACCACGCCGCCGCCTACATGGCGGGGGCGCTCCTGCTCGGCGCGGACGTGTTTCAGACCGTCCACGCCAGCCACGAGCCGGAAAAAGCCGTCGTCGATGCCTGGCGGCGCGCCGACATCGTGATCGACATTTCGTCCGGTCCGCACGCCTACGGCACGATCATGCGCGACGCGATGGACGCCGGAACGCGCCTGATGCGTATCGCCGAAACGTCCAACACCATGCGCCGCCTGTTCCCGACGCTGGAGCTTAAGGAGCGCGTGCTGCGGGGCAAGGAATACATGATCAAGGACGACGTGATGCGTATCACGTCGCCCGCCGGAACCGACCTCACCTTCTACAAGGCGGGGCGCTATCCCTTCGGCATCTACGGCTTCTCCGACGTGCCCGCTCGCTGGGACGTGTTCCCCGCCGGGATGGTCAACGTCGCGCCGGAAGAATGGAAGGGTGAAGGCGTGCTGGTGCTCGCGCCCGGCGACTACATGCTCGTGCTCAACCAGTACATCAAGCAGCCGATCACGATGGAGATCAAAAACGGCGGCATCATCCCGGAAAGCATCAAGGGTGGGATGCAGGCTGAGCTGCTCAAGCGCTGGTTCGCCCAGTGGAAAGCCGAAGAGTCGTACCACATCGCGCATGTCGGCTGGGGCTGCGAAAAGCGCGCCAACTGGATGATGCCCGGTCAGGATCACGAAGCGTACTACGCCAACATGCTGATCGCCTTCGGCTCGAACGGCGGTATCTACCGCGACGGGCAGACGCTCACCAAGTCGCACATCGACTTCGCCTGCCTGGACAACGCCTACTGGATGGGCGACACGCTCATCATGGAAAACGGCGAGTTCGTCATCGACGAGCTGAAATTCAAGGGACAGGCGGACGTGCGCCGTCTGGACAACTAGGAACCGGGGAGAGTCGTGCCGCTGTGGAGAATTTCAGATGACCGAGTTCACCATCATGTGGCACGACTCAAACTCGTCATTCGCTGCTCCCAGCGTCCGCGTGCACGATCTGCCCGCTGGCGCTCAACACTGGCGCGGCATCCGCGACCGGACGGCGGCGCTCTGGCTGGTGCAGAAACCGGTTGACGGGTCGACGCGACAGGCATTGATCGACCGGAGCGGCTTCGCCAGCGACCACATTCGCCAACTGGAAATCATCCGCGAGTGGGGCGGCGTGTTCGGCAAGATGCTGCCGCTGGCGAACTACGTCCTGCGCGAAATGCAGCCGGACTCGATCAATTCATTTCTGCCGCTGCTCGACAAGCAGATGGCGCTGGTGGTCACGCGCCCCGGCTGTCTGGGGTCGGTGCTGGCTGCCGACAAAAGTGCACCCTCTCACCTGCTCGGCATCACCTACTGGGAAGCCGAGCGATCCTTTGTACAATACATGGGCTGGTTCTCCAAACAGCACTGGAAGTTCACCGTAGACCCGCTGACTGTGAATGTGCCTCTGCGTCAGTTCATGCGGCGCACGGATGCTTCCGCGCAAATGACGGACGAAGGAAGGGAACAAACCGATGCAACAAACGAGCTTTGATTATAAGGCGCGGTGCGAGCGCGTTCAGGAGCGGCTGCGCGCCGCCAATATCGATTATCTGGTTGTCGGTCCGTCGTCCGACATGTTCTATTTGATCGGCATGAACCGCCCGCAGTCCGAGCGCATCAACATGCTGCTCATCCCAAAAGAGGGCAGGATTCAACAGGTGCTGCCCGGCTTCGAGCGCGCGCTCGCCGAGCCGCTGGCGACCTTCTTCGACTTCACGACCTGGGAAGAAACCGAGAACCCGGCGGATGTGATCGCCTCGCTGCTGCCGAATCGCGGCAGCGGGTTGAAGATCGGCGTTGCCGACAAGGTGTTCGTCCATTTCCAGTACATGCTGCAAGCGGCGCTCCCCGGCGCGACCTTCGTCTCCGGCGGCGGCGTCATGAACCCCGTGCGGATGATCAAGGAGCCGCTGGAGCTGGACTATCTGACGCAGGCGGGCGCTGCCGCCGACCGCACTTATGCCGAGCTGCTTAAGACGCCGCTGATCGGCTTGAACGAGATCGACGCCAAAGCCCGGCTTTACGAGTTGATGACTCAGTATGGTCACGACGCGGCGGGCGGCGGCATCATCGGCGTGGGCGAGAACGGCGCGTCGCCGCATCATCACGTCGGCAAGCGCCAGATTTCCGTCGGTGACGCGTGCGTGTGCGATTTCGGCGGCACGGTTCACGGCTACTGGTCGGATATGACGCGCACGTTCCACGTCGGCAAGCCGTCGGACGAGTTCCTGAAGGTCTACGACATCGTCAATCAGGCGAATCAGGTCGCCTTCGAGGCGGTGCGCCCCGGCGTCACGGCGGAATCGATTGACAAAGCCGCGCGCGACTTCATCACCGCAGCCGGTTACGGCGACGCTTTCCTGCATCGCACCGGGCATGGGCTGGGCTTCGACATTCACGAGTCGCCCTACATCGTGCGCGGCGACAAGACCGTGCTGGAAGCAGGCATGGTGTTCAGTATCGAGCCGGGCATTTACCTGCGCGGCAAATTCGGCGTGCGCATCGAGGACATCGTGACGGTGACCGCCGACGGCGCGCGCCGCTTCAACCTATCGACCCACGACCTGCAAATCGTCGAACCCTGATGGCTGACATACCTTCAAGCATGATCGCCGCGCGTCCACCAGTTCGGCGAGTTCGACGTGATCTGCATCGAGGACGCGCCCGTCCCGGAGCCGAAGCCCGATCAGGTGCTGATCCGTATGCGCGCCGCCAGCGTCAACCCGATTGACTGGAAATATCCGTCGTTGGGCGCTTGCCGACCTATGGCACGCTCCCGTTCATCCTCGGCTGGGATGGCGCGGGCGATGTGGTCGCCGTCGGCGCTGAAGTGACCGATCTGAACGTGGGCGACGCCGTTTACGCTGTCGTGATGGGCGGCAGCTATGCCCAGTATGTGGCGGTTCCCGCCGCGCAGACCGCCCGCAAGCCGCAGTCGCTGGATTACGTGCAGGCGGGTGCGATGCCGGTCGTCGGGCAGTCTGCATGGCAGGCATTGTTCAGATTTGGCAAATTGACCAGCGGGCAGCGCGTGCTGATCCACGCGGCGGCGGGCGGCGTCGGACATCTCGCCGTGCAGATCGCCAAATGGAAGGGCGCATACGTCATCGGCACGGCGTCCGGCAGGAACGAGGAATTCGTTCGCAGCCTCGGCGCGGACGAGTTCATCAACTACGAGACGACCCGCTTCGAGGACGTTGTCCATGACCTCGACCTCGTGCTCGACGCGATAGGCGGCGAGCATTTGCGCCGCAGCTATACCGTGCTGAAGCCCGGCGGGATTGCCGTCGCCGTCACCACTTCCGGCGAGATCAGCGACGACGAAGCCAGAGCGCACGGCGTGGAAGTCGCCCGGCTGCGCCGCAGCGCCAACCGCGCCGAGTTCGACGAGCTGTCGCGCCTGGTCGACGCCGGTTTCGTCACGCCGACTGTGAGCGCCGTCTATCCGCTGGAGCAGATTGCTCAGGCGTTCGAAAGCGTCCGTACCGGGCACACGCGCGGCAAGGTCGTGCTGACGATCCCCTGAATATCGCTCTGCCGGGTACGAAAATCCACCAGACACAGGAAGCGCGGCGCGGTCACCCGCGCCTTTCTGTTTGCTGAAGCCTGTGTTGCTTACTGCTGAATGTAGGTGTCGTAGAAATCGTAGAAGCCCTGCACGTCGGTCTTGACGTCTTTGTATTCCGCCTTGACGATGTACGGCTCCTCGATCTGATACATGGGGATGTAAGGCATGTCGTTGAGCATGATCTGCTGCACCTGATGGTAAATCTCGGCGCGCTGTGCCAGATCGAGCGTCGTGCGCCCCTGATTCAGCAGCTGTCGACCTCTGGATTGTTGTAGCGCGCGGTATTCCAGGCGGCGTCAATCGACGCCGAAGCGCCGATCACGTACAGCACGTCGGGGTCGGTCGCCGGGAACAGCATCCCCGCCATCTCCCACTTGCCCGCGCGCAGGTCGGCGAGGTAGGCTGCCTGCTCCTCGTTTTCGATCTCGACCTTGATGCCCAGCTTGGTCAGGTCGTTCTGGATGATCTGCCCGTACTGGTCGAACGGGAAGCCGGGAATCTGCCCCAGCGTGATCTCGAACGCCTGCCCGTCCTTGTCGAGCACACCGTCGCCGTCCGCGTCCGCCCATCCGGCATCAGCGAGCATCTGCGCCGCTTTGTCGAGGTCAAAGCCGGGCCACTGATCCGCGCCATCCGCCCAGAAGCCCGCCATGCCGGGCGTCAGGACGCCGGACGGCACTGCGCCAATCCCGCCGAACACTTCGTCGAGGATGCGCTGGCGGTCGATTGCCCAGGCGACTGCCTGCCGCGTGCCGAGGTCGTCAAACGGGAAGCGCTCGGTGTTGAGCACGACCACGCGCGGCACGCCCGGACGGATCAGCGTCTGCACCGAGTAAGCCGGGTCATCGCGGAAGAAGTCGAGCTGGTCGACCAGCGGGTTGTAGACCAGATCGAGGTCGCCCGTCTCGATCAGCGACATGCGGGTGCTGTCCTCAGGCACGTTCAGCACCGTAATGTGATCGAGATAAGCCGGACCCTGATGATTTTCGTAGGACGGCGCCCAGTTGTAATCCGGGTTGCGCTCCAGATCGATCTGCTCGTCCGGCGTCGTGCTGACGAAGCGGAAGGGACCCGTGCCGACCGGATTCAAGCCGAAATCCGCGCCGTATTTCTCGACGGCGGTCGGCGAGACCGGCGCCAGCACCACCTGCGTCAGCGAGTCGACGTAGGGCGCATACGGCTCTTTCAGGTGGATGACGACCGTGTAATCGTCGGGCGTCTCGATGTTGTCCAGCGGACCGGAGATCGTCGCCGCGAACGGAGAGGCGAGGGCGGGATCGCTGATGCGGTCGAACGTGAACTTGACCGCAGCCGCGTTGAACGGCGTGCCGTCGTGGAAACTGACATCGCGGCGCAGGTGCAGCGTGATCGTCTTGCCGTCCTCGCTGGCTTCGTAGGACTCGGCGAGACCGGGGACAATCTCTCCGGTCGCGGGGTCGGTGCGCAGCAAGGGATCGTAAATGAAGCCCATGATGTTACGGGCGAACGTCACCGTCGTGGCGGCGGGGTCGAGCACGCCCCAGTCGGCATTGAACGCGAACGTGAGCGTCCCGCCCGACGCTGGCGTGGCATCCTGCGCCTGAATGCCGATAACCGGGATCAGCAACATCCATAACAAGACGAGCAGCCATCTCTTGTTTTTGTGCATTCTAGTCCTCCATCCCCTGATAAGTGCGAAAATGCGAGACACAAACTCCCCGAATACCGGCGTATTCGGAACGTTACGGGTTGTTGGTAGAACGAGAGTACTGGTTAGACCAGTATACAGACTGTGTATTTCCGTGTCAATCAAATGCTGCAATCTCCGGTTTTTGCGTAAGGCAGAGAATGTGCTAACGGTCGAGTATCGGGTGATGTGTCCAGTGGTCGGTGGCGTTCTGGTAGGCGGCGGCGACTGCCAGCAGCGAGGCTTCGCCGCACACGCGACCGACAAAGTTGATGCCCGTCGGCATCCCTTCGTCCGTGAAGCCGTTGGGCACGCCGATGGTCGGCTGACCACTCAGGTTGGTGAGCGACAGGTTGCTTTCGGCAAGCTGCGGCACGACGAACACGTCGACCGACTTCATCACGTCCGCCATCGCCCGCATGAGCTGAGTCCGAATCCGGCTGGCGAGCAGATATTCGACCGCCGGGATAAAGCGCGCCTGCCGGAACTGGTTCGGCGGGTGGCTCTCGTCCTGCGAGACCAGCAGATCGTCCTGGTCGCTGCGCGTCAGTTGGTCGAAGGCGGCTGCGCCTTCCGCCGACATGATCATCAGCAGCGCGTCAAGGTCGAACTTCGGCAGATCAATCGGAACGAGGTCGAAGCCGAGCGCGCGCAGCGTGTCGAGCGTGCGCAGGTCGTTGCCGCGATGCTCGCGCAGGTCGATGCCCATCTTGTGCAGCGCCTCGACCGTCGAATGATCGTAGGCGTCACTGCTGTCGGACGCTTCAAACGCGCTTCGCACGTAGCCGACGCGCACGCCGGAGAGATCGACGCCCCAGTCGAGCGGCTCGTCAAACGCGAACGGGTTCTTGCCATCCGCGCCGTAGATCGCGGTCATGATCAGCTTGCAGTCGTCCACCGTGCGCGCCACCGGACCGACTTTATCCAGTGTCCAACTCAATACCATGACACCATGACGGCTCACCCGTCCGAAGGTCGGTCGCAGCCTGACCATGCCGCAGCGCGGGCCATACGATGGACCCCGTCGTTTCCGTGCCCAGCGCGAAGCCGACCAGCCCGGCTGACGTTGCCGAAACGGGTCCCCCGCCGATGACCCGCTCGAACTCTCGGCGGTATTCCAGGGGTTTTTCGTCTGCCCGCCGAACCACTTGTCGCCGTGCGCCAGCTCTCCGCTGACCAGCTTGGCGATCAGCACCGCGCCCGCCGCGTCCAGCCGCTCGACGACCGTCGCGTCATAATCGAAATACTGATTTTTGTACGGGGCAGCGCCCCAGGTGGTCGGGTAGCCGCCTCTTCGCCGCGATCAGGTCTTTCGCGCCCCAGGGGATGCCGTGCAGCGGGCTACGGTAATGCCCGGCGGCGATATCCCTCGTCGGCGCGGCGCGCAGAATTCATGGCGCGGTCTTCCAGTATCGTGATCGTGCATTGTAGCTGGGGCTGTAGCGGCGCAGGCGCTCCAGATAAATCTCGGTCAACTGTACCGATGTGATCTGGTGGGTTTGCAGCAGCCGCGCCAGCCGCTTCACCGGGTAGAAGGCGACATCTTCGAGGTTGACGGTGGCGCTACGTCATCGCTGCTGATCGGCGGGTAATTGCGTGGGTTGTCGTGCGCGGGCTGCTCGTCCACGACGTGTGCGGGTCGAACTGGAAAGCGGGGGGCAGGGCATTTTCGAGCGGGACGGATCGATCGATCTGTACTGGGACTGCCGCTTTCGCATGAGATTCAGCATCGCCTGATGCTCGCTCTCGGTGAACGAAAGCCCGATCAGCTTCTCTCCTTCCACGATGCTGTCGACGGTGATGGGGCGTTCCTGGTCGTGCTGCTCATTGTCCATAGTCGTGCTCACGCTCCGTGTATCTAAACCTGCATGATTTGCTGCCCGTTAGGACGGCTAGATTGTGTCGGCATGTCGGCAAAAAGCAAACTGGTATGGCTGCGTTTGTCCGAAGGAAATGAATTTTCCGCCGCGCTTTCGGCAAAATCACCAATCTTGAGAACTCATCTGTTTGCTGGATAGACTATCAACCTATCACATAGGTTGACAGTATGCCAGAATTTCGCTACAGTATCGGAAGTGTCAGATGCGAAATACAAAAATTGGTTTGAATTTTTATGTCCCTTCAGGAATTATCACGTCAGACGTTAGCGGATCAAGCGGCGGAGAGCATCCTCGCCTTCATTTACGAGCGTGAGTTGAAGCCGGGCGAAGCCCTGCCGTCGGCGGCGGTGCTCGCCGCGCAGTTGGGCGTCAGCCGCCCGGTTATCCGCGAGGCGCTCAAGACTCTCGAAGGTCAGAACACCATCGAGATCATCAACGGCAAGGGCGCGATCATCCGTCCTGTCGGCAGCCAGGACTTGAACACCTTCTTTCAGCGCGCGCTCGGCTTTGACCGCCGGGCAATCGGCGAGCTGCTGGAAGTGCGTCAGGGCTTGGAGATGCAGGCGGCGCGTCTCACGGCGCAGCGGCGCACTCCGGAGGATTTGGACGCGCTCGCGCAGGTGCTGGAGCGTATGCGCAGCCATTTCTTCGATGTCGAAGCCTATACCGGCGACGACCTCGCTTTTCACCTGACCATCGCCGCCGCGACCCACAACACCATGATGGTTCACATGATCGAATCGCTCCGTGACGCCACCTGGGAATCGATGCACCGCTGGCACGACCAGCAGCGCACGCTGGAAGAATATACACAGGTTCAGCAGATGCACGTGCGCATTTACGAGGCGGTTCAGCGCGGCAGCCCGGATGAGGCAGCCGAGGCGATGTCCGGGCATTTCGACAAGGCGATTTTTGATTTGCAGCATTCCGGCTGAGTACATGACATTTCCGGTTGAGGGAACGGGCAGGCATCGTCCGGTTTCGGGCGGATTGCCTGTTGGGTTGGGTTCTGATTGTGTCCGATGGGCGAAAGCAGCACTCCCGCGAGCGCTCGTCAAGAGACAGGCTGTTTGTGCCAGAATAATTTAGGAGGAGAGTGAAATGAAGCGGTTAAGAGTGTTCTTTGTTTTTGTCCTGGTGCTTGCTCTGTCCACCACGATGATCGGGCAGGCGGCGCTCGCGCAGGATGATTCCCTCGACCATCGGGGCGATCTTGTTCAGCCGGGACAGCTTCTTCCAGTCGATCCGGGCAGGGATGGAAGCGGCGGCGGCGGACGCGGGGGTGGAGCTGCTGGTGAACATTCACGAGCACGACATCAACGAGGAGACGCGGCTGATCGAGGACTACGTGGCGCGCGGGGTGGACGCAATTGTGATCACGCCGGAGTCGGTGGATGCGTCGGTGCCGGCGCTGCAGGCGGCGGCGGAGGCGGGCGTGGTGATCGTGTGCTACAACACGTGCGTGAACCAGGAAGCGCAGGATGCGTTCGTGTCGGCGTTCTACGAGACGGATCAGGCATCGCTGGGGTATC
Organism: Anaerolineae bacterium; assembly: GCA_046328655.1. Lineage (GTDB taxonomy): Bacteria > Chloroflexota > Anaerolineae > Aggregatilineales > Phototrophicaceae > Flexifilum. Next base: position 99,000 of record JAXLWE010000006.1, on the reverse strand, counting down.
AGACCGGCGAGTATCTGGCGCAGTGGGTCGCGGACAACGGCGTGGCGGAAGTGAACATCGGGATCGCGCAGTGCGACTTCGTGGAAGCGTGCCAGCGGCGTGGGGCGGGGTTCCGCCAGGCTTTGACGGACGCGGGAGTAGCGTTCAACGAGGTGGCGAACCAGGAAGGCTACCTGCCGGACGTGGCGGCGAGCGTCGGCGAGACGATGCTGCAAGCCAACCCGAACATCAACATTCTGTGGGCGGAGAACGAAGGCGGGACGGTCGGGCTGACTTTGGCGGTGGAGTCGATGGGGCTGGCGGGCGACGTGCACGTGTTCGGGACGGACATCAGCCCGCAGTTGGCGGACATGCTGCTGAGCGACGACGACATTCTGCAGGCGGTGACGGGGCAGTCGCCGGAGGAGATGGGCGGCAACGCCATCCGGGCGGCGATTGCGGCGGCGACTGGCGGTGAAGCAGCGGGCTACAACATCGTGGCGAATGCCTTCTTCTCGCGCGATGACCTCGCCGCTGTTCAGGCTTACGTGGACGGGCAGAGCGGCGCGACGCCGACCGCCGAAGGTCTGACCATCGGGGCGATCTTGTTCAGCCGGGCGGCTTTCCAGTCGATCTGGGCAGACAGCGGCGGCAGCGGACGCGGGGGTGGAGCTGCTGGTGAACATTCACGAGCATCGACATCAACGAGGAGACGCGGCTGATCGAGGACTACGTGGCGCGCGGGTGGACGCGATTGTGATCACGCCGGAAAGCCGCGACGTCGGTGCCGGCGCTGCAGGCGGCGGCGGAGGCGGGCGTGGTGATCGTGTGCTACAACACGTGCGTGAACCAGGAAGCGCAGGATGCGTTCGTGTCGGCGTTCTACGAGACCGACCAGGCATCGCTGGGGTATCAGACGGGCGAGTACCTGGCGAAGTGGGTCGCGGACAACGGCGTGAGTGAAGTGAACATCGGGATTGCGCAGTGCGACTTCGTGGAAGCGTGCCAGCGGCGCGGGGCGGGGTTCCGCCAGGCGCTGACGGACGCGGGCGTGGCGTTCAACGAGGTGGCGAACCAGGAAGGCTACCTGCCGGACGTGGCGGCGAGCGTGGGCGAGACGATGCTGCAAGCCAACCCGAACATCAACATTCTGTGGGCGGAGAACGAAGGCGGTACAGTCGGGCTGACGCTGGCGGTGGAGTCGATGGGGCTGGCGGGCGACGTGCACGTATTCGGGATACATCAGCCTCGCAGTTGGCGAACATGCCGCTGAGCGACGACGACATTCTGCAGGCGGTGACGGGGCAGTCGCCGGAAGAGATGGGCGGCAATGCCATTCGTGCGGCGATCGCGGCGGCGAGCGGCGGTGAGGCGGCGGGCTACAACATCGTGCCCAACGCCTTCTTCTCGCGCGACGACCTTGAGGCTAAAAGTGCTTCATGTGGATGCTCAGGGCAGCGGGTCTCTGAAGTATAGCGAGCCCCGACGCAGGGGCGCTGAGAAACCGCCCCTGCGTCGACAGGAAATACAAGCAGGATTTGTCGGCACAATATTTCAGTTGAAAAGCTATGTCTGGCACTCCAATACTCGAAATTGACCATATCAGCAAGCACTATCCGGGCGTTCAGGCGCTTCAGAAAGTCAGCCTGACCGTCAACGTGGGAGAAGTCCGCGCGCTGCTCGGCAAGAACGGCGCGGGCAAATCCACCCTGATCGGGTGATTCGCAGCGGCGCGACCACCCCCGATGAGGGCGAAATCCGCGTCGACGGCGCGCCGGTGCACATCACCAGCCCGACGGTCGCCTCGACGATTGGCATCGGCACGGTGTATCAAGAGATGAGCCTCGTGCCGGGGTTGACCGTCGCCGAGAACATCCTATTGGGGCGCTGGCCCCTCGCCAATCGCATCGGCGTGCGCGTGATCAACCGCCGCGAGGCGCTGCGGCAGGCGCAGGCGGCGCTCGACATGATGGGCGCGTCCCTGCGCCCGAATACGCTCGTCGCTGACCTCACCGTGCCGGAGCGCCAGATCGTCGAGATCGCCAAGGCGCTGTCGTTCAAGCCGAAGGTGCTGGTGCTCGACGAGCCGACCAGCTCCCTGCCGCAAAGCGAAGTCGAGCAGCTTCTGAAGCTGGTGCGCCAGCTTGCCGCCAACGGCGTCGCCATCATCTACGTGTCGCATCGCCTGCAGGAAATTCCGCGCGTTGCCGACAGCATCACCGTGCTGCGCGAGGGGCGGCTGATCGGCACGATCCCGGTTGGTGAGGCGTCGCCCGACGTGATCGCCCGGATGATGATCGGCGAAGGCTGGAACAAGACTTTCACGCACGCATCGTCCGTCCAATCCCGCAAAGTCCTGCTCTCGGCTGAAGATATCAATATCAAAGGGCATCTGCGCGGCGTGAGCTTCGACCTGCACGAAGGCGAAGTCCTCGGCATCGCCGGGCTGCTCGGCTCCGGCAGAACCGAGCTGCTCGAATCGATTGTCGGGATGCGGAAACCGGACAGCGGAACGATTTCGATTGACGGCGAGAAGATCAGAAAGCCGCGCCCCGATTTGACGCGTACTAAGGGCGTCGGCTTGACGCCGGAAGATCGCAAGCTGACCGGTCTCGTCATGCCGCTCAGCGTCGAGCACAATCTGGTCATGTCCAGCATGAATCGCATCAGCAGCCGGGGCGTGCTATCCCCGGCGAAAAGCCGCGAGCTGGCGAAGGAGATGGTCGACAAGCTCTCGGTCGCCACCTCCGGGCTGGATACGCTCGTCAGTTCCCTCAGCGGCGGCAATCAACAAAAAATCGTCATCGGCAAATGGCTGAACGCGCAGGCGCGGCTGCTGCTCATGGACGAGCCGACGCGCGGCATCGACATTCAGGCTAAGGATCAGGTCTACCGGCTGGTGCGCGAGCTGGCGCAGCAGGGCGTAGGTATCATTTTCGTGTCATCCGAACTGGAAGAAGTTCTCGAAGTATCGGATCGCATCCTGATCCTCAATCACGGGCGCATCACCGCCGAGCTTCCGGGAGCCGACGCAAAACTGGAACAGGTATTAGCACTGGCAATGGCAGAGGTTTGATATGACGGACATTTCGCAAGAACAAAGCCTTCTTTCTTCGTCAGATTCTCGTCCGTCGGTTGGGCGGCAGGTGCTGAAGCTCATCAACCGGTCTGGATTACTTCTGTCGCTGCTCATTTTGTTCATCATTCTGGCGGCAGCCGCCCCCAATTTCCTGACCAGCCGCAACCTGCTGAACGTCGTCCGGCAGGTATCGTTCGTTGGCATTATCGCCTGTGGCATGACGATGGCGATGATCGCGGCGGACGTTGACCTGAGCGTCGGCTCGATGGTCGCTTTCGCGTCGGCGCTGCTCGGCGTGCTGAGCGTCAACCTGGGGCTGCCCATACCGATTGCGGTCGTGCTCGTCCTGCTGGTCGGCACGCTGCTGGGGACAATCGCCGGGTTCATCCGGGTTTACTGGGATATTCCGGCGCTGATCGTCACGCTGGCGTTTTTAATCTCGTTTCGAGGCATCGCCTTCATCCTCACGAATGCCTTTCCTATAGTCATTTCCGACGATGCCTTCGAGTTCTGGGGCAAGGGCGAGATCGCCGGGATACCCGTCCCGGCGCTGATCTTCGCTGGCGTCGTGCTGATCTTCATCTTCATCAGCTCGCGCACGGTCTACGGCAGGTCGGTGTACGCCGTCGGCGGCAACGCCGAATCGGCGCGGCTGTCCGGCATCCCCGTCAACCGGATTCGCGTGCTGGTGCTGGTGACGACCTTCTTCCTGTCGGCGTTCGCCGGGGTTTTGCTGTCGTCGCGGCTCTCGTCCGCCAACGCCTCGATTGCGCAGGGGCTGGAATTTGAAGTGATCGCCGCCGTATTGATTGGCGGGACGAGTCTGTTCGGCGGGCGCGGCACGATCACCGGGACGGTGCTCGGCGTGCTGTTCATCGGGCTGCTCGGCAACGGCATGACGCTCCTGAACGTGAACACCTATCTACAGGACGTGGCGCGCGGCGCGATTATTCTGCTGGCGGTGATCTTCGGCGCGCTTCAGCAGCGCCGCCGTCGTTAAAATGGCAAATCCTATGACTGACAACATGTTTTCAGTGGCCAACAAGGTCGTCCTCGTCACGGGCAGCACCACCGGGATCGGGCGCACGCTCGCCGAGGGCTTTCAGGCGGCGGGCGCGGAAGTGTGGGGGCATGGTCCCGACCCGGCGCAGTTGGACGGCTTGGACTCGCTGCTGTCGGGGCGCGTGGTGACGGCGGATTTCACCCAGCCGGAGCAGATCGAGGCGATGGCGGCGGAGCTTTCGCGCAAGCTGTCGCGGCTGGACGTGCTGATCAACAACGCCGGTATCGAGATCATCATGCCGATGGAACGCTGGGACATGGCGATCTTCCACAAGACGCTGCAAATCAACACTTACGCGCCGGTGCACCTGACCAGCCTGCTGCTTCCTTTGCTCAAGAAATCGCCCGGCGCGTCGATCATCAACCTCACGTCGGTGCACGAGACGCTGCCGTATCCGCATAACGCCGCCTATTCGATGTCGAAGGCGGCGCTCAACATGTTCACCAAAACCATGTCGCTGGAGCTTGCGCCGTTCAAAATTCGCATCAACAACCTCGCGCCCGGCGCGGTCGAGACCAACATGAACCGCGAGGTGCTGAAGCGCATCGGGCATGATAAATTCGCCGAGTGGATTCCGCTGGGGCGCGTCGCGCAGGCGGCGGAGATGGTTCCGCCCGCGATCTTCCTCGCCTCCGACGCCTCGATCTACATGACCGGGGCGACCCTGTTTCAGGAAGGCGGCTACATCCACAATCTGGTACGGTATCGCCCATGACCGCGCCGACGAACCCCATCGGCTTTGATCGCGCTCGGCAGGCGCGCATCCAGCAGATGCTGAGCGATCACGGCGTCGGGGCGTTCATCGCTTGGCGTCCCGACGAGCTGGTCTTGCTGACCGGATACTATCCGCAGTGGGGGGCGTCGTTCTGCCTGTATCCGGCGGCGGGGCAGCCGATCCTGTTCAACCCCGTGCTGGAGCCGACCGACTACGCGCTTGCCGAGGTCGACGTGCGCTCGTATTCGTGGGGCAAATCCGCCGATCCCTGGACCGACCTGCTCGGACAGATGGCGGACGCGCTGCGCGAGCGCGGGCTGGAAAAAGAGGCGGTCAGCTACGCGCCTGCCGTGTCGCGCTCCGCGACCGGGATCAATTCGGCGGAAGGGCAGCCTATCGAGCCGGACGTGATCGCGCGGTTGGGCGCGGTCACCCGGCAGGCTGGCGCGACATCACCCGCTTTTCTCGATCAATACCTGCTCAAGACGCTGCTCGAAGCCGAGCGGATTCGCCTCGCGCATCGGGTCGCCGCCGTCGGCGTGCGGGCGTTCTACGCCGGGCTTCAGGCGAACGCCTCCGAAGCCGAAGTCGCCAGCCAGGTCGAGGCAGCCGTGCAGAACCAGATGGCGGTCGATCCCGCCGTGCATTTCGCCCGCGCCTGGGCGTTCATCCAGTCGGGGGCGAACAGCATCTACGGCGGCACGTACAGCCGCACGACCGGGCGGCGGATGCTGCCGGGCGAGCTGGTGATGATCGAGCTGGCGGTGTGCGTCAACGGCTACTGGGCGGACATCACCCGCACCGGCGTGGTCTCCGGCGCGCCGCCATCGGCGCTGCATCAGGAGATCGTGGATACCGTCACGGTGGCGCAGTCCAGAGCCGTCTGCAGCCGTGAAAGCCGGGGCGTCGGCGCAGGCGGTCGACAAAGTCGCGCGCGACTACATCGCCGAGCGCGGCTTCGGACGCTATTTCGAGCATCATCTGGGGCATCACGTCGGCTTTCGCTATCACGACCCCGGCGCGGCGCTCGCCCCGAACAGCGAATTCGCGTTGCAGCCCGGCATGGTCGTCACGATTGAACCCGGCATCTACGGGCAGGAACTCGGCGCGGGCTGCCGCATCGAGGACAACGTGCTGGTGACCGAAAGCGGCGGCGAGGTGCTGTCCACCGCGCCGAGATCGCTGGATGGCTCGTAGCTCAAAACTGAACGGCTCTGAGGAGCTATCTGAAAATACCCACTTCACGGGAATGTAGGGGCGTTCAATTGAACGCCCCTACGAGAAACAAACTGAATGTTCAAATGATCTGTGAAAAGCTGGGGTGCGAGGTGAAGCCGCCTGATCAGGCTATCCGGGGCTTCACCTCCTGTTTGCTCACGAGAGGGACAGACGATGAAAATTGGACTTGGGCTGTATCGTCACATGCTGAAGCCGGAAAACTATCGCTTTGCCCGGCAGACCGGCGCGACTCACATCATCGCCCACCTGACCGACTATTACAGCGCCGGGACATCCCTGCCCGGCGAGCAGGCGGGCGGCGGCAGTTGGGGCATGGCATCGAGGCACGTGTGGACGCTGGACGAGCTGGCGTCGCTGAAGGCGGACATTGAAGCCGAAGGCATGACGCTCGAAGCGATTGAGAATTTCGACCCCGGTCAGTGGTACGACGTGCTGCTCGACGGTCCTGAGCGCGACGCCCAGATGGAAAACCTCAAGACCATCATCCGGCGCATGGGCGAAGTCGGCATCCCGGTGATGGGCTACGCCTTTTCGCTGACCAACGTCTGGGGCTGGAGCAAGGGACCCTGGGCGCGCGGGCAGGCGGTAGCGACCGGCTGGGTGCGCGAACTCACGCCCCCGGAGACGCCCATCCCCAACGGGCAGGTGTGGAACATGATCTACGACCCCGACGCCCCACCGGGCGACGTTGGGACGGTCTCCGAGGACGAGATGTGGCGGCGTCTGGAGCGCTTCTTGCGGGAAATCGTCCCGGTGGCGGAACAGGCGGGCGTGCGGCTGGCGCTGCACCCGGCAGACCCGCCGCTGGGCGTGCTTCGCGGGACGGGGCGGCTGGTCTACCGACCGGAACAGTATCAGCGCGTGATCGATCTGGTTCCGAGCCGCAGCAACGCGCTCGAATACTGCGTCGGCACGCTCTCCGAAATGGTCAGCGACCAGATGGACGTGTACCAGGCGACCGAATCCTACAGCGCGCAGGACAGGATCGGCTACGTCCATCTGCGCAACGTGCATGGCAAAGTGCCGAATTACCACGAGGTCTTTATCGACGAAGGCGACACCGACATGCTGCGCATTTTGGAAATCCTGTACCGCAATCACTTCGACGGCGTGATCATTCCCGACCACGTGCCGGAGATGACCTGCACCTCGCCCTGGCACGCGGGCATGGCGCACGCCATCGGCTGGATCGAGGCGTCGATAGCGGCGCTTGAGCGCTTTAGTCGCTAGTTTTCGAGGAGCCTGCCCATGCCTTCATCTCTCAGCGCCGAGGTCGAGCCGCTGCTGGTGTCGCCGGATTTTCTGGACAACCCGTACCCGGTTTATGCGCGCCTGTGCGCCGACGAGCCGGTCTACTGGAGCGACCGCTGGAACTGCTGGCTGGTCACGAGCTACGACGACAACATGGCGATCTTCCGCGACACCGAGCGCTTTGGCAACGGCGAGCGCTTCAACCGCATCTTCAGCGTGCTGCCGGACGATCTGCGCCAGGAACTGAGCCTGCTGGAGCATCATTTTGTGCGGGCAGGCGGACTCATTCACGCCGACCCACCCGCGCACACGCGCCTGCGCAAGCTCGTGCATCTGGCGTTCACGCCGCGCACCATCCGCGAGATGACCGCGCAGATCGAGGCGATTGTCGCCCAACTGCTGGACGCCGTGCAGTCGCACGGGCGCATGGACGTGATCCGCGACTTCGCCTATCCGCTCCCGGCGACCGTGATCGCGCGGATGCTCGGCGTCCCGGAGCAGGACATCGGCTATTTCAAGCAGTGGAGCTTCGATGTCCTCCAGTTCCAGACGACCGGGCAGGCTGCGCCGGACGTACTGCATTACTCGCAGACGGCGCTGGCGGGGATGCGCCGCTACCTGAAGGAACTCGCCGCCGCCCGTCGCGCCGAGCCTCGCAGCGACCTGATGACCGAGCTGGTCAAGGCGGAGGACGAAGGCGACCGCCTGAGCGAAGATGAGCTGCTCGCCACCTGCGTCACCCTGATGATCGCCGGGCACGAGACCACCACCAACCTGATCGCCAACGGGCTGCTGCTTCTGCTCCGAAACCCCGATCAGCTTGAGCGCCTGCGCGCGGATCGCTCGCTGATGCCAAGCGCCGTCGAAGAATTCCTGCGCCTCGAAAGCCCGATCCAGCGCAACCGGCGGGTCGTGCGCCGCGATACCACCTACGGCGGCAAGACCATGCAGGCGGGGCAGGTGCTGTTCCAGATGCTCGGCGCTGCCAACCGCGACCCCGCTGTGTTCCGCGACGCCGCCACGATGGACATCGCCCGCGACCCGAACCCGCACATCGCTTTCGGCTTCGGGATTCATTTCTGCCTGGGTGCGCCGCTCGCCCGGCTGGAAGCGCCGATAGCGCTGAATGCCATCCTCGACCGGATGCCGGACATCCGGCTGGCGGACGCCGAACTGAAGTGGGAATCGAGCATCATGCGCGGGCTGCACGCGCTGCCCGTCCTGTTTTGAGCGACGAGTGATCGAGAGAGAAACCGACCGATGCGCGCGATTGAAGTCTTGGCTCCTTACGAGCTTCAGGTTGTCGAAAAGCCCGTGCCCGATCCCGAAGCCGGGAAGGTGCGGGTCAAAGTCCACTGGGCGGGCGTCTGCGGCACGGATTATTCGCTGATCGCCGGCACGCTCACCTTCGCCCGCTACCCGATTGTGCCGGGGCACGAGTTCAGTGGACGTATTTCGGCGGTCGGGGCGGGCGTCGATATGCGCGTCGGGCAGCCCGTGACCATCAACCCGATCCTGAGCTGCCGTGAATGTCCGGCGTGTCTGCGCGGCGAGATCAACCACTGCGAAAAGACCGCCGTTTTGGGCGTTGCCGGGACACCCGGCGGCTTTGCCGACGAGGTGATCGTCCCCGCCGACGCTATTCGCGTGCTGCCCGACGATCTGCCGCTGGAAGCTGGCGCGATGACGGAGCCTGTAGCGGTCGTGGTGCGCGTCGCCCACGCGGCGGGCATCAAATCTGGCGATCAGGTGGCGATTCTGGGTGCGGGCAACATCGGCTTGTTGATGCTTCAGATGGCGTTCGTCGCCGGGGCGTCGCGCGTCGCCATCTACGATCCGGTCGCGTCGCGCATGGCGGTGGCTCGGCAGTTGGGCGCGGAAGATTTGCTGCCCGACGACCCAGCCAACGAGTTCGACGTGGTGATCGACGGCATCGGCAAGCCGGAGACCTTCGCCCTGTGCGTCAAAATGGCGCGGCGCGGCGGCACGATTGCCGTCTACGGCGTTCCCTCGCAGGAGCAGCCCGCGCTGCCCATGCTCGACATGTTCCGCAAGGATTTACGCGTCGCCTTCACCCGCCTGTATCCCGCCGATTTCGACGAAGCCATCGCGCTGCTGCACCGCCAGCGCCTCGACTGGAACGCCATCGTCACCCACCGGGTTTCACTCGAAGGGATGCCGGATGCCGTGAAAACCGTGATGGCTGATCCCGCCGCCGGGATTAAGATTCTGGTGCGCGTCAGCGAGGATGGAGAATAATCTGATGGACAACTTTCGCTTGGATGGAAAAGTCGCCGTCGTCACCGGCGCGAGTCGCGGCATCGGCAGGGCGCTGGCGCTCGGCTTGGCGGAGTCCGGCGCGCACGTTGTCGCCGTCGCGCGGGGCAGGCAGGGATTGGACGAAACTGTCCAGCAGATTCAGTCGCGCGGTGGCTCGGCGGAGGTGCTGGAGCTGGACGTTCAGGACGTGGCTGCCGGGCAGGCTGCCATCGAGCGGATCGCCGCCGAGCATGGTCGCCTCGACATTCTGGTGAACTGCGCCGGGATGAACGTGCGCAGCCCCGCTACCGAGATCACGAGCGAGGATTTCGACCGGATATGGTCGGTCAACGTGCGCGGCGTCCTGTTTCTGTCGCAGGCAGCCGGGCGCATCATGATCAAGGCGGGCAGCGGCAAGATCATCAACATCGCTTCGGCGACCTCGTTCATCGGCTTGAGCAAAGTCGGCAGCTACGCGACCAGCAAGGGCGGCGTCGTCCAGATGACGCGCACGCTGGCGTCGGAGTGGGCGGCGCACAATGTGCAGGTCAACGCGGTCGCACCCGGCTTCATTCGCACCGACCTCAACCGCAAACTGTGGGAAAACGAGGAGCTTTACAACTGGGTGATCGGCAATACGCCCGCCCGGCGGCTCGGCTCGCCCGACGACGTGGTGGGAGCCGTGCAGTTCCTGGCGTCGCCCGCCTCCGATTTTATCTGTGGGCACGTGCTGGTCGTCGACGGCGGATTCCTGTCAGGGGGACCCTGGCCCCTGTGAGATGACCGGCGACCAGCCGCAGCCCGAAACCTGCTAATCATGCCTAGAAGGAGTCTGATACATGTCTTTGCCAGCCGACGATAATGCGGTCTTTGATTTGATGCAGAAAGAGCTTTACGCGCCCGTGATTGGCGATATCCTCGACACGCTGGGGTTCCGGTATCAGACGATGGCGGCGCGGCTGCGCCCCATTTACCCCGAAGCGGTGGTCGTCGGGCGCTCCATGACGATGCTCGGCGCGGAAGTCCACGCCATCCCGGAGCAGCATTATCGCCTGTGTATCGAATCGCTGGACAACTTGCAGCCGGGCGAAGTGCCCGTGATCACGGCTGGCGGCGCCCAGTCGGCGGCGTTCTGGGGCGAGTTACTCGCCACCGCTACACGGGCGCGCGGCGGGCGCGGCGCGATTGTCGACGCCTATACCCGCGATGTCAACCACCTCATTCGGATGCAGTTCCCGTCTTTCGCCACCGGAATCCGCCCGACCGACTCGCTGGGGCGCATCGACGTTCTGGATTACCGCGTCCCGATTCGCTGCGGTGATGTGCTGGTCAATCCCGGCGACATCATCTTCGCCGATTACGACGGCGTCGTCGTCCTGCCGACCGCCGTCTGGCGCGAGGTGGTCGAGCTGGCGCTCGAAAAGGTTCGCGGCGAGAACATGGTGCGCGAGGAGCTGCGCGCCGGAGCGACGCTGCGCGGCGTTTTCACCAAGTACGGCATTCTGTAGGATTCCGAACCACTGAACTCATTTCAAATGAAGGAAGCATGATGCAAGCAGAATCAGTCTCACCAGCGAAAGCTGCGGTCATCCAGCGCATCGGGCAGATGAAGGTCGTGCCGGTGGTGCGCATCGCCGAGTACAGCCGGGTCTTCGACATCGCGCGTGCTCTGCAAAGCGGCGGCATCCCGCTCATCGAAATCACCATGACCGGCAGCGGTGTCCTCGAAGCCGTCGCGCAGGTGCGGACGGTGTTCGTCGGCGATCAGTGTGTGATCGGCGTAGGGACGGTCACCACGCCGCAGGCGGCGGAAGCGGCGATTCAGGCGGGAGCACAGTTCATCGTCTCGCCGATCCTGCGCCCGAAGATCGTCGAGCGCTGCCGCGAGCACGAAGTCCCGGTCATCTGCGGCGCTTTCACGCCGACCGAAGCGCAGGATGCCTACGAAGCGGGCGCGGATATGATCAAGATTTTCCCGATCCGCGCGCTGGGTGCAGCCTATATCAAGGATTTGCTCGGACCGCTGCCGCATCTGCGGATTGTGCCGACGGGCGGCATCAACTTTGACAACGCGCGCACGTTCATCGACGCGGGCGTGTTTGCGGTTGGCATCGGCAGCGAAATCGTTTCGCAGGATATGGTCAACCGCGGCGACTGGGATACGATCAGCCAGCGGGCGGCGCGGGCGTTGGCGTCGGTTCGCTAGGCTAAGCTGGTGATTTGCGGGGCTGTCAGAACTTGCCGTAGCGCTTGAACACCTCGACCACGTCCTCGCCAGTCGCCAGTTCGCCCATGGCAACTTTTTCGATGCCGAGATGATCCTCGCACGCCTCAAGAATGGTGAGGGTGAGGTGGCGCGGGACGACGACCACGCCGTCGATGTCGCCGAATATGAAATCGCCGGGGTGAATCGCCACTTCGGCGATCAGCGCGCCGGGCAGCTTGATGGGTGTCTGGTAGGCGATAACCTTCCAGCGCCCGGTCGCCGCCACCGGGTTGCGGAAGCGGCAGAACACCGGATAATTGAGCGCTAAGAGCTGGTGCGTATCGCGGGTTCCGCCGTCGGTGACCGTGCCGGTCACGTTTCGCGCGATGCAGGCGGTCGCGTTCAAACCGCCGAAGTGCGCGCTGGACGTATCTCCGCCCGCCTCGATCACCTCGATGGAGTACGGTTCGAACTTCGAGAACATCTCAAGCTGAACCTGATTATGTCCGGGAGCGCTGTCGCTGCTCAATTCGCCTTTGACGGTGAATGCCGGTCCTGCGATTTTCATGTCGGGCAGGATCGGCTTGATGTCGTTGGCGAGCACGAGATCGCCAAAGCCTCGCTCGTCCAGTTGGTCGAAGATCAGACCGCTGTAGAAGCGCTGGTAGCGCGTCACAATGTCCTGGACGTTGGGGGTTGGCGTCTCTGTCATCGGAACCGTTTCTCCGTGTGCCGGGCGGGTCGAATAACCCAAATTTTAACGTCGCTGTGGTTTGCTGTCAAGCTATATGATAGGTTGACTGTATTTTGGCTCGGTGTTACCATACGTAGCTGGGCACAGTGAGAGGGGAGGCTCCGGTGTTACACAAGCTCTCGCGTCAAACACTGGCGGAGCAGGCGGTCGAAAGCCTGCAAGGATACATCGAGGAGACCAACCTTCAGCCGGGCGACGTGCTGCCTTCCGAGGCGATTCTGGCTGCCCGGCTGGGCGTCAGCCGCCCCGTGATCCGCGAAGCGCTCAAGGCGCTGGTGGGTCGCAGCGTGATCGAGATTGTCAATGGCAAAGGCGCGATCATCAAGCCGGTCGGCAGCGGCGACCTCAGCCCATTCTTCCGGCGCGCCGTCAATTTCGATCAAAACGCCGTCCGCGAGCTGCTCGAAGTGCGTCAGGGGCTGGAAGTGCAGGCTGCCCGGATTGCCGCCTCGCTGCGCACCGACGACGAGATCGTTCAGCTTGAAGAAATTCTGGCGCAGATGCGCAAGCACCTGTTTGAAGCCGAAATGTTCATCGAAGCTGATCTGGCGTTTCACCTGTGCATCGCTTCGATCACCCATAACTCGATCCTCCGCTATCTGGTCGAGTCGATCCGCGAGGCGATGCGCGGCACGATGTTGCAGTGGCACTACCACCGTCACACGCCGGAGGAACACGAGCGCGTGTTCCAGCTTCACGCCGCCATCACCAACGCGCTCAAGGCGGGCGATCCGGCAGCGGCGGCGGACGCCATGACCGATCACTTCGTCAACGCCATCGCCCATCTCAGGGAATCCGGCAGCACCGCGCCTCCCAACTCAACGACCTGACCGAAAGCCGACTATGACTGCCGACCGCAGCGCGCAAGCCCTGATCACCTTCGACATCGGAACCAGCAGTTGCAAAGGCGCGCTCTATTCCGCCGCCGACGGCAGGCAGATCGCCGAGCGCAGCGCGAGCTATGGCATCCAGCGCCCCGCGCCGTTGTGGGTCGAGCAGTCGCCGGAGGATTGGTGGACGGCGGTGCAAGCCGTCTGCCGCGAGTTATTGAGCATCTTCCCCGCCGATCAGGTGATCGGCGTTGGGCTGACCGGGCAGGTTCCGACGATGGTGCTGGTCGACCATCAGGGGCAGGCGATTGCCCCGGCGATCTCGTGGCAGGATCGGCGCGCCGAGGCGGAGGCGAACTGGCTCCGGCAGGAGATCGGCGCGCAGCAATTGGCAGGCTGGCTCGGTCTCGACCTGCCGATTGACGCTGGATGGCCCCCCGCGCGCCTGCTGTGGCTGTCGCGCCAGCGTCGCGCGACCTGATCGACCGGACGCACAAAATCCTGATGGCGAAGGATTACATCGGCTGCCAGATCACCGGCGAATGCTTCTCCGACCCCTGGAGTTCCAAAGGGCTGATCCACCTGACGAGCGGCACACCCCCGGCGGATTACTACCGCGCTCTCGGCTTGCCCGAAACGCTCGCGCCGCGCATCTTCGCACCGCACGCGGTGGTCGGGGAGGTCACCAAGTCGGCTGCCGAACAGTTGGGACCAGGCGCTGGCACGCCCGTCGTCTGCCAGTTCCCAGCGACGCCGTTTGCGGGACTGATCGGCACAGGCGCGGTCGGCATGGGGCGGGCGGCATTTAATCTGACCGGCGGCGTCGAGATGATCGGGCGCGCGCAGGCGATCAGCCCACCGACGGACTCCTGTTCATCCCGGCATCGGTGACGGGCGGCAGCCCGGTGTATGGACCGACGCAGAGCGGCGGCGACGGTCGGTCCTGGTTCGCTGAATTCAGCGGTCAGCAATTGAATCGGTCATGGCGGCTGCCGAAGCTCCACCCGGCGCGGAAGGCGTCGTGTTCCTGCCGTATCTCGCCGGGGCGCCCCGATCTGCAGGATAGCAAAAGCGCGCGGGGCATTTCTCGGCTTGCTGCGTCCGCACAGCTTCGCGGTGGGTGGTCGCGCCGTGATGGAAGGCGTCGCCATGAGCGTGCGCCACGTTCTGGAAACGGCGGGCGTCGAGTACGGGGCAGACCTGCCGCTGCGCATCGCCGGGGGCAGCGCGCGCAGCGCCGCCTGGAATCAGATTCGCGCCGACGTGACGGGTCTCAACGTCGAGATTGTCGAGCAGGGCGGCGCGGTCACGCTCGGCGGCGATGCTGGCGGCGCTCCGGCGTCGGTCATTTCCCCGATTTGAGCGCGGCGGGCGCGCTGGTGCGGATTCAGGAGACGGTCACGTCGCGCCGCGAATACGAGGGCGTTTACGACGAGCGCTACGACTTGTTCCGTCGGGCGTATCAGGCGCTGCGACCGCTCTGGTAAGCGTAATTGCTCGCCTGCTTCTCCATTCCGGCACAGTTTAGCTGTCGATCACTCGGCGCAGGAAGCCGCCCGCCTGTCGCAACCCAGGCGCGCGCCGTCCACGTCGACGCCCCGCCGCTGCATGACGATGGCGGTCTTGACGTTGTTGTCGGCAGCGTCGAGCAGGGTTTCGCCGTCGTTTCGTCGACGCCGGCGATCTGCCACGATGCGGCAGGCACGGTGTGCCAGCTTCTCGTTGGTCACCTGCGCGATACCATCAGGTTGCCGTAGACCTTGCCTGAGCGCACCATCGCCGCTGTGCTGATCATGTTGAGCGCCATTTTCTGGGCGGTTCCGGCTTTCATGCGCGTGCTGCCGGTCAGCGCGGGACCGACCAGCAGCGCGATCCTGATCTGTGCCTGATCCAGCACCGGAGCGGGCGCGTTGCACGAAATCCCCACCGTGACCGCGCCGACCTGCGCCGCGTATGCTAGCGCGCCCAGCACGTATGGCGTCGTCCCGCTGGCGGCGATCCCGACCAGCACGTCGCGGTCACTAAAGCCGATGCCGTGCAGATCGGCTTCGCCCAGTTTCCGGCTGTCCTCCGCGCCTTCAACCGAATGCATCATCGCCCCGCTGCCGCCCGCGATCAGCCCGACGACCATTTCGGGCGGCACGCCGAACGTCGGCGGGCATTCGACCGCGTCCAGCACGCCCAGCCGCCCGCTCGTCCCCGCTCCGGCGTAGATCAGCCGCCCGCCGCGCGCGAACGCAGCGACGACGGCATCGACCGCCAGCGCGATCTGCCGCAGCGCTTCCCGCACCGCCAGCGCGACTTTCTGATCTTCCTCGTTGATGATCTGGAGCATTTCGAGCGTTGGCAGTTGATCGAATCGCTCGGTTCTGGGGTTTGTGGCTTCGGTGGACATCACAACCTTTCCGGTTGAGTAGGAAAATGATCTAATGCTGCGGGCGGCATAAGCGCTGCCACAGCCAGTCCTGCAGCGCGCGGCGAAAGGCGATGATGCCTTCGTTCGCCCGCCCATAATAAACCCGGTTGGTCATGCAGGCGACGATCAGCCGCTCCTGCGGATCGATCCACAGGCTGTTGCCGACGAATCCGGTATGTCCGTAGGCGTCCTCGGCGAACAGATCGCCCGCCGACGATCCCTGATACGAGCGCAGCATCCAGCCCAGCCCGCGCCGCTCGCCCTCGGTGACCGCGTGTTCGCGCGTCGCCTGAGTGAGCAAATCGGGCGACACGCCCGGCACAGCGCCATCCAGCCACGCCTGTCCAAAGCGCGCCACGTCGTCCGCTGTCCCGAACAAGCCCGCGTGCCCGGCGACTCCGCCGACGCCGCAGGCGTTCTCGTCATGCACCTCGCCCCACGCGCGCCGACCGCGCCACAACGTATCCATTTCCGTCGGCACGATGCTGCTCAGCGGGACGCCTTTTTGCACCGGGTTGAACGCCAGCGAGTCGAGCCGCAGCGGTTTGCTCACGCGGGCGCGGATCGCGGGTTCGGGGTCTCCGGGCGTGCCGTGCAACCGCCGAAACCCGGCGCGTGGCATGAAGCCGAGATCGCTGTAGCGCACAGCATCGCCCGGCTGCCCGACGAATGGATAGGCGCAGATCGCTTGCAACCCGCGCCGCCAGCGTTCGCCGCGCTCGGCAGCGGTCGACCTGCTCCGGTGGGGGCGGTGCAGCTCCGGCAGCCTCGAAAATTGCGCGCCAGGGCGGCAGCCCCGACGTATGCGTCAGCAGGTGAAACAGCGTCACCCGCGCCGGATCGACCGTTTCGCCTGCGTGTTCCGGCAGGATCGGCAGCATCTGCCGGGTGTGCGGGTCTTGCCCACCGTCCGTCCCGCGCGGCGTGATCGCCCCGAATTCGGGTACGATCTCGACCAGCGGCGTGTCCAGCCCGGCAGCGCCCTCGCTGAGCAGTGTCAGCAGCGCCATCGTCGTGGGCGACAATTTCGTCACCGAGGCGAAGTCGAAGCGTGCCTCGACCGTCGTCGGCTGCGACTGCCGCTCCGGGTCGATCCAGCCCCACGCGTGATTGACGACCTGCTCCGCGCGCAGAAAAACCGATAGAGCGATGGCGGGGAATACTATCCCCACGTATGGATGGACAAAGGCGTCAAGTTCAGTGGTCAGCGTCGACAGGTTCTCGCTCACGGGATTGGCTATCCCCACGTCCGTTTTATCAGATCGACGTAATTATCGCCCGGCGTGATCTGTCCCAGGACTGCCGGGTGTCGCGCTCCGGTCAGCGCCGGGAGATTGCCGGGGCGGGCGTGCCAGCTTTCATACGCCAGCAGCGCGAACAGCAGCGCCTCTCCTTATGGTCGCTGCTCACGCCGATGTCCTCGTGGGTGAGCAGCGGCGTGGGTGCGACCAGCTCCCGAATCATCTGCATCAGCGCCGGGTTGCTGCTCCCGCCGCCGGAGACAATGACCTCGCCGGGCGGCGCAGGCGCGAAGCGGCGGTAAGCGTCGGCGATACTGTGAGCGGTCAGCGCCGTCAGCGTGGCGACGATGTCCTGCTGCGTCATCCCCCGCTGCTGCCCTTCGGTGACCAGTTGCAGCGCCATATCCGTCCCAACAGTTCGCGTCCGGTGGTTTTCGGGGGCTGCCGCTGGCAATACGGGTGCTGGAGCAGGCTGGTCAACCACGCTGTATCGACCTGACCGGCGAGCGCCAGCGCGCGTCGCGGTCGAAGGTCTGTGCCCCGTCGGTCAGGCGGGTCGTGGCGGCATCAATCGGCACGTTTTGCCCGGTCCTGTGTCGAATGCCAGCGGCGCGCTGTGATCGTCCATAAGCGGCGGCAGGAACGTGACGTTGCCAATTCCGCCGATGTTCTGCACCGCCCGCCAGTAGATCGGGGTGGCGCAGCGGCAGCGGTCAGGTAGCTCGTCAGCGGCGCGCTGTCCTCCGGCGGCAATATCGCGGGCGCGGAAGTTGCTGATTGTCGTGATGCCGGTGCGCTCCGCCAGCGCCTGGCTGGCTCAACCAGTTGCAACCGTGGCGTTCGCCGTCCCGTCGGGCAGGATGTTGTGCCAGATCGTTTGCCCGTGCGAGCCGATCAGATCAACGTCGTCGCTCGTGACGCCAGCGCGCTCGACTATTGTCAGCGCGGCTGACGCCTGGTATTCCGCCAGCGTGTAATTGAGCTGGCAGATCGTATCGATTCCACTTCTCGCGCCCGGAACGCAGGCATCCAGCACCTGTTGTCAGATCGCTGGCGGGTACGCGGCTGCGTCAGCGACGCGAGGATGCGCGCCTGCAAGCGCGGCGGCTCGCCCGTGATTTCGCACAGAGCCGCGTCAATGCCGTCAGCGGACGTGCCGGAGATAAGACCAATGATCATTCCTGTGATCGCTCCCTGTTTTCGCGCCAGATTCTCGGCGTCATCCATTGGATATGAAGTTTTTGCACACCCCTGTAAGGCACGCTATCCTAGACTAGACCATACTATCCACTATACCCCGTATGGGGTGGGTTCCTAGTGCAGCGAATTATAGCCGCTGTTTTCGTCTCTGTACCGAGGTTCTCTTTCTATTGGAGGAAGTTTGTCATGAAGCGATTGTTTGCAGTGATGGTGATCCTGGTTCTTGCCCTCGGCATGGTGCTGCCGGCAATGGGACAGGATGAAGCGCCACAGGGCGTATTCTACGGAACGTGGCCCTACGTCCTGCCACCGGATCATAGCCTGAACTTCTTCTCCCCGAATGGTCCTACTACCAATCTGGGGAATTTGTTCTGGAGCTATGTCGAGCTACCGCCCGCCATTTACAACTGGGGCACCCAGGAATACGCCGGGCTGCTGGCGGAAAAGCTGGGGCTTCTCCGACGACAACACCTATTATGAAATCAAGCTCGTGCCGGATACGAAGTGGAGCAACGGCGACGCTGTCACGAGCGAGGATATTGTCGATACTTACGCGCTGGGCAGAGATCCTCGGCTGGTCGCAGTTCAGCTATCTCCGACGTTCAGGCGGTTGACGATCTCACGGTTCACTTCATTTTCAGTGGCGAGCCGTCGAAGAGGTCGCCGAGCGCTTGCTCCTGAAGCAGAACATCGCGGATCCCGGCGCCGCATAGCGAGCTGGCGCAGCGCGCTCGACGTGATCGCTTCCGGCGCGGCGAAGGACAGTGAAGAATGGACGACGCTCGGTACTGACATCACCTCGCTGGCGGAATTGATCGCCAGCGGTCCGTACACCTATTCGCTGGACGATGTCGGCGACGCCTTCATGACCATGCACTGGCAGCCGAACAGCGGCATCTTCTCTGGCTCGGTGAAATTCGGCGAAGTCCGCATGTGGGCGGGCGAGACCGAAGCGACACCCACTGGTGCTGAGCGGCGAGCTTGGTCACTCCACCAACGTCTACCCCGCCGCCACCATTGAGCAGATTCAGGGGAAACGGGCGTTCCGTCTGCTGGACATCGCGCGCGGTCCCGTCGCTGCTGTTCAACTTTGCGCAGGAACCCTGGACGAATAAGGAAGTGCGCCAGGCGATGGCTTACGCCATCAACCGCGAGCAGAATGCTTTCCTGACTAACGGTATTGGCGCGGTTGGCACGGTCTACGTATCCGGCGCCGACGACAACGTGCCGCAGCTTCTCGACCAGGAGACCATTGATCAGCTCAATCATTACACGACTTCGACCTGGATAAAGCCTCCGAGCCGGTGACTTCGGCAGGCTATACACGCTCGACGGCAAGTGGGCGGATGCTTCCGGGAACCTGGTCAGCGCCGAATACACGTTCCCGGCGGAATTCGCCGACTTCGCGGGCGCGGCGCAGGATGCGATTGCTCAGTTGAACGCCTTCGGCTTCGACATCACGCCGCTGCGCTGCCCGCGGCGGGAAGCCTCTGCCGCCATTCAGAGCGGCGACTTCTCGTTGTCGGTGTGGAGTTGGGCGACCCGGATCACCGTTCGCGTCGCTCCAGTACAACGGTCCGACCCGCCGCTTCAACACGGCGCTCCCTGCCGACCGTCCCGGCATCGACTTCCCGATGCAGTTCGAATGGAATGGCGAGCAGGTTGACCTCGACCAGATGATCCTGCACGCCAGCGATGGGCTGGACGAGGCTGTGCAGCG
This sequence comes from Anaerolineae bacterium, assembly GCA_046328655.1. Lineage (GTDB taxonomy): Bacteria > Chloroflexota > Anaerolineae > Aggregatilineales > Phototrophicaceae > Flexifilum. Next base: position 79,048 of record JAXLWE010000006.1, on the reverse strand, counting down.
TGAGCGCGCCGACAAGATCGCCCTGATCATCAACGACGTTCTGCCGTTTATCCCGTTGAACGTCGAGCGCAGCGTCGAGCCGCTGAACGAGGACTTGATCGCGGGCTTCCCAACCGAGGATTCCTGGCTGGCGAACCCGACTGGCAGCGACCACGCCATCATCTACTACCTGCTGACGGGCGTCATCAGCCCCGGACCCAACGCAATGAGCTAAGCTCCGACAACGGGTTTCTGCCTTTTGCTTTCACGAGCGGGGCAGAAACCCGTTCTTTTGTTCCCAGATCACGTATGTGTTGTAGAGGCTGTGTATGACCAGCGCTATTCCAGCCCCGCCAACGAAAGCGGTGAGGGCGGATGTCGCGCCGCATCGGTGGCGGAGAGTCCTGGGTCGCATTTTTCAGAGCTATACCCTGCGCGTTGTGCTTCAGGGGCTGCTGACCATCTTCGCGGTGGTCTCGTTTACGTTCTTCCTCGTGCGGCTGATGCCCGGCAATCCCGTCGACATCAAAATCGAGCAGTTGCTTCAGCGCGGTCTCGGCTACCAGGAAGCCATCAATCAGGCGGCGGCGCTCTATCACTTCGACCCCGGCGCGCCGCTGGTGCAGCAGTACGGCTCGTACATGCTCAACCTGCTGCACGGCGATCTCGGCGAGTCGATCACGTCGCCGGGGACGACCGTCATTTCGCAAATTCTGCGCTTCCTCCCCTGGACGCTGTTCAGTGTCGGGACGGCGCTGCTGATCAGCTTCACGCTGGGCGTGCTGCTCGGCGTGGCGATGGCGTACTGGCGCGGCAGCCTGTTCGATAACGTCGTCACCATCATTGCTTCCTTCATCTACGGCATCCCCGATTACGTGATCGCCCTGTTGTTGATCATCATCGTCGGCATCCAGTGGGGCTGGTTCAGCCCCGGCGAGATGCGCGGCGGCGTCGACCCTACTATCCCGGTCGGGTTTACGGCGGAGTACATCGGCAGCGTAGTCAAATTCGCCATCCTGCCGATCACGGTCTACGTGCTAGTCGTCAATCGGCGGCTGGATTCTGACCATGAAAAGCAGCACGGTGGCGACGCTCGGCGACGACCACGTGCTGGTGGCGAAGGCGCGCGGCTTGTCCGAAGGGCGAATTCTGACCGCCTACGTCGGGCGCAACGCGCTGCTTCCGCTGGTCACGCGGCTGGCGATCAGCATCGGCTTCATCGTCGGCGGCAGCGTGATCGTCGAGGAATTGTTCCAGTACCCCGGCATCGGGCGCAACCTGCTGCGCGTGATCAACGCCCGCGACTACACGACCATGCAGGGCTTCTTCCTCGTGATCACGGTCTCGGTGGTGTTCTCGAATATCCTGTCCGACCTCGCGCTCGGCTGGCTCGACCCGCGCGTGCGCATCGGCGGGGATCGCGGCGAATGAACGCCCTTTTCGCCACCACCGCCACCCCCACCGGCTTTCTCATCGGCTGTCTGTGCGGTATCGTGCCGCTGGCGATCGCCCTGCGTGCCCATCGTCCGGGCGTCGGGATTGCCGGGTTTATCGCCTGCGTGCTAACCGGCTTCGCCTGTGGCGTGCTGGGCGGCGTGCCGATGATCCTGCTGGCGACCGCCGTCGTCATCTCATATACGTACACCAATCGGCAAGACCCGTTTGCCGTCGCGCCGGGCAGCGATGCCAGCGCGTTCGAGGAGAACACGACCGAAGCCTTGCAGCGCGGGCTGGCGCGCCTCGGCGACACCATCCGTTCGTCCGGCAGGGCGCTGATTCGCAACAAGGGCGGCTTCATCGGCTTTCTGGGCATCCTGTTCTTCGTCCTGCTGACGACGCTCGGACCGCTGTTCGTGCCTTACGATGGGCAGATACACATGGATCGGCGGCAGCCGGGCGCGACCTCGCTGTTTCAGGGACCGTCGGCGGAATTCCCGCTCGGCTTGGACTGGCAGGGGCGCAACGTGCTGTCGCACATCATCTACGGCGGGCAGTCGCTGATCCTGATCGCCGCCGAAGCCGGGTTGATGGCGACCATCATCGGCTTCATCCTCGGCGCGGTGGCGGCGCTGATCGGCGGGATTGTCGATCAGGTGTTGATCGCCCTGTCGAATCTCATCCTGACGATTCCCCAGTTCCCGCTGCTGCTGGTGCTCGCCAGCCTGATCTCGTTCGACCAGCCGTTTTTTCTGGCGCTGCTGTTCGCGCTGCTCAACTGGCCCGCCCTGATGCGCGCCGTCCGCGCGCAGGTGTTCAGCCTGCGCGAGCGCGAGTACATTCAGGCTGCCGTCTCGCTCGATCTGGGGCTGCGCCACATCGTGCTGCGCGAAGTCTTTCCGAACATGGTCAGCTATATCGCCGTCAACGCCATCTTCTCGCTGCGCAGCGCCATGTACTCGATTGTCGGCTTGGTCGTGCTGGGGCTTGTCCCGCTCAAAGAGCCGGACTGGGGCGTCATGATCTTCATGGGACGCCAGCAGGCTGTTCAACCCAATGCCTCCGCCATGCTGCTCGCGCCGATCATTGCGATTGCCTTCTTCCAGCTATCGCTGGTGCTGTTCAGCCGCAGCATGGAAGAAATCTTCAATCCGCGCCTGCGCAGCGGATTTTAGGACAGCCTGATGACCGCGAATCCCAAGCCTGTCCTGCAAGTGCGCAATCTTTCCGTGACCTACGCCACCCGGCGCGGCAAGGTGCGCGCCGTGAACAACGTCTCGTTCGACCTCAACGCTGGCGAAACGCTCGCTTTCATCGGCGAGAGCGGCTGCGGCAAATCGACGCTGAACCTGGCGCTGATGCGGCTGCTGCCCAAAACCGGCAAGGTGGAGCAGGGCAGCATCATCTACACCCGCCGCGATCAGACAACCGTCGACGTGCTGAAGCTGAACAAGCAGGCGCTGCGCCAGTTCCTGTGGTCGGAATGTTCGATGGTCTTTCAGGGCGCGCTGAACGCCTTCAACCCCGTGCTGCGCGTTTCGGACATGGTCTACGACACCGCCGCCGCCCACCACATGCCCAAGAGCGAAGCCAGAGATTACGCGCTCGAACTGTTCCAGAAGGTGCGGCTGGACGCCAACCGCGTCTTTAAATCCTTCCCGCACGAGTTGAGCGGCGGGATGCGCCAGCGCGTGCTGCTGGCGCTCAGCCTGCTGCTGCGCCCGCAGATCGTCATCATGGACGAGCCGACGACGGCGGTCGACATCCTGACCCAGCGCTCGATTCTGGACGTGCTCCAGCGGATGCACGAGGAAATGCACTTCAGCGTGATCTTCATCAGCCACGACCTGGCAGCCGCCGCCGAGATCGCCGACCGCATCGCCACCATGTACGCCGGGGAGATCGTCGAGTGGGCGGCGTGAACGACGTGTTTTACCGCCCGGCTCATGCCTACACCTTCAGCCTGCTCGACGCCGCGCCCCGCCTGAGCCAGACCGTCGAGGAACTGCACAGCATCCCCGGCAACCCGCCCGACCTGATCGCGCCGCCGTCCGGCTGCAAGTTTCATGCCCGCTGCTCGTTTGCAACCGACGTGTGCGTCAAACGCCGCCCGCGCTTGTGCCCGTCAACGCGGCGCTATGCATACCATCGCCACCTGTCACCATTCGGATGAAGTGCTGGCGACCGCCCAGAGAAGAATGATGACTTCAGCGATGCCTGACCGTACCACGTCGTCATTTTCGCCCGGCGAAACGCCGATCATCGAGTTACGACACGTGTCGCGCTGGTTCATGAAGAATCGCCAGCGCGTGCCGGTGATTCAGGATGTCAGCCTGAGCGTGCAGCCCAACGAGACGCTGTGCATCGTCGGCGAAAGCGGCTGCGGCAAGACCACCACTGGCAAGATGATGGTCGGCTTGCTGGAGCCGTCGCAGGTGAAATCCTGATTGAAGGGCAGCCCCGTGAAAGCTACACCGGCAGGGCAGAGGCGTCGCTGCGCCGCGAGTTACAGATCGTCCATCAGGACCCGTTCCGCCTCGCTCAACCCGGCGCACACCGTCGAGCAAATCCTGAGCTTTCCGCTGGTGCGGCACAAGCTCGTCAAAAACCGCGCCGAACTGCGCCAGCGCATCTGGGAACTGCTTAAGCTGGTGGAACTCACGCCGCCCGGCGATATTGTCGGCAAGTATCCGCACCAGCTCAGCGGCGGGCAGCGCCAGCGCGTGAGCATCGCCCGCGCCCTGACAGTCAATCCGCGCCTGATCGTCGCCGACGAAGCCGTGAGCATGGTCGACGTGAGCATCCGCATCGGCTTGCTCAACATGCTGCGCGAGCTGCGCGCCCGGCTCGGCTTGGCGATTGTGTTTATCACTCACGATCTGGCGCTGGCGAAATACTTCGCCAGAGAAGGGCGCATCGCCGTGATGTACCTGGGGCGGGTCGTCGAAATTGGCAGCACGCCGGACGTAATCGACCATCCCGCGCACCCGTATACGCGGGCGCTGCTTTCCGCCGTGCCCGAAGCCGACCCGATAGCGACGCGCAGCAAGCGAGCGGTGACGCTCCGCTCGGAATCGATCCCGCGCCTGACCGAGCTTCCCCCCGGCTGCGCCTTTCACCCGCGCTGCCCGTTTTTCCAGCCGGGCGTGTGCGATGCCGAGGTTCCGGTGCTCGCGTCGTCGTCGAGGTTCAGCCAGTTCGCAGCCTGCACGCCGCTCCTGCAGTCAGGGACGCTGACCGAGTACCGTGAATGAGGCGCTGAAAGGATTTTTCCGCATCGGCATGTTCGTCGGCGTGTGCGGGCTGATCATGATCTTTTTACAGCCGCCCGGCTCCGCCGAATTCGTCCTGAGCGTGTGCAGCGCGCTGGTCGGCGGGGCGATTCTTCTGGCGGTTATCCTCACAACCCGAATACTGCGATAATTGACGCGCATGACGCGACCCACACGAAGGAGACGGTGTTGACCTACCCCCGGAGCATGGCTGACAAAATCGGGCAGATGTTGTGCGTCGGCTTCGCCGGTCTGACTGCCCCCGACTATCTGCTCGACTGGCTGCGCGCCGGGCGCGTCAGCGGCGTGATCCTGTTCGCCCGCAACGTCGAATCGCCCGAACAGCTTGCGCGCCTCACCGAATCACTGCACGCCGCCGCAAAATTCCCGCTGCTCGTCAGCATCGATCAGGAAGGCGGGACGGTTGCGCGGCTGCGTGACGGCTTCACCGAAAGCCCCGGCGCGCTGGCGCTGGCGTCGGCAGCCGAAGATCGGCTGGCGCGGGCGGAGCGCGTGACGCGGATGCTGGGCGAGGAAATGCGCGCGCTCGGCATCAACTGGGTCTACGCGCCCGCCGTCGACCTGCTGCACCACTTCGAGAATCCGGCGCTGGGCACGCGCTCGTTCGGCACGGATGCCGACGCCGTGAGCGATCTGGCGGTGGCGTCCGTGCGCGGCTTTCAGAGCGCGGGCGTGGCTGCCTGCGTCAAGCATTTTCCGGGGCTGGGGAATACGGCGGTCGATACCCACGTCGCGCTGCCGATCCTGTCGGTCTCCGAACAGGCGCTGCTGGAAAGCGATCTGCTGCCGTACCGCGCCGCCGTCGCTGCTGGCGTGGCGTCGATCATGACCACGCACACCATCTTTTCCGCGCTCGATTCGGTCTACCCGGCGACTCTGTCGCCCCACATCATCCGACGGCTGGTGCGCGGGACGCTCGGCTTTCAGGGCGTCGTCACCTCCGACTGCATGGAGATGAAAGCCATCGCCGCGCACCACAGCCCGGCGGAAAGCGCGCTGCTTGCCGCGCAGGCGGGCGTCGACCTGATCCTGTTTTCGCACACGCCATCCATGCAGGCAGCCGCTTACGATGCGCTGCTCGGCGCTGCCAGCGACGGGCGGCTGAGCATCGACAGCATCGATCAGGCGAACGAGCGGATCGCCGCCATGAAAGGTCGCTTCGCCGTCACGTCGCCACCCGACCTGAGCGTAATTCGCCGCCCCGATCATCTCGCCACCGCCGAAGAAGCGGCACGGGCGGGCATCGTGTCGCTGTACGGCGAGATTCCGGCTTTGCAGGAAACGAATGCTTTGCTGGTCGAGTTCGCGTCGTATCTGGAAAGCGGGATTGTCGAGGCGGGCGGGCAAACCGGGCTGGTGCAGCGCCTCAAAGCGCGAATGTCCGGTCTGCAAGCCGTCTCGCTGCGCAGCACCGACACTGAGCCGGAGCGCGTCGCGTACGTCCTCGACGCCCTGAAAGCCAGCGACACCCTGATTCTGGCGACGCGCAGCGCCTGCTGGAACGCGGAACAGGCAGAACTCGCCGGGGCGCTCATTCGCCAGTCGCCCCGCACCATCCTGCTGTGCCTACGAACGCCCTACGACGCACAGGTGCTGCCGCGCAGACGCCGCGCTCGCTTCCTGCAGCGACAGCGCCCCCTCGCTCGACGCCCTCGCCGACGCGCGACGGGCGTTTCGCCCCAACCAGTCGGCTGCCGTTCCCGTTGAGATACAATGACTCGTATCTAACGCGGCGACATCTCGCGGGCTTTGGAATCGATGGATGATGACGATGTTCATGGGCATTGATGGGGGTGGCACGCATCTGCGCGTGGCGGTCTGCGACGCCGACATGCGCGTGCTGGCGCTGGGCGAGTACGGCTCTGCCAATCCGAGCAGCATCGGCAAAGAAGCCGCCGCCGAGCGGATTCACCATGCCATCGGCGAGACGCTGGAACGCGCGGCACTGTCCGGCTCGGACATCCGCGCGGTAGGCGTCGGCATCGCGGGCGCTGCCGCCGATCACGCGAGTGCCTGGCTGACCGGCGTGATCGGCGGCGCGCTGCCCGGCGTTTTTATGGCGCTCAGCTCCGATTTTGAGATCGCGCTGGTCGGCGCGCATGGTCGGCGCTGCGGCTTGCTGGTGCTGGCGGGGACGGGCAGCGCCGTTTTCGGCATCAACGCCGCCGGGGCGAGCGCGCAGGTGGGCGGCTGGGGCTACCTGCTCGGCGACGAGGGCAGCGGCTACTGGATCGGTCGGGAAGCGCTGCGCTCCCTGACCTACTTCGCCGATGGGCGCTCCGTCTTCAGCGGCGATTCGTCGCGTCTGCCGCAGCGCATGATGGAAACGTTGAAATTCGATAAGCCGAAGGATTTGATCGCCTGGCTCTACGCTCAGTCGTCGTCGCGCGTGACCGATGTCGCCCGGCTTGCCCCGCTCGTGCTGGAAGCAGCCGCGAGCGGCGACGCAGGGGCGCGGCAGATCGTCGAGCAGGCGGCGGAGCATCTTGCGGATATGGCGCGCACCGTGCAGCGCCGTCTGGACGATCCCGCTTTGCCGGTCGCCTTTGCTGGTGGGCTGCTGGAAGCCGATACGCTGCTGCGCCGCCATCTGTGCGAGCTTCTGAGCTTGAGCGATGCGCCCGCCTTTCGCTATCCGCCCGTCGTCGGCGCGGCTCTGCTGGCAAAGCTCCGCTGGTTGGATGCGCCTTAAGCGTCAGGCAGATGGCAGCCGCTGATTACAGCCGCAGGCTGTCGACCGCTGCCGCCAGCGTTGCCTGAATATCACCCGGTATGTGCGCGCTGCTCATGAACCCCGCCTCGAACTGGCTCGGCGCGAAGTAGACGCCGCGCTCCAGCATCGCGTGGAAGAATCGGGCGTAGCGCTCGGTGTCGGCGTATTGCTTGGCGCTGGCGTAATCGAGGATCGCGGCGTCGGGGGATTTCAAAAAGTAGAACCCGAACATCGTCCCGGCGCAGCCCATTTGCAGCGGAATTCCGGCGGACTTTGCGCTTTCGGTCAGCCCATCCACCAGCGTCGTCGTCATCCGGGCGATGCCCTCGAACACGCCATCCTTCAGCAACGTTCGCAGCGTCGCCAGCCCTGCCGCCATCGCCAGCGGATTGCCGGACAGCGTCCCAGCCTGATACATCGTGCCCGCCGGGGCGACGTGCCGCATGATCTCGCGCTTGCCCGCGTATGCCCCGACCGGCAGCCCGCCGCCGATCACTTTGCCGAGGCAGGTGATGTCCGGGTCGAGCTTCCAGTATGCCTGCGCACCGCCCGGCGCGACCCGGAAACCCGTCATCACTTCGTCCAGAATGAAGACCGCGCCGTACTGCCTGCACAGGTCGTGCAGTCCCTGTAGGAAGCCGGGCTGCGGCAGCACAAAGCCCATGTTGGCGGCAATTGGCTCGACGATCACCCCGGCGATTGCGTCGGGGTACTGCTCGAACAGCGCGCGCACGGCATCCAGATCGTTGTACGGTGCTGTGAGCGTGTTGGCGGTCGTCGCGCCGGGGACTCCCGGCGAATCCGGCAGACCGAGCGTCGCCACGCCGCTGCCCGCCTGCACCAGCAGCATGTCGGCGTGCCCGTGATAGCATCCGGCAAATTTGACGATTTTGTCGCGCCCGGTGTAGGCGCGCGCCAGCCGCAGCGCGCTCATGCAGGCTTCCGTGCCGCTGTTGACGAAGCGAATCATCTCGATAGATGGGACGGTCTCGATCACCAGCCCGCCAGATCGTTTCGAGTCGGGTCGGCGCGCCGTAGCTCGTGCCGCGCGCCGCCGTCTCAGTGATCGCCTGCACGACCGCTTCGTGCGCGTGCCCAGAATCCAGCCGGACCCACGACAGCACGTAGTCGACAGCGGTTGCCGTCCGCATCCAGATATACGCGCCACTGCCCGCGCTCGATGAAGCGCAAGCGTCCACCCCACGCTGCGAAACGCCCGCACCGGGCTGTTGACGCCGCCGAGGATCAACTGCTGCGCCTTCTGGAATAACGTCTCGGATTGCACGGTTTTCATGCGTAACCTCAGCTTGATTAGTGCGGTTTCACGAGTAGGGGCGCAGCTGGGCAACCTCAGGTTGCACCTGCGCCCAGCACCACAACGTCTCCTGTGGCGATGTGTTAGGCGTCTTGTTTCGAGCGTTCCAGCAGCCGCTCGGTCGTTTGCTGCGCCTGATAGACGCAGTCGGGCATCCCCACGCCGCGAAGGCGCTCCCGGTGACGTACATGCCGTCAGGTAGGCTCGCCTCAATCGCGCTCGACCAGCGCCGGATGCCCGACATCGTACTGTGGGTTGGCGCGCTGCCAGCATTAAATCCGGTGGAACAGCGGCGCGGTCTCGATTCGAGGATCGCCCGCAGTTCCTGCCGCACGACCGCGAGTAGCCTGTCGTCGTCGTAGCTCATCGTCTCCGGGCTGCGCGAGCCGCCGAAGAGAATACCCGCAGCGGGGCATAGCCCTCCGGCGCCCAGTGGTCGAATTTGATCGACGAGATGGTGATGGCGTTGATCGGGCGGCGCTCGCTGCTCGGCACGACCAGCCAAGCCGTGCAGCGGGCGCTGGATCGCGTCCGCCGGGTATGCCAGCGAAATCGTCCCGGTACTGACGTGGCGGATCGACGCCTTGTCGGCGGCGTCGGCAGCCCTTGAGCGAGATCAGGTCGGCGCTGGTGTAAGCGGGCGTGGTCAACACCAGCGCGTCGGCGTCGAGTGTTTCCCGTCGCTGTCGGTCGTCACCCGGTAGCGCCAGTGTTCGCTTGGCTCGATGCGAGCGACCCGCGTGTGCAGGCGTAAATCGCCCGTGAGCCGCTGCGCCAGCGCCATCGATCAACTCCTGCGTGCCGCCTTGCGGCGACATGAACGCCGACGTTTTCGCGCCGCAGCGCCCGGCGTGTGCTTCGGCGTGTGCTTCGGCTGGCGGCGCGATGCCCAGCATCCGCAGATCAGGCTGCCGTGTTCGCGCTCCGGCTTGCCGGAAAGCGCGGGAAGGTCGCCAGGATGCTCTGTATCCGCTTCGGCGTTGTAGATGCCCGACATCAGCGGCTCGGCGATCTTGTCGAGCGCTTCGCTCCCCAGTCGGCGGCGCACGAACTCCGCCAGCGTCTCGTCGCGGTCGTCGCGCTTCGCCGGGATCAATAAATCCATGCCCATGCGCAGCTTGCCGAGCGGCGAAATCAGCGGCGACAGCGCGAACGGGGCGAACTTCGTCGGCACGATCATCATCACGCCGTCGGGCAGCTTCACCGGCTTGCCGCGATGCAGCACGTAGACGTTGCGCATCCGGTCGTTCGTACCCAGCAGCCGATCCGACAAGCCGAGTTCGCGCGCCAACTGAAGCGCCCAGGGTTTCTGCGTGAGGAACGAATCGGGACCCGCCTCGATCACGAATTCATCGACCCGTTCCGACCGGACTTTGCCGCCCCAGCGCTCCGACGCTTCCAGCACGCTGTACTGCACGTCCGCGCCGTTTTGCTGCAAGTGCCAGGCGGCGCTCAAGCCGGAGATGCCCCCGCCGATGATCACGACGCGCGGCTTGACCTGCGGCTGGCGTTCCGTCCGCGCCGCCGTGATGTCCATGCTCATGCGCGCGCCTCGGCATTCAAGCGCTGGCTGTATTCGTGGACGAAATCGATCAGGCGGCGCACGTTGTCGACCGGCGTCGTCGGCAGCACGCCGTGACCGAGATTGAAGATGTGCCCGCGCCTCCCGCGCACGCTGTCGAGGATGTGCCCGGCGCGCGCCCTGAGCGCATCCGCGTCCGCGAACAGCGCCACCGGGTCGAGGTTGCCCTGCACGCCCACGCCATCGCCCAACTGCGCCCACGCCTGCGCCAGATCGACGCGCCAGTCGACGCCGATCACGTCGCCGCCCGCCGCCTGCATGAGTCCCAGAATCCCGGCGGTATTCGTCCCAAAGTGGATGATCGGCACGCCCGCTTGCCCGGCGATTTCGAGCGCGCGGCGGCTGTACGGCAGCACGAAGCGCTCGTAATCGTAGGGGCTGAGATCGCCCGCCCAGCTATCGAACATTTGCAGTACGTGCGCGCCCGCCCGCGCCTGCGCCAGCAGGTAATGCCCGACGATCTCGCTCAGCTTCGTCATCAGGGCGTGCCACAGGTCGGGCTGCCGCATCATCATGGTTTTGACTTCCAGTCGATGCGGGCTGCCCCCGCCCTCGATGGCGTAGCTCGCCAGCGTGAACGGCGCGCCGCCAAAGCCGATCAGCGGGATGCCGCGCGGGTCGAGTTCGGCGCGCGCCAGCCGGATCGCCTCCAGCGTGAAGCCGCACGTTGCTTCGGCGGGCATCACCCGCAGTTTCGCTATGTCGTCCGCTGTGCGAACCGGGTTGTAAATCGCCGGACCCTCGCCCTTGATGAAATCCAGCTCCAGCCCCATCCCTTCCAGCGGCGTCAGGATGTCGGCGAAGATGATCGCGGCGTCCAGATCGAAGGCGTTGATCGGCTGAAGCGTGACTTCGCACGCCAGTTCCGGCGTCTTGATGATGTCGAGGATCGAATATCTCTCGCGCAGCGCCCGGTACTCCGCCATGTAGCGCCCCGCCTGGCGCATCAGCCAGATCGGGGTGGCGTCGGTCGGCTGGCGGCGGCAGGCGCGCACAAAGCGGCTCTGTTCCAGCCTGCCGGATGATGCTGCTTCCGGGGTCGCGGCGCTCATTCCGTCAGCCACTGCGCCGCCTCCGTCGCAAAATAGGTCAGGATCAGGTCTGCGCCCGCCCGCTTGATGCTCGTGAGCGTTTCGAGCGCGCAGCGCTTCAGGTCGATCCAGCCGTTGGCTGCCGCCGCCTGAATCATGGCGTATTCTCCGCTGACCTGATATGCCGCCAGCGGCAGGTCATACCGCTCGCGCACGGCGCTGACGATGTCGAGATATGGCAGCGCGGGCTTGACCATCAGCATGTCCGCGCCCTCCGCCACGTCGAGCGCCACTTCCTTGAGCGCCTCGCGCCGGTTGGCGGGGTCCATCTGGTACTGGCTGCGGTCGCCGAACTGCGGCGGGCTTTCGGCGGCGTCGCGGAAGGGACCGTAAAAGCCGCTGGCGTACTTGGCGGCGTAGCTCATGACGACCACGTGGTCGAAGCCGGATTGATCCAGTCCCGTGCGGATTGCTCCGACCATGCCGTCGATCATCCCCGACGGCGCGATGATGTCCGCGCCCGCCTCGGCGCGGACAATCGACGCCTGCGCCAGCAGTTCCAGCGTCGGGTCGTTGAGCAGGTAGCCCTCTGGCAGATGCGGGTCGTAGTGCGCCTCGCCCGGCTGGTTGATGATCCCGCAGTGACCGTGATCGGTGTATTCGCAGAAGCACATGTCGGAGATGACCGTCATCTCCGGCACGGCGTCCTTGATAGTGCGGATGGCGCGCGGGATGATGCCGTCCGGGTCGTAGTTTTCGCTGCCGCAGGCGTCTTTCGCCTCCGGGATTCCGAACAGCACGACCGCCGGGATGCCCAGCGCGTAAGCATCGCGCACTTCCTCGACCACGCGGTCAATCGACCACTGGAACTGCCCCGGCATCGAGCGGATCGGCTGCCGGATGTCGCGCCCGTGCCGGATGAACAGCGGATAGATGAAATCGTCCGGCGCGAGGCTCGTCTCCCGAACCATCCGGCGCAGCGCGGGCGTGCGCCGCAGGCGTCGCGGGCGTATCCGCTGTGTGGTCGCCTGTTCCTGACGCGGTGGGGTGGCTATTCCAGTCATGATTATTCCCTGGCTATCGTTTGTTCGAAATGTGCTTCCAGCGCGTCGACGAGGCTGTCGAGCGTGGCTTCGCCTGCCGTGATGATCGTCCTGAAGCCGCACTCGCGGGCGGTCGCGGCGGTCTTGGCTCCGATGCAGGCAGCGCACACGTCGAGTGCGGCTTCGAGCAGTCCACCCTCGCGCGCCAGCCGTTCGAGCAGGTAGGTCACGGTTGATGAGCTGGTGAAGGTCAGCGCGTCCACCTGCTTTTGCGCCAGCAGCGCGGGGAGATCGACCCCGCCGCGCCCGCAGACCGTCTGGTAGGCGGTCACGGTCGTCACGATGGCTCCGCGTGCCACCAGCCGATTCTCCAGCGTGGGGCGCGCCAGCGCCGATTCCGGCAGCAGCACGCGCGTGCCGGGCTGTATCGGCAGGCTGTCCGCCAGCGATTCGGCGGCGTATTCTTCGGGCAGATCGGCGGGGATCAGCCCAAGCTGCCCCTGCGCCGCTCCCGCCGTCGCCGGACCGACCGTAGCGACGCGAAACGACGCCCCCGCGACCGACAGCCCCAGCGCGCTCAGCCGTTCCTCAAGCGCATAGACGGTGTTGGCGCTGGTCAGCACCAGCCAGTCGAATTCCCCGCCGCCAGATCGACCAGCGACCTGTCCAGCGGCACGCTGTCCTGCGGCGTGGCGATGGCGATGCACGGGTAATCCAGCGGCAGCGCCCCGCGCGCCCGCAGCAGGTCGTCAAGCGCTCCCGCCTGATGCACGGCGCGCGTGTTGACGATGGCTTTTCCGCTGAGCGCCCCGGTCATGCCCGCTGCTCCATAAGCTGCTTGGCGCCCTGTGCCAGCGCTTCCCGCGCCAGCGCCATGCCCGCCGCGACAGCCTCGTTCGGGTTCGTTACGGCGGCGCTGTGCGTCACGTCGATCAGCTGCGTCCCGTCCGGAGAGCAGACGCGCCCGCGCACCACCAGCCGATCCTGCTGTCTGACGGCGTGCGCGGCGACCGGAACCGAACACCCGCCGCCCAGCCCGGCGAGGAAAGCCCGTTCCGCCGTGACCGCCAGCGCGCTCTCGCGGTGATCGATGTGCGCTAGCGCTTGCAGCAGGGCGGGGTCGTCGCGGGTCTGCACGGCAATCGCCCCCGACCGGGCGCGGGCAGCATGTCCTCGAAATCGAGCACCTCGCTGATCACGTCGGTGCGTCCCAGCCGCTCCAGCCCGGCATACGCCAGCGCAATCGCGTCGTAGTCGCCCTCGGCGGCCAGCGCCTTGCGCACGCGGGTATCGACGTTGCCGCGAATGTCCAGAATGATGAGGTCGGGGCGCTTATACAAAAGCTGCGCCGCTCGCCGGGTGCTGCTCGTGCCTACCCGCGCGCGCCTTCCGGTAGCGTCGCCAGCGTATAATCCCTGCGGCTGACCAGCGCGTCGGCGGGGTTCGCTCGCTCCGGTATCGCCCCGATCACCAGCCCGGCGGGCGGCTCGGTCGGCAGATCCTTGAGGCTGTGTACCGCGCAGTCGATCCGATGGTCGCGCAGCGCCGCTTCCAGTTCGGCGGTGAACACGCCTTTCCCGCCCACCAGCGGCAGCGGCGTATCCAGCACCTGATCGCCGCGCGTCCTGATGATCTCGTACTCGACCTGCACGTTGGGCAGCGCCGCCTGCATCAGCGCCATCGCGTGGCGTGTCTGCCACAGCGCCAGGTCAGAGCCGCGCGTGCCGAAGCGCAGCGTGCGAACCGCCGCGCTCATTCCTGCCGCCCCGCCGTGTAAGGCAAAATACAGTTGAGCGTGCAGATATGAGTGTCGTCAGTTCGTTCGGCGGCATCGGTTTCGCCGCAGTGACATTCCAGCGTTTCCACATCGCTCAGCCCGAACAATTCGCGGACGGCGTGCGCGTAGCCGTAGCCGTTGCCTTCGCTCGCCTGAATCTGAAGGTGGGCGGTCGGCTGGTGCAGCAGCCGGTTGACCATGCGGTGCGCCATGCGCCCGACGATCTCGCGGGTGTGCTCGTCAGCGTCCGGCAGACGGTTGAGCGTCTGCGTCAGCTCTTCGTCGGCGATGCTCTGCGCCCACTCGCGCAGCGTTTTGATCACCGGCGTGACCTGACGTCCGCGATACCACCCGGCGAAGCGCGCCATCTCCTCGGCGATGATCGCGTCCACCTGCGGGATCGCCGCTTCGCGCTGCTCGACGTTCGCGTCCACCACCGAGTGCAGATCGTCGATGTCGTAGTACTGCACGTACGGCAAATCGCGCACGCTCGCTTCCACGTCGCGCGGCACGGCGATGTCCAGCATGACCAGCGGGCGACCCGCGCGCCGGGGCAGAAGCGCCTCCACGTCGCCGCGATACAGGATGGCGTGCGGCGCGCTCGTCGCGCAGATCACGGCGTCCGCCCACACGACCGCTTCGTCCAGTTGATACCAGGTCAGCGCCTTGCCGCCGAACTCCTGCGCCAGCGCTTCGGCGCGTGAATGGGTGCGGTTGACGAACGTCAGGTCGGTGATGTCGAAGCGCCGGAGCGCCTGCGCCGCCAGCACCGCCATCTCGCCCGCGCCGATCACCAGCACGCGCATGGCGCTGTGCTGCCCGAATTTCGCCATCAGCAGCAGCGCCCCGGCATGGCTGACCGACGCCGTATAGCGGCTGATCAATGTCTCGGTGCGCGCGCTTGCCGGTGTGGATCGCCTGCGCAAACAGGTGCGAGAGGATCGGACCCGTCATCCCGGCGTGATGCGCGTCCTCGAATGCCCGCGTCACCTGTCCCAGCACCTGCGTTTCCCCCAGGATCATCGAGTCCAGACCGCAGGCGACCCGCATCAGGTGTCGGGTGGCGTCGTCGCCCGCGTGAACGTACAGATACGCCTTGAGTTCCGCCAGCGAAACGCCCTGAAGCTCCGCCATGAATTGTTTGACGCGCGCGACACCCTCGTCCGCATCGTGGGCGCAGATGTAGATTTCAGCCGGTTACAGGTGGACACGATCACCGCCTCGTCAATTGCGGGTGCTGTCTGACTGCCGCTGATCGTCTCCCCGGTCGTGCGTTCGCGCAAATCTTCGAGCGCGCTGTGCAGCGCGTCGCCGGAGAGCATCAGCTTTTCCCGGATTTCCACCGGGGCAGTTCGGTGATTGAGTCCGATAACGGCAATACTCACGAATCCACTCCTGAATAACGGCTCTACAGCACGACCTGTCGCGTCTCCGGCTGGTAGGCGCAGAGCAGTTCCTCCGCCAGATAATTGCCCGTGAGTCCATACGAGCGAGCGCGGCAGCCGCTGCACAGCGACTTGAACTGGCAGATGCCGCATTTGCCTTCCAGCGTGTCGGGGTCGCGCAGTTCGGCGAACAGCGGGCTGTCCTGCCAGATTTCTGTGAAGGTCTGTCGGTGGATATTTCCGGCTTCGACCGGCAGATACCCACACGGGAACACTTCGCCCCGGTGCGAGATGAAGCACACGCCCGTGCCCGCCAGACAGCCTTTCGTCGCCGCGTGCATCTGCCCGTGCGGGTGTCCGTTCACCTGACGGTCGTAGCTGGCGGGGAGTTCGTGCTGCATCCCGTTGCGCCGTTCTTCGGCGCGCCGCGTTCGCATCACCCGGAAATAATGCGGGGCGCACGTCGCTTTCAGTTGTAATTCAGGTTCAGCCTGCTCCATGTCATAGAGCCAGTTCAGGACGCGCTCGTATTCGGCGGCGTTGATCATCTGCTCCTCGGCGATTTGCACGCCGCACCCGACCGGCACAAGCAGGAACAGGTGCAAGCCGACCGCGTCCAGCTCTTTTGCGAGGCTGACCATGCCGTCAAGCTGCGTCTTGTTGTGGTTGGCGACCGTCGTGTTGATCTGGACGGGCAAGCCGACTTTCCGCAGCGCCTTGAAGCCGAGGATCGCCGCCTCGAACGAGCCGGGCAGCCCGCGAAACATGTCGTGCGTCGCCGCATCGACGCCGTCGAACGAGATGCTGACGCGCTTGACGCCGCTCTCCTTGATCCGCGCCGCGACGCCATCGTCGATCAGCGTGCCGTTGGTCGCCAGCGCGACCGGCAAGCCCGCGTTGGTCGCGTAGCGCGCGATCTCGTAAATGTCCGGGCGGAACAGCGGCTCTCCGCCGGACAGCACGAACACGGGCTTTCCTTCACGGGCGATCTCGTCGATCATGTGAAAAGCGTCGCCGGTCGTCAAGTCCTGCGGCGTGAGCTGATCCGCCACCGTCACGCGGCGGCAGTGGATGCAGCGCAGGTTACAGCCAGCGGTCGTTTCCCAGAAAATGAGGCGCGGAGCCGGATAATTCATGGTGTCATCCAATGAATCTAAACAGGATTATGTGCGAATGTGTAGAAATCTACATAAAACTCCATATACCATAATCCGTACCGCTCCGGGCGATCAGTGAGTTCTGTCATGCGATGCGCGCGAATTGTCATCTAGGTGGTGGGTCGGACGGGCGGGCGACCGCTTTCCCCCTTCAGGCAGCAGTTCGGGGGACAGATGTCGTGGTTCGCGCCGCGCGTCCCCAGCGCCAAGCGTTCGGGGCAGGCGGTCATGCGCTCGCGGATCAGGTCGCGGATCATGCCGATGAATGCCGGATGCGTGCCGACCGTCTCCGCGCGCACGAACTCGATGCCCAGTTCGTCGGCAAGCCCGCGCGCTTCAATATCCAGGTCGACCATGACTTCCATGTGGTCGGAGATGAAGCCGATGGGCACGTTGACCACCCGCCGAATTCCCTGCGCTTGCAGCAGCCGCAGATAATCGCCGATGTCCGGCTCCAGCCAGGGCATGTGCGGCGGCCCGCTGCGGCTCTGATAGACCAGTCGATAGTTGGTCGTGCCGACCCCTGCCGCCACCAGGCAGCAGGCTTCGTCAAGCTGCGCGACGTAATCGCTGCCGCGCGCCATCCCCGCCGGGATGCTGTGGGCGGTGAAGATCACGTGTACGTCCGGCTGCGTCTCCGCTGGAAAGTGGGCGAGCGCCTGCCACGTTTTCTCGATCATCGGCTCGATGAAACCGGGATGATTGTAAAAGACGCGCAGCTTGTCGAATTCCGGCGCGCCGTCGCCCACCGCTTCGCTGGCGCGGATCACGTCTTCGCGGTACTGGCGGCAGCCGGAGTACGAGCTGAACGCCGACGTGGCGAACACCAGCGCGCGGCGCACGCCGTCGTCGCGCATCTGGCGGATGGTGTCGGTCACGAACGGATGCCAGTTGCGGTTGCCGAAATAGATCGGCAGGTCGAGCCTGTCGGCTTGAAGCTGAGTGTCCAGCGCGCGGATGAGCGCCCGGTTCTGCTCGTTGATCGGGCTGACGCCGCCGAAGTGGTAATAATGCTGGGCGACTTCTTCCAGCCGCTCGCGCGGGATATTGCGCCCCTCCGCCACGTTTTGCAGGAACGGGATCACGTCGTCCATCGCTTCCGGACCGCCGAACGACAAGACCAGCAGCGCGTCGTAGGTTCGCGCCTCGTCGTCGAATTTGGGCGCGTCGACGGTCTGCGCGTCGTAAATGCTCATCTCGGCTTGTTTTCCTTTGCAGATTTACGCTAAGACTCGCGTGCCCACGTAAACCACGCCGTCGCGGATTTCAACCTGATACGTCTCCACTGATTTGCGCACGACGCCTTCGAGCGCCGTGCCCGTCCTCAGGTCGAACTTGCCGTAATGCCAGGGGCACACGACGCTGCACTCGTCGGCGTTCACCGTGCCGTCAGTCAGCGGACCGCGCGCGTGGGTGCAGCGGTTGTTCAGCGCGTAGATCGTCCCGCCCACGTTGAACAAGCCGACCATCCTACCTTCCAGAAAGACGGTCTGCGTATCGCCGGGCGCGAGTTCGTCCAGCGGGCACACTTCAACCCACGCTTCGTGCGCCTCGTCCGGCATCACCGGCTGCGCGATAGCCGGTCCGCCGAGCGCGTCGAGCGCTTCTTCCAGCCGCATGTTGATGCAGGTGAACAGCGGCGTATCTTGCAGCGTGTAGCGGCTGGATTCGGTCTCGCGGAGTTCCTGCACCAGATCGAGGAAGTCGGACGGCTCGTCGGTCTCGAACGCGACGATGAATTCGTAGTCGTCCAGCCCGAAGCAGTAGGTCGTGTTCAGGCGGACGGATGGATATTTGCGTCCCACGTCGATATGCTCGTCCATGATCCCCTGGCGGGCGTGCAGCGACAGTTGATACCAGTCGCGCGTCTTGACGAACGGGTAGACGAACAGAAATTTCGCCTCCGACGGGTCGATGACCAGCCGTTCTTCTTCCGCCGACATCTTTTGCGCTGCGGATTTCGTAGATCGAGCGCTTGGTCTGCGAGAAATACGAGTAGACCATGCTCAAGTAAGCGCCCATCCGGGTCGAAGCGATTGCGGTCGCCAGCTCGCGGAAGGGCAGCGGGCTTTCGGCGATCTGCCACAGCAGCAGCTCGGCGTCGGCGCGCGTCCCCATCAGGCTGTACGGGCGCAGCAGCATCCGGCGGTTGAAGGCGCGGATGACTTCCGCCAGTTCCTGCTTCTGCGCGGCTTGCTCGTCGGCTGGCAGCCTGCGCCACGCCGGATCGACCCTGTAGAAGGCGAAGCGAATGTACTGGCGGCGGACAAGCTGCCTGCCGCGATCTTCCGGTGCGCCGTTGGCTTGCGCGGCGGGTTGATGAGGCGCGCGTGGTCTTACGGACATGAGCATCCCCATTGTGCTGGAAATGACAGTAAAACTGTATGGAAATCTACGTGAATCTACACAAAGATGGTCAAATATGCAAGTCCGTCACGCTGGATGGGAATGGTGAATATCGAGGACACGGCTGTAGGGGCTTGGCGTCGCCAAGCCCATTTTTATTCCCCTCTCCTCGCTTGCGTGGGTGAGGGGTGTAGGAGCACGACAAAGGCAACCGCAGGTTGCACGTGCCCGTTCTCCGTCTTCACTGGTCAAATTCAGGGGGTTTGGCGCGCGACCGATCCGCGCTCGATCAGATGGGTGGGGAAGGTGCGGTGCGCGCCCGACGCGCTGCCGTTCAGGATTTCGAGCAGTTGGCTGGCGGCATACTCGCCTTTTTCGGCGATGGGCTGGTGGATGGTCGTCAGCGCCGGGTCAGTCAGATTCGTGATCGGCAGGTCGTCGAAGCCGATGATCGACACGTCCTGCGGCACGCGCACGCCCGCCTCATGGGCGGCTCCCAGCGCGCCGATAGCGATGATGTCCGCCATCGTGATGATCGCCGTCGGGCTGTTTCCCGTCCAGCATCCGGCGAACCCCGTCTGACCGCCTTCGTAGGTGCAGGCGCATTCGATCAGCCTGACCTGCTCACCGTCGATGTCGAGTCCGAACTCGTTCAGCGCGGCACGGTAGCCGGAAATGCGCTGGTGCAGCGTCCCGACGTAGGTGTGAAAGCGCCCGTGCTTGCCGGACTTGATCCCCAGAATCGCCAGTCGGCGGTGTCCCTGTTCGAGCGCGTACCGCATCGCCAGGTAAGCGCCCTGCGCGTCGTCGATGTTGACCGACACGATGCCGGGAACCGATTCGCTGTCGACCATGACGTAGGGCACGCCTCGTTGATCGAGCAGTTCGACGGTCGGCTTGTTGTGTTCCAGCCCGATTGCCAGAAAGCCGTCGACCACCGCGCCGGAGACCGCGTGACGCATGTTGCCGAGCACGGGCGAGACCAGCAGTTGGTTGTAGCCGCTGCGCCCGCACGCCGTGCCAATTCCGCGCAGCAGCTCGGTCGTGTACGGATTCGCCAGAATGTCCGGCAGCGGCTGCGGGAACAGCACGCCGATGTTGCCCGTCCGCTTGCTGGTCAGGCTGCGCGCGACCGGGTTAGGCAGGTAGCCGAGATCGTCGGCGATTTTCAGGATGCGCTGTACGGTCTCGTCGGGCAGGCGCGCCGGATCGTTGAAGGCGAACGAGACCGCCGTCTTGCTCACGCCCGCCTGCCGGGCGATGTCGCTGATAGTGGTTTTAGCCATTCGCTTCTACCGGGACGAGCACGTGAACACTCCGTGCGGGCAAGGGATGGAAATCGAGCCGCCGATCCTCCGTAGTCAATTGTATGCCCGATAGCGTATCGAGCCAGCGCCCCCGGCTGGCGAACTCGCCGAGCGGCTCACCCAGCGGGATCGACAGCGACGGCTGCTCGCCGCGCGGGTTCACCACGACGATTACCGCATCGTCGCCGAGTGTGCGGGCGTAGGCGTAGACGCCGTTGAACACCTTCAGCGGGCGCAGGTCGCCGCCGCGCAGCGCCGGGTGCGCGTGCCGCAGCGCGATCAGTTGCGGGTGGCGGCGTTGATGCCGGAATGCCAGCGCCGCTCATCCCAGATCATCGGGCGGCGGCAGTCGGGGTCGTTCTCGCCCTCCATGCCGATTTCGTCGCCGTAATACACCATCGGCGTGCCGGGCAGCGTCATTTGCAGGGCGATGGCGATCATCGTCCGCGCCGCGTCGCCCCGGCACAGCGTTCGGATGCGCGGCGTGTCGTGGCTGCCGAGCAGCGTCAGGTGATACGGCGTCGATGCCCCGTGTTCGGTCAGAAGCTGCCGCACCTCGTAGTCGAAATCCTCGGCGTCCATGTGGTCGAACGCGGCGTAGTCGAGGATGTGGCTGCGTAAACGATAGTTCATCACCCCGTGCGCCGTGTCGCCGCGCAGCCAGTCCGACGTGCCGCGCCACACCTCCGCGACGATGTATGCTTCGGGGTTGATGCGGATCACCCGCTCCCGAAAGCGCCGCCAGAACGCGGGTGATGCTTTCCAGGGCACGTCCAGCCGCCAGCCGTCGATGCCTTCCTGCATCCAGAAGTCAGTCACGCGCAGCAGGTAATCCTGCACGTCGGGATTCTCGGTGTTCAGCTTGGGCAGGAACGGCGCGCCGCCGCAGGTCTGGTAGCTGGGCGGGTCAAAGCGGATCGGGAACGACTCGACCGAGAACCAGTCGCAGTAGGGCGAGCGTTCGCCGTTCTCGACCACGTCCCGGAACGCCCAGAAGCCGTCGCCGCAGTGGTTGAACACCGCGTCGAGCACCAGCCGCACGCCAGCATCCTTGAGCGCCGCCCGCATCTGCCGGAAGGTGTCGAGCGTCCCGAACGCCGGGTCGATCTTCAGGTAGTCGCTGGTGTCGTACTTGTGATTGGTCTGCGCCTCGAAGATCGGCGTCGTGTACAGCGCGTTGACGCCGAGCGCCTGCAAATATGCCGCCCGCTGCGCGATCCCCGCCAGATCGCCGCCGAAGAAGTTCTCGCGGGTCGGCGTGTCGTGCTCCCAGTCGGCTGCGCCCGCCGGATCATTGGTGGGGTCGCCGTTGCGGAAGCGCTCCGGGAAAATCTGGTAAAACACGGCATCCTGTACCCATTCCGGCGCGCTCATTCCTTGACTCCCGTCAATGCGATGCTCTCGATAAACTGCCGCTGTCCGAGCAGGAAGGCGAAGATCGTCGGCAGCGTGGCGGTGACCGTCCCCGCCATGAGCAGCGTCCAGTTGGTGCTGTAGCGCCCCTGAAACATGACCAGCCCAAGCTGGATCGTGCGCATGTCCGGCTTGTCCGTCACCACCAGCGGCCACAGAAAATCATTCCACGCGAACAGGAACGAGAAGATCGCCAGCGTCGCCAGCGCCGGGCGCGACAGCGGCAGGATGATCCGCCACCACACCCCCAGCCGTGACGATCCGTCGATCATCGCCGCTTCGTCCAGTTCTTTGGGGATGTTCAGGTAATGCTGGCGCAGCAGAAAGATGCCGAACGCGCTCACCATGCGCGGCACGATCAGCGCCGTGAAGGTGTTGAGCCAGCCCAGGTCTTTGATGATCAGGTACGACGGGATCAGCAGCACCTGAAACGGCAGCATCATCGTGCCCAGCACCAGCAGAAACAGCACGTTGCGACCAGGAAAGGTCAGCCGGGCGAAGGCATACGCCGCCAGCGACCCCAGCAGAAGCTGACCGAGTGTGATCCCCGCCGCCATGATCGCCGTGTTGAGGTAGTAGCGGTCGAACGGCGCGGCTTCGAAGGCGCGCGTGTAGTTCTGCCACTCAAACGTGTTCGGGAACAGATACGGCGGGCTGTAGGTCTGGCTCGCGGGCTTCAGCGACAGCGTAATCATCCACAGCAGCGGCGCGATCATCACGACAGCCCCGCCGATCAGGATCAGGTGGACGTACCAGCGCCTGGGCAGCCAGCGCAGCGAAACGATCTGATCGCGTATCGAGCGGCGATCCATTGTCGTAGCGGTCATATCCCACCTCGCGCGTTCTGCCCGAACAGCTTCCACTGGATCAGCGTGACGACCAGCACGATGATAAACAGAATCCAGCCAATCGCCGACGCGTCGCCCAGGTTGAAGTATCGGAACGCCTCGCGCCACAGCAGGAAGCCCAGCACTTCGGTCGAGCCGACCGGACCGCCCGTGCCGTTCGACATCACGAACACCGTGTCGAACACCAGAAAGGCGTCGATCAGCGTCATGATGGCGACCAGCAGCGTGATCGGCGACAGCAGCGGCAGGGTGATGTGTCGAAAGCGCTGCCACGAGGTCGCGCCGTCGACTTGCGCCGCTTCGTAATACACGCGCGGGATGGTTTGCAGCCCCGCCAGAAAGATCACCATGTTGAAGCCGATGCGCTTCCACACGCCGACGACGATCACGGCGGGAAGCGCCCAGTTCGGGTCGCTCAGCCACGCCGGACCCTGTATGCCGATGCTCCGCAGCGTCGTGTTGACCAATCCTGAGCCGGGGTCGAGCAGGTAGCGCCAGACCGTCGCCGCCGCCACCGTCGCCGTGACGACCGGGATGAAATAGATGATCCGGTAGATCGTCACGCCCTTGATGCCCGTGTTGAGCAGCAGCGCGACCGCCAGCCCACCGATCAGGCTGAAAACCGTCAAGCCGGTCACGTATCCTGCCGTCACCGCAAGCGAGTGCCAGAACGTCGGCGACTGAAACCAGTCGAGGTAATTCTGCAAGCCGACGGGCGTTATGTCTGGCGTGAAGCCGTTCCAGTCGTTCAGGCTGAGATAACCGGAATACAGGATCGGGTAAATCGTGAACAGACCGAGCACCAGCAGGGCTGGCAGGATCGCCAGGTACGCCGTCCGTGCTTCGCCGCTCAACCCGCTGCGGCGTGTCTGATGCGCAGTTGTCATGCTCACATGCCTCTGGTCGTCGTGGAATCGGGCGTGCCGGAGACTCTCCGGCACGCCTCTATTATGACCGAACTAGTGCAGCAGGGCATTGACGGCGACTTCGGCGCTGGTCAGCGCGTCCTGCGAGGAGATTTGCCCGTACAGCGCACGTTCCAGATTGGCGCTGAATACGTCTGAGAGTTCCGAGTAGACTGCCACCGACGGGCGGTTGATCGCGTACTGCTGGCTTTCGACGAACGGGATCAGGCGCGGCTCGGTATCGTTCAGCCACGACTGGAAACCGGCATCGTCGGCGACCGACTGGCGGATCGGCATGAAGGTTGTGCCTTCATCCCACACGACCTGCGTCTCGGTGCTGGTCAGCCATTGGACGAAGGTGAATGCTGCCTGCTGCTTGGCATCGTCGCTGCCGAAGATCACCAGATGCTCGCCGCCCATATTGGTCGCGGGTGTGCCGCCTTCCGGGATCGGCATTTTGGCGGTGCTGAATTCAAACGCCGTCTGCGAAGCGTAGCCGCCCACCATCCACGAGCCGTCCATGCGCATACAGGCTTTGCCCTGGTCGAACGCGCCCCAGGGATTCAGGCTGCTCGCGCCGCTGTCGATCAGCGAGCGCCAGAAATCGAGCGCCTTCAAGCCCGCTTCGGTGTTGAACGCGGCGGCGGTGTTGTCTTCGCTCAGGAACGCGCCGCCCGCCTGCCACAGATACACCTGGAACTGCCAGGTCAAGCCTTCGCCCGGCTGGGTGTAGAGTTCCATGCCGACGATGCCCTCGTCCGGCTTCGCGCAGGTCTGCGCCATGCTCGCCAGCTCGTCCCACGTCGTCGGCGGCTTGGCAGGATCAAGCCCGGCAGCCGTGAACAGGTCGTTGTTGATGAACAGCTCCAGATTGTTCGTGCTGACCGGCAGCCCGTAAAGCTGCCCGTTGTACTGGTTGACGGCGAGCAGCGACGGATAGAAGTCGCTCAGGTCGACCCCGGCGGCGTCGATCATGCTGTCGAGCGTGACCACCTTGCCGGAGCTTGCCAGCAGCGGAACCCACGCCATGTCGACGGCGGCGATGTCGGGGGCTTCCCCGCCTGCGGCAGCCGTCTGAATCCGGGGCAGAAGCTCGCCCCAGCCGAAGAACGTGTTTTCGATTTGAATGTCGGGATGTTCGGTGTTGAACTGGTCAACCAGACTCTGGATGACCTCGCCGTTATTGCCGTCCCAGTAATTCCAGAACGTGAGCGTTACCGGAGTTTGAGCCGAAACCGCGCCCAAACCAAAGACGAACAACAACAGCGTGCAGGGAAGAAATAAACGGATCAGGCGGGACATTGAATACTCCTTCTAAACTTTGCTCTGTGCAGTAAATCGGTTTAGTAAATCGGTTTAGTACGATATTATCGCCACTTTTCGCGCCTGTCAAGATGGCTGCCCGGCGAATTGAGCGGGGGTTAGACGCGCTTAACATCTCCCCGGTGGGCTGACTATTCAGCTCGACCGCTGCCAGCGTGAAGTCCGGTCGTACTGTCAAAAATAACCAATCTTTGTTTACATCCTGAAGTAAGTATGTGAAAATGGATATCAGGTTACGTTCCCGCTGCTGTCCTGCGGTCACATATAGATTCTTTGTCTGACAATGGCTGTTTTATCCGACTCGCTAACGCCTGACTTTTACTGCAACAGTCTCCCGCTGCCGGAACATCAGTATCGGGTTGTCGACGCGCTGCTCACCATCGGCTTGCTTTCGCGTACCGAACTAGCGGAGCACCTCGGCTATTCCCGCGCGCTGATCAGCGGCGTCGTCAAGGAGCTGGTGGATCGAGCCATCCTCACCGAAGGCAGGGAAGCCGATTCGACCGGCGGGCGGCGGGCGAAGATGCTGTGCCTGAACAGCGGCTTTGGCTACCTGATCGGCATCGACATGGGGGCGACCAGTCTGGAAATCGCCGTCGCCGATTTCAGCGGCGCGCACCTCCTCCGCCGCTCCGAGCAGATCGACGTGCGCGACGGTCCCGGAGTGATACTGGATCGACTGGCGGTCGTCGTCGCCGAAATGCTGGCTGAGCTGCACATTCCAGCAGACCGGGTGATCTCGGTGGGCATCGGCGTGCCGGGACCTGTTGACTTCGCGCGCGGCATCCTGATCGCGCCGCCGATCATGCCCGGTTGGGAACGCTATCCGATCCGCGAGCGGCTGCGCCAGACCTTCCCGACCGCGACCATCGTCGTCGACAACGACGTGAACGTGATGGCGCTGGGGGAGCTGCGCGGCGGCGCTGGAAAAGATGTCGAGAATTTCATCTACGTCAAAATTGGCACGGGGATCGGCTGCGGCATCGTCGTGCGCGGCAGCATCTATCGCGGCAGCAGCGGCTGTGCCGGGGACATCGGGCACATTCAGGCGGATCGACAGGGTCCCGTCTGTCACTGCGGCAACGTCGGCTGCCTCGAAGCGATGGCGTCCGGCTCGGCGATTGCGCGCCGCGCCTCGGAAGTCGCCCACGATGGCTCCAGCCCTGTGCTCGCCCGCTATCTCGCCGATGGCGCTGTGCTGACCGCCGAGCACGTCGGCAGGGCAGCCCGAAGCGGCGACGAAGTGGCGATGGGAATTATCAAATCAAGCGGGATGCTGATCGGTGAGGTGCTGGCTGGCGTGGTCAATTTCTACAATCCCAGCCTCATCGTGATCGGCGGCGGCGTGGCGAAGATTGGCACGCAGTTTCTGACCACCATTCGGCGCGGGATTTTGTCGCGGTCGCTGCCGCTCTCCACGCAGCATCTACGCATCGATTACTCGTCAATCGGGGATGACGCCGGTGTGATTGGCGCGGTGGCGCTGGCGCTGGAATACGTCTTTATCCCTGAAGCAGCCGCCACCAAACGGACGCTGGTAGAAAGGAGAGGACATTAGCGCAGGTGAGCTATTCCCCTTTTGGATCGGATGATTTTGAGGCAAAGGAGCACAGAAGATGCGGTCTTTGAATAAAGTCGGTGTACTGGCTGTACTGCTCGTCGTGCTGTCGATGGGCTTGATCGCTCCGGCAGTGAGCGCGCTGCCCGAAAGCTGCACGGGTCCCTTCACCATCGGCGTTTCCAACAGCTTCGTCGGCAGCGAGTGGCGCACGCAGATGGTGCAGAATATCGAAGATGTCGTCGCCGAATACAACACTCAGGGTGTCCAGGTCGAACTCGTCGTCGAGAGCGCTGACACCGATGTTCCCGGTCAGCAGCAGCAGATTCAGAACCTCGTCAATCGGGGTGTGAACGCCATCATCATCAACCCCGGTGATGTCAGCGGTTTGAACCTCGACCTTGAAGATGCCGCGTCGCAGGGCATCGTCGTCATCGCCGTCGACCAGGAAATCGGCGCGCAGGGCGTCTACAACGTCGTCATCGATCAGACCGAGTGGGCGCGGATCAGCGCACGCTGGCTGGTGCATGAACTCGGCGGCAAGGGCGACATCGTCCTGATCGAAGGCTTCGTCGGGCATCCCGCGAACGAAGCGCGCATGTCCGGCGCGCTCGAAATTTTCGATCAGTATCCCGACATCCACGTCGTCGGGCGCGAGAGCGGTGGCTGGGATCAGGCGACCGGGCAGCAGGTCATGAGCGACCTGCTGGCGAGCGTGCCCAACATCGATGGCGTGTGGACGCAGGACGGCATGGCGTTCGGCGTGCTGTCGGCGGTTCGCACGGCGAACCCGGAGAAGTGGCCCGTCGTGGTCGGCGAAGCGCGTTCCGGCTACCTGCAACTGTGGAAAGAAGTCTTGGCAGATCACCCCGATTTCCGCTCGATTGGCGTCGTCAATCCGCCCGGTGTTGGCGCGGACGGCGTGCGCGTGGCGATGGAAATCCTGTGCGGTGGCACGGTCGACAGCAGCAAGCTGGCGGGTCCCAACGGCAATTCGCTCTACGTGCCGATTCCCTACGCTGTGACGACCGAGGACTTCGAGAGCTACTTCCAGCAGTTCGGCGGCTTCCCCGCCAGCTACACGCTCGACGGGTTCATCACGCAGGATCAGGCTGCGGGCTTCATGCAGCAGTAGGAAATAGCTGAACGATGACGCTGACACTCTCGGCACGCAGTCTCGTCAAGCGCTATGGCGGCGTAGTCGCCCTGCGCGATGGCAGCCTCGACATCCGGTCGGGCGAAGTCGTCGCGCTGATCGGCGCGAACGGCAGCGGCAAGAGTACGCTCAGCAAGATCATCACCGGAGCGGTTGCCCCCAACGAGGGGCAACTGCTCCTGGACGGCGCGGCAGTGCAGTTCGCCAACCCGCAGGCTGCCCGCAAGCGCGGGATCGCGGTCGTTTATCAGGAACTCAGCCTGATCCCGGATATGTCCGTCGCCGAGAACATCTGGCTGTCACACGAGCCGATGCGCTTCGGCGCGGCGATCAACTGGCGTGCCATGCGCGCTAGAACTCAGGCGTTGATCGACCTGTTCGCGGGCACGGTCTCGCCGCGCCTTGAGCCGGACGCGCCGGTCACGGCGCTGCCGCCCGACGAGCGTCAGATCGTCGAAATCCTCAAGGCGATTAGCAGCGACCCGCGCCTGATCATCCTCGATGAAGCGACCGCCAGCCTTGATTCCAATCAGGTCAACCGCCTGTTCGAGCTGGTGAGTCAGTGGAAAGCGGCGGATAAAGCCGTCATCATCATCACGCATCGCATGGAAGAAATTTTCCGCGTCGCCGACAAAGCGACCGTCCTCCGCAACGGCGAATCGGTCGGCACGGTGATGCTAGCGGATACCGACGAGCGCACGATTGTCGGCATGATGGTCGAAGGCGCCGAATCCCCGGAACAGCTTCGCATCCACGCGGTTCCTACTGATGCGCAGGTGCGCCTCGACGTGCGTCACCTGTCTGGCGGCAGGCTGCGCGACGTGAGCTTCAGCCTGCGCGACGGCGAGCTGCTCGGCTTGGGTGGGCTGCAAGGGCAGGGGCAGGTCGAGCTGCTGCAGGCGCTGTTCGGTCTCATTCCGCACAGCGGCGACATCCTGCTCGGCGGCGAGCGCGTACATTTCCGTCATCCCGCCGACGCCATGAAGAAGCAGGTCGCCTACGTGCCCGGCGACCGGGGCGCTGAAGGGCTGCTGCTGATCCGCTCGATCTTCGACAACATCCAACTGCCGTCGTGGCAGAAATACGGCATCGTCCACAACCGTCAAGCCGCGCGTGCCGATGCGCTGGCGACGGCTTCCGATCTGCAGCTGGTCTATGCCTCGCTTGACGACCCGGTGAGCAGCCTGAGCGGTGGCAACGCTCAGAAGGTCGTGATCGGCAAATGGCTGCTGCGCCAGCCGAAGCTGCTGCTGCTCAACGACCCGACCAAAGGCGTCGACGTACACGCCAAGGGCGAGTTCTACGCGCTGCTGCGCCGCCTGACCGAGCAGGGTACGGCGATCCTGTTCTACAGCAGCGATGATTCCGAGCTTCTGGGGCTTTGCGACCGCGTGCTGGTGTTCCACGAAGCAGCGGTTCGCGCCGAACTCAGCGGCGACCTCCTGACTCAATCGAATCTCGTCGCTGCCAGCGTCGCCGCCAGCATGGGGACGGTCGATGAACGCCGTTAGATTGCAGCGCTTTTTCGCGCACCACACTTATCTGATCGCGCTGGCACTGCTGATCGTCGTGCTGGCGATCAACTATTCTTTCCAGGACAACTTATTCCAGTTACGCATCATCAACAACAACCTGCGCACCATGCTGCCGCTGATGATTCTGGCGGTCGGGCAGGCGATTGTGATCATCGGCGGCGGCGTCGATCTCTCGGTCGGCACGATGGTGTCGATGATCAACACGCTGCTGGTCGTGTGGATTACGCCCAATTCGACCGGGAGCGAGATCGCGCTGGCGCTGCTGCTGGCGTGCGGCGTCGGCGTGCTGGGCGGCGCGCTCAACGGGCTGGCGGTTGCTTACCTGCGCTTGCAGCCGATTGTCACGACTTACGCCACCAGCTTCATCTTTTCCGGCGTGGCGCTGCTGGTGCTGCCGCGTCCGGGCGGGTCGCTCCCGCGCGACATGGTGACGTTTTACCGCTCGACGCCGCTGGACATCCCGCTGGCTTTTTACGCCATCACCATCCTGATTTTGTTCTGGCTGCTGCTGCGCTCGACGCGCTACGGGCAGTATTTATTCGCCATCGGCAGCCACAGCGAAGCCGCCTTCACGACCGGCGTCCCCGTGCGGATGGTGCGCGTCTCGACCTACGTCTGGTCGGGTTTGTTCGCGGCGCTGGCGGCAATCGCGCTCACGCTCTCGACCGGATCGGGGCAGGCGAACATCGGCGACGACATGACGCTCAACTCGGTGGTCGCGGTCGTGCTCGGCGGGACGGCGCTGCGCGGCGGGCAGGGCGGGATCGTCGGTGCGATTCTCGGCGTGATCATCCTTGGCGTGATCCGCAACATCATCTTCTTCGCCAGCGTGCCCACCTGGTCGCAGACGCTGGTCAACGCGCTTGTGATTCTGGTGGCGCTGGCAGCGCCGGGGGTGATTCGATTGATCAGAAGGATGATCGCGCGATGAATCTGGTCAGGCAAATTCGCGCGTCGCTCAATCCGCCGCTGATCGCGCTCATCCTCGCCGTCATCCTGTTCTTCGCGGGCGGGCTGATCAATCCGGCGTTCGTCAATCTCAATCAGGCGACCAACATCGTCCGGCTGGCGGCATTCCTGGGCATCATCGCCGCCGGGCAGACGCTGGTGATCATCAGCGGCGGCGAAGGAATCGACCTCTCGGTCGGCGCGGTCGTCACGATGGGCGCGATCCTCACCTTCCGCCTGACGGGCGGCGACAACAGCCTGATCGTGCTCGCCCTGCTGGTGTCGTGCGGCGCGGGCATCCTGATTGGCTTGGTCAACGGCTTGGGAATCGCGCTGCTGCGGATTCCGCCGCTGGTGATGACGCTCAGCATGACCGGAGTCGTGCAGGGCAGCATCCTCGTGCTGACGCAGGGCGAGATGATCGGCGCGACGCCCTCGCTGATGCGCGAGTGGATCGCCAATCCGCTGATTCTCGGCTTGCCCGGCGTGATCTTCATCTGGGCGTTCATCGGCGTGCTCATGTGGGTACTGCTCGAACGCACGACCTACGGCAAGCAGTTGTTCGCTATCGGCGTGAACCGCACCGTTGCGCGCTTTTCCGGCGTGCGCGTGCAGATGATTGTCGTCGTCACCTACACCCTGAGCGGGCTGCTGGCGGGCTTCGGCGGCTTCATCCTGCTCGGCTTCGCGCAGACGGTGTTTTTGCAGCTCGGCAGCAATTACCTGTTCCCGTCGATTGCGGCGGTGGTTGTCGGCGGTACGCTGCTTTCCGGCGGCAAGGGCAGCTACTGGGGCACGATGTCCGGCGCGCTCATCCTGACGCTGATCGACAGCCTGCTGCGCGCCGCCGGGCTGGAGCAAGCCTACCAGCTCATTGTGTTCGGCGTAATCCTCCTGCTCCTGATCGCCGTCTACGGCAGGCAGCGCAGCCTGCGGCAGTAAACCGCGACGGGTTTAAACCTGTCGCTACGGGAAAAACGCGACCCACTGAAGGGGTCGCAAAGACGATCCTATTCTTGAGCCGCCCCTTTAGTGGGCGACGAATTAGTTAGCCGAGGGTTTAAACCCTCGGCGGCTCCGCCGAAAGGACTCCAGCATGGACGAAATACGTGTCGGCGTGATCGGCAGCGGGTTCATCGCCAATATTCACGTCGATGGCTTGAAGCATGTGCCGGATGCTGAAGTTGTTGCGGTCGCGTCCAGGACGCCCGGCAAAGCCCGCCAGTTCGCCGACGCGCGCGGCATCCCGGACGCATACGAGGACTACCGCGACCTGCTCGCCCGCGACGATATTCAGGCGGTGACGGTCGGCGTGCCCAATTATCTGCATGAGGAAGTCGTTACGGCGGCGGCGCAGGCGGGCAAGCACATCATGTGCGAGAAACCGTTCGCCCGCGCTATTCAGGAAGCCGAGCGGATGCTCGCCGCCGTCAAAGCCGCCGGTGTGAAGCTGGTCTACGGCGAAATGCTGTGCTATGCGCCCAAGTACGTCCGCGCCAAGCGGCTGGTCGACGAAGGCGCGCTCGGCAAGGTGTTTCTGGTCAAGCAGAGCGAGGAACACGACGGACCGCACATGCCCTGGTTTTGGGATGTGAACCTGTCCGGCGGCGGCGTCCTGCTCGACATGGGCTGCCACAGCATCGAATTCGCTCGCTGGATACTGGATCGTCCGGCGGTCAGGAGCGTGCAGGCGACGATGGGTACGTTCGTCCACGCGGATCGCACGCTCGGCGAGGATCACTGCATCTGCGTGATCGAGTTCGCTAACGGCGCGCTGGCTGTCGCTGAGAACAGTTGGGGCAAAACCGGCGGCATCGACGACCGCTGCGAAATCTACGGCACGAAGGGCAACACCCGCGCCGATCTCATTCACGGCAACGCGCTGGTGACGCACAGCAAGGTCGGCTACGGCTACGCGGTCGAGAAAGCCGATACGACGACCGGCTGGACGTTCACGGGCTTCGAGGAAGAATGGAACTACGGCTTCCCGCAGGAGATGCGGCACTTTGTCAACGTGGTCAGGGGAAACGAACAGCCCGTCGAAACAGGCGAGGACGGGCTGGAAGTGTTGAAGATTATTTACGCGGCGTACCAGTCGGCGGGCGAGGGGCGGCGGATCGACTTCCCCTACGAGCCGCCGGTGGTCGAAAAGCCTGTCGATCTGTGGCTTCAGCGCCGCTAAAGCGCTCAACCAATCATGCGAAATGCGCTGCGCTTAGGACGGCTTGCGATCACCCCGCGCGGCGCAGTCGTACCCGTTCACGCCAGCGCCGCAGCATGGCTCTGCCCGGCAGCTTGCCGCCCAGCAGCCCGTCCGGCATGAACATGACGATCAGGACGAACACGATTCCGACCAGCGTCCAGTAGCGCAGGGTGACCTGGCTCGATAAGTTGACCAGGAACACCGTGATGAACGCCCCCAGGATGCCGCCTTCGAGCTTCGCCACACCGCCCACCAGCGCCGCCATCACGATTACGACGGCGGCTTCGAGGTCGGCGGTGTCCGGCGCGATCACGCCGTTGTAGAACACGGCAACCGCGCCCGCGACTCCGGCAAACAGCCCGGAGATGACGATGACGAGAAAGCGGTGCTGCTGGACGTTGAAGCCCATCGCCGCCATGCGCTTTGGATTATCACGGATGCCTTGCAGCGTGATGCCGAAGGGCGAGTGAACCAGCCGCCGCATCAGCAAATAGCTCACGAGCGCGACCGCCAGCGTGACGTAGTAAAGCGTGGATGTATGCCTCAGATTGATCACGCCGAACAGGACAGGCGGCTCAATCCCGGCGATGCCGTTATAGCCCCCGGTCACTGACGCCCACTGGAGCGCGACGCCCTGAAACAATTGTCCGAGCGCCAGCGTCATCACCAGAAAGTAGATGCCGCTTGCCCGGATAGCGATCAGCCCGAAAGCCGCGCTCAATGCGGCGGCGGCGGCAATAGCAAGGGGGATGGTGACGAGATACGAAGCGTCGTAAGTTTTCCAGCCGATGCCGATGACGTAGCCAGCCATAGCGAAAAACGACATCTGCGCCAGCGAGATCATGCCGCCGTAGCCAGCCAGCAGGATGAAGCTCATGGCGACGACGCCCAGGAACAGCGAGCGTGTCGATAGCTGCACGTAGAACTGGCTGAGCCATGTGGGGAGCGTGAGCGCGGCGACCGCGAGCGCCACGATCAGGATAATTTTGGTGCGTCTGGAGAGAGCTAACCCGTTCATGCTGACTTCCCAAACAAACCCTGCGGACGGAAGGCGAGGATGACGATCAGCGTGCCGCTCAGCAGGAAAATGGCTAATTCGCTGAAGTACGTGCGACCAAAGCTGTCGACCAAGCCGACGATCAGCGCGCCGACGGCTGACCCCGCCAGGCTGCCCATCCCGCCGACCATTACCACGATCAGCGCGTAGAGCAGGAACGTGAAGTCCGTGCCGGGTCCGAAGGCGATATACGAGCCGCCCAGCGCACCGCTGAAGCCCGTTAGCAAGCCGCCGAGGACGTAGATCAGCACAAACATGCGGTCGATATTGATGCCGAGCGCGGAAACCATCGCCCGGTTGTCGACGCCCGCCCGGATGATCATGCCGACGCGCGTCCGGTACATCATGATCCACAGCCCGATGGCGATGACGACCGCGACGACCAGCACGAACAGACGGTACGTGGGATACATGAAATCGCCGATGGTCGTCGGCTCGCGCAGGACGTCCGGTGCGCGCAGTCGCAGCGGCAGCCCGCCCCAAATCCACAGCGCCAGGTCAGCCATGATCAGCGACGCGCCAATCGTGAGCAGGGTGCGCGGCATGTCGCCCTCAACACGGGTGACAAGCCACTGCACAATGATCGCCGTCAAGCCGACGGAAATGGTCGCGCCTATCACGCCCAGCACCCAGTTGCCCGTCTGCTGCTGAATACTATAGGCGACGTATGCGCCGAGAATGTAAAACGTCCCGTGAGCCATGTTGACGACGCGCATCAGACCGAAGATGAGCGTGAAGCCGCTGGCGATGATGAACAGCAGACCGCCGTAGGTCAGACCATTCAGGAGCAAGAGCAGCGTGTTATTCATGAGAGGCTTCTCCCCGTTTCCTTGAACCCCCGGATCGCCTCGGCGACGGCTTTTTCGACGGGCACGCGCTCGCCGGTCGAGCCGGTGACGTAGCCATCCATGTCCGTCTGTTCGAGCGCGACGGCGACGCTTGCCGCGTCGTTGAGCGGTCCCCCGTGACCCAGAACCAGACAATCCGGTCGCACGGCTTTCGCCGCCTGCACCATCCCCCGGACTTTCTCGACCGCCTCGTCCAGCGTCGTCAGGGCAGTACCGCCCGCGCTGCCGCCCGCCGTAACGCCGATCATCGCGCCGACGATGGTCGCCCCGGCTTCCGCCATCGTGCGCGCTTCGTCGGGCGTGGACGCCCAGCCGAGCGTCAGCAGACCCCGGTCGGCGGCTGCCCGGATCAGCGCGACTTCGCGCGCGAAGCCCAGCCCGGCGGCGGTTAGCTGTGCCTGAATGTCGTCGCTGTAGAGTCCGATAAACGGCTCGTTGGTGACGCCCGCTGCGCCAAGCGCCTGCACGCGGTCAAGCATCTGCTCGATGGGCTGGCGCGGGTCGTGCGCGCCCAGTCCGAGGACGACCGGGGTTCTGCCCGCTTGCGCCAAAACCTGCGGCGCGGTGGCAAACGTCAGCGCGTTGGCGTCGTCGTAGGGCAGGAACGCCAGCGCCGTCGGCAAGCCGAGGACGCGGTAGACAGCGGTGTTGTAAACCGCCAGCACGTCGGCGCCGCCCGCGACCGCTCCTTTGGCGGTCAAGCCGCTGCCGACGCCCGCCACGACCACCGGCAGCCTGCGGCTGACGTTTTCCCGCAGCTTTTCGATCCATGCGTTGGTGTTCATGGTGTCGTCTCTGCAACCGGGTGCTTCTGATGCCACAATTGCAGGAACAGCTCGAAGGTCGCGTCGGCAAATGCCGGATCGTTGATATTCTTGTCCAGCTCGATCACCTGGATGTCGGGGCGCAGGTTGGTTTTGATCGCGGCAAACATCGCGCCGTCCGATTCGGCGTTGATCCAGGGACCATCCGGCGGCTGCTCGTACTTGTCCAGCCCTTGCAGCGGAAAGGCAATCGCGGCGGGTCCGGTCGCTCGGCTGAGCTTCTGCCCGATGATCTTGCCTAGCTCCGCCTGTTCCTCCTTCGTCGTGCGCACCGCGCAGACGTTCGGATTGTGGATGATCAGCTTGCGCTCCGGCTTGTCATACTTCTCTGGCACGGACGTGCGAGGACCAAAATTGAGGACTTCGATTGCGCCCGGCACGGCGACCTGCGGGATCCCCTTGCTGCTCGCAGCTTCGAAGCGGTTCGCTCCGGCGCTGAACCAGCCGCCGAGCAGCTCGTCGGTCAGCTCAGAAAGCGTGTAGTCGATCACGCCATCGATCAGCCCGTCGGTGATCATGTCCTCCATCGCTCGCCCGCCAGAGCCGACGGCATGAAAGACGACGGTCTCAAATCCTGCCCCTTCGAGGCGATCCACCAGCCGCAAGACTCCCGGAGTCGTGACGCCGAACATGGTAATTGCCACCAGCGGCTGATCTTCCTCAGGCGGGGGCAGCGCTGCGCCCTTCGCCATCCCGGCAGCAGCCAGTGCCGCGTTCGTCAGTATCTTGCGCGATACGCGGTTGAGACCGACGATGTCCGTCACCGAATACATCAGGCAGAGGTCTTTCGTGTCGACGATCCGCCGCACGTCGCCGGACGCCATCGTCGACACCAGCAGTTTGGGCACGCCCACCGGCAGCGAGCGCATCGCCGCGCTGATGACGCTGGAGCCGCCCGATCCGCCCATACCCATGACGGCATCGCAGCGCCCCTGCGCGCGTAATTGGGCGAGCAGGGCGATCAGACCGTGCGTCATCACGTCGAGCGCCCGCGCGCGGGTGTCCGTCCCCTCGCGCCCGAAGCGGAGCTGGCTCAGGTCGAAACCACCGGCGGACGCCACCTCTGCCGCAGAGAAATCGGGTGGGAAAGCCGGTTCGCCCAGGATGCCGAAATCGATCACCACCGGCGTGACGCCGAACTCGATCAGGCGTTCCTTGACGAAGGCATATTCCCGACCCTTCGTATCCAAAGTTCCCATCAGCACGACGGTCGGCATCGTCTGACACTCCTTCTCTAATCCATTAACTTTGCTCGTCTGGGGGCACGTGCAACCTTCGGTTGCCAATCCGCACCCCCATCCGGGGTTACTTGTTCGTCAGTTTCAGTGCCTGGAACTCGTTCACAACCTGCGTGATCGCCCGCTCGACCGGTAGTCGCTCGACGCTCGAAGCGCCCAGATAGCCATCGACGGAAGTTCTGTTGAATGCCTCCTGCACGCTGGCAGGGTCTTCGAACGGACCGCCGTGCGCCAGCACGATGATGTTCGGATTGACCTCGCGGGCAGCCTGAGCCATCTCCTCCACCTTGTCGCAGGCAAGCTGCAAATCGGGCACCTCGTGCGCGCCGATCATGCCGCCAGCTGTGAGATGGACGTGCGGACTAAGGATGTCCGCCCCCGCGCGCGCCATCGCCCGTGCTTCGTCGGGCGTCGTGGCGTAAACGGAGGTGAAAACGTCGTACTTCTGGCACAACTCCACCAGCTTGATCTCTTCGGGATAGCCGAGTCCGGTGGCGTCGATATGCTTGCGGAATACACCGTCGTACAGGCACGTGGTCGGCACGTTCGTGATCGCGGAGAAACCCATGTCGAGCATTTCTTTCAACAGATGCTCAATGTTGCGATATGGGTCTGCCGCTCCAATGCCGCCGACGACCGGCGTATTCTCGACCACCTGAAGGATGCGCCTGCCCAACTCCAGCGTCATCGCGTTCGAGTCACCGTAGGCTAGGTAGCCAGCCAGGGAACCGTGACCGTCCATGCGAAATGGTCCGGTGTTGTAGACGAAAATGGCGTCGATGCCCGCGCGGTCGGCGACTTTCGCCACCAAGCCAATGCCCGCGCCGCCCATGATGATGGGCTGCTTCGCCCGCCGTTTCGCTTCCAGGCGCTCCCAGATTTCCTTACGTGTGAACTGCCTCATAGTTGAACCCCTTGTCGTAAAGAACCGTGTCGTCGCCCAAAGCGACGCTTATGCGTGCGCGGCAACTCCCAGAAGCTGCTCGCGCACCGCTCGATCTCGCAATAGTAACTCGCCGGAAATCCTCTGGACGATCTGTCCGCCAACCATGACATGCAGATCGCCGGGGACGAGCGCCGTCGCAAAATGCAGGTTCTGTTCCACCAGCAGAATGCTCATGCCCGTGTCGACCAGCTTGCGACACATTTCCACCAAGCCGTCCAGGATGACAGGCGCAAGTCCCTCTGAAGGCTCGTCCATGATCAACAGGATCGGGTTGATGACCAGCGCCCTGCCAATCGCCAGCATTTGCTGCTCGCCGCCCGATAGCGACGCGCCGCCGTTGCGGGCGCGTTCCTTCAGGCGCGGGAACAGCTCGTACACGGTGTCCGGCGTCCACGTCGTGCCAGAGCCGCGCCGTGCCGCCAGCCGAAGATGCTCGTCAACGGTCAGCGACGGGAAAATATCGCGTCCCTGCGGCGCATAGCCGATATGCTTGCTGGCGATCTGATAGGGCTTCCGGTTGGTGATGTCCTCACCACTCAGCCGGATGGTTCCCGAACGCACCGGCACAAGCCCCATGATCGCCTTGACGAGCGTCGACTTGCCCATCCCGTTGCGACCAATGATGCCCGCGATGCCGCTGGGCAGCGTGAGCGTCGTTCCCTGAAGGATGTGACCGGAATCGTAGTAGACGTTGATGTTTTCGACCGAGAGCAGTGGCACGTCACTCATGAGTGGATGCTCCCAGATAGACGCGCTGAACCTGTTCGTCGGCGACGATTTCGCGCGGTGTTCCGGTGGCGATAATCTGACCTTCGTGCAGTACAGCGACGTACTCGGCAATGCTCAAGGCGACATCCATGTCGTGCTCAATGAGCAGCAGGGTGATGCTCTCGCCGAGCGTCGTCAGCATAGCGCCGATGATCTTGCGTTCGTCAGGCGATAGACCAGCCGCTGGCTCGTCCAGCATGACGAAACGGGGATTGGACGCGACCGCCAGCCCGAATTCCAACTGCCGCCGCTCGCCGTGCGAAAGTTCACCGGCGTACACGTTCATGCGCTCAGCCAAGCCAATAGTGCGCGCCAGTTCTTCGACGCGTTTCATGCGCGCCGTATCCCCGTCAAACCGCCGCATCATCGCCAGATGACCCGTTTCGGGACCCAGAACCCCAAGATACAGATTCTGAGTCACCGTCAGGTTGTTGAATAGTGCTGAGGTTTGATAGGTGCGGCGCAGACCGAGCTTTACCCGTTTGTGTACCGCCATGTGCGTGATGTCCGTGCCGAACAGCTCGATGCGTCCAGCCGTTGCTGGCAGATCACCCGCAATGACGTTGAACAGGGTTGTTTTTCCGGCGCCGTTGGGTCCGATCAGTGCCCACTTCTGACCGTGCGCGATGTCGAGGTGAACATCGCGCACGGCAGTGAGACCCCCGAACCGCTTCGTGACGCCGCGCAGGGTCAGCGCGTTCATGCCGTTCAGTCCGCTCTCCCAATCAACCGTCAGGGGCAGTTCGGGAAGTCGCGGCTGTAGGGCGGCTGCGACTCGTATTCCGCCGGGTCGTCAGTCCAGAACTGGCTGACCATCGGGTACACCGAAATGACCGAGTTGCGCCATTCGCCATTGATATTCTTGACCTGGTTCAGGTAAATGTCGGTCATGACGTTGTGATGGTCGTCGAAGTAGACGAAGGACGCCGGGGCGACGAAGGATGTGGCTTGCAGCGCCGCGCGGTAGGCTTCCTGATCTTCGACGTTGCCATAGACGCGCTGGAGAGCCAGCAGCGCCCACTTGGTCGCGCGATAGTAGTTCTCGACAAACAGCGACGGTGCGCGCCCGCGCAGTGCGCCAAAGCGCTCGTCCAGCGACTTGAACTCAGGGGTGGTCAAGTCGCCGGTCATGATCGACCCGGAGACCACGCCATCCAGCAGATCGCCCACCGAGGCAAGCTGCGCTGCGTCGATGGTCACGGTTCCGCCGAGGAACGGGATGTCGCCGAGCAGACCGTACTCATCCATCTGCGTGACGAAGTTGACCGCGTCCGTGCCGCCCAGCGCGACGTAAATCGCGTCGACATCCTGTGGGATTTGCGGGAAGATCGAGCTGTAATCACTGGTTCCGATGGGAACCCAGAACTTCTGAGGCACGTGACCGCCAGCGGCGCAGAACGTGTGCATGAAGCCGCCGACCTGCGCATACGGGAAGGCGTAGTCTTCGGCGATGGTCACGACTGTCTCGTATCCGTTGGCATAAGCCCAGTCACCGAGCGGGAACATCGGCTGCGCGCCGGTATAGGACGTGCGCCAGACATTAGGCTTGACGCCGCGCATGGTGATGTCTTCGGCAGCAGCACCGGCGACGATAATCGTCGTGTCGGGCCACTCGTCCGCGTTGTTCTTGACTGCCTCGCCTGCGGAGCCGCTCAGCGGTCCCAGGACGATCTCGACGTTGTCACGGTTGACGAGCGCGCGCGTCTTTTCGATGCTGGTGTTGGGGTCTGCCGCGTCGTCCTCAATATACAATTCGATGGGGCGACCAGCAATCTGACCGCCGAATTCTTCAATTGCCAGGTTAACGCCGTCGACGCCGTCAGCGCCGAGCTGGGCGAAAGGACCCGTCAGGCTGGCAAGCACGCCGATGCGAATCGGCTCGACCGTGTCCTGTGCCTGGATTGCGCCGGTGAAAAGAAGGAAGATGAGCAGAAGAGGAATATACCGGAACTTAGACATTTGTTTTCTATCCTTATTACTCAGGCAACTGCGTATGGCTTTGCGCATGGCTGTGATCGCGCTGTACTCTGTTCCCTCCTTCGCTTGTCAGCGCTCCAACCCGCCTCACTCGATGGCTGGTCTCACCGCGCTTTCGTCGATCAACTCGCCAGTTACGCTTCGCCAGAAATCCCTTTGAGGAACTGTATGCCCTGCGGCAGCAGGTCTGTCAGAAAAATCCGGTCGCGCGCCGACTGGAGATGCTGCCGCATCAGGTCGGCTGCTCGCGCGCCGTCTCCGTTCAGAATGGCATCCGCAATCGCAACGTGCTCCTGTGTCCCAGGCAGCAGCGAATCGGTGGAAATCCGGGGTACGACGCCGTGAACGCGCATCTGGAAATACGCCTGCATCACCATCCTGCCGAGGAGCTGATTCGGGCAGGCGTCGGCGATAACCTGATGCCACTGATGATCCGTCTGCGACCAGGCGGAGCGGTCACGCGCGTTAGCGGCATCGATGAGCCGCTGTGTGTATTCCTTCAATCGCTCGCGGGACTGCTGATCGAGGGTGAGCGCGGCGCTGCGGCAGGCTTCCGGCTCCAGCAGCACCCGAACGCCAAACCCATCCATGACCTGCTGCGGCGAGCGCGAAGCGATGACGACCGCCCGTCCGGGGATGACCTGCAGCATACCTTCCTGCGCCAGCTTTTGAATGGCGGCGCGGAGCGGCGTGCGGCTGACGTTGAGCGCCTTTGACAGGCGATGCTCCGAAAGCGGATCGCCCGCGCGGATGTCCGTGTAGAGGATGGCATCCCGCAGGCAGGCGTAGGCGACCTCGCTGAGTTGCCGTGATTCGTCGGCGTAGTTGCGAATGTTCTTTTCGATGAAGGTCTGAATCTGGGAAATTGAGTCGGACATAGCGCAACCCACAGGTTATGTGAATACTGGCGGAAAGCCGGGCAGGGGGAGGGGCAGCTTTATACCCGTTGCGATGCCCGGTGACAACCAGTTTCACGTCGTCAGGGACTTGTATACCAACTGTATATCATCTGGATACCGGAAATTTAGTGAACTATTTCGGGGAATAACCGTAACAGATGTCACTATGCAGGACTACAGGGGGCAGGAAATTGACCGACGCAATTGCGTATGAAAGACTACTAAGTGCTGCGAGCCGCTTATCGTGCGCTACTTTTCAGCAGCTTGAACGGCGAATGTGGGTGAAGTGGGATTCGTCGCTGGGGGTGTTCTAGCTGCGCCCGCGCATACGCGGGTCGAACGTGTCGCGGAGACCGTCGCCGAGCAGATTGAAGCCGAGCACGCCTAACATGATCGCCGCGCCGGGCGCGATCATCAGCCAGGGCGCGTTTTCCGCCAGACCCCGGCTCTCGCTCAGCATCACGCCCCACGAGGCGGCGGGCGGCTGCGTGCCGAGACCGAGAAAGCTCAGCCCGGCTTCGGTCAGCAGCGCCCACGAGAGCGCCAGGCTCACCTGCACGATCAGCGGGGCGAGCGTATTCGGGAGGATGTGCCGCCAGATGATGCCGCCGTCGCGCACGCCTATGGAGCGCGCTGCCGTGACGTACTCCATCGCCTTGACGGTCAGCACGGGACCGCGCGCCACTCGCGCGAAGATCGGTGTATAGACGACCGCGATTGCCAGCACGGTCGTGTTGATGCCCGCGCCTAGCACGGTGACGATCACCAGCGCCATCAGCAGGGCAGGCAGGGCGAAAAATATGTCCATGATGCGCATGATCACGTTGTCGACGTGCCCGCCGACGTAGCCCGAAATCGTGCCGAGCGTCGTCCCCACCACCGTCGCCAGCGCGACTGACAGCGCGGCGACGCGCAGCGAATTAGCGGCTCCCTCCATGATGCGGCTGGCAACGTCGCGCCCCAGCAAATCCGTCCCCATGACGTACTGCGCGCTCGGCGGCTTAAGTCGGTCGCGGGCATGGTTTTCATTGGGCGGAAACGGCGTCAGCCGCAGCGCGCCCAGCAGCCCGATCACCAGATAGACCACGATGATCACGAGTCCGACCGTGCCGCTGCGGTTGGCGAACAGGCGGCGCAGCGGGCTGCTTCGGCGCAGGGGATTACCGATCCGAGACATACGTGATGCGCGGATCGATGGCGGTGTAGATGACATCGACAACCAGATTCACGGCGACGAAAATAAGCGCGATGAACAGCGCCACCCCCTGCACGAGCGCGTAGTCGCGCTGCGAGATGGCGTTGTAGACCAGCCGACCGAGACCCGGCAGCGAGAAGATTTCCTCGACGATCACCGTCCCGCCGAGCAGGTAGCCGAGTTCAACTCCCGTGATCGTGATCACCGGGATCAGGGCGTTGCGCAGCGCATGGCGGTTGATGACAACCCGCTCGTTCAAGCCCTTGCTGCGGGCGGTTCGCATGTAATCCTGCCCCAGCACTTCGAGCATGGCGGAGCGTGTCGTCCGCATCACCGAGGCGGCGAAGGCAAAGCCGAGCGTGAGCGCCGGGAAAATCATCTGCTGAAGGTTGCGCCCGGCATCCTCCCACAGCGGGGTGTAATCGCCGGAGTTGGGCAGATAACGGAAGTAGACCGACAGCACGAAGATGATCAGCGTGCCGAGCAGGAAGTTCGGCATCGCCAAGCCGATAAGCGCGAACAGCCGGGCGAGCAGGTCGATCAGCCAGTTGCGGCTAATCGCCGAGACGATCCCTAAGGGGACTCCCAGCGCCAGCGCTATGATCAGTGCCATGAACGCCAGCTCCAGCGTCAGCGGAAACCGCGAGCCGATCAGCGTCAATACGGGCTGACCATAGCGCATCGACAGTCCGAGATCGCCGCGCAGCACGCCGCCGAGCCAGTTGAAATACTGCTCGACCGGCGGCTTATCCAGCCCGAAGTAGGCTTCGAGCGAGGCGCGCTGCACGTCGGTGAGCATCCCTGCTTCTGTGCCCAGCATCGCGGAAATCGCGTCACCGGGGACGAGGCGAATCGCCAGAAAGATCAGGATCGATACGCCAAGCAGGGTGGGGACGAAGGCGATGGCGCGTTGAGTGAGATAGCGAAGCATGAATCGTTCCAGATAGTCGAGGGCGGGCTGTGAACCCGCCCCCGTACTTCATGCAATTCGTGTCGGTGAGGCTGCCCTCCACGACAACAGGGTTAGGCGGAGCGGTCGATGCTCACCTGCGCCAGCGAGATCAGCGAACCCGTCGGATAGCCGACGTAGCCGGTGACGTTCGGCTGGTGCGCCGCATACGAGTAGCCCGTGTACAGCCAAATCCAGGGCGATTCTTCGGTCAGCCGCCGCTGAAGGTCGGCAAAAATCTGGTAACGCGCGTCCGGGTCGCTTTCAGCGCGCCCCTGCGCCATCAGGTCGTTGAGGGTCTGGTCGAAAT
The DNA here is from genome assembly GCA_046328655.1 of Anaerolineae bacterium. Classification (GTDB taxonomy): domain Bacteria; phylum Chloroflexota; class Anaerolineae; order Aggregatilineales; family Phototrophicaceae; genus Flexifilum. Next base: position 35,783 of record JAXLWE010000006.1, on the reverse strand, counting down.
AGCCCGCGACGTTGCGGAACTGGCTGTTCTCCATCCAGTAGCGCACGTAGGTCTGGAACGGATCGGGGAAGCCGCTGTTGAGCGCGACCGCCGAGTCGAAATCGCCAGCCAGCCAGCGGTCGACGTACACGCCCAGCTCAAGCGGCTCGATCTCGACCGTGATGTTGATGTCGGCAAGCTGCGACTGGATGCTCTGGGCTTCGCTGAGCGCCGTCGGCGGCTCGGCGTTAGCCGCCATCATCGGCAGCGTGAAGCCTTCGCTCAAGCCCGCCTGTTCCATCAACTGACGCGCTTTGTCGAGGTCTTTGGTGTAGCAGAACAGCTCGTCGTTCGGCAGCGCGAACGCCGGAGAGGTGACGGGTCCCGTGACCTGACCTTCGCCGAGGGCAGCGCTGTCCAGCACTTCCTGACGGTCAATCGCGCAGGAGATCGCCTGACGCACTTCCAGCTTGTCCAGTGGGGTGCGCTCGGCGCGCAGTTGCAGCACGTTATAGGCGAGCGTGGGTGTGCGCTCCAACTGTACGTTCGCGTCGTCGGTGAGCAGGGTCGCCACCAGCGGGTCGTTCAACTGGGCGAAATCAATCGTCCCGGCGCGCAGCGCGGCGAGGATCGAGGTTTCGTCGGGGATGATGCGGATTTCGATGCCATCGACGTTGGGACCATCGCCCCACCAGTCGGTATTGGCGCTCAGGACGGTCGTCTGATCGGGCGTCCAGCTTTCGAGCTTGAAGGGACCCGTGCCGATGGCGGTCGAGGCGAAGTCACCGCTTTCGACCAGCTCGGACGGCGCGATCCCGGCGTTAGTGGTCGCCATCGCCGCCAGCAGCGGCACGTCGGGCTGCGACAGGTTGAACACGACCGTGAAATCGTCCGGCGCGTCAATCGACGCGATGCTGGTGTAGTTGGAGCGTGCCGAAGCCCCGGTTGCTTCGTCGAGGATGCGGTTGAAGGTCGCAACCACGTCCGCCGAGGTGAAATCCGAGCCGTCGTGGAACTTGACGCCCTGGCGCAGATGGAAGGTGAGCGTCAGCCCGTCGTCGGAGAATTCCCAGCTTTCCGCCAGTCCGGGGATCACGTTCAACTGCGGGTCGAGTTCGACCAGCGGCTCATAAATCAGCTCCAGCAGGCGGAAGGATGCGAACGCCGTTTGTGTATGCACGTCGAGACCAGTGGCGTCGACTGCGCGCGCCATGACGAGGACGTTCCCGGTGGGGGCGTCCTGCGCCAGCGTGGGCAGCGCCACCAGCGCCAGTACCGCTATCAGGAACAATATCCGTGCGATTTTCATATCCGTCTCCAATCTAAGAATCCAGCCGCTTACGAAAAATAAGTTCGGTTACGTCCGGCAGGACGTAGCCGGGTATCGCCCCAATCTGACGGTAGCCCATGCGCTGGTAGAAACGCTGTGCCCCTTCGTTGAAATCCGAGACGAGCAGGATCAGGTCGCTGCTGGTCGCCCGTGCCTCGACCTCGCTCAGCAGCGCCGCGCCAATCCCATGCCCGGAACAGTCGGCACGAACGCCGATCAGCCGCAGATAGTCGGTGCGACCGAACGCGCCGCCCGGCACGCACCAGGCGAAGCCGCAGCACTCGTCTGACGATGCTCCCTGCTTGTCGGCGACCAGCACCACGTCGCCGTCGTCGATTGCCCTGGCGAAATCGGCGCTGGCGTGCTCCGGAGTGACACGGTATCGACGCCACAGCGGAAGCTCCGACATCCACTGAGCTGTCGTCCAGATGTCTTTTGGTTGCATGAGACGAATTTCCATGAACAGATTGTAACAATCGTGATGGTTGTCGGCTAGAGCCGATTGATCAGATGGAACACGATGAGCACAGCGCATCGTCATGCCATTCGATAAACGGATCAAAGACTGGGCGCAGCATGACAAATATCACTAGTGAATACTCATTATCATATGTGATAATTTGGGCGTAGAAATAGCTGCACCGGGACACAGCGTCCCGGATGAAAAGTTGTTTGGTAAATGAAATCTGCTTTTACCCCCATCGTGCCCGCGCTGGTCAAGGCGCTGGACATTCTTGAATATCTGGCTGCCAAAGGCGCGCCCGCCTCGGTCAAGGAGCTGGCAGCCGATTTGGACATTCCGGTGGCTACCGCATACCGGACGGTCAAATACCTGACCAGCCGCCGCTACCTCGTCGAAAGCCCACGTGCCGAAGGCTTCTATGAGTTCGGTCCCCAGATTTCCTACCTTGCCTACCTGTATACGAAACAGACCAGCCTGATCGTGGAAGCGCGTACCGCGCTGCGCGAGCTGGCTGACATCAGCGGTCAGACATCCCAGCTTGGCGTCCTGCAGGATTTCGGCGTCGCCTACATCGATCAATGCCTGCCCACCAAGCCTGTCAGCATCATTGCGACTCTGCGCACGGTTGTGCCCGTGAATCTGAGCGCCTGCGGTAAGGTGCTGGTGGCGCACCTCCCGGACGGCGAGCGGGAAACCTTCCTTCAGAAAGCGCCGCTCGTCGCGCAGACCCGGAAAAGCGTCGTCGAACCCGACCGCTTCGCCGAGGAACTCGAAATGGTGCGCACGCAGGGCTACGCCCTCGACCACGAGGAGTACGCGCGTGGCATCGGCTGTGTTGCCGCTCCGATCTGGGACTACCGTCAGCAGATCGTCGGCGCGATTGGCATCACCGGGCATGTAGCCGAGTACAACGACCCCGACCGTCTGGCTCAGCTTATAGGCTGGGTCGAAAGCGCGGCGCGCGCGGTTTCGACGCGCATGGGCGTCGCCGAAGATGCGTCAGCCATTCTCGCGGCGGGCGCGCCCGCGCAGGGCGTGGATGGTGACTTTTCTCACCCAACGTCTGACAGGAGGTCGGAGGAGACCTCTGGAACAAGCGTCCACAGGGAATCGGATATGGATGAAGGAGGTTGAAATCGCCAGATTGATCGCGTTCGAGCCAGCTTGTCTGGTGTGTTTTGCCTTACGTTCGTAGGAGACGAATTAGCAATGAAGAAAATCGCAGTTTTCTGTTTGTTGGTGGTCTTTGCCTTGCTCATGTCCCTCAGTGTCGTGAGCGCACAGGAAAAAACCTTTACAATCGGCGCGACGGTTCCGACGTTGGATGCCCAGTTCTGGAATAGATACGTCGAGTTTATGCAGGAAGGCGCGGACGCGCTGGGGGTTAACCTGATCGTCCTGAATGCCGACAACAGCCCGGATACGATGGCGAGCAACATCGAAGACCTGATCGCACGCGGCGTTGACGGCATCATCCACGTCCCGTACTGGAACACAGGCATCAAGGTTCTGACCGAAGCGCAGGCTGCCGGTATCCCGGTCATCATGACCGACGTGTATCTCTCGGACATCGAGCCACAGGGTGAGCAGTTCCCGAATTATCTCGCGTTCGTCGGACCGAGCGACGAAGAAGCTGGTTATGCGATGGCGCAGGCGTTGTTCGCTGCGATGACCCCCAATGCGGACGGCGAAAAGGTCGTTGGTGTCGTGGACGGCACGCCCGGTACGTCGGTGGCGATTGACCGTCGCAAGGGCTTCGACCGCGCTCTGGAAGAGCATCCTGAAGTGCGTTTGGCTGGCGCGGTGAATGGCAACTTCGTCCGCGACGAAAGCCAGGCTGCCTTCGAGTCGCTGTATCAGGGCAACCCGGACATCACCGGTGTGTGGGCAGCCAATGGTGGCACGGCAACGGGCGTTATGGCTGCGATCAAGAATGCGAACAAGGTGCCGGGCGAGGACGTTCTGGTCGTCGCAATGGACCTGAATCCTGAAAACGTCGATGCTGTCGAGTCGGGTGAGCTGCTGTTCGACATCGGCGGTCACTGGCTGCAGGGCGGTTTTGGTCTCGTCATGATGTTCGACTATCTGAACGGGCTGGAAATCCCGGCGGATGAGGCGAACGTCAAGCTGGCGCTGCTGCCGCTGACGATTGATACGGTCGCGCAGTTCCGCGCTGACTTCCCCGAAGGCGTGCCGGCTTATGACTTCAAGGAACACTCGCGCGTGTTTAACCCCGATGCCCCAGCCGCGACCTTCGAGCTGGCTTACAGCGACGCCGCAGCACAATAAGCGGTGCGGCTGAAGCCGCAAGCTGGAACCGTTACACGGGAGCGGTGGGGAATCCTGCCGCTCCCTCTGGCGAGCGAGGACAGTTACCGTGCTTTTCAAAGCGCAAAACATCAGCAAGCGGTTTGGCGCTACCCAGGCGCTGCGCGATGTCTCAATTACATTAGAGCCGGGCAAAGTACACGCGCTCGTGGGCGAGAACGGCGCCGGTAAGTCGACGTTGTTCAAGATATGTGCCGGGGCGCTGCAAAAAGACGCCGGTACGATGACGCTCGATGAGGACAGCTTCAGCCCGGCGAACATGCGCGCCGCGCAGGCTGCTGGAGTGGTGCTGGTCTTTCAGGAACTGACTATCGTCCCGTCGCTCGGCATCGCCGAAAACATCTTCATCGACCGGATGCACGCTTTTGCTGGCTACCTAGGCTTAAGCCGCTGGAAGAAGCTGCGCGCCGCCGCTCAGGGAATCCTGGACGACATTGGCGCAGAGATCTCGGTCACTCAGAACATCGATCAGCTTGACCTCGGTCAACTCAAGGTCATCGAGATCGCACGGGCGCTGTCGTACCAGCCCAGAGTGCTGCTGCTCGACGAGTCGACCGCGTTCCTGAACACGCAGGAGCTTGAGCGGCTGTTCGCGGTCATTCGCCGCCTGCGCGAACAAAACATTGCTGTTGGCTATATCTCGCATCACCTGGAAGAAGTGGAAAAAATCGCCGACGACATCACGATCCTGAAGGATGGGACGTGGGTCGGTCATTATGAACGCGGCGAACTGACGCAGCGGCAGATCGAGGCGCGGATGGTGGGGCGCGAGATCGGTCGAGACATTTACCCGCCTGCCCGCGACTTCAAGGCGAAAGAAGCGGTGCTCGAAATCAGGGACGCCACCCTGTCCGGCAAGATGCGCAACATCAATCTGACACTGTACCGAAGCGAAATCCTCGGCATTGGCGGGCTGAAGAATTCCGGCGGCGAAGTGCTGCTCGAAGCGCTGGTCGGCGACCGACCGCTGGTGAGCGGTCAGATGCGCCTGAACGCGCAGACGTACCGCCCGCGCGCCCCTTACGACGCCTGGGAAAAGCGTATTGCCTATCTGCCCGGCGACCGCACCGGCGAAGGGCTGATCGTCGATTTCTCGGTGAACGAGAATCTGTCGATGGCGGCAATGCCAAGACGCGGTCAGTTTGTCGACCGAACGACAGAGCGCAAACTGGTTCACGATCTCATCGAGGAGCTGCAGATCAAGGCGGCAAGCCCGCTGGTTCCGTGCAACTCGCTCAGCGGCGGCAACCTGCAAAAAGTCGTCATGGGCAAATGCATGGCGACGCAGCCCGACGTGCTGATTCTGAATAATCCCACGCGCGGCATCGATGTCGGCGCGCGTATGCAGATTTACAGCATCATCCGCGAACTGGCGGAGAAACGCGGCATGTCCATCATTCTGCTGAGCGAAGACCTGAGCGAGCTGATCGGTATGAGCGACCGGATCATCATCATGCGCAAGGGCGAGATCAGCAAGGAATTCGCCTACGGCGCGTTTCCTTCCGAGCATGAGATCGTCTCGTACATGATCTAGAAATTGTCTGTTTATTGCCCGTTAAGCTTGCTAACACGCGGACTAGACTTATGGCAAACGTTCAAACCAGTTCTACCGAGACAACGTCGAATCCGCTTCGGCGTCTCTCACTCCGCACGCTGCGCACCTATTTCCCAATCCTGCTGCTGGTGATCCTGTGCGTGGTGTTTGGGCTGCTGTCGGAGCGGTTCCTGACGCCCAGCAACCTTGCCATCGTGTTGCAGCAGACCGTCGTCCAACTGGTTGTCGCGCTCGGCATGACCTTTGTGATCATCGCCGGGTCAATCGACCTGTCGGTCGGCTCAATCGTGGCGCTGTCGGCGATGGCAGCGGCGTCGACATCCGACCAACTGGGCATTTTCGCTATCTTCCCGGCGATGCTGGTCGGCACGGTCGCGGGCTTGGTGAACGGGGTCATTTTCGCCAAGGGCAAAGTCCCATCCTTTATGGTGACGCTGGGGACGTTGGTCGCGTATCGCGGTCTGGTGGTGATGGTGCTGCGCGGCGCGCCGATCAGCATCACCAACATGGATTTCCTCGGACCCTATGGTGGGCGCACCGCCGGTTTGCCCAACGCGGCGATCTTCGCGGCGGTGATCGTCGTCGTCACCTACATCATCTTCAACTACACGGTCTTTGGTCGGCAGGTCAAGGCGATTGGCGGCGGCGAGCGAGTCGCCATCCTGACCGGGATCAAAGTCGACCGCATCAAGATTTTGATGTTTACGCTGCTGGGCTTGCTGTGCGGCTTAGCCGGGCTGCTGCAATCGGCGCGCGTTTTCGCCGCGACCGCTCAGCTTGGCGACGGGCTTGAGCTGGACGTGATCGCCGCAGTCGTCGTCGGCGGCACGCCGCTGACCGGCGGCGTCGGCAGCATTCAGGGGACGATCCTCGGCGCGTTCATCATGACCATCCTGAGCAACGGAATGAATATGCTCGGCGTTGACCCCTACCTGCAAAACATCATTCGCGGCGTCGTGCTGATTACCGCCGTGTTCATCACCATCGACCGCTCCAAGATCGGCATTATCAAGTAGCACGACGGCTGCTTCGGAAAGGACTGCGTCATGCAGCGCATCATCAACAATCCAACCTTGTGGTCGAGGACATGCTCGCTGGCTTCGTCAAAGCGCACCCCGATCTGGTAGCAGCGACGACCAACCCGCGTGTGCTCAAATACAAAAATGCGCCGGTCGCTGGCAAGGTCGGCGTGGTGACGGGCGGCGGTTCCGGGCACAAGCCAGCGTTCGTCGGCTACGTCGGTAAGAACATGGTCGACGCGGTCGCGGTCGGTGAAATCTTCACATCGCCGTCGGCGCAGGCTTTCTACGAAGCGTTCAAAGCCGCTGACGGCGGGGCAGGCGTCGCCTGCCTGTACGGGAATTACGCGGGCGACAACATGAATGTCAAGCTGGCAAAGCGCATGGCGGAGCGCGACGGCATTCGCGTCGAAACAGTCGTCGCCAACGATGATGTCGCGTCGGCTCCCGCATCCGAGCGCGAGAAGCGGCGCGGGGTGGCGGGCGAAGTGCTGATGTGGAAAGTCGGCGGGGCGAAAGCCGCGCTCGGCGGGAGGCTGGACGAGGTCATCGCGGCGGCGCAGAAAGCCATCGACAATACCCGAAGCGTCGGCATCGGTCTGACGCCATGCACGATTCCTGCGGTCGGCAAGCCGAATTTTGCGATTGAACCCGGTCAGATGGAATTGGGCATCGGGCATCACGGCGAACCCGGCATTCAGGTGACTGCGCTACGGTCTGCAAATGAGATGGCGCAGATGATGACGGACATCATTCTGCCGGACTTGCCGTTTGCTTCCGGCGATGACGTGGTTGTGCTGGTATCCGGTCTGGGCGCGACGCCGGTCATGGAACTCTACATCCTGTACAACCGGGTTGCAGCCGTTCTGGGCGAAGCGGGGATTCACGTCTACCGTCCCTACGTCGGCAACTACTTCACCTCGCTGGAGATGATGGGTGTCACGCTGACGGTGATGAAGCTGGACGACGAACTGAAGCAGCTCATCGATCTGGAAGCTGACAGCATGGGCTTGAAGCAACTGGCGAGGTAACCCGATGGAGTCATTCCCCGGTGAAAAGGGCGACGTTGTCGTCCAGCACCTGATTAAGACGATCCAGGATAACGCCGCCTATCTGAGCGAGATCGACGGCGCGATTGGCGATGGCGATCACGGCATCAACATGAGCAAGGGCTTCACGCTCGCCAGCGAACGGCTCGGCGACCACGTCACGCTGTCCGATGGGCTGCAAACCATCGGCAGCACGCTGCTTGAAGAAATCGGCGGGGCGATGGGACCGCTTTACGGTCTGCTGTTTCAGGAAATGGCTTTCGCCTGTAAAGGCAAAACCGAAGTCGATAAGGAAACGTTCGGGGAAATGCTGCGCGCGGCGGTCGACGCGGTTGCGGACATCGGCGGCGCGAAGCCCGGCGATAAGACGTTGATCGACACGCTCATACCCGCGCGCGACGCCTACACGAATGCTGTCGCTGCGGGCGTTCCATTTGCCGACGCGCTGCGGGCGATGGCGGACGGCGCAGAGCAGGGCAAAGAGTCCACGCGCGATCTGGTGGCAAAGATGGGGCGTGCCAGTCGGCTGGGCGAGCGCTCGCGCGGGCATCTCGATGCCGGGGCGACCTCGTGCTGCCTGATTTTGAAGTCGCTCGCGGACTCGATCACGACACTACTTTAAGCAGTGACATACGACGACTTGGCATAAGTCGCCTTAAGGAGTGAATAATGGCTGTTCAGGAATACCCAATTACATCATCGCTTCGGCAGAGTCTTGAGACCGCCCTCGACGCGGGGCAGGGGATTCTGCACATGCTGCCGTGCTGGGTTCCGCGCACGTTTGCTGTGCCCGGTCGCCGTCTGCGGCTCGCCGAACAGGACCTGTACGCTCTGGGCGACGAGCGCGGCGGTCTGGACGAGCGCTGGCTGTGCTCGACCACCAACCCGGCGAATGGACCCGACATGCCCGCCGACGAAGGTCTGAGCTACGTCCTCGCGCCGGACGGCAGCCGCTTCACGCTGCGCGACGCCGTCGACGAGCTGCCCAATCGGGTGATCGGCGAGAAGATATACCAGACTTACAAGCGCTGGCCCACGCTGGGCAAGCTGTTCGACAATCAGGGTCCGCTGCCCTACCACCTGCACCCGATGAAGCAGCACGCCGCGCTGGTAGGTGAAGCTCATAAGCCAGAAGCCTATTACTTCCCGCCGCAGTACAACCCGCGCCTGAACGATTTCCCGTACACCTTCTTTGGCTTGGAGCCGGGGACGACGAAAGACGATATTCGCCGCTGCCTGGAAAAATGGGGCACGGGCGATAACGGCATTCTGGATTACTCCAAAGCCTACGTTTTCCCGATTGGCACGGGCTGGTTCACGCCGCCCGGTGTTCTCCATGCGCCCGGCTCGCTGGTGACTTACGAAATCCAGTGGGGCACGGATACGTTCGCCATGTTCAGTCGAACGTGCAGGGGCAAGATCGTGCCCTTTGACATGCTGGTGAAAGACGTTCCCGCCGACAAGAAGGGCGACCTCGACTACGTGATCAGCCTGATCGACTGGGAAGCGAACGTCAACCCGAACCTGAGAGACACCCATTTCCTGCCCGGCAAGATTGACGCTCAGGGCGAGGGCTGGGAAGACAAGTGGATCATCTACGGCAAGTCGCTTGGCGAGGACGTGTTCAGCGCCAAGCAGTTGACCGTCCAGCCCGGCTTCAGCGTGACGATTACCGACCCCGGCGCTTGCGGGGTGCTGGCAGTTCAGGGGCGCGGCAAGCTCGGCACGTATCACGTCGAGACGCCGACGTACATGCGCTTCGGCGAAGTTACCTTCGACGAGTATTTCGTCACGCATGAGGCGGCGCGGGCGGAATATACGGTCGTAAACGATGGTATAGAGCCGCTGGTGCTGCTGCGCGCCTGGACCGGATAGCCAGCCGGTCTAGCAGCTCGCCCGGCAGATCGTCCGGACGAAATCAAGATATCTGAGTTGTCGGAGTGAGGCGCCTTCGCTAGCGTCTTGTGAACCGGCAGCGATCAAAGGGCTTCGCTCCGCAGGCGAAGCCCTTGCATTGATCGGGATGCGCTCGTTGTCGAACGTATCGCATAGGTCGATGGCGAACCCGGCGGGAACTCTCATGCTCGCCAGTAGTACCTCGAGCTGGCAGATGGTACGCTTAGGACTGTTTCAGTGCTTGCAGCGGTTACGCCCTATCGAACAACTCCTTACATGAACACTCTCTGAAATAGTTGACATGGAGAAATAATCTATTGTAGACTTTAGTTTAACGTTCAACTGAACGTTAAACTAAAGTTTTTTGCCGGATCAATATTCTTACTTTCCACTCTGGGGGCAGCGTGTCGGTACTGGCGGTAGACATCGGCGGAACCAAAGTCGCTGTTGCGGTGATCGACCGTCAAGGTCACATCCTGCGCAAAACCCACCAGCCGACCGATCTCCGGGGTCACGTCGATGTCGTGAGCCAGATCGAAGAGATGAGCCGCACGATACTCGACGGCGAAACGATTGTCGCGGTCGGGCTGAGCGTCCCGGCTGTGATCGACCGCGCGACGGATCGCATCCTCTGGGCGCCGAATCTGCCGGGCTGGGAAAACGCCGACCTGAAAGGCGTCATAAGCGAGCGTTTCGGCGTGCCAGCCAGCATCGAATACGACGGGCACGCGGCAGTCCTCGGCGAATGGTGGGGCGGAGCGGGGCGCGGTTGCCAGTCACTGGCATCGATTATCATCGGCACGGGGATCGGCGCTGGCTTCATCGAAGAGGGCAGGCTGTGGAAAGGCTATAACCGGCTGGCTGGTACGGTCGGGTGGTTTCCAATCCTCACCGAAGATGGCGTCGTCTCCTGGGAACAGGCGGCATCCGGGGCTGGTATCGTGCGCTCGGCGCGTCGGCACATCGAACGCGGCGAGCCGACCCGCCTGCAACTGGACGGACTGACCGCCAAGCAGGTTTTCGACGCCGCCCGGCAGGGTGACGCACTGGCGTGTCAGGTCACCGAGGAAATCGCGCGCTACATCGGGGTTGGGGTCGCATCGGTCATCAGCTTTGCCAATCCGCAGGTGGTCATACTCGGCGGGAGCATCGGCTACCATTCTGATCTGATCCTCCCCAGCGTCCGTCGAATCGCCGCTGAGTGGGCGCAGCCGTATGCAGCCCGCGATGTCTTGATCCTCTCCTCAACGCTCGGCGAAGAAGCCGGGCTGCTGGGTGCCGCTTATTCCGCTTTTGAGCAGCTTGATCACTAAGGAGTGTTTCCGTTATGTCCGCCAACGAATATTTTGAGAGAGCCATTCCCATCCTTCGGCAAATCCAGACGACGCAGCTCGGCGCTATCGAGCGGGCGGGCAAAGCCTGCGCCAATTCGATCAGCGTAGGGCGGGCAGCGCACCTGTACGGTTCGGGGCATTCGGTGATCCCGGTGATGGACATGTTCCCGCGTTACGGGGGATACGTCGGCTTTCACCCGATCATGGATCCGCGCACGATGTGGTTCAATATCACCGGTCCCGGCGGCGCGCGCGAGCTGCTGTGGATCGAGCGGACGGAAGGCTATGCCAAACAGGTGCTGCTGTCGCACAACCTTGACCCGCGCGACACCCTGATCGTCTTTTCTCACGGCGGCATGAACGCAGCACCGGTCGAAGTAGCGCTGGCGGGCAAAGAAGCCGGGTTGACGGTCGTCGGCGTGACCTCGGTCACGAACCGCCAGCAGAATCAGCCGACCCATTCGTCGGGCAAGGCGCTGGCGGACATCGCCGATGTTGTCATCGACAACTGCTGTCCGCTGGAAGATGCGCTGGTGGACGTGCCCGGACGCCCGGAAAAAGTCTCTGCCAGCTCGACGCTTGCCGCCGTCGCCATTACGATGGCTCTGCTGGCTGCGACGACCGAAGAACTGGTGCGTATGGGCAAGACGCCCGACCGCATTTTTGTCTCGCCGAACGTCGTCGGCGTCGAGAAAGAGAACAACCTTCAGGTTTTCCGCGATTACGCGGCGTTCGAGAAGAGTCTCTAACCGTCGTTCAGTATTAGTAGTGCGGACTGGCAGCGGATGATGCGACGACCAAGCCCGACCATGCGCGATGTAGCCGAGCACGCGGGAGTCAGCGTGCAGACGGTGTCTTACGTCGTGAATGGCACGGGGAATATCTCTGACGAAACGCGCCACCGGGTGCTGCACTCCATCGAGGAGCTGAATTACCGGCGCAATCCGATTGCGCGCAGTATGCGCACGCAGCAGACTCGGATGATCGCGCTCATCATTCTGGATATTTCCAATCCAGTCCTCTCCATGATCGCCAGCACCATCGAATCGGCGGCATACGCTCAGGATTATCACGTCCTGCTCTACAACACGGCACACGACTCGGCGCGCGAGCAGGTCTATTTGCAGGAGATCGGCAATCGTCGCGCCGACGGTGTGATCATCGTCAACACGATCAACCGCGACAACATGACTCTGCTGACCGCCGATGGCGTGCCGACGGTGCTGATCGACAGCTCGCTTCTCCCGTCGCCTGTCCCGGTCGTCAGTGTGGACAATAGCGCCGGGGCTTACCGGGCGACTCAGCATCTGATCGAGCTTGGACACCGGCGTATCGCCCACATTGCTGGCTCGCGCGATCTGGGGATCGCCCGCGAGCGCCAACTGGCGTATGACCGGGCGGTCAGCGACAGCGACTTGGCGTATCGGCGCGTCGTTTATGCTCATATTATTCAGTGGGGCTACGAGAGCGGCTACGTGGCGATGCGCGAGCTGCTCGCCGACGAGGAGCGCCCGACGGCGATCTTCGCGGCGAGCGACGCGCTGGCGATTGGGGCTTATCGTGCCCTTGCCGAAGCGGGCTTGCGCGTCCCGGATGACATGTCGGTCGTGGGTTTCGACAACATCGAAGCCTCGGCATTTACCGCGCCGCCGTTGACGACCGTCCATCAGCCGTTCTCCGAGATTGGGCGGCAGGCGTTCTCGCTCTTGCTCAGTATGCTCGACGGCGAGCAGCGTAATCCGTCGAACGTGCTCCTGCCCGCCGAACTGATCCTGCGCGAATCGACCAGGGAGGCACGATGAGCGTTCGAGCGGGCATCGACGTATTGCTTGATCAGCAGTCAACACTCGTGAAGGGACAACGAGTGGGGTTGATCGCCAGCCCCAGTAGCGTCGATCACGAACTGAACAGCAGTATCGACCGGCTGCGCCAGCATCCGGGGGTCGATCTGGTGGCGCTGTTCGGACCTGAACACGGGATTCGCGGCAGCGCTCAGGCGGGTGATCACGTCGCCACGACCGTTGACCCGGTGACCGGGTTGCCCGCCTACAGCCTGTACGGAGACACAAAGCAGCCGACGCCTGAGATGCTGGCGGGGATCGATGCGTTGGTTTACGACCTCCGGGATGGCGGCGTCCGCTTCTACACCTATCTGTCGACGCTGGTCTACGCATTGAAGGCGAGTGCCGAGCAGGGCATCCCGTTGATCGTCCTCGACCGCCCCAACCCGATCAGCGGCTTCACGCCCGAAGGCGCGCTGCTTGATCCGGCATATACCTCATTTGTGGGGATGGCGCCCGTACCCATGCGCCACGCCATGACGGCGGGTGAGCTGGCGCTCATGTGCAACGATGTGCTGGAGATCGGCGCGGCTGTCACGGTCGTCAGAATGGATGGTTGGCGGCGCGCGATGTGGTTCGACGAAACCGCTGCCATTCGTCCAGCCATCGCCCAACCTGCCGACGCTGGACTCGCTGACCGTCTATCCGGGGACATGCCTGGCGAAGGAACGACGCTGTCCGAAGGGCGGGGGACAACGCGCCCCTTCGAAGTTGTCGGCGCACCCTGGCTGAATGGTGAACGTCTGGCACGTGAGCTGAACGCGCTTGAACTACCCGGCGTTTGTTTTCGTCCGACGTATTTTGCGCCGACATTCAGCAAGTATCAGGGGGAGCTGTGTTCCGGCGTCCAGCTTCACGTGCTGGAGCGTGTCCACTTCCGTGCCGTCGAAACGGCACTCCACCTTCTGGCGTGGGTCAAGGCGAACTACCCGGAACAGTTCGCATGGCGCGCGCCCTGGTCAGACGGGGGACATCGTCCCATCGACTTACTCGTCGGCGGCAGCCAGATTCGGGAGCATCTGGATGCTGGAAAACCTGTGTCCGAGCTAATCGAGTCTTTTCAGGCAGACCTAAGCGCATTTGAGCAGGAGCGCGCGCCGTACCTATTATACGCTGATTAGCCGGGCACCCTACTACGAAATGGCTTGTATATGTATTAGGGGAGCGAGTTATGTTCACGAAACGGATTTTCTTTGTTCTTTTGCTGAGCCTGATCCTCATGCTCAGCGTCAGCGTGGTGTCCGCGCAGGATCTCACGCTCCGCATCCTCACTCACTGGGGCGAGGAAACGTTCCTGGCAGGGCAAGAAGAATTGTACGGGACGTGTGAGGCTCAGACCGGCATCAAAATTGAACTTGAGACAGTACCTTTCAACGACCTGCTCACCAAGATCATCGCCAACCAGACTGCGGGCACCAATACCGACATCATCCACCTGTACAACCTGTGGCTGCCGGATTTTGGACGCAGCGGTCTGCTGGCAGCCCCGCCGCAAAGCGTCGTTGATGCCGTCACTGCCAACGCGCCGGAAGGCGTGGTGCAGGGCGTCACGTCCGGCGGGCAGGTCTGGGGCTGGCCTACCGAGGTCAACACCTATCTGCTGATCTACAACAAGCGTCTGCTGCAGGAAGCGGGCTACGACGCGCCGCCGACCAACTGGGATGAACTGAAGGAAATGGCGGCGGCGATCAGCAAGAAGGATGAAACCGGAGCGGTCACACAGGTCGGCTACGGCGTCATCACCGGCTGGGATTCCGGCGTCGTGCATCCCTGGGCGACGCTGCTGATGTCGAACGGCGGGCAGTACCTGACCGACGACAAGACGGCGACCGCCTTTAACAGCCCGCAGGGTCTCGAAACGCTGCAACTGTATGCCGATATGGTGGAAAGCGGCGCTGTCGATGTGAGCATGGCGGCGCAGGCGGAGTTCACCAACGGGCGCGTCGGCATGATGATCATGGCGAACTGGTGGCGTTCGGGGCTTCAGGCTGCGCCTGGCGTCGATTACGACACCGAAGTGGGCGTCGCCCCCGTGCCGGTGGGACCCAGCGGCACAGCCTCCGCGACCATGTCCTACAACTGGCTGTGGAGTGTGACCGCCACCTCGCCGAACCAGGAAGCCGCGTGGGAATTCATTAACTGCATGAATTCGGAGAGCGCCGAGGGTGCAGGTTCGCCCATGGGCAACTACCTCGTCCATTCGCTGGGGGCGATTCCGAGCATGAACTATGACCGCACGGCTTTCGCCGAAGACCTGGGCGACCACTTCCTCGCGCCGTTCGTCGAGTCGGTCAGCTATGCCATGCCGGAGCCGGTCGTGGCGGGTGGTCAGGAAGTCAAGACCAAGCTTCAGGCGGAAATCGAAGCCGTGCTGAACGGCATGGAAGACCCGGCGACTGCGCTTGAGTTTGCGTCGATGGAAGGCGATTCGGTACTTCAGGAGATGGCTCAATAGCACGACCGAGCCGAAAATTGGGGGATGCCCGAAGATTCCGGGCATCCCATCCCCTCTGCGGCGCTTCCGCTGTGGAAACACATAATTAGTCTTCTGGCGGAGAATCCTGTGGACACTGCACAAACGGCTGCTCCCTCGACCGGAAGCCCCACATCGCCGAAAGGTCATCTGCTCCGGCACAGGATGATCTGGGCATACATCTTCATCTCGCTGCCAATCATCGGCTTGCTGGTGTTCTCGCTGATCCCGATCCTGTTTTCCGGGTGGGTAAGCCTGCACGACTGGAACATGCTCAGCCCGATTGCCGATATGCCCTGGGTGGGGCTGGATAACTACATCTATCTGCTCACGCAGGACGACACCTTCGGTAAGGCGCTGGTCAACACCTTCGTCTTCGTCATCGGCGGCGTGGGCACTAACATCGTGCTGGGGTTGGGCTTCGCCCTGCTGCTCAACAGCCGCCTGCGCGGAGAGAAACTGTGGCGCGTCCTCTACTTCCTGCCCGTCATCACCGCGCCGCTGGCGCTGAGCGTGATCTTCGCTTACCTGTTCAACCGCAACTACGGGCTGATCAACAGTCTCCTGATCGCGCTGGGGATTCCCCGGCAGCCATTTCTGGCGAGTCCCTATCAGGCATTGTTCGTCATCATCGTGATGGCGATCTACCAGTACGTCGGCTACTACATCGTGATCTTCGTGGCGGGCTTGCAGGGGATTCCGCAGGACTACTACGATGCAGCCTCGGTCGACGGCGCAAATTCGTGGCAGCGCTTCTGGAAGATCACGCTGCCGCTTCTGCGCCCGGTCATGTTGTTCGTGACTGTGACCAACACGATTGGCGGGCTGCAGGTCTTTGATCTGGTGTTTGCCTCAACTTCAGGTGGACCCGTCAATTCGACCATGACGGTCGTGCTGCACATGTACAACACGGCGTTCAAATTTTCGCGGATGGGGCGCGCTTCGGCGATGGCATTTATCCTGTTCGCCATCATCCTGACGATTACCGTCGTCCAGCTTCGCGTGCTGCGCGACCGAACGGAGGCTTAAGCAATGGCGACGCTGGAACGCAAAAAGCCGCAAACCGTTGGCGGGTTGTCGCTGACACTCGTCAAATATGCCATTGTCGTCTTTGGGGCTATCGTCATGGTGACGCCGTTTCTGTGGATGATCGACTCGTCGTTGATGACCTCACCTGAGATCACCCGCCAGCCGCCGACGTTGTTCCCGGAGATCCCACAGTTTCAGAACTATCCGAAAGTGCTGGACGTTCTGCCGTTTCCCCGCCTGTATCTGAACAGCCTGATCATCACAGGCGGGACGGTGCTGGGCGTGCTGTTCACCAGCTCGATTGCCGGGTTCGCGTTCGCAAAATACGAGTTTCCCGGCAAGAACGTCCTGTTCTATCTGATTCTGGCGACGATGATGATTCCGTTCTTCATCACGCTCATTCCGGTGTTCTACATCATCCGGCAGCTTGCATGGATCAACACGTTTCAGGGAGTCATCGTCCCCGGCATTTTCTCGGCATATGGCATCTTTCTGATGCGCCAGTTCATTATCACGATCCCGGACGAGCTTCTGGATGCCGCGCGTATCGACGGAGCCAGCGAGCCGCTGATCTACTGGCGGATCGTCCGCCCGCTGGTGACGCCCGCGCTGGCGACGCTGGGGACGTTCACGTTTATTGGATCGTGGAATTCGTTCCTGTGGCCCCTCCTGGTGCTGAGCAGCCGTGAGATGATGACCGTGCCGCTGGGACTGAACTCGCTGCGCCTGTTCGCTGCCGAAGCGGTCAATCTGAATCTGCTGATGGCGGGCACGGTGCTTTCGGTGATGCCGACGCTGATCATCTTCGTTTTCCTGCAGCGCTACTTCATTCGCGGCATCGCATTGACTGGTCTCAAAGGATAGACATGGAGATTCGACCATTTCGTGGTACTGACGAGCCGGAATTGCTCGACGTATGGCGCGCGTCGATGTTTGCCGATGCTCTGAGCGAGCATCTGTTTCGCACGAAAGTCCTGCTCGACCCGAATTTTCTGCCGGATAATCTTCCGGTCGCCATCGAGGATGGGCGCGTCGTCGGCTTCGTGCTGGCGCTCACCCGACAGGTTCCGCTGTTCCTTCAGGGCTTGGAGCCGGAGAAGGCGTGGATCACGGCTTTCGGCGTCCATCCCGACTACCAGCAGCGCGGGATCGGCGCGGCGCTGTTCGATCACGTCCGTGCCCGGCTGAAGGCTGACGGACGCAAAACGATAGACATCGCGCCCTATGTGCCGAACTACTTCGTGCCCGGCGTCGACATCAACGCCTATCCGGGCACGCTGGCGTTCCTGGAGAAAATGGGTTTCAGGGCGCTCTACAACGCTATCAGCATGGGCGCAGATTTGAGCGGCTTTCGGATTCCGCCTGAGATCGTCGATCTGGCGCGGCGGCTGCTGGAACGGACGGCGTGACCATCCATCCGGTCGTTCCGGCGGATTTGCCCGAACTGCTACCGTTCATCGTCCAGCATTTCGGATGGGATTGGTTCCGTCATGCGCAGGACTACCTGCTCGAATTATTCGGCGGCATCAATACTGAACAAATCTGTTTCCTCGTCGCCCGGCAGCAGGGCAAGATCATCGGCTACTGCCAGCAAAAGCTCGAACGGTTTGGTCCGTTTGGGGTCGACCCGGCGTATCGCAATCTCGGCGTCGGGCGGCTGCTGTTGTTCCGCTGCCTCGCCACCATGAGCGCCCGGCACAACTATTTCGCGTATTTTCTGTGGACTGGTGAGGACGCCGCGCGTCTCTACTCACTTGCCGGGTTCCGGCGGCGGCGCGAATTCGCCGTTTTCCACGCAGACCTGTAAAGAGGAGTCAATCGGCTTATGGCTGGTCATTTGATGGTGATTGGTGCGCATATCTCCGACGCCGAGAACATGGCAGGCGCGGTCATGCTCAAGCACAAGCGTGCCGGGTGGGACATCAGCATCGTCCACGTCACGGCGGGCGACAAAGGACACCCCACGCTTTCGGCGGAGGAATACAACGTCTGGCGCGTCAACGACGCCAAAGCCTCAGCGGAATTCATCGGCGCGAGTTACGAGCTGCTGCCGTTCAAGGATGGCGAGCTGAAGGTCAACGACGAAAGCGAATGGGCGGTTGCCGACCTCATTCGTAAGTACCGCCCAACGGTGATCATCACCCACTGGAAGGGCAGCCTGCACGTCGACCATACCAACACGCATCACATCGTGAACGGCGCGCTGTTCAAAGCCGGGCTTCCGGCTTTCAGACGCGAATACCCGGCGCACTATCCGTCCGCGTTGTTCTACTCGGAAAACTGGGAGGACATGGAGGACTACAACCCCGACATTTACCTTGATGTCAGCGACGTTTTTGACGACTACCTGAAGCTCCTCAAGACGCACGCGCTCATGCGCGAGAACTACGCCAGCTTCCGCTATTATGATTACTATGAGGCGCTCGGCGTCACACGGGGATGTCTGGGCGGCTACAAGCGGGCGGTCACGCTGATGACGCCGCACAGCCTCTATCGCTTCCAGCGCGAGCCGGGGCTGCTGCTGAAGTAGCCACAGAATATAAAACGGGCGGAAGTCACTCCGCCCGTTTTTGTTCACTCACGACTGCATATTCAGATGGTAGCCGTCGATGACGACCTGTCCGTCGGCTGCCCATTCGGCGTAGTACAGCGGCGTTTTCCCCAGCGGCAAATACCCGAGAAGCGAACTGTCGCCGCTCGTCAGATCGAGGACGCGGACTGCGCCGCGAACGCTGCTCTCAGCCGGGTCGAGCGATGTCGTATCCTCGTCCGGGTGCAGCCCAAACGTGAAGACCATCAGGCGGTTGCCGTCGGGCGACCACGCCGCCTGAAGCGGGCGCAAGCCGCGCGTGGTGGCGGAATCGCGCGGGTGTGCCGGGATCGGCGCCGACGTGATCGCCCCCGAAGCGGCATCGACGATGAACGGCCACACCTGGATCGGCGTGCCGTCGGTCTTGCCCGCCCACAGGAGCAGTCGGCTGCCGTCCGGCGACCAGACGACGGGACCGATGCTGGTCATTTCGAGGTCTGCCATAACGGTGTGCAGCGCATCGTCGATCTGCGCGAGCGTGAGAAGCTGGCGCGCCTCGCCCGTCTCAGCGTCGAAAAGCCACACGCCGTCGGTTTCCGCGTCGGGGTTCAGGTGTCGCAGGGTGACCGCAGGGTGTCGATCCATCCGCTGACCAGTCCATCGAGGTCGTTGCGCCGCTGCTTGATGTGCCCGGCACGGAGCCAGTTCGCGCGCCTCACCCGTTTTCCGCATTGACGGCACACGTAATTCGGCTGCCCGAACATCCCATCCGCGTCGATAATGGTGCGCTCGACGGCGATCAGGGTTCCATCGGGAGACCAGGCAGGTTGAGTATCGACAATCGTACCAGACGCGGGCGCGTCGACGGCAGCGATCCCGCCGCTGTAGCCGTCGTCCGCCAGATTCACCCATACCTCGGTCGCTACGTCGAAAATCCACAAGTCGGTATCGGTGAGCGTCACGAGTGGCTGGCTGGTTACCGCCAGGCGGCTGCTGTCCGGCGACCACGCGAAGGGAACGTAGACAGGGGCGGCATCAGCTTCAAAGCCACGCGGCAGGTCTTCCGGCTTTTCAAAATAAGCCGGTTCATCACCCGGCGTCACTGCCGAGAGGGGTGAGATAGCGGTCGACGTGGCTGTTCAGGCGTATCGAGCTGTCGTAGGCGACCATTTGCGCATTCGGAGGGAAAGATTCGCGCGCCCGCTCCGGTGGAGAATGACAGCGGATTGACTTCGCTGACGCCAGTGTTGCTCTGGGCGATGCTGGCTGCGCTTTCGAACACCAAAATCAGGATGATCAGCATGAAAAAGTTTCGCATTTGTTTTCTCGCCTGGTTCCTGCCAAAATATGCTGAGAGAAATGCAGTAATTCGACGCAGCTTTCATGACAAATCTTGTTCGCGCGATGCTCCCGCTGGTCATGTAGGCGCGCGGCGACGCAGAAGAACTGCTGATGCGCGCATATATATACCGCAAATGCGCTTGATTGAGAACGAACAGATGATCGGGTTTGACCCAATATATAGGGGCTGTGCTGCACGAGCTAACCTGAACACCGAAACAGGAGCGGCATCACCGCCGACTAGCACATTGAACGGCTTCCGTTTCGACGAACCGGATCAGGTGAGCGAAACTGTGCGGCTCCAGAGCGGCGCGACCGACGAACATGCCGTCCACGTCCGCCTGCGCGATGATTTCCGCCGCGTTGCTCAGGTTGACGCTGCCGCCGTAGATGACGCGGGTGTCATCGGCGGCGCTCCCATTACCGGCGGTGAGGTGACTGCGGACGAAGCGGTGAATATCGCCAATGTACTGGGGTGGGGCGGCCTCCTGCTGCCCGATAGCCCAGCGAGGTTCATAGGCGAGGATTACGTCGGGCAGGCTCGGACTGGACGCCGCGCAGGGCGGTGTCGATCTGGCGCTGAAGCACTGGCGCGGCATCGCCGCGATCATGCTCGTCGCGCGTTTGTCCTGCAATCGGCGTCAGGTGAAAAATCGCGCAGCGCCGCCAGCACCTTAAGGTTCACGGTGTCGTCGGTCTCGGCGAAGTAGGTGCGCCGCTCGGAGTGTCCCAGTTCGACGTAGCGGCAGCCCGCTTCGACCAGCATCGGCGCGGAGACTTCGCCCGTCCATGCGCCCGCGTCTTCCCAGTGCATGTTCTGCGCGCCGAAGGCTATCGCGCTGGTGTGGAGCAACGAAGCCGCCGTCGACAGGCTGGTGAACGGCGGCAGGATAAAGACCTCGATGCGATTGAAATCGGCGTCGTTCAGCAGCGTTCGTAAGTAGTGTGCGGTCTCCGATGCTGTCTTGTTCATCTTCCAGCTCGTACCGGCGATGAGCTTGCGGGTCATGCAAATATCTCTTTCTGCAGCGTTTTGTGCCGTTCAGCGCCGTTACGGGTCATGACTAGTTTTGCACGTATAAAGCCAGCCGGTACGCGACCACTGGAACAGCGACTGTGCCGATTGCGTACCTGCGATTATCCGTCTGTATTGATCGGCGCTACTTCAACTCACTGTCGGTCTCGCGCAGCTCGGTCAACACGGCGGCGTCAATCAGTCCGTCGGTGATCAGCACATCAAACTCATGCAGCGGCGCAAAGGCATGAATGGCGACTTTGCCAATTTTGGTGTGATCCATGAGCATCAGGTTGCGCGAGGCATTGAGCATCATGGCGCGCTTGACGCGAATGATCCGTTCCTCCGGGTGAAAAAACATCCCGCGCGACAATGCCGTTACTGAAGTCAGAAACAGATCGGCGCGCAGGGTGGACACGTTCTGCTCGCAGAGCAGCCCGGTGAAGGTGTCATATTTGTGCAGATATTCACCGCCGAGCGCGATCCAGCCGAATGCCTTTCACTTCCGTCAGTTCGCGCATGATCGGCAGGAAATTTGTGATGACCGTCAGCGGAGTGACCTCTGCCAGCAGCCGGGCTAAGGGCAGCGTGAATGCTTCATCCAGAAATACTGCCTGTCCGGTTCTATGAATTCCAGCGCTTTGAGGGCAATCGCCTTCTTTTCTTCCACCTGCTGCTTGACGCGGTAACGAATATCGCTTTCGAAATGGCTTGAGCGCAGCGCCCGTCAGCGCCGTTGCGGACTTTACGCAGGATTAGCCGTTCGAGGTCATCCAAATCGCGGTGGATGGTCATGCGGCTTCGACGCTGAACAGCTCGGCAAGGTCATCTACCAGCAGCGACCCCTGTTCCAGATCGTATTGGCAATCCATGCCTGCCGGTCGCTGGGACCCAGCGATTTGAGGTTGTTGTTGTCCTGTGATGCGACCGCATTCCAGGTCTCGTATCTCTATTAATCAGGCAGCGAACAGTTGGTATATCTCACAGACCGACATCGAAATGCCAGCTTGTTATACAAAATATGCTAGATGTTGCAATCACACAATGACCTGTGCTATACTGGCAAAACTAACATGAGATATTGTTATTATCACTAATCACGATGAATATTATCACAAGGCCGTCTCGGAATCTGAATGCAGTACCTCTCAATTGGTCGATAGGCGTCTCCGGTGCGTCTGCCGATGATGCTTCGTCAATCCTTTTTCGTATAGACTGTTTGAAGGAGAATTACGGATGCGATCTCGCTGGCTGTTCATACTTCTATTGGTGGTGCTCCTCGCCCTGATGACGTCAAGCGTCATCGCTCAGGACGCGAAGGACACCTATCACGTAGCGGTTATCCGCTGGAGTCCCGACGACATCTATTTCAACGGTGTACAGCTTGGTCAGGAGCTGGAGCGCCAGCGGATCATGGAAGAAGATGGGTAAACATCGAGTTTACCGTTTTTGGCGCTAACGATGTGAGCGAGCAGATCACGGCGCTTCAGGCTCAGCTTGCGCGCGGCGTTGACGGTAGGTGCTGCTCGTCCCGTGGCGCGGTGAGGCAATGATCCCCATTCTCGAAGAGATGCGGGCGGACAATATTCCGGTCGTGGTCAGCAATGCGTTTCGTCCCCGATGCGCCTCAGGTTTTTGTATCTTTTTGATAACGTCGAAAATGGACGCCTGGCTGGTGAAGCCATCGTGTCCAAGCTGAACGAGCTGCGCGGCAGGGACTGGCCCTCGAAGGGCGGCGTCATCATCGGGCTGCGCTGCATCATCACCGCCTCGTTCGACATTGGGCGTCACACCGGTTACCACGAGGTGCTCGATCCAATCGTCGAAGCCAACCCCGGTCTGACGATTGAAACGCGCGAAGCCGGGTGCGACGGCGCAGCAGCCCGCCGTGCGGTCGATGACCTGATTACCCGCTATGGACCTGAAAACGTAGTCGCAGTCGCCAGCATTGACGGCACGATGGGCATTGGCGGCGCGATCCCGGCGTTCGAAGCGCAGGGTATGTTGTTCCCGTCCAATGATCCCGTCTTTATCAGTCACCACTGTTCGACGCGACGGTTCTGTCCCTGAGCTGGAGGCGATTGCACGCGGCGACCTGACGCACGCGTCAGCGCAACCCAGCCGACGGCGAAGGCGTGATGTCGATGCGTCTGCTGTATGAGATGATGAAGACAGGGCAGATGCTCGCTACGCCGGATGAGGAGCAGGTGCTCTACGAAGACGGCGAGGAACTGTGGATGCCTGTCCACGTCATCCCCTCGGAGAATTTTGACGGGGCGTGGTATCGGACGACGGCGTACAGCATCCCGAAGGATGCCTGCGTTGATGATCCGCGTCTGTGGGCGAACCTGATGTATGCCAGCGAGAACGACGGCGCGACGCCCGACTTCCAGGGTGACTACGGTCGCTGTGAGTAGGAGCGTGTCCGTCCGGCAGTCATCATAGCATAATAGTGCGGGGCGCTCTCAGTTTCTGAGGGCGTCCCAAACTTATCCGAAAGAATGCAGATTAAGACATATTCATGATGAGCGTAGAAGCAACTTCTTCTTATCGTCTGAATAAATTGACCAAATCATTTCCGGGCATCGTCGCTGTAAACAACGTCGACCTGGAAGTGCAAAACGGTGAAATTCACGGGATCATCGGCAAGAATGGTGCGGGCAAGTCGGTACTGGTGAGCATGATCGCCGGTATCCTCAAACCGACCAGCGGGCGGCTGTACATCGGCGAAACCGAGATCGACGGCAGTCGCTACAATCCCGGACTGGCGCATAACCTGGGCGTTTCGCTGATCCCGCAGGAGCCGCAGTTCGCGCCGCTGCTGAGCGTGCAGGATAACATCTTCATGGGCATCCCAATCCGGCGGAGGATGGGGTTTGTCAACTCGCACGAGATGGCAGGGCAGGTGCGCGCGCTGGCTGATCAACTGGCGCTCAACGTGTCGCCCCGCCAGCGAATGGGCGAGCTTCCACTGGAAGATCAACAGTTGCTGGCATTCGGCAAGGCGCTGTTCGTCTTTCAATCGAAAGTCATCCTGCTGGACGAAATCACCGCATCCCTGACGCGCCAGCGCAAAGCGCTGCTGCTCAATTTCCTGCGCGAGACGGTGCAGAACATCCCCGGACTGTCCTATACATTGATTTCCCATCACATTCAGGAAGTCATCGAGTTCTGCCACCGCGTGACGGTCATGCGTGATGGACAGACTGCTGCGACGGTGCGGATTGCCGACACGAGCGCTAACGAGCTGGCGAAGCTGGTGGTTGGCTCGCAAACCATATCGATCCCGGCTGCCCCTGCTTCCAGGACAAAGACACCGGAGTCAAATGGACATGCGTTGCTGAGCGTGCGTGGCTTGCAGAAGCGCGGACGATTCGCCGATATCGATTTCGAGCTGTCCAAAGGCGAGGTGATCGGTCTAGCCGGGCTGGACGGCTGCGGCAAAGACGAAATCATGGAGGTCGTCGTCGGGTTGACACTCGCGGATAGCGGCAGCGTCCTCATTCAGAATCAGGCGGTGCTGATCAGCTCACCGCGCCACGCCGCCCGGCTGGGAATCGCCTATCTGCCCAAGAAACGCGAGGAGCAGGCGGTTATACACAATCGCTCGGTAGAGGAGAACGCGCTGCTGTCGATCTACCCGCGCTTGCGCACGCGAGCCGGTCTGATCGACTTCGGTCGCAGTACTGCGCTGGTGCAGGATCACATTCGGACGCTGAACATCAAGACTCAGAGCGCGAGCCACGTGATCGACAGTCTGTCCGGCGGTAACCGGCAAAAGGTGGTTCTGAGCCGGGTCATCTCGAAAGAGCCAAACATTTACGTCTTGAACGAGCCAACGCGCGGTGTCGATTTGTCCGTGAAGCCGGAAATCCTGAATACGATCCGCTACCGGCTGCCGCAGATGGGCGGGGTGATAGTGACCTCCGAAAGTGGAGAGGAGTTAATAGAAGTATGCGATCAGATCTTGGTTCTCTATCGAGGTCGGATTCATCGAATCCTCAGGCGCCAGACGCCGGAGTTCAACCCGCAGGAAGTGTACCGGGCAACGCAGGGGCTATGAGCTTCAGCCAGCGCGCCCGACGCTTCGCTACGGGCATTGTCTCCCAGCATCTCATCTGGTTGATCCTGCTGGTACTGGTGTGCATCGGGCTGTTTGTGCCCGGCTTCCTCTCCACCCGTAACGTACTCAACGTCCTGTGGGCGGCAGCCCCGCTCGGCGCGACCGTGCTGGGCATGTTCTTCGTCATGTTGATGGGCGGGCTTGACCTGTCGCTGGAATCGACATTCGCCTTTGCGCCGACCGTCGCCATCATGCTGATGACCGTGTGGATGCCGGACATCGTGACGCCTGCCGTCGCCATTGTCGTGACGCTGCTCGTCGGCGTGCTGGTAGGGGCGCTGAACGGCTTCATGTCGGTCAAGCTGCGTGTCAACCCGTTCCTGGTCACGCTCGGCACACTGCTGGTGCTGCGTGGTCTGGTCGTTTACCTGATCCCAGAGGCGTGTACTACCTGCCGAAGGAATTCACCTTCCTGGGCGGCGAGCGCGTCCTGGGCGATATTCCGCTGGCGATCTTCGTGTTCGTCGGGCTGTATATCATCGGGCACGTCATCATCAACCTGCACAGCTTCGGCAAGAATGTCTACGCCATCGGCAATAATGAGGCGGCTGCATTCGTCGCCGGGATCAACGTGGCGCGCGTGAAAATCCTGACCTTCGTGTTCGCGGGGCTGTTCGCCGCCGTCGGCGGTCTGCTGGAAGTCGGTCGGCTGCGCTCGGTCGTCGCAGACCTGAGCGAAGGCGACATCCTGATGGTGTTTGCCGCCGCAATCCTCGGCGGCACGAGTCTGTCCGGTGGCGAAGGTCGCGTGACGGGCGTGTTCGCGGCGGTGCTGGTCATCGCTATCATCGAGAACCTGATGAACCTGTACGGTGTAGAGCCGTCGATTCGTCAGGTCGTTTTCGGTCTGATCCTGTTGACTGCGATCATGGTCGCCAGTCTCCAGAAACGTGTCCGTACCGCCAGCGTCCTAGCGCTGGTTCGTATGACGTGGAGGATGATGTGATCCCTCACAACGAGCGGCATTCGCCTCCCTACCTGCTGGGCATTGACAGCGGTCTGACCGTCACGAAGGCGGTGCTGTACGATGCCGACGGTCGAGAGGTTG
The DNA here is from genome assembly GCA_046328655.1 of Anaerolineae bacterium. Lineage (GTDB taxonomy): Bacteria > Chloroflexota > Anaerolineae > Aggregatilineales > Phototrophicaceae > Flexifilum. The sequence goes on along the minus strand of JAXLWE010000006.1, from coordinate 9,430 downwards.
GCTCCGGTTCTGTGCGCGTGGCACAGGAAACGCCGCATCCTCGGTGGGTTGAGCGGGATATGAACCGCCTCTGGCAGCACTGCTGCGAGGCGATCCGTACTGCGCTCAGCAGTCCGGCATCCAGCCGGGGGATATTGCCGGTATCGCCACAACCGGGCACGGCGACGGCATTTATCTGGTGGACGATCAGCTTGAGCCGATCCGCCCCGGCATCCTGTCGCTGGACACACGCGCCTGGACTATTCTGGGAGAATGGAAAGCGCGCGGTATTCCGGCGCAGTCGCTCCCGCTCACCGGGCAGTTTCCGTATGCCGCCGCTCCAGCGGCGCTGCTCGGCTGGTTCAAGGCGAATGAGCCGGATACCTACGCCCGGATTCGCTGGTTCCTGATGTGCAAGGACTGGATCAAGCTGAAGCTGACCGGCGTGGTAGCGGCGGACCTCACTGAAGCCAGCGAGTCCTTCACCGACGTTCACCCAAAGCGTGCAGCCCCGAGAAGCGTTCCGGCTGTTCGGGTTGAAGGAGCTTGAGGATGCGTAAACGCCGCCGGTGCTTCAATTCGGAGGCGGTGATCGGTAGTGTCACCGAGCAGGCTGCGGCAGAGACCGGGCTGCGCGCTGGAACTCCGGTCGTCTCCGGGATGCACGACGTAGACGCCTGCGCGATTGGCACGGGCTGTGCCGGTGGCGGGCGGCTCTCGATGACTGCTGGAACGTTCAGCATCAATCAGGTCGTTTCCGAAAACCCGGTCATTGACGAACGATGGGCGTGCCGGAGCTTTGTCCGGCAGGGCGCATGGATGAACATGTCGATCTCGCCCGCGTCGGCGACCAACCTCGACTGGCTGCTGGAGACCTTCTGCAAAGCCGAAATCGAAGCGGCGCGCCAGAGCGGGCAGTCGCTCTATGCCTTCGTCAATCACGAGATAGAATCGATTTTGCACGAAGATTCCAACGTATTTTTCCTGCCGTTCATTTTTGGTCGCCATATGGCAATCAAGCCAGCGCCGCGTTTTCCGGGCCTGCGGGGATGGCACGGACGCGCGCACGTGCTGCGGGCGGTTTTCGAGGGCGTCGCCTTCAACCATCGCACCATCGACGCGCTCCGTTCGGCGTTTCCGGTCAACGAGGTGCGCGTCTCCGGCGGCGGCTCGCGCAGCCTGATCTGGACTCAGCTTTTCGCGGACGTGTTCGGGCTTCCGGTGGTCATTACCGACGCCGCCGAAGCCGGAGCGCTCGGTGCGGCAATCTGTGCCGGACTTGGCGTCCGTGTGTATGAGACTGTCGACGATGCCATCGCGCGCACGGTGCGCGCAACCCGCGTTCACGTGCCGGACGTGGCGCGTCAGCAGAAGTATGAGCTTGCCTATCAAACGTATAACGCGCTGATAGATGCGTTGAAGCCGGTATGGAGCAGCGTGGAAGGGCGCCTTGTGGATCAGTCCTTGCTGCCTAATTAACTAGGCGCGGAGAATGGAGTAAATGATGTCGCGGGAAAGGCAGCTCGACCGTCTGCGTCTGCGGAACGAGGTGAGCGTCCTTATCATCGGTGCGGGTATCAATGGCATTGGGGTCTGCCGTGAGCTGGCACTGCACGGAATCGATGTATTGCTCGTGGATCGCGGGGATTTTTGTGCCGGGGCTAGCTCGGCGTCCTCGCACATGGCGCATGGTGGGTTGCGCTATCTGGAAAATGGCGAGTTCAGGCTGGTGCGCGAGGCGCTCACCGAGCGCAATCGGCTTCTGCGCAACGCGCCGCACCTCGTTCGCCCGCTGCCGACCGTGATCCCGATTTTCCACTGGTTTTCGGGCTTCCTCAACGCGCCGCTGAAGTTTCTCGGTATCCGCGAGAAGCCGGGCGAGCGCGGCGCTGTCGTCATCAAAATTGGGTTGACGCTCTACGACTTCTTCACGCGGAAGCAGCGCGAGACGCCTCGTCATGGCTTTATGTCGCGCCAGAAATCGATGGAAGTGTATCCGCTGCTGGCGTCGAATATCCTGTGTACGGCGTCCTATTATGACGGCTACATCCGAAATCCGGAGCAGTTGTGTATCGAGTTGATCCTCGACTCGGAAGCGCTGGGGGAGAACGTTCAGGCACTCAACTACGTGTCGTTCGTTGGTGGCGCGCAGGATCGGGTGCAGTTGCGTGATGAGCTGACGGGGGAGGTCTTTGAGGTCAAGCCGAAGCTCGTGATCAACGCCGCCGGACCCTGGATCGATCTCGTCAACGGGCGGCTGAGCGAAAGCACGCACTTTATCGGCGGCACTAAAGGCTCGCACCTGATGATCGACCAGCCGGAGCTTTATCGGGTGCTGGATGGTCGGGAATTCTATTACGAGAACAAGGACGGTCGCTTGTGCCTGATCCTGCCGTATGAAGGCAAGCTGATGGTCGGCTCGACCGATATTCGAGTCGACGATCCCGATCAGGCGGTGCTGACCGAGCAGGAAATCGACTATATGCTCAATGCGGTTAGCGTGATCTTCCCGCAGGTCAAGCTCAGCCGCTCCGACATCGTCTATACGTTCACCGGCGTGCGCCCCTTGCCGCCCAGTGAAGCCTCCACCACCGGGCAAATCAGCCGCGACCACAGCATCCGCGTGATCGAGCCGAACGACTCGATTACTTTCCCGGTGTACTCGCTGGTGGGCGGTAAATGGACGACCTTCCGGGCATTCGCCGAACAGGTCGCAGATCGTGTGCTGAAGCATTTGCAGATGCCCCGCCGTCAATCCACGTATGATCTGCCGATTGGAGGGGGTAGGAATTATCCGCGCGACGCTGAGGCACAGCAGTTGTGGGTGAATCGCGTTCAGGCGCAGACCCGGCTCCCACGCGAGCGCGTCGAGGTGCTGTTCAGGCGCTACGGGACACTCGCCGAGGATGTTGCTGTCTTTCTGGCGGCGGGGCAAGACGAAATGCTGGTCGGCGCGCCGACGTACAGCCAGCGCGAGGTCGCGTTTCTGGCGACGAAGGAGAAAGTCGTTCATCTGGATGACATGATCCTGAGGCGCACGTTGTTCGGCATCTGCGGGCTGGTGAATGCTGCTCTCATGAACGAGCTGGCTCCCATCGTCGGGGCTGCCCTGGGCTGGTCGGATGCCCAGACTGCCGACGAAGTCGAGCGCGCGGTCAGGATTTTGACTCAGGAACACCATGTTTCACAGGAGAAACTGATCGGCTTCGCCCCAGCCAGTACCGCGAAATAACGCGTTCGCAAGAGTATCTCCTCCGGGAAAAACCGATTGCCGAATATTTGTAGGGCGCAGTCCGCTGCGCCCCTACGGAATGCCGTCAGCTCGGCGTCCTGAGGTTCCCTTTCCTTTTGATGTATTCCAATTCTATGACCTCGCACAGCTAGGGCAGCGACTAACGACGCCGCATCACTCGGTTACTTATTGCCCGTCACCGCGTCCCAATTCTTGACACACTGTTCGGAGCGCCCTATAATACGTATTACTGATACGAATTAGTCGATAGATGCCTCATTTTTAGACAATATGATGAGCCGGTGGTTAAGCCTACTCAATCCGATGTTGCCACCTAGCGGGCGTTTCGCAGACGACGGTTTCGCTCGTCCTGAACAGCAATACGGACACGTCCATTCCTGATGAGACGATCCGCAAAGTCTGGGATGCCATCGACCGGCGGCTATGTGCCGAACAGGGCGAAACGACGCTGCGCAGAAATTATACCGCCATTGTCGCCATCATCCCCGATGTTACGAACCCGTTCTATCCCGCCTTCGCGCGTGGCGCTGGGACACCGCCGAGAACAGGGCTACAACCTCGTGCTGTACAACAGCGACGGGGAAGCTCAAAAGGAGCTTGAGTGTCTGATCTCCGCCCAGCGAAGCCACGCCGACGGCATCATCGGCGTATTCTTCCATCAGCGGGTACGCGATCTGAAGCCTTTTCTGGAGTCGAACATCCCGATTGTGCGCTTCGAGCCTGCCAAGCCTCGAACGGGCGACCTGCCTCTGGACAGCCTCTATCTTGACAACGAAGCCGCCGCGAAAACGGTCGTGGATTTCCTCGTCGAGCGCGGGCACACCCGCCTCGCCATCGTGGCGGGCGACACCGGTCCAGGCGATGCGCGAATGCGAGGGTTCCAACGCGGTCTTGCCGAAAACCACCTATCGGCTGACTGCGTCATTGAAAGCCCGAATTTCACCGAAACCGGGGGCTATGCCTGTCAGCTCTGGCTGCGACCCCCGTCCGACGGCGGTATTCGCCGCGAATGATCTCGCTATCAGGTCATGCAGGATTCAGGCAGCAGGGCTTCGGGTGCCGGACGATCTGGCGATTGTCGGATTCGACGACATTCCAGCCGCCGCTACGTCCGCCTGGCGCTGACGACAATCGCTCAGTTTCAGGAACAGATCGGTCGGCGCGCGGCTGAGATGCTGCTGGAGCGCCTGTCGACGACGGAGATGCTCGCCGGGCGCAGCATCGATGCCCTTTGAGCTGAAGGTGCGCGCCTCGACTTAATGCGCTGGTTCGATGCCTATCCCGCCAGTCTGCCAGTGCCAGCCTGGCAGCAAGTCCAGGTACAGGTCTCAAAAGTGCTTATGTGGAACGGCGGAAGATTGCCAGAAGAATGCCAAATCGTTACCGCCAGCAGCGAAGGAGGGAGTATCTGTTATCGAGAACCAGCTCGTCAGGAAGCGATTCGATTAAAGTAAATTCACGAGGAGCCAGAAACTAATGAAAACAGCTAGTAGACTTTTTCTCTTTTGCGCGGTGACCGCTCTGCTTGTCCTCTCCTTCGGCGTCGCCAGCGCTCAGGATAAGACACCGATTACGCTGTGGACTGATCCGACTTCGGACGTGTGCTGGGAGCAGACCGTTGCGGACGGCTTCAATGCTGCCAGCACTACCGCCCAGATTGAGATCGTCGTACAGCCAGAAGCCTGGGACTCAACGCGGGTGGCGTTGACCGCGGGAAGCGGTCGGACGTGGTTGCAGCCCCGGACCTTCGTATGTTTACGGAATGGCGGAAACGCGAGCGATGCTGCTCCCACTCGATGATTATGCCGCGCAATACCTGGCTGGAGCTGACGCATTCGTCCCCTGGGCGATGAGCCTGAGCAATGTGAATGGCAAGCTCTACAGCCTGCCTGATCAGTTGGAAACGTTGATCCTGTACTACAACAAGACGCTGTTCGAGGAGCATGGCTGGACACCTCAACCACCATCGACGAGTTGATGGCGCTCTCCGAGCAAATCGCGGCAGCGGGGATTATCCCATTCGCTCATGCCAACAGCGACTGGAAAGGCGTCAACGAATGGTTTGTCGGCGAGATGCTGAATCACGTCGCTGGACCGCAGGCGGTCTACGAAGCGCTCACCGGCGCGCGCCCCTGGACAGACGACGCGTTTGCCCAGTCGATTGACATCCTCAACCAGTGCAGGCGAACGGCTGGTTCTCCGGCAGTCTTGAGCTGTATTACACGAACGATGAGCCAACCGTCTGGCGGCGCTCGGTAACGGCGCGGCAGCCATGAATATCGAGGGGACGTGGGCATTCGGCACTATCGGCGACTACTTCGGCGAAGCCGGCGTGGCAATAGCAATGAATGGGATTGGGTTCCCGTGCCTCGACGACCGGCGACGCCATCTTCGACGTAAACATCAGCAGCAGTTGGTCGATCAACGCCTTCAGCCAACACCCTGATCTGGCAGCGGAGTTCCTGAATTATCTGTTCAGCCCGGAAGCGCAGGTCAGCCTGTTGGTGAACTGCGGCATGACGCCTGCGCCTATCCAACCTGCCAGCCGATGCGATGGAAATGTCGATCCGCGCATCGCCCGCGACTCGTTGCCGAAGCTTCGGCGGCTGGCAACTATGGCTACACCACATGGGCGTTCTGGCCCCCTGAAACTGACAATTACATCATCGAGCAGATCGAATACGTTTGGGCAGGCAACATGACGACTGCCGATTTCCTCGCTGGCATGAATGATCTATTTGCCCAGGAACTGGCAGCGGGCACAGTCCCGCCCATCCCGGCGCGCTAGGAAATACTGTCTGGGTCGGCTGCCCCGCCTGGAGCAGCCGACCTCATCGATCTTCGAGTGAAAGGAAGGTGTCATGCGTGCGGAGGTTACTTCGCCGAATGGACGGACGAATGCGCCCCTGTTCGGATTCTTGAAGCGGTTTGGTGGTCAGGACGGAGGGCGGGCGCGCTATCGGTTTGTTCATCGCGTGGCGATTCCCTGGCTGTTTATCCTGCCGATCCTGATCCTGCACGTCATCGTCGTCGCTATTCCGGCGGTCATGGGTGTGTACTATTCACTCACCGAATGGTCGGGCATTGGCGATGCGAATTTCATCGGGCTGGAGAATTATCGAAAACTGTTATTCGAGGACACGGCTTTTCGGAGCGCGCTTGTTCATAACATAGTGTGGATGCTTTTTTTCCTGACTGTCCCATTTGCGCTGGCGCTGCTGGCTTCCAGCCTGCTGGCGCGCATTCGTCACGGCGGAATGGTCTACCGGACGCTGCTGTTCATCCCGTATCTGATGCCGAGCATTGTGGCGGCGACCATCTGGCGCAGCTTATTCAGCCCGACGGTCGGCATAGGGGCGCAGCTTGCGCAGATCGGCATTCCCGGTCTGAATGTCGCTTATCTGGGACGCCCCGATACGGCGCTCATCGCCATTGCCTTTGCCGATAACTGGCATTACTGGGGCTTCCTGATGGTCTTGTTCCTGACGGCGATGCAGGCGATTTCGCTCGAACTGTACGACGCCGCCAAGATCGACGGCGCGAACCGCTGGCAGGAATTCCGTTTCGTCACGCTCCCCGGAATTCGCCCGGTCGTGTTGTTCATGCTGATGATGACCGCCATCTGGTCATTCCTCGTGTTCGACTACATCTATATTCTGACGCGGGGTGGTCCGGCAGGGGCAACTGAAGTCATGGCGACGCTGATCTACAAGAATGCCTTCACGGTGTTCAAGGCAGGATACGGGGCGGCACAGGGCGTGACCGTCAGTCTGTTTGCCGGTGCCATCATCCTGATGTTCATTTATCTGCGCCGCCGGGGGTGGGAAATATGAGCATCTTGCAGCGTGTAACGGAGCGCCGTGCGGAACTCAAATCATCCGAGCGGCATAAGCCCTTAGTGCTGAACCACACCATACTGCTGGTGCTGGTGGCATTTGCTCTCATGCCGATGATGGTGCTGGCATTCAACTCGGTGAAAAGCAATGCCGACATCGGGCGAAATCCGCTTGGCTTGCCGCAGTCCATTCACCTTGAGAATTTCACCAACGCGTGGGAAGAAGGTGGGTTTGCCACCACCATCGGCAACAGCGTGATCTTCGTCGTTGCGACGGTGGCGCTGGAACTGGTGATGGCGGGCATGGCAGCCTATGGTCTCGCGCGGCGTCGACCGCCGGGATCGGATGCGTTCATGCTGTACATGCTGGTGGCGTCCACCATTCCGATCTGGCTGTACATCGTGCCGCTGTTTTTCTTCTGGCGCACGCTGGCGCTGCTCAACAGCCGCATCGGCGTCATCCTCATCTATATTGCTCTCAATGCGCCGTTTTCGATCTTCCTGCTTCGCTCTTACATGATCGGCTTGTCGGACGAGATTGAAGATGCGGCGCGCGTCGACGGCGCGAACGAGTTTCAGGTGTTCACGCGAATTGTGCTGCCGCTAAGCTGGACGGGCTTTCTGACGGTCGGGCTGGTGGTCGGGCTGAGCGTATGGAGCGAATTCTCGATTGCGCTGATCTTCATCAACGATCCCAAGATGTTCCCGGTGACCACCAGCTTCCTGAGTTTTGCAACCCGTTTCACCCGGGACTGGTCAATGACGAACGCCGGAGCGGTATTCATGATCGTTCCCGTGCTGGTCTTGTTCCTGGCGCTCCAGCGGAAGTTTATCGAAGGGTTGACTCAGGGTGGTGTGAAGACATAGCCGACTGAGACGTAACTATCTTCTGACTATGATGTCGACAAGGACGACGGAAACGTGAACGATCCCTGGATGAATCCTGTCTTTCTGTTGCAGCATGAAGTCACGCTCCGGCAGGAACAGGGCTTTGACGTATCGGCTGTAGCCGGTCAAATCCAAGCCCTAAGTGACGATCTCCCTGCTCAGGAAGTCGATGACTGGTATGCGAAGCTCGATACGATGCCCGTGCGCAGCGACTTCACTTACGTCGAGCCGTCGGATCTGCACGAGATACGCGCCGTGCGCCCGGACGGACCTCGAACGCTGCCGCGCCCGGACGACGAGACGCTGAGCCGGAAAATCCTGGGTGCGTGGCTGGGGCGAGCCGCGGGCTGCCAGCTAGGGAAGCCGGTTGAGGGGCTTCCCCGCCGCGTGATCGAGCGCTACCTGAAAGCGGCGCAGGCGTATCCGCTTGACGACTATATTCCGATGCTCGACACCATGCCGGAGGGCATCACTCTGCATCTGAGCGCGCCAAAATCGACCAAAGGCAACTTCACTGAAATGGCGCGCGACGACGATATGGATTACACCGTGCTGGGGCTGCATGTCATGGAGAAATTCGGCGCCGATTTCTGCACATCCGACGTTGCCGAGACCTGGCTGCTGCACATGCCGTTTCACACGGTCTACACGGCGGAGCGCAACGCCTACCGCAACCTCGTGAACGAAGTTCCGCTGGATCAGGTTCCGCTGCGTTACAACCCGTTCCGTGAATGGATCGGCGCGCAGATTCGTGCCGACGGCTGGGCATATGCGTCGCCCTGCCTGCCGGAGCAGGCGGCGGAATACGCCTGGCGCGACGCCCGCCTGTCCCACGTCGGGAATGGCATTTACGGCGAGATGTGGGCGGCTGCCATGATCGCGGCGGCTTTTGCCGAGCCGAGTGGTACTGCCACGCCGGAAGCGATCCATCGGGTCATCGAAACCGGGCTGTCGGAAATCCCCGCCAATTGTCGGCTCGCCGAAGCCGTTCGGGATGTGATCGCCTGGCACGAGCAAATCGCCGACTGGGAAGCCGCCTGGGACGTGCTCTACGCGAAGTACGGCAGCTACCATCGCCTGCATACCATCAACAATGCCGCGTTGGTCGTGCTCGGCTTGCTCTACGGCAACGGCGACTTCGGACGAAGCATCAGCATCGCCGTGATGGGCGGGTGGGATACCGACTGCAACGGAGCGACCACCGGCTCGGTGCTGGGGGCAATGATCGGCGTCGATGCCCTGCCGGAGCGCTGGATTACTCCATTCAATGGTCGACTGCGCAGCGCGGTCATCGGATACGACGGCAGCCAGTTTACGGAACTTGCTCGCCGGACGCTGGCGCTCAGCGGTTCGGCAAGCACCAGTAGATAGTAGAGATCAGGCGGACGGGACATCCACCAAATGGCGGCATGCATTTCGACTTTCGCAAAGCGGCAAGATGAAAACAACATGGTGCTTCCTGCGGACTACTCAGA
>JAXLWE010000059.1:0-31532 GCA_046328655.1 Anaerolineae bacterium | reverse complement strand
CGCGCGCACCCGTCAGGGCGATGAGCGTATCGCCTACCTTCAGCAGCTAAGCCATCCGTTTGTCGTCAACGGGCGCGGCGCGCCGGGCGAGCGGAATGACTTTCCCTTCATCGATGTCGACAGCCAGACCGGGATCGCCGCAATTGTTCAGCATCTTGTGGAGCTGGGGCACGAGAAAATCGGCTTGATTCTGCCGCCGCCGGAAATGGCGTTCACGGAATATCGGCATCGGGGTTATCAGGACGGGCTAGCCGCTGCCGGACTCGCCTACCGCAGCGAATACGTGGTCACGGGCGATTTGCAGCGCACGGGCGGCTACCAGCAGACCAACCTGCTGCTCGACGCGCACCCGGAAATCACGGCAATTGCCGCCTGCAATGACCTGATGGCGCTGGGCGCGATGCACGCCGCCAACGAGCGTGGCTTGCGAGTCGGCGTCGATCTTTCGATCTCTGGTTTCGACGATATTCCGGTCGCTGAATACGCACATCCACCGCTGACAACTGTCCACCAGCCAATCTATGAGATCGGCGGGCGGCTGACCGACTTACTGATCAACCTGATCATGGGCGAAGCGCAGGAAGAAACCCACATCCTGCTTTCCAGCAGCCTGATCGTTCGCGCCTCAACCGGATTTAGACGAGGAGGAAGATGACGCGAGTCTATCTGACTATTTTGTAGGATAAGCTATAGAGGACAATTACACCATGAAAAAACTGGCACCGTTTTTCATTTGTACGCTTCTGCTCGTCCTCAGCGTGATGGTTAGCGCCCAGGACACCACCCTTACCTTCGCCTCTACGCAGTTCAACGTTGTCGAAGAAAGCGATAAAGCCCGCGCCATCCTCTCCAGCTTCGACGGCGGCGCTGTCGAATTCACTGGCTATGACGAGGGACCGCTGCTCGACCTGCTCCACGCCGAAGCGCAGTCCGGGACTGGCACGGTCGGCGTCGTCGGGGCGCTGCACGGCACGTTCCCCACGCTCGTCAACAACGATGAACTGTTCGATCTGACCGATCTGCTCGCCAGCATCGAAGAAACGACCGATGTCAACGACGCATTTGTCGAGCTGGGCAAAATGGGCACGACCGACTATCAGTATTACATCCCCTGGATGCAGGCAACCTACATCATGGCTGCCAACAAGGAAGCACTTCAGTACTTGCCCGAAGGCGCCGACATCAATGCCCTCACGTGGGAGCAACTGGCGCAGTGGGGCAAGTCCATCATGGACGCGACCGGCGAAGCAAAAGTCGGCTTCCCGGTTGCCGGTCTGTTCCACCGCTTCCTGGAAGGCTACGCTTTCCCGTCCTTTACGGGCGGCATGGTGACCAAGTTCCGCAGCCCGGAAGCGGCGGAGATGCTGCGCTTCATGCGCGACGATCTGTGGCCGACCGTCAACCCCGAATCGATCAACTACGACTTCATGAACGAGCCACTGCTCTCCGGCGAAGTGTGGGTCGCCTTCGACCATGTCGCCCGCCTGCTCCCTGCCTTCAATGAGAAGCCCGACGATTTTGTCGCCTTCCCCGCTCCGGCAGGTCCCGCCGGGCGGGGTTTCATGCCGGTCGTTGCGGGTCTGGCGATTCCCTTCACCGCGCCTGATCCCGACGCAGCCGAAGCGCTGATCCGCTTCATGATGGAGCCGTCCACGCAGGCAGCAATCGTGCGCGACCTCGGCTTCTATCCGGTTGTGGGTGGCGTCGACACGTCCGACCTGCCGCAAGGCGTGGCGATTGAGCTGGGGGCTGTCAACGACACGATCAATGCCCCGGACGCGATTCCGTCGCTGCTGCCCGTCGGCTTGGGTTCGCGCGGCGGCGAAATCAACGAAATCTTCCGCAACGCCTTCAATCGCGTCGTGATCAACGGCGAGGACATTCAGACGGTTCTCGATGAGGAAGGCACGACCCTGCAAACCCTGATGACGGAAACTGGCGCGTCGTGCTGGGCGCCTGACCCCGCCAGCGAAGGTCCCTGCCAGGTCGAATAGACACATTCAGTACGATGGGGGTAGGCGGCTGCCTATCCCCATTTTGGGGAGAATACCATTTGAGGAAGACCAAATATATCCCTTATCTTCTGCTCCTGCCGTCTCTCCTCTACCTGCTCCTGTTCTTCGCCTACCCGATGGTTGAATCGCTTCAGCTTGCTTTCCGGCGCGAGGGGCAGTTTCTGAATGTGCGCGTCGAGCCATCCAACGACACCGCTATCACCGGCACGCTCGAAACGCAGACGGTCGTGACGGTTCTGGATCGGCAGCGGCTGGAGGAAACCCTCGCCAACGGGCGTACTCGTCCCTTCTACTGGTTCGAAGTCGAAGGAGCGGATGCCGCCGGGCAAACGGTACGCGGTTGGGTCGCGCAGACCGACGTGTTTATCGAGTCGCGCACCGAATCGACCACCGCCCGCGTCGTCAGTGGGCAGTCCACCCAGGAATGGACACTCGATTACGTCCGGCGAATGTTGAGCGATTACCGCTTTGGCAGCGCGCTCGGCACGACACTGCTGCTGATCGTCTTGATCGTCCCGTTGCAGTTCATCCTGGCAATCATCATGGCGTTGGTGCTGCAAGCCGAGATTCGCGGCAGCAGCCTGTTTCTGTACATCTTCGCTATCCCGCTCGGCATCTCCGATCTGGCATCGGGCATCGTCTGGTATTCGATTTTTACGCAGCGCGGCTTCCTGAACTCGTTCCTGGTCAGCGCCGGGCTGGAACAGTCGCCCTTCATCTTCATCCGCGCAGGCAACGAGGGCTGGATGATTCTGGCGATTGTGCTGGCGGAAATATGGCGCGCGACCTCGATTGTCATGATCATCGTCGTCTCCGGGCTGCAAGCGCTCCCGCGCGACTACATTGAAGCCGGGCAGGTTTTCGGCGCGAACCTGTGGCAGCGCCTCCGCTACATCGTCCTGCCGCTGCTCAAGCCAAGCCTTCAGGTCGCGCTGATCCTGCGCACCATTCTGGCGTTTCAGGTTTTCGCCGTCGTCGTGGCTATCGCCGGGCGCGAAATCCTGACCGTCCTCGCCTACGAGACCTATCGCTGGTACGATCCGGGGCGCTACAACAGCCCGAACATGGCGGCGGTCTACGCTGGCTTCATCATGCTGCTCTCGCTGGGCATATCGTTGTTTTACCTGCGCGCCGTGCGCTCGCAGGAGGAAGCGGAAAAATCGCTGTGAGCGATACGACCTATTCTCCTGCACTACAGCCAGCGGCTTCATCGCCGGAAATGCGATCCGCCCGTCGGCGCGCGCGGCTGCGCCACAACCTGCGGCGCGGGTCGGTCTATCTGCTGGCGGTCGTCATCGCTATCTGGATTCTGCTCCCCATCTGGCTGATCTTCACGATGGCACTCAGCACGCCCTCCGGGGTGCGTGCCTTTCCAAAGCCCTTCTTCCCTTCGCCGATTTCGACGGACACGTTGCAGTTCTTCATTAACACTGAAGGCATCCTGAAATCGACGCTCAACAGCCTGATCGTTGCGCTGCTGGCGGTGGCGATCTCGTCTGCGCTCGCCGTGCCTGCGGGCTACGCTATCGCCCGCTTCGCCTTTCGCGGGCGCGATACCGTGCGTATCGCCATCCTTTCGGTACGTGCCTTCCCGATTGTCGTGCTTGCTGTCCCGCTGGCAGTCGTGTTCATTCAGCTCGGCATGTTCGACCAGGTATACAGTCTGGCGATGATGCACGCGGCGCTGACACTGCCCACGACCATTCTGGTCGTCTCCAGCGTGTTCATGAGCCTGCCCTACGAGCTGGAAGAAGCCGCGCAGGTTTTCGGCTGCACGCGCCTGCAAGCCTTCTGGCGCATTATCGTGCCGCTCGCCCTACCGGGCATTGCCGCCTCCGCTGTGCTGACCTTCGTGCTTTCATGGAACGAGGTCTTTGCGGCGATTCTGCTCACGATCTCCAACCGGACGCTGCCCGCTCAGATTCTTTATTCGCTCGACAAATCCAGCGACCCGTTCAAGTTCGCAGGCGGTTTCTTCATGCTCGTCCCGTCCCTGATTTTCATCTTTTTCATCCGCCGATACCTGTTCAACCTGTGGGGGCAGCTCAACAAGTAGCGATGAGTGATGAGTCGGGCATCCGGCTCACTTTGACAGGCAGGATTGCTTCTAGCCGACCGCTGACAGCTAAAAGCTGAAAGGCTTCCTTCTTATGGCAGAGATTCTCGTTGAACACGCCGTGAAGCGCTTTGGCAAGTTCGTCGCCATTGACGATGTCAGCCTGACGGTGCAGGACAAGGAATTCGTCGTCCTGCTGGGTCCAAGCGGCTGCGGCAAGACGACTCTGCTGCGCGCGATTGCCGGGCTGGGCATGGTCGACGACGGGCGCATCCTGATCGGCGGCAGAGACGTGACCTATCTTCAACCCAAAGCGCGCAACATCTCGATGGTCTTTCAGAATTACGCTATCTTTCCGCACATGACCGTCTTTGACAACATCGCCTTCGGGCTGAAAATGCGTAAGGTCGCCCGCGAAGCCATTCACGAGCGCGTCGAAACCGCCGCTAAGCTGCTGCACATCGAGACGATGCTCGACCGCTTTCCCGGCACGATGAGCGGCGGACAGCGCCAGCGCATCGCCGTCGCGCGGGCAATCGCCTTCGATGCCGACGTGCTGCTGATGGACGAGCCGCTCAGCAATCTGGATGCCCTGCTGCGGCTGGAGATGCGCGCCGAACTCAAGGCGCTGCTGGGGCGGCTGGGCGCGACCACCATCTACGTCACTCACGACCAGATCGAGGCGCTCAGCATGGGCGACCGCATCGCCGTCATGCGCAGCGGCAAGATCATCCAGATCGATACGCCGACGCGCATTTACGATCTCCCGGCGGAGCAGTTCGTCGGCAGTTTCATCGGCAACCCGCCGATGAATTTTCTGCGCGCTCGCGTCGTGCGCGAGGATGGCGCGGTCAGGGTGAAGGTCAGCAACCTGTCGATTACGCCCCCCGACCACATGCAGGCGGTGCTGCGCGCCTACGACGGCAAGGATATTTTCGTCGGCATCCGCGCCGAAAACATGGAAGTCGCCGCCCAGCCCGCCGAAGGCACGCTTCCCGTGAAGGTTGAAGTGGTCGAGCCGCTCGGCGCGCAGAACCTGTTGACGATTTTCATCGACGGCAACGTCATCAAAGTCTCCACCCATCCCGACTTTCCGATTGAGGCGGACGGGCAGCTCTGGCTGCGCTTCCCGGTAGAAAAAATTCGCTGGATCGACCGCGACACTGGGCGCGCGATTTCGCCAGCGCTGGAACAGGTCGTCGCTTGAAACCGTTGGACTTTGGCGGTGAAGGGGTCACCGGCAGCGTTAACGCCGACGGTCGCATCATTGCGCTCAATTTCTATCGCGCAGCAGCACGGCTATGTCACCCTGACTTCAGCATCGCCGTTCCTGGAAGCCGAGCGCTACAACCCGGCGGCAGGTGCGCACCTACGCCGTCTGGTCGAGCAGGACGGATCTGGACTGCGTTTCGCCAAGCTGATAAATGAGAGGTCGTTCTCCGCTGTTTGCGTGGACGCGATCCCAAGAGTTCGCCGTTGGTGCCATCGGTGGCGGAAGTATTGAGGTGAGCACCTTTGCTCGCGCAGAAGGAGCGGTTCGCGGGATCGGTGATGGCGCGGTGGACGTTGCAGCGGATGTATGCAAGGCGAGAAGCTGCGCTGGGGCGGCAGGCTCTGCTTACAGCGCTGCGCTTGTACCCAGCTTACGGAAGGTGGCCCGCTGCCCATGCCGTCGCTGCGCCTACCAGCTTCTGCGCAGACGAACTGCTCGTCATTCACAACCTGGCGCTGGGTGCAGCCGTCGCCATCGCCGGGCTGGACGTATCGGGGCTACAGCGAACAGGACACCGATCAGCCGCCTGAATTCGATTTCCGCCGGAACGGTACGCAGATTGCCTACGGCGTCGGGTTAACGTCGACGAAGCCGTTGCACATGTGCGCTGGCTGGCGGATCAAGTGAGTTATCAAGACGCTGAAGCTGAATGGTTTGCGGTCACGTCGTCATTGCCAACGAATCCGATGGTACGGCGCGAGATCGCTACGTTGGCGTCATCAACGCTATCCCGGTCGCGCAGGGGTCGTGTTTCCTCACCGACCACATGCTGCTCCCGCCTGCGGAACCGCGACGCCTATTTGCCGCCCGCGCGCTGCTTCGCTGCCGGTCAGCCCGATCTCGTGCGACGCCACCTGCTCTGGGTTTTCGAGACTGCCGAACGACCGGATGGCGTCTGGGCGCGCAGCTATCTGGCGAACGGACGCGCCAAAGACACCGCCTTTCAGCTTGACCAACAGCTTTTTCCGCTGCTGGAACTCGCCGATTACCTGCTCAAAACAGGTGATGTAGCGACCGCCGCGCGCCTCGTGCCGCAGGTCGGCGGCGTGCTGACAGCGCTCGACGCCCGGCGCAGTTCGGGCGCGCTGCTTTTCACGACCGATGAAACCCCCGCCGACGATCCAATTGCCCTGCCCTACCATCTTTCCAGCCATATTCTGATGTGGAAAGCGCTCACACAGCTCGATGCGCTCGGCGTGGCGGGCGCGTGGGCGACGCGCATACAGGCGCTGCGCGAAACCATTCTCAAGACGTTCG
Organism: Anaerolineae bacterium; assembly: GCA_046328655.1. Taxonomy (GTDB): domain Bacteria; phylum Chloroflexota; class Anaerolineae; order Aggregatilineales; family Phototrophicaceae; genus Flexifilum. Next base: position 24,931 of record JAXLWE010000059.1, on the reverse strand, counting down.
TCGCCGAGTTCGAAGGGACGCCCATGTTTGCCTATGCCGCCGACGGCGCGGGGCGCTTCTACTTCTACCACGACGCCAACGACTTCCCGCTGGCGCTCGCCCCCACGTGGGGATTTCTGCCCGCCGATGATCCGGTCTGGCGCAGCACCATCGCCTTCGCTTTCTCGGACGCCAATCGCGGCGGCTTCCACGACGGTCATCTCGGTTCGGTACATTCGCCAGCCCCCTGGACGCTCGGCGACATTCAGGAGTTGATCGTCGCCCGCGCGACCGGGGATACCGCCCGTGCCGACCGCGCACGTGACGCATTACGACATGCCGCCCAGTTCGACGGCGCGCTCCCTGAAGCCTATAACGCCACCGACGGCTCGGTGTTTTCGCGCCACTGGTTCGTGTGGACGAACGCGGCGCTCGCTTGTGCAGAACTGGGAGCATTCGATTCGTGATGGAACGTGTTCGCCTGCTCGAAAGCATCCGCGAGAAACTGCGCCGCCTCTATGGAGATGACCGGACGCCCGACATCCTCAGTCAGATACAGCGCCTGATCGACTCCTATCCGCCGGGAGCGGCGCAGGAGTTCGCCTTTTCGGAGCGAAACGTCCTGATCATTGCCTATGGTGATCATCTTCAGCGAGACGGCGAGCCACCGCTGGCGACGCTGGGCGAGGCGTTGGGTCGGTTGAGGCTGCCCGTTTCCGGGCTGCACCTGCTGCCGTTCTATCCGTATTCTTCCGACGACGGCTTCTCGGTGATCGACTACAAAGCGGTCGATCCGGCATTGGGCAGTTGGGCGGACGTACACGCGCTCTGCCGCCGCTATGACGTGATGTTCGACGGCGTGTTCAACCACCTCTCCGCCAAAAGCGGCTGGTTTCAGGCATTCCTGCGCGGCGAAGCCCCCTATTCGGACTTCTTCATCACTGTCGACCCGACGACCGACCTTTCGCGGGTGACGCGCCCGCGCACGCTGCCGCTGCTGACACGTTTTGAGACCGCTAACGGATCGGCGCATGTCTGGACGACCTTTAGCAGCGATCAGATCGACCTGAACTACGCTAACCCGGCGATCGCCGTCCTCGACGCGCTGCTGTACGTTGCGCGGGCGCAAAGCTGATCTGACTGGATGCCATCGCTTTTCTGTGGAAGCAGATCGGCACAAGCTGTATCCATCTACCGGAAACGCATCTGATCATCCAGTTGATGCGTGACCTGCTCGACGCCGTCGCCGGGAGCGCTGCTGATCACGGAGACGAATGTCCCGCAGGCGGAAAACCTCTCGTATTTTGGCGACGGCTCCAACGAAGCGCAGTTGGTCACCATTTCCACGCTGCCGCCGCTCATCCTGCATACACTGCATTCCGGCGATGCCCGGCGGATCAGTGAGTGGTCGAAAACCGTCACCCGCATCAGCGACCGCTGCACTTACTTCAACTTCACCGCATCGCACGATGGCATCGGCTTGCGCCCGGTGAGCGGCATCCTGGCGGACGACGAGCTTGCGGCTCTGGTCGAGAGAACGCTGGCGCACGGCGGCTTTGTCTCGTACAGAGCAACCCGATGGTACGCAAAGCCCCTACGAGTTGAATATCACCTATTTCGACGCGATCACCGACCCTGCCGTGACCGAGCGCGATCCCTCAGACGGCGGTCGACCGCTTCATCGTCTCAAGGCGATCATGCTGGCGTTCGCTGGTGTGCCGGGCATCTATTTGTCGAGCCTGTTTGAGGGGCGAAATGACCGCGCGGGTGTCGAGGCGACCGGGCACTTGCGCGCCATCAACCGCCGCAAGCTGGATGCCGATCAACTGCTGGCGACACTTGCTGATCCGACGATGCTGAGGGCGAAAGTCTTTGCGCGCTATCGTCATTTACTCGAAGTACGTGCCAGCGAACCCGCTTTTCACCCGCTGGGGACGCAGACCATCGTGGAGTTCGATCCGCGCGTGTTTGCTGCTGCGCGTCCCCGACGGCAAAGCGCGCGTACTGACTCTGCACAACGTCTCTGGCGAAACGGTCACCATCGCTCTGCCTGAGCCGGGAACAAACCGTCTGATGGGCGGCGCTTGCACGGTGAGGTCACGCTTGCACCATACGATTTCGTCTGGATGGCGCTCGACAGCACTGACCGATATGGACATGCGTGTCCGGCGCGGCTCCCCACTCGCACAATTCCAGCCGAATTAACAGACGGGACCTGTTCCCGCCGAACGGCTGAAAGAGTCCCATCCGATTCATCTCAATTGACACCAAGAACGTTGCTACATTCCCGCCCGGAGCGCGGCGGTCGCACCTTCGTCGAGTGTGAGGTCGTCGCGCAGAACGACGCCATACTGTGTCCGCGCCGCTTCGACCGTGACGTAGCCTTCCAGCACATCCTGCCGGACGCGCGCCGGGTCGCGTTCGGTAGCCACTCCGAAACCGCCGCCGCCGCCCGTGTGGGTCTTGATCACCGTGCCTTTGGGTATCGGCATCCGATTGATCTTGAGGATGTGGCGTTCTTCGCCGCTCGGCAGCGAAATCTTCACGTCGGGACCGACGCCCGTACCGCCGCCGAACAATCCCCAGCCGGGCGTGACCGAGCGGTCGAACCACAGCGAAATGAAGCCGTCGGTATCGAGCGTATATTCGCGGTAGATGCCGCAGCCGCCGCGAAATCTGCCCGCGCCGCCGGTATCGGTGCGGATGCCGTAGTTGTGGATCATGGCGGCGAACTTGCTCTCGTAAACCTCGACCGGAATGTCCTTGAAGCCGCCGTTCACGTTGTTAATCAGCGCGTCCTGCCCGTCGCCACCTTCGTAACCGCCCCACCCGCCCGGCGTCGGCTCGACGGCGAGGAAACCCAGCCCGGTGCGCGGGTCGACCCCGGCGAGGAAGATCACCATCGAATCGCCATAGTGCGCTCCGGCAGCTTCGTCGGGCATCACGGGCGAGAGCGCCTTGACGAACAGGTCGATCAACAGACCCAGCGGCGTGAAATACCACTGGCAGGCAGCCGGTTCGGTAGCGCGGAAGATCGAGCCTTCGGGCGCTTCTATCGTGAGCGTCTTGAACGTCCCGCCGTCGACCGGGCGCAGCGGATTGACCAGCAGCTTGAAGGCGACACGGCAGGCGGAGATCGTCTGAGCGAAGCCGCAGTTGACCGGACCGAGCGCCTGCCGCGACGACCCTGCCAGGTCAATCGTCATGCTCTCGCCGGAGACCGTCACCGCCATCTTGACCGGCAGCGGTCCGTTGCCGAGACCATCGTTATCGACGAAGCCTTCCGACGTGTAGATGCCGTCCGGAATGGCACGGACGGCTTCGCGTTCCAGCACTTCCGACTGGCGGAAGATTTCGTCGCGCGCCGCCATGACCGTGTCGTACCCGAAGCGGTCGAGGATGCCGCGAAAACGCTGCTCTCCTGTCCGCCCTGCCGCGATCTGGGCGTTCATGTCGCCGATCAGCAGGAAGCCGAAGCGCCCGTTGCGGCGCAGAAACTCGATAATTTCGTCGCGCGGCTTGCCGTTCTCGTAGATGCGCGTCGGCGCCCAGCGCATCCCCTCCTGATAGATTTCCGACGAGTCCATCGGACCACCGGCATCTTTCGCACCCACGTCCAGCCAGTGAGCGCGCGACGCCGAGAAGCCGACCAGCATGTCGTGCCAGTAGATCGGCGCGAACATGGTGATGTCGTTGAGGTGCGTGCCGGTCATGTACGAGTCGTTCATGAAGAAGATGTCGCCGGGGTGGAAGTGATCCCAGCCGAACATCTCGGCGGTGAGCTGGACGCAGACCTGAAGGTTGCCGAGGAACAGCGGGAGTCCGAGCGATTGACCGAGGACGTTGCCGTTGCTGTCGAGCAGGGCGACCGAGCAGTCCTTCCCCTCGTAGATGATGGGCGAATAGGCGCTGCGGATCAGGGTCGCGTTCATATCCTGCGCAATCGAGATGAAGGCGTTGCGCAGGATTTCAGTTGTGATCGGGTCGATCTGAGTCGAAACGGTCATTCTGATTGCCTCGTGATAATGACGTTACCGAACTGGTCTACGGATACGGAATAGCCCGGCGGGACGACCGTCGTCGCGCTCGATTCGTCGATGATCAGCGGACCCTCGTACTGCGCGCCAGTCGGGATGGCATCACGGTCGAGAATCGTGGTCATGAACGACTGCCCGTCGAAGATGACCTCGCGCCTTCCCCGCACCGGGTCGCCCGCGTTTTCGTTCGGGCTGAAGCCCATCGCCTCGCTTTCCACGCGCCCGAAAGCCGTCAGGCGCAGGTTGACGAACTCAATCGGCGCGCCCGGCGTCGAATGTCCATAGCGGATTTTGTAGGCTTCGTGGAATTCCCGGTCAATCGTAGCGATGTCGAACGGCGCGTTGATCGGGATAGTGACGAAATACTCCTGACCGATGTAGCGGATGTCGGCGGACATGGCGAAATACATGTCGTCGTCCGTGACTTCTTCCTCCTTCATCAGCGCCGTGCCCTCGCTGACGAGCTGGTCGAAGATCGCCTTGATCTGGTCGGATGTCGTCTTGGAGGCGGGATAGAAGAAATTGCTGGTCAGGTCGCGGCGGATGTCGGTTTGCAGCATCCCCCACGCCGAGAACGTGCCCGGACTCCAGGGGACGACGATCTCGCGGATGCCAAGTTCGCGCGCCAGCCAGACCGCGTGCATGGGTCCTGCGCCGCCGTAGGGCACGAGTGCCAGATCGCGCGGGTCAATGCCGACGCGAATCGTGATCGTGCGGATGGCGTCCGCCATCTTCGCGTTGATGACGGCGAGCATCCCTCGGCAAGCTCGGTGTCGCTCAGGCTCAACTGCGCCGCGACCGAGTGGATGGCGCGCTGCGCCGCGTCGAAGTCGAGCTTCATCCAGCCGCCGAGCCGGGCATCCGTACCAATGCGCCCCAGGAACAGGTTGGCGTCGGTGACGGTCGGCTGCGTGCCGCCGCGCCCGTAGCAGGCGGGTCCGGGGTCAGCGCCCGCCGACTGCGGTCCGACGCGCAGCGCACCCGCTTCCAGCCAGCCGAGCGAGCCGCCGCCCGCGCCTATCGTGTGAATCTCGACCAGCGGCAGGAGCAGCGGCAAGCCTTCCTGCTCGGTCTCGTTGGAGACGCCCGGCTTGCCGTCGATGATCAGGCTCATGTCGAACGACGTGCCGCCCATATCGACGCACAGCAGGTTGGGGCGTCCGGTCGTTTTAGCGAGGGCGACGCCGCCAATCGTGCCGCCGACGGGACCGGACAGCAGCGTGTGAACCGGCTGCTCGCGGGCGGTCTTGGCGCGGATGATGCCGCCGCTCGACTGCATGACGTGGACGGCGGTATCGACGCCGAAATCGGTCAGTTCCTTTTCCAGCCGGGTCAGGTAGCGCTGGACGACCGGCGCGATGTAGGCGTTCATCACGGCGGAGGATGCCCGCTCGTATTCGCGCCATTCGCGGGCGATTTCGTGCGAGAGCGTGACCGAAAAATCGCTGCCGAGCGCTTCGCGCAGGATTTCGCGGGCGCGCAGCTCGTGCGCCGGGTTGACGTAGGAATGGACGAAGCACACCGCCACCGACTGGATGCCTTCATCGCGGATTTTCTGGATGATCGGCTCAAAATCCTCCTCGTGGAGCGGCTCGAATACCGAGCCGTCCGAACGCAGACGCTCGCGCACCTCCAGCACGTCGCGGCGCGGGACGAGCCGCTGTGGTTTGCGGTACTGCACGTCGTAGAGCGTCTTGCGGTCGCCGCGCGCGATGGTATAGGCGTCGCGCAAGCCCGCCGTCATGAGCAGCAGCAGGCGCGCGCCCTTGCGCTCCAGAAAGGCGTTCAAGCCAACGGTCGTGCCATGCACGAAGAATTCAATCGACGAGGGATCATCGACAATCTGACGCAGCCCGGTCATGACGCCGATTGCCGAATTATCCGGCGTCGAGAGCACCTTGCCGGTGGTCGTCGTCCTGGTATCGGTATTCGCCATCACGAGGTCGGTGAAAGTACCCCCGATGTCTACGGATATGCGGTATGGCATCGTGCTCGTCCTCCGATTAAGTAGAGACCAGAATTTCGCTAATCATGAACAGCGGGTCGGCGATTCGCTTCAGATCGTCGTCCAGCTTCGCCATCGCCTTCGGATCGTAGAAGCTCTTCTCGAACGACTCGCGGTCGGTCCAATCGACAATCGTCATGAAGCGATACGGGGATTGGGCGTGCGGCGCTTCCGGCGACCAGCGCTCGTCGACCCTGCCAAAGTCGGTATAGGTGACACCGCCCATCGAAGCGTTGCTTTCCTGATGTTCGCCCAGCCGCCAGCGCAGAAATTCGCCCTCGTCTGCGCCTTCCGGCAGGTTGTAAAGCACGGTCAAACGGATCATGAAACGTCGTCCTTCCTGTGCATCTAGGTATGACGGTGGCGCATGGCATCCAGCGCGACCGCGAACAGGATGATCAAGCCCTGGAAAACATCCTGATAGAACGTGTTGACGTTGATCAGGTTGAAGCCGTTGGAGATCAGGCGCAGGAACAGAACACCCAGCACCGTCCGCCAGATCGCCCCCTCGCCGCCGGTGATGCTCGTCCCACCGATGACGACGGCGGCGATGGCGATCAGCTCCAAGCCCTGCCCGGCGTCGTTCTGCGCCTTGAGGAACTTCGACGCCTGAAGCACGCCCGCCAGCCCGGCGGCAAACCCGCTGATGACGAAGGTCGTGGTGCGGACGAGGCTGACGTTGATGCCGGAGAGCCGCGCCGCTTCCGGGTTATCGCCGGAGGCAAAGACGTAGCGCCCGAACTGCGTGCGCCGCAGCACGAAGGTCAGGATCAGCGCGAAGCCGATCCAGATGAAGATGGTGTTGTTGGCGTCGCCGATGCCGTCGCGGGCGAGCGACTGGAACGCTACGTCGCTGACGCGCACCTGCTCCGCCTGCGTGATGATCAGCGCCAGCCCGCGAATGACGATGCCCGACGCCAGCGTCGCCACGAACGTGTTGATGCGCAGCATCGTGACCAGCACGCCGTTCGCCAAGCCGAGCAGCGCCCCTACGACGATCCCGGCGATCCAGCCCAGGTATGGGGCAGCGGCGGCGAATGCTTCGACCTGCCCCAGATCGCGCGCGATCATGGCGGCGATCACGCCCGACATGGCGAAGATCGCGCCGGTCGAGAGGTCAAAGCCGCCCGCGATGATGACCACCGTCCCGGCGCACGCGATCAGCCCGATCTGGTGCGCCTGATCGAGAATGTTCAACTGGTTGCGCAGCGTGAGGAAGGCATCCGTGCGCACGCTCAGGAAAGCAAACACCGTGCCAAACGCGATCAGAATGCCGTAATCCAGCAGGAGTGTACGCAAATTTCGGGGTCGTGCGGTCGTGCGCGAAAGCTGCAGATTCATGGCTGTGTCGCCCATCTCACTTTCGTTGTTTAAGCCGCGCCGAACGCGGCGCGCATGACGTTATCTTCGGTCAGTGTCTGGTCGGCTTCGCTTAGTTCCGCCACGATCCTGCCCTCGCGCATCACCAGAACGCGGTGCGCAAGACCGAGGATTTCCTCCATCTCGGACGAGATCAGCAGGATCGCCATGCCTTTCGCCGCGAGGTTGACGATCAGCTCGTATATGGCTTGCTTGGCTCCCACGTCGATGCCGCGCGTCGGCTCGTCGACGATGAACAGCGTCGGCTGCTTGAACAGCCATTTGCCGAACAGCACCTTCTGCTGGTTGCCGCCGGAAAGACTGTTGACCCGGTTGCGCGTGGTCGGCGGCTGAACGTGCAGCGCCTTGACCAGCTCGCTCGTGCGCCGGGTTTCGTAGCCGCCGCGAATGACCCCGCCAATGCGGGTCACGGCGTCCATGTGCGGCAGCGAGAGATTCTGCTGGACGTTGAGCTTGAGCAGCAGCCCCTGTTCCTTGCGGCTTTCCGGCAGCATGTAGATTCCGGCGCGCATCGCGTCGCTGATCGTGCGAATCCGCACCGGCTTGCCCGCGACGGCAATATCGCCGCCCAGAATCGCCTCTGCGCCGAACAGTGTCCGCGCCAGCCGCGAGCGCCCGCTGCCAACCAGCCCCGCCAGCCCGACGATCTCGCCCTGTCGGACGTGCAGGCTGATGCCGTTGAAAACTGCGCTTTGCAGCCCCTTGACGCTGATCACGTCGGGTGCGTCGTCGGGCGGAATCGCCTTTGACGGGTACATCTGGGCGATGGTCTTGCCGAGCATCGCCGTCACCAGCGTTTCGACCCGCTCCTCGGCGACCGGGGCGGTGCGCACGACCTGCCCGTTGCGCATGACCGTCACCCTGTTCGCCAGATCGAGGACTTCGCGCAGGAAATGGGACACGTAGATGATGGTCAGCCCCATCTCGCGTAGCTGCCGGACGATTTTGAGGAACGCCGCTGTATCTTCATCGGAGAGCATCGCCGTCGGCTCGTCCATGACGATCAACTGCGCCTTGCGGGCAATCGACTGCATGACTTCGACCTTCTTCTGGTCTGCCATGCGCAAAGCGCTGACGCGAGCGCGCGGATCGATGTCGAAGCCGGTCAAGTTGCGAATCTCGTCGTAGCGCTGCAGCATCCGGCGCGAGTCGAGGATGCCCGACCGCGCGTCTTCCTGACCGAGCAGGACGTTGTGCAGCACAGTCTGTTTGGTCAACAGCGAGATTTCCTGCGAGATGGTGGTCACGCCGTCGAGCAAGGCGTCGTGGGGCGAGGCGTAATGCACCTCGCGGTCGTTGATGATCAGCGTGCCCGAATCCGGGCGAATGACGCCGCTGATGATCTTCGCCAGCGTCGATTTCCCCGCGCCGTTCTCGCCGACGAGGGCATGGATGTCGCCGCGCTGAATGGCGATGTCCACCGCGTCGAGCGCCTGCACCGCGAAAAAGCGCTTGGCGATGCCCTGTGCCTGAACGAAATACTCGCTGCTCAACATGCCCCTCGGCTGGCGAAACGGAGGCGAATTGGGATGCTGGCTTCAGGGGCACGATGTGTCGTGCCCCTGCAACTGTGTGTTACCTCTCATAGAGAAGTTGGTCTATGCGTCGACCAGTTCGCTTACCACTGCGGCTCGAACTCGTCGACGTTTGCCTGCGTGATAATCGGACCGCTGGATGGGAAAGGCGGCGCCTGGTTGTACATATCGACCGAGCGGATGATCAGCGTGCCGTCGATGGCTTGCAGCGCCATCTGCGCAGCGATCTGCCCGTTGGTATAGGGGATGTTGGCGATGGTGGCGAACCAGCGACCGGCTTTGACTGCCGCGTAACCATCCTGGCTGCCGCCCTGCCCAATGAACTTGATGCCGTCGATCCCGGCGTCCTCGGCTGCCAGCTCCGCGCCGACGATCATCTGGTCGCCGACCGAAGCGATCACGCTGAGGTCAGGATTCGCCTGAAGGATATTTGCCGTGACGGAGTTGCCTTCTTCAGCCGTGTAGCTCGCCGCCTGGGTGGCGACGATCTGGATGTTCGGGTGCGCGGCGACAATGTCCTGAACTGCTTGGAGCCGGTCGAGGTCGAGCGGGAAGCCCTCGAAGCCGATCAGGAAGGCGACCTTGCATGGGTCGATGCCTTCGCACGCCATGACAATCGCCTGACCGATATACTTGCCGTCGCCCAGCCCGGTACGCGCGATTTGCCCGGCGACGTTCTTGTAGGGCACGAGCGTCTGGCGATCCGGGTTGATCGGCGCGTCAAGCGAGATCACGGGGATTCCGGCTTCGGTGGCAGCATCGACGCCGACCGTCACACCAACACCGTCCACCGAGTAGATGATGAAGGCGTCGAAGCCCCCGGCGGTGATGGCGTCCTGAATCTGGTTCAACTGCTCGGCGGGGTCGAATCCGGCGTCGAATGCCTGCACCGTGCCGCCTGCCGCCTCGATAATGCTGCGGACGCCACTTTCGGCTGACGCTACGTAGTCGTTGTTGCCGAGCGGATTGAACAGGGCGATACTCGGACCGCTGTCCTGCGCGTAAGCAGAGACGGTCACGACCAACAGAACGGCGATTAGAAAGAGAATAGACCGTTTCATAAGCCCCTTCCTTGAACTATGGATGCCGCTTCGAGTCCCGTGTATTTTAGGGAATTTCTTACGGAATATTACTGATTTGAGCCAAATGACTTAGGCAGTTAAGTCAAATGTCCTATTGGTTGGTGGGTGAATGATTTGTGGCTGTGTCGTCGAGGCGAACGATGCCTTCGCGCAGTGCATAGAGAGCCGCCTGCGTCCGGTTGGCGAGGTGAAGCTTGCTGAGAATGCTTCCGACATGGTTGCGAACGGTGCGCTCGCTGATGACCAGCAGTTGTGCGATTTCGTGGTTGGTCAAACCCTGCGCGACGTGCTTGAGGATCAGGATTTCCCGCTCGGTCAGCGTGTCCGACTCAACTGGCGGCGTGCCCGACGGATGGTCGATCTCCTGAATCAGCTTGAGGGCGATAGATGGCGCGAGCGAAGGGATGCCCTGATAGGCGTTGTGGACGGCGTGGAGCAGATCGTTCGGGGCGGAGTCCTTGAGCAGATAGCCGAGCGCGCCCGCTTTGATCGCCGGAAAGACGATGTCGTCCTCGGTGAAGCTGGTGAGCGCCAGAATGCGGGCGTTGGGGTTTTCGGCTTTGATGCGCTCGATGGCTTCGATTCCGCTCATCGGCTCCATGATCAGGTCGAGCAGAATCACGTCCGGCTTGAGTTCGCGCACCATGCGCACGGCATCGACGCCGTTGGCGGCTTCCCCGACGATGCGCATGTTCGACTCGGTGCTGATGAGGGCATGAAGTCCCTCGCGTACAATCGGGTGGTCGTCAACAATCAGTACGGAAATCACGTCAGGCTTCCCCGGCATCACGAACTAAACGGCAGACGGGCGCGGACGGTCGTCCCGCCCTGCACCGATGATTCAATCGTGAACGTGCCGCCTAGCTCCTCCGCGCGCTCGCGCATGTTGGATAGCCCCATGCCGCCAGGCTTGGTCATAGCAGCGGCATCGAAGCCCGTGCCGTTGTCGATCACGTCGAGAAAGACTGCCTGTTCATCGGCGCAGACTTGAACGGTCACGGCGGAGGCGAAGGCGTGCTTCAGCGCGTTATTGAGCGCTTCCAGCGTGATGTGATAGAGGTTGTCCTCAAACCGGGGCGGCAGCGTGGGCAGCGGCGTCGTGATCAGGTGCGCCGTCAGCCCGGATCGGCGCTCGACCGCGTCGAGCCGGTGCTGGATCGTCTCGACCAGCTTGCCGGATTCCAGCGCCCAGGGGCGCAGCTCATACAGCAGCAGGCGCATCTCTTTCAGGGCGTCCTGCGCCGTCTGGCTGAGGCGATCCATGTATTTTTCGACCCGCTCGATCTCGCCGCTGCGCAGCAGGCGCTGCCCTGCCTCGGCGAACAGCGTCAGGCTGTAGAGCGACTGGGTGACCGAGTCGTGCAGGTCGCGGGCAAGGCGGCGGCGCTCCTCTGCGACGGCGAGGTGCTGCGACTGGCGGTACAGGCGGGCATTTTCGACCGCGATTCCGATCTGGTCGGCAATCGAGTTGAGCAGCGCGAGGTCGTCCTGGCTGATTTCGATATCCGCACCGACCAGAATGCTGATCACGCCGTATATCTGCCCTTTGGCGCGCATCGCCACGCCCAGAAACGCATCCGACCGGGCGATAGCGCTCCCGTATTCGGTCGGCGCTTTGGTTGCCTGCTGGTCTTTCGCACGGCGGTACACGCCGTAGACGAATTCGGTGCTGGGGTACTGCGCCGGTTGGATACCGCAGGCGACCACCGGGATCAGCTTGCCGATTTCGCTGTCCCACAGATGCATGGAGCCGCCGGAGCTTTTCATCACCGAGAGGATGCGCTCCAGCGAGCGTTCGAGGATCAGGTTGAGGTTGCTGATCTCGTTGGTAATCGACGCGATTTCGTAGAGGACGTGCAGCTCGTTGTGAGCTTTCTGGAGCGCGCGCTCGGCGCGTTTTTTGTCGGTGTTGTCGTAGCCGAAGGTGACGAACCCCTGCACGGTGCCAATGTCATCGACCAGCGGGCGGGAATACCAGGTGATGGTCTTGTAGTCCCCGTTTTTGCAGCAGATTTCGGTTTCGACGCCGCGTATGTGCCCGTCTCGCACCAGCACATGCGAGGTGAGGTCGAGCACCTCCTGGCGACGCACGTCGTCGGGGTAAAGCCAGTCCCAGATGAGCGGATGACCGATGGTTTCGTCGGCGGAATAGCCGCTGATACGCTCGGCGGTCGGATTCCAGACGAGGATGTTGAGGTTTCGGTCACAGACGTTCACCCAGACGTTAATGCTCTGGATCAGGCTTTCAGCGAGTTGATCCTGCCAAAACGCATCCGATGACTGGAGCATGGTTACTTGTATCCCTCCGCCTTATGCGACTGTACCAGTTTGCCGGGCTGGAAGCAAATGCAGATTGGAGCCACCGTGGAACGCGAGTATTCTCCTATTGGTGATGCCACGCCGCCCGCCAGACAACAGTAGGGAAACCGTCTATTTACCTGCTAAATATTCACGGTACTATTAACCCGCGAATGAGAAGAAATGTTAAGGACAGGAACCAAAACACACGTTTCGACGTCCTTTCATCAAGGACTGAACCGCCACAGCCGGTCTATCGCTGGCTCTGCCGGAGAAATTTTGCGTGGGTCATGCGTTCCAGGAGAGTACAGACAGAAAATGCGCGAGCGTGAATCCAGACGCCAGACCCCACCGATGTGACTGATGACGAGCCATCACATACTTGCGGCGAGAAAGACGCCCGTCCTGCCATGTCGCCGGGTGGCGCAGGACTGTGGCCATTCGCCTGAATCCCTGAAGGCTCTCCCATCTATTCGCTGTCGCCATTCTCATGACTCATCGCTTCGTTCACTGTACGACTCTTTACCCTGACACATCACAACACGCTCAAAGGTAGCGGGCAGCGTATCCTATGCGTGACCGAAACGAACAGGTACAGGAGAAGCGCGTCTTGATTGCACAATCCGCACGGTCTCGGACGACCGGGATGATGACCTATTCCCGGCGTCCTCGCAGCCTGATCGGGAATGTTTCAGCCGTGCTCTTGCAGCCGGTGGTGTTTTTTCGCTCGCTCCCGATGAGCCGTCACTGGTTGTGGGTTGGTCTGCTGATGCTCATCATCACCGGGTTCAGCGCGGTGCATCAACCTGTGTTGGAAGAAGCAGCGATAGCGCCCGGCGAAGCCCCCGCAATTGTGCTTCCGCCCGACGCGAGCGTTTCTGGCGGCGCGAGCGGCATCGAAGGCGGTTTCGTCGTGCCGAACAGCCCCGGCATGGGGCAGTCCGCCGCGCCCGCGCCGGATGTCAGCAAGACGGTCATGACCGCGCTGCTGGCGGCGACCGGCGCGCTGGTCGCGTGGTTCATTCAGGCGGTGGTGCTGTCGGAAGTCTCGCTGATTAACGGCACGCGCCCCAGCTTTGGGCTGAACCTGCAAATCGCCATCTGGGCGAGCGTCCCGCTGGCGCTCATGCTGGTGATCCAGCAGCTATACTTCGCCGCCGGGGGCAAGCCCGGCATGATGGGTTTTTCGCTCGTGCTGGAGCGTTGGCAAGCCTTCCAGACGCTCCCGGCATTCTCGCAAGCTGTCCTTACGACGCTGGCGAGCAACTTCACGCTGTTCTGGCTGTGGAATCTGGGGCTGCTTTACATCGGCGGGCGTGTGGCGCTTGGCGGCAAGCGGGCGGCGGTTACGCTGGTGATCGTGGCGTGGGTGCTCATCGGCGCGCTGGTTCCGGCGCTGGGCAGCATCGGCAAGCCCGCCCCGGCTGCGGAGGATTCGCAGTCGATCATGATGCCCGAAGGCACCGAAGAGGCTACACCTGATTTGCAGGTCGAGCCGCCCATGACCACGCCCGACAAGTCGGCGCCAGAGTCGGAATCCGAAGCAAGCGCGCCCGCGGCGGTCGAGATGCGCCCGGTCATCAGAGGGGGTGGCGGATGAGCGCGATTATCGTCGGGCAGAACATCCACAAAACCTACGAGATCGGCGGGCAGCCGCTGCCCGTGCTCAAGAACATCAGTCTCCAGATCGACGCCGGGCAGTTCGTCGCCGTCATGGGACCCAGCGGGTCGGGCAAGAGCACGCTGATCTACCTGCTAGGTGGGCTGGATCGCCCGACCGACGGCGTGATCGAAGTCGCCGAGCGTCGCCTCGACATGCTCAACAGCGCCGAGCTGGCGGAATTCCGGCGCGAGACGGTCGGCTTCGTCTTTCAAAGCTTCCACCTCATCCCGACGCTGACGGCGCTCGAAAATGTTGCCCTGCCCGGCGTGTTCGTCGGTATGCCGCGCGACTTGCGCGAAGACCGTGCCGCCCAACTGCTCAGTATGCTGGGGATGATGGATCGCGCCGATCACCGCCCGTCGCAGCTTTCCGGTGGGCAGCAGCAGCGCGTCGCTATCGCCCGCGCGCTGTTCAACGAGCCGCCGATCATCATGGCTGACGAGCCGACCGGCGCGCTCGACAGCAAAACCGGGCAGCTTGTCATGCGAATGCTGCGCGCCCTGCGCGACAAAGCCGGGAAAACCGTGATCGTCGTGACGCACGATCAGGGAGTTGCCAAGTACGCCGACCGCCTGATTCGCTTACAGGACGGCGAGATTGTTGATGATCAGATGATAAAGGAGCGCAAACGAGAGCATGTCGCGTAAGCCGCTCTTGAAATGGGTTCTTCTCGTCACGCTCGTGTCGTGCCTGCTCGTGCTGCAGGGCGAGATGAGTCGGGCGCAGGATGCAACACAGACACCACAGCCGATCACGGTTTCGCGCAGCGAGCCGTCGCAGTTCACCAATGGCGGTGTAAACGGTGTGCTGTCGGTCTTTGGAGCGAACTTCACCGACCGCACGACGATCCGGCTGGTCGGCATGGGGCTTCTGACCGTGACGTTCGTCAACAGCGGCGCGCTGACGGCGGTGCTCCCGGCTGATCTGCCTACCGGGACTTACGGCATCGAAGTCAGCGATCCGCTTGGCGGCACGGCGGCGTCTCCCAATACGCTCACCGTGAACGCGCCGCCCGGACCGACGCAACCACCGCCGACGGCTGTCCCCACCCTGCCCGCCCCGACAGAAGTCCCCACCCTGCCCCCGGCGACGATTGTCCCTGGTCAGCCGTCGCTGATCGTGCGCGATTTCGCCGCGATCCCGTCGATTGTCGTGCCGGGTGGTCCGGTCGCGCTGACCCTGGTGCTGCTCAATCAGGGCAACCGCGCCGCGCTCGGCGTATCTGTCTCGCTCGATTCGGATGGCAAATTCTTCCCGGCGAACGGTCAGGCGGACATCGCCTTGCCCGACATGCCGCCCGGCAGTTCGGTGCAGGTCACGCTCAACGCGCTGGCGGCGCGCGACGCGAGCGAGGGTCCCAACAACGTCCCGATCACGGCGTCCTACCGCGATTTCGAGGGTAAGACCTACACCAGCACCGCCGATCTGGGCGTGGAGATTTCAGCGCTCAACGAAGTCGCCCAGATGACGCTGACCGGCTACAGCGTCGAGCCGCAGATGCCCGCGCCCGGCGCGCAGGTGATTGTCCACGTCTCGATGACCAATACCGGCAACAAGACCGCCTCGCGCGTGCTGCTGCGCATCGCCGGCGAAGACGACATTCTGCTTGCCGGGAGTCAGGGCGACAGCCGCCCGCTCGGCGACATCGCCCCCGGCGACACAGTGGATGTCGACCTGCCGATGGTCGTGAACCCGTCAGCGGAGTCTGGTCCGCAGTCGCAGCCTGTGACCATCTCATTCTTGCAGGACGGCGAAACGAAGGAAACGAGCAGCAGCCTGACCATCGAAATCGCGCGCGTGGCGAAGCCCGAAGCCCTGATCCTGCTGGAAAGCTACAGCATCGGCGACGGGATCGACTCGCTCAGCCCCGGAGACCGCTTCACCCTGACCATAACGTTGCAGAACGTCGGTCAGGCGGACGCGATTGAGACGCTGGCGACGTTCGGCACGGTCGATCCGCCCGCCGACTCTGGCAGCGGAAGCGGCGGCACGGGTGGCAGCGGCGGTTCGAGCACGACGCCGAGCAGCGCCCTCGCCCCGCTCGGCGCGGGTGATACGCTGTACGTCGGCAATCTCGCGTCGGGTGGCAGCATTTCGCTGGAACAGGCATTCATCGTCAATAGCTCGGTGACCAGCGGCATCTACAGCCTGCCGATCACCGTGCGCTACCAGAAATCCGACGGCAGCACGGCGCAGCAGAATTTGCGCGCCAGCGTGATCGTGATCGCCCCGCTGCGCGTGCAGACCAGCCTCGCCAGCCCGCTGCCCGAAGAAGCGAACGTGGGCGAGCCGCTGCCGGTGTCGTGGCGGGTGACGAACAACGGCGAGAATGACTTTCAGGTGACGGACGTGAAGGTGACGACGGAAAACGCCGACATCCTGGAAGGCGCGGAAACGCTGCTCAGCCCGATTGCCAGCACTAAAAACGAAACCATCAACGCGGTGATTCAGCCGCTCGAAGAAGGCGACTACAGCGTGACCTTCACGCTCACGTACACCGACGACCTCAACCGCAAGCAGACGCTGGTCGCGTCGTTCGATGGCGAAGCCGTGACGCCGCCTCCACCGCCGGAAATGCCGCCGGAGATGGTCGCGCCGCCTGCCGAGCAGGAGGAAGAAGAAAACCTGCTTGGACGGCTGTTACTCGGCTTTCTGGGCTTGGGCGGCTAGGCGATGCTTCAGGAGTTAGCGCAACTGGCGGTGCATAACCTGCTGCGCGCCCGCGCGCGGCTGGCGATGACGGCGGGCGGAGTCCTCGTGGGTACGACCGCCGTTGTCCTGTTGATCGCCCTGACGATTGGCTTGCAGCGCGCCGCCGAAGCCGGGTTCGGCAACAGCAGCGCGCTCACCCAGATTCAGGTCTATCCCGCGTGGGATCGTCAGGACACCGCCCCCCAGCTTAACGGAGATGCCGTCCGGGCGCTCAGCCAGATACCCGGCATCACCGCCGTGATTCCAATGCTCGACCTCGCATCGTGGGGGCAGCTCGCCGCCGAGGATTACATGGGCGGCGGTCAGACACTCGGAATCGACCCGCGCTTCCTGCCGTATCTGGGCTTGAACATCAGCGAGGGTGAGCTGGCGATTGCCAGCGGACAGGCGGTGGTCGGTCCGATGGTCGCGGACAATTTCTATGACCCCACCGCCGAGGAATACCAGCCGATCCATGTGGATATGCTCAACACGCCGCTGACGCTGAACGTCTACAGTATGGACGGCACGCGCACCCTCGACATGGATTTGCAGGTACGCGGCATTCTCACGCCCGGAACCAGTTTCGACTACGTGGTGTTCCTGCCGATTCAGGACATCCTCGACTTGAACGAGTGGATCAATGGGCAGCCCATCGACCCAGACACGTTCACCTACTCGCAGATTCTGGTGGTCGCCGCCAGCCGCGAAACCGCCGGCGACGTATCGCAAGCCGTGCGCGACCTCGGCTTCAGCGCCGGCGGCATGGGCGAATTCCTCAACCAGATCAACGGCTTCTTCACCACCATGCGCCTGATCCTGGGCGGCGTCGGCGGCATCGCCCTGCTCGTGGCAGCGTTCGGCGTCGCCAACACCATGACGATGGCGATTCTGGAACGCACCCGCGAGATCGGGCTGATGAAAGCCATTGGCGCGACCGACCGTGACGTTCTGACCATCTTCCTGATCGAAGCCGGGCTGGTCGGCTTGGTTGGTGGGTTGTCGGGTCTTGCCGTCTCTTACGTGATCCAGAACCTGATCAACGAAGCGGTGCGCAACATGCCACAGGGTGACCAGGGCAGCGGGTTCATCTTCCTTCCGGTCGATACCTCGCAGATCGGCGGCAATCTGGTCGTCATCCCCACCGAGCTGGCGTTGTTCGCCTTATCACTGGCGACATTCGTCGGCATCTGCGCCGGACTGTACCCGGCGCTGCGAGCCGCGCGCATGACCACTGTCGTCGCCCTCAAGTCGGAGTGACGACGGGCGGTTTCCGCCACACGGTGCCCCTTTCGGTTCACTCCTAAGCAATCCCAACGCCAACCTGCGCAGCTTGAATAGCCGCTGATGCCTCCTGTTCCACCGCCAGTCTCAGCCGGAATCCCACGCATTTCTTGACTCTCTGGCTGTTGGATATTATAGTTCATACGTTTGCTGCATACGATTGCTAAAAACAGTGATTTCCCGCCTGGCGGGTCGATTCCGGTTTCACATCTGTGAGGCAGGACGCACTCGAAAATAGCGTTTTTGAAGAGTGGGGTTTTATGGCGGCAGTTCTGGAAGCGGCAGGTATCACCAAGGATTTCCCCGGCACGCGCGCGCTGGACGACGTTCATCTCGAACTCCAGGCGGGCGAAATCCACGCGGTCATTGGCGAGAACGGCGCGGGCAAAAGCACGCTCATGAAAATCCTCGCCGGGATCGAAAGCGCGGATTCCGGTGAGATTCGCTTTCAGGGGCGCCCGGTGCGCTACACCACACCGCGCGAAGCCAACATCCTCGGCATCGCCATCGTACATCAGGAACTCCAGCCTTGTTCCGCCGCTAACCGTCGCCGAACATCTTCCCGGTCGCCTCCCCACCAACCGGCTTGGCTTGGTGCGCTATGGCGAGCTTTTCGGGCGCGGAACGCCTGCTGCAAGCACTGGATGTCGCAGTTGACCCGCGCACGCCCGTCAGGCAGCTTCCAATTGCCCGGCGCCAGCTTGTCCGAGATCACCAAAGCCCTGTCTGGACTGCAAAGTCCTGATCCTTGACGAACCCGTCGGCGCTCACCGACAGCGAAGCGAATCTGCTGCTCGGCTTCCTGCGCCGACTGGCGAACGATGGCGTCGGCATCCTCTACATCAGCCACAAGATCGAAGTATTCGCGCTCGCCGACCGCGTGACCGTGCTGCGCGATGGCAGGTACGTCCGGCACGGAAAAGATCAGCGAGGTGACGCCGGGTCGCGTCATTCGGATGATGGTTGGGCGCGAGCTGGGCGACATGTATCCGCCCAAAGCCTCCAGCGTTGGCGCTCCCTGCTCGACGTGCGCAGCGTTCGCCTGCCCAACTCGGATACCCGCAACAGCTTCACGCTCAATCACCGCGGCGAAGTGCTGGGGATCGCCGGGCTGCTCGGCTTCTGGGCGCAGCAGGCTTGCCGCGCCATCTTCGGCGTCGACCCCAGAGCGGAAGGCGAAATCATCCTCGACGGCAGCCCGGCTCACATCCGCTCGTCGCAGGACGCGATTGCGCTTGGCTTAGGCTTACTGCCGGAAGACCGCAAAGCCGCCGGTCTGTTTTCTGGAGATGAGCATCAAGCTGAATATCGAATCCGCCGTCATCGGCTCCGTGAGCCGGGGCGGATTCCTCGCTGGAGCCAAAGAACGCGCGCTCGCCCAGCATTACGTCAGCCAGTTGAACATCACTACGCCGGGCATCGAGCAGGAAGTTCGACGCTTGAGCGGCGGCAACCAGCAAAAGACACTGGTCGCCAAATGGCTGTCGATCAAGCCGAAAGTGCTGATCGTCGACGAGCCGACGCGCGGCATCGACGTGGGCGCGAAGAAAGAGATTTATTTCCTGCTGCGCGAGCTTGCCGAGAGCGGCGTCGGCGTCATCATGATCTCGTCCGAGCTGCCCGAAATCCTCGGCATGAGCGACCGCATTCTGGTCATGCACGAGGGCAAGCTGGTCGCCGAATACACCGAGGCGGAAGCCAGCGAAGAAAAGATTATCCGTTCCGCCAGTCATCATCACGAGTGAGACAATCTATGGCAAGCACGACTCCCGTAAGCGACATTCCAGCGAAAAATACCCGTACCCCAGCCGCGAACTTCGTGACGCGGCTGCTGAGGGCGCGCGAAGCGACCCTCGTCATCCTGATCATCCTGATCGGGCTGGCGCTTCAGCTCATCACCGGACGCTTCCTCACCACGCCGAACCTGAACGCCATCAGTCTCGGCTTTGCGACTTCCGCCATTATGGTCTTTGGCATGACGGCGGCGCTGGCGTCCGGCGGCTCGGCTGTCGGTCGGCTCGGTGTTCGCGCTTGGCGGCGTGACGGTTGCCACGGCGCTGCACGCTCACGTCGCCATTCCGCTCGCGGTGCTGGCGGGGATTGGCGTGGGCGTGCTGGCAGGCTTGATCAACGGGCTGCTGATTACGCGAATTCGGATCAACCCGTTCATTACGACGCTCGGCATGATGGGCATCGCGCGCGGCGTCAGCCTGGCGGTGACCGAAGGCACGATTGTCGCCGAATACCGCAGGAATATTTCGTCTGCAGGCAAGGCAAAACGCTTGAAGTCCCAACCTGATCCTGATCGCGCTGCTGGTCATCCTCATCGGCGATTTCCTCGTACGCCGCTCTCCCGCATTCCGCCAGATTTACTACGTCGGCGGCAACGAGGAAGCGGCACGGCTGTCCGGCATCAACGTCGCGCTGGTCAAGATCGGCGTCTACACCCTATCGGGCTTTCTGGCGGCGCTCGCGGGCGTGCTGTCCGTCTCCCGCTTCACGGTCGGCGACTTCGCTCCGGTTCTGGCGAGGAATTGCGCATCATCGCCGCCTGCATCATCGGCGGGTGCAGCCTGCAGGAGGAAAGGCACGGTCATCGGCGGCTTGTTCGGCCCGATCTTCGTCGGATTCATCAACAACGGGCTAATTCTGCTGCGCGTGCCCGTGTACTGGCAGCAACTTTCAATGGGTGTCGTGCTGCTGCTGGCGGTGGGGATTCGATACCCTGAGTCAGCGCTGGCAATTGCGTTCGCGGCAGGAAATCCGGCTAAGCCTGCGCGGGCATCTTTCGATAAATCGTTTATTAGGTAAGGGGAGCGAAAGAAATGAATAGACGTGAATTTCTGAAGAAGTCCGGAGTCGCTGCCGCCGCCACCATGCTTGGGGCGCACGGGTTCAGCCTGGCGAAAGCGCAGGAAGACCAGACCTACTATATGGTGACCTTCCTGTCCGGCATCTCCTACTGGAAGGATGCCTATCGGGGGATGCAGGATGCCGCCGAATATCTGGGCGTTCAGTCGGTCTATCAGGGCGCGGAGCAGTACGATCTCACCCAGGAGACGGCTGTTCTGGAGCAAACGCTCGGCTTGGAGCCGGACGGCGTCGTGCTGACCGTCATCAATGCCGAGGGTTTGCAGCCGACCATTGACAGCGCGATAGCCAACGGTACGCCGCTAGTCACGTTCGACGCCGACTCGCCGCTGAGCAAGCGCTATTCGTTCCTGGGCACGGGCAACTACTACGCGGGCGTGGTCGCGGCGCGCTACGTCGGCGGGCTGGTCGATGGCGGGAAAGCCGCTGTCATCACCGTGCCGTCGCAGAACAACCTGGCACAGCGCACGCAGGGCTTCATCGACACGCTGGCGGCGGAGTACCCCGGCATCGTGAGCGGCAGCGAATACATCGTCGACAACCAGAATACGTCCGAACAGGCGGCGTCGGGGTTGTCCGCGCTCCTGCAAGCCGATCCTGACATCAAGGCGGTGTTCAGCAGCAACGCTCAGGCGGCGATTGGCGCGGCACAGGCGCTTCGTGAAGCGGGCATGACCGATCAGGTCGCTCACATCGGCTTCGACTTCGACGCCGGGACGCTCGACCTGATTGACAACGGTCAGTTGGGCGCGACGCTGGCGCAGGGAACCTGGCAGATGGGCTTCTGGGGCACGCTGTTCGCATACATGGTGCGCAACAGCATGATCAAGTCGGTGTCCGACTGGCAGGCAGCCGGAATTTCGCCGCTGCCTCCGAATGTCGATACAGGCGTGACCGTGATCAATAAGGACAACAGCCAGTTCTGGCGTCCGCTGACCTGAAGCCGCGCGACTACGGAAGCAAGTCCAGCCGGGTTTGGGCAGCCGTGCAAGCCGGTGCGCGACTGCCCAGCCTTTACTCACAGCGACTCACGGAGCGGGTGGTTATGCTATACTCACCCCAGAGAGGCAGCCTGTGTATCGCTCTCTCGGGTTTTTCTCCTGTAATTGCCGCGTGATTAGGCTTTGACGACTCGTTGCCCGTATCGCGTGAAGCCATTCTTTTGAAACGGGAAGCGCATGGCGAGACGAAAGCAGCGCCCTAGTCGAATTCCGACAATGAATGACGTAGCGAAACTGGCGGGCGTCTCCCAGAGTACCGTATCTCGCGTCCTGAGTGATACGCCTACCCCGTTCCCCGTCACCGAGGAAACCCGGCAGCGCATTCTGAATGCCGTCGAAACGCTGGGCTACCAGCCCAACATGATCGCGCGCAGCCTGCGCACGCAGCGCACGCAGATGATCGCGGTCATGATCGGGGACATATCCAATGCCTTCTATCACCCGGTTGTCCGCGCCATACAGGATGTCGCGTACATCCACGACTATGACGTGCTGATCTCCAACGGCGACCACATCTACGAAAACGAGGCGCGATTCCTGCAAACGGTGCTGCGCCGTCCGGTCGACGGCGTGATTATCGCCCCGCACCGGCTGACAGCCGCCGATCTGGACAATTTCATCCGGCGCAGCCACATCCCGGTCGTCGCGGTCGGCGCGCAGGTGGAACATCCGCTGATGGATGTGGTCGGCGGCACGAGCCAGTCAGCCACTTTCGAAGCGATCACGTGGCTGATCCAGGCAAAAGGTCATCGTCGAATTGGCTTCATGGGCGTTGCTGGCGATATGCCGCCGGGACCCGCGCGTTTGCGTGGGTACGAGCGCGCCATGAATGACGCCAGCCTGCCCATCGAGCCGGGCTTCGTCCAGAAAGCGGAGTTCACGTTCGAAGGAGGTGTCCACGCGATGCAGACATTCCTTCAGCAGCCGAACCCGCCGTCCGTCGTTTTCGCCGCCAATTCGCTGATGGCGGTCGGCGCGATCCTCACGGCAAAAACCGCCGGTTTCCGCATACCAGACGACATCGGCGTGATGGGGTTCGACGATATTCCCGAAGGTCGGATCGTCGAGCCGAAGCTGACCACCGTTGCCCGCGACCTACCCGGCATCGGACGGCAGGTCGCCGAGATGCTGTTCGAGCGCATCTCCGGTCAGGTAACGGGTCCGGGACGCTTCGTCCAGTCGGAGTGGAAGCTGATCGAGCGCCAGTCCGTCTGATCGCCTGCTCTTACCTACCCTACTCACTCAATCCCGCAATTCGCGCATAGCCACGCCTCGCCAGCCTTCGCCATGACGCATCGCCTGCTGTCATGCCCTTCGCTTGTCGCTGGCTATGGCTGCGCTGCGTAGTTGACAATTCCGCTGAACCAAGCTAGATTACATACGAATACTGCATACGATTGCTTGAACAATCTACTTTTCATACGCCACCGGCAGAGAGGAGCGCAACCGATCCATCTGAACCGCTTTGACGAGAGACTATCCCTTCAAACTCTATTGAGGAGAAATTTTCATGACAGCAAACAAACTGAGCCGTCGGGATTTCCTGAAAACCAGCGCCCTGAGCGGCGCAGGCTTGGCTGCGGCAGCCTCTGGACTGCGGATCGCCGGCGCTGCGCCGACCGCTCGGAAACGTCAGGGGCAGACGACCATCAGCATTATCGACCCCTGGGCAGGGACATCCTTTGGCGACGCGCATGAAGCCCAGATTCAGCGTTTCATGGACAGCCACCCGAATATCGCAATTGAACATGCGACGATTCCCTTCAAGGACTTCCGAACGCTGCTGATTCAAGGGGCTGCCGCTGGGGAATTGCCTGATATCTGCATTATCGACAATCCCGACTTTCACGGCTTTGCGGCGCTGGGTGTGCTCGCTGACCTGACCGACCAGGTAGGAGCGTGGGGACAGTCGGACTTGTATTTCCCCGGACACTGGAGTTCGACCGTCTATGAAAACGTGAACTATGGTGTCCCCTGCTTCAGCAACTGCCTCGCGTGGTGGATGAATACCGACATGCAGGCAGCAGCGGGCGTCGATACGCCGACGACATGGGACGAGCTGGCAGCCGCGGCGCAGGCGCTGACCGAAGGAGAGCGCTACGGCGTGGTTCTGGACGCCGACCACAGCGAAGAAGGCGTTTTCCAGTGGCTGGCGTTCCTGTGGTCAACCGGGAGCGATCTGGCGACCATCAACGACGAAGGTGGTCAGAAGGCACTCCAGTTGTGGGTCGATCTGGTCAATGCGGGCAGCATGTCGAAGGGGGTCCTCGGCTGGAATCAGTGGGCGGTCAAGGAGGAGTTCGGCAACCAGCGAGCAGCGATGATGCTGGCGGGTCCCTGGTTCATCCCGGAAATGAACAACAACTTCCCGGACGTGAAATGGGCGGTCTCGGCGATTCCGAAGGATCAGGCATTCACGTCGATTTTGGGCGGCGAAAACTACGGCGTAACCAAAGACAGCCCCAATGTCGATGCCGCTTGGGAATACATCGCCTGGACACAGGAGCCGGAGAACTACAAGCGTTTCATTCAGGAACTGGGCATGTTCCCCAGCCGGTCGGATGTTGCGGAAGACCCCTACTGGACGGAAGACCCGGTGCTGAGCATCTTCCTGGAAGCGGTGAAGGTGGCGCGCGCCCGCGCTTACGGTCCGCATTATCTTGAGATGTCGAATGCCATTCAGGATGCGATGCAGGCGGCGATCAGCGGGCAGAGCACGGTGAAGGACGCCCTCGACAAAGCAGCGAGCATCATCACGCCCTTGCTCGGCTCATGACGCTCATGCGGGGGCATGTCCCGGATGTGCCCCCGCATCCCTGAACCCGAATACAGCCAACGTCACCAGAATTGGATCGCAATGGCACTGAGACACACGTATCGCGGCGGCTATGCGCCGACATCTCGCATGTCGTGGCTTGCACGCGTCCGCAAGCGAAGCAATTATCTGTTCGTCGTTCCTATGCTGCTCTACACCACTCTGACGATGGCGTACCCGATCTTCGTCAACATCCAGATGAGCCTGTACGACGTGAATGTATCGACGTTCCGTTCGGGGAACGCGCCATTCGTCGGGCTGGATAATTACCTGAAGCTGCTACACGACCC
>JAXLWE010000058.1:0-32362 GCA_046328655.1 Anaerolineae bacterium | reverse complement strand
CCCGCGCGCCTGCGCGATCTCGTTCAGCCGCCGCGCCTGCGCCAGATATTCCGGCGTGATCTGCTCCGGCTTCAAAAAGCGCTTGTCCCTGCCCGCCCGCGAATCCTCCGGGATGCCGTGCAGGTAGCGATCCGACAGCTTCCCCTGCGCCAGCGGCGAGAAGAAGATTAGCCCGACGCCCTCGTCGTATGCCGCGTCGAGCAAGCCGTCGGCTTCCACCCAGCGGTTCATCATGCTGTAGCTCACCTGATTGATCAGGCACGGCGTCCCCAGACCGCGCAGAATCTGCGCCGCCTGACGGGTGCGCTCCGCCCGGTAATTGGAGATGCCGACGTACAGCGCCTTGCCCTGCCGCACCGCCGCGTCGAGCGCGCTCATCGTCTCCTCAAGCGGCGTCTCCGGGTCGGGGCGGTGGTGGTAGAAAATGTCGACGTATTCCAGCCCCATGCGCTTGAGGCTCTGATCGAGGCTGGCGAGCAGATACTTGCGCGACCCCCACTCGCCGTAAGGACCCGCCCACATGTCGTAGCCCGCTTTGGTCGAGATGATCAGTTCGTCGCGGAACGGCAGGAAATCCTTGCGCAGAATCTGCCCGAACGTTTCCTCCGCCGAGCCGTAGGGCGGACCATAGTTGTTGGCGAGGTCGAAGTGCGTGATGCCCAGGTCGAAGGCGCGGCGCAGCATAGCGCGCGAATTCTCGATAGGGTCGACGCCGCTGAAATTGTGCCACAGCCCCAGCGAAATCGCCGGGAGCTTCAAGCCGCTGCGCCCGGAGCGGATGTACGGCATCCTGCCGTCGTAGCGGTCGGGCGCGGCGCGGTATTCGGGACTGACTGGTACGGTCATCGGGGTCTCCGTCAAACGAAAATCGGGTGCGAATAATGCATCCGATTATGACTCAGACCCCAATCGCACGCCGAATCAGCGCGGTATCGAGAGTGTCCATGATCGTGAGTAGGGAGGGGCGCGCCCATCTTCGATGGGACACGTGCTGCGCCCAATCAAGCCTTTGTACCCCCACGTTTTCACAGGCTCAGGGAGTCAGCACGGGCGCTGTCGCCTGCGCGTCCACGACCGGCGCGCGCACGCTCTGTTCCAGATCGAGCAGATAGCGCTTGCGCCACAAGCCGCCGCCGTAGCCGCCCAGCTCGCCGTGCTTGTTGACCACCCGGTGACACGGGATGACGATGCCGACGCGGTTCAAGCCGTTGGCGTGCCCGACGGCGCGCGGCGCGTTGGGTGCGCCCAGGATTTCCGCCACCTGCTGGTACGAGCGCGTCTCGCCATACGGGATGCGCAGCAGCTCGTCCCACACCCGCCGCTGGAACGGCGTCCCCGGATACGCCAGCGGCACGCCGAAGCGCTGGCGCGTCCCGGCGAAGTATTCGCCAAGCTCGGCTTGCAGTTGCAGCAGATGCTCGTTCTGTCCGGGGAGGATCGGGCGGGCGAACCAGCGCTGAAGCGTCGCAAACTGGGCTTCCAGAATCCGGCGGTCGGTGAATTCGAGCAGGCAGACGCCTTCGTCGGTCGCCCCGGCGATCACCGCCCCCAGCGGCGTATCGATCCACGCGACGAGGATGCACGACCCGCTGCGGCTCTGTCCCGGCGCTTGCCCGAACAGCCGCGCGAACGCCTCACGGAAGCCGCTGTGCGAATCGTAGCCGTAGCCGAGCGCCACGTCGTCCAGCTTCGCGCCGTTCTGGAGCGCCTCGAACGCCTTACCGAGCCGCTGCGCCCGCGTGTAGGCGTGGAACGTCTGCCCGTAGCGCTTGAGGAAGAAGCGGCGGACGCCTGCTGTTCAGCTCCACGCGCCCGCAAATCCTCGTCCTTCAGCCGCAGCGATGGGTCGTTTTCGACCGCGCCGGAGCAGCTCACCCGCCCAGTCGGGCAGCGCGCCGATGACCTCGGTCGGGCGGCAGCGCTTGCACGGGCGGTATCCGGCGGCGAGCGCTTCCTGCGCCGTCGCAAAGAACTCGACGTTTTGCGGATACGGCTTGCGCGCCCGGCACGACGGTCGGCAGAAGATGCCGGTCGTGCGCACGCCCAAGAAGAAAACGCCGTCGTAGTAATCTGTCGCTGGCTTGATAGGCGCGGATCATTTCGTCGGTCGATGGCAGATGGTTCATGGCACACTCGTTTCTGATTACCCGGCGAGACTCCTCCATTGTATGCGCGGCGGCGGCGCACTTCCACCGAAAAATACACACCGATATTTCTCGCGTGCGGTGCAGCGCGATCCCGGCGCTCGACCACCGTGATCAGGCTAAGTGGGCGGCGATGCGGTATAATAGAAGTTGAGGACGGAGCACCTGCTCCCGATTTGAGGTACATCATGTCTGATACAGGTAGTGATTTTCTTGCCGAAATTGCTCGCAAAGTCGCTGCCAGCGACGCCAAAGCCGATGCCGACCTCGCGGATATTCTCGCGGGACGACCGTATCACCGGCGCGTCGACAAAGCAAAGACTGCACCTGACGACGACTCCGCGCCCGCCAAAAAGCCGCGCGCCCGGCGACAGCCGAAGCCCAAGAGCTGAGCAATTTCCACCAGCCGCATAACAAAAAGGCGACCCGCTTCATGAAAGCGGGTCGCCTTTTTATTGTCATTAGTGCAGGCTCATTCGGCGCGGGGGTGACGATCACCGTGCCAGCGCCGCCGCGACCGGCTGGAACGCCGCGCGCCGCCCTCGAAGCTGGTCGGGGTCTGCGCGCCGGAACGCTGCGAGCTGCCGCTGCGCCCATTCGATGCCTGCCCGTTTGAGCGCTGCGGACTCGCGCTGCGCCCGTTCGGCTGGCGCTGAGGTTCGGCAGGCTTGGCGACCGGTGCAGCCAGCCGCGAGGCATACGGATGTTCGGTCACGACCGGCACGCGCAGCCGGATCAGCTTCTCGATGTCGCGCAGGTACGCCTGCTCTTCGGCATCGCAGAAGGAGTAGGCGACGCCCGACGCGCCCGCCCGCGCCGTCCGCCCGATACGGTGGACGTAGCTTTCCGGCTCGTTGGGCAGGTCGAAGTTGATGACGTGGGTCACGTCGTCCACGTCGATGCCGCGTGCGGCGATGTCAGTCGCCACCAGCACGCGCGTCTTGCCGGATTTGAAATTCGCCAGCGCCCGCTCGCGGGCAGTCTGCGACTTGTTGCCGTGAATGGCTTCCGCCTGAATACTGGCGCGCTCCAACTGCTGCGCCAGCTTGTTCGCGCCGTGCTTGGTACGCGTGAACACCAGCGCCCGCTGCACCGCGCGGTCGGCGAGCAGGTGCTCCAGCAGCGCCCGCTTGTCCTGCTTGTTGACGAAGAACACCGACTGCTCCACTTTATCGACGGTGGTCGCCTGCGGCGTGACTTCGACGCGCAACGGGTCGATCAGGATGCGATCTGCCAGGTCCTGAATATCCTGCGGCATCGTCGCGGAGAACAGCAGCGTCTGGCGCTTGACCGGCAGCGCGGCGATGATCTTGCGCACGTCGTGGATGAAGCCCATGTCGAGCATCCGGTCGGCTTCGTCCAGCACGAATACCTCAATAGTGTTGAGCCGGACGATCCCCTGGCTCATCAGGTCGAGCAAGCGACCGGGCGTGGCGACCAGCACATCAGCGCCGCGCCGCCAGGCATCAACCTGGGGCTGCTGCCCGACGCCGCCGAAGATCACGATGGACTTCAGCCCGGTGTGGCGACCGTAAGCGGTGAAGCTGTCGCCGATCTGCGTCGCCAGCTCGCGGGTGGGCGACAGCACCAGCACGCGGGTCGCGGCGCGCGGCTTGTTCTGGGCGACCAGCCGCTGCAAAATCGGCAGCGCGAAGGCGGCGGTCTTGCCCGTGCCCGTCTGGGCACAGCCGATCAAATCCTTGCCCGCCAGCACGTGCGGGATCGCCTGCACCTGAATCGGCGTGGGTTGAGTATAGCCCTCCGCGCGCACGGCGCGCAGCAGCGGCTCGATCAGTTTCAAATCAGAAAATTGCATGGAACCTCAATGGGGAAAGTGAATGCATGTTCCGCAGGAATGCGGCATACATCTATGTCGAATAGAATGGGCGCGATCAGTCGTTTTTCTCGGATTCTGCTCATGCTGTACCGTATCATATCACAGATTGTTCAGTATAACAGGCTAGCTTTCATTATATGATCTCGCGCCAGCTTTATTTCGGTTTTCACCGTTATGCGTTATGATGTCCCGCTATAATCCTCGCGGAGAGGCGCAGTATGGACACCTTCCAGCTCAAAATCAGCGAAGCAGAGCATCGCCAGCGCTGCCGAGCGGTTGCTCGAAAATGTGCTTGCTGCCGGGTGCAGCGGCGTCGTGCTGTTCGACCGCGACTATATCATCTACTATCACCGGCTTCGCCTTCATCCCCACCGAGCGTCCCATCGCCTTCGTCATGAACGCGAAGGGCGAGCGCGGCTTGTTCGTGCCGCGCATCGAAGTCGAGCACGCGCAGGCAAACGCCCTGATCAACCTCGGTCGCGTATTACGTCGAATACCCGGACGACCCGTACCCGATGACCGCCCTCAGCCATCTGCTGGCGGAACTCGGCGTGAGCGGCAAAGTCGCTCTCCGACGACGACGGCTACCCGCGCATCTTCGGCTATCGCGGTCCGCTGCTGGTGGAACTCGGCGACATCACCCGCGTCCCCATCCGCGACGCCGTCGAGGATCAGATGATGATCAAATCCCCGGCGGAGCTGGCGCTGCTGCGCGAGAGCCTCCACTGGCGAACCTGGCGCTGCGCCTGCTCCAGCGCTACACCAAGCCCGGCTTGACCGAGACCGAAGTCGAGCGGCGCGCGGGCGCGACGAGGCGACGCTGGCGATGGTCGACGCGATTGGTCCCGTCTACCGGGGACTGAGCATGGTCACGGCGGGCGCGTATGCCATTTATCGCGGGCAGATCGGGCGCAACGCCTCGATCCCCACGCGCTGGCGAACAACATCACCTTCGAGGTCGGCGACGTGCTGGTCGGCGAATCGACCTCGCGCTGATGTGGGGGGCTACATCTCGGAACTGGAGCGGACGATGTTCATCGGCGCGCCCAGCGACGGGCAAAGCGCCTGTTCGACCACATGCTGTTGCAAGAGACGGCGTTCAGGGCCTCCGAGACCGCCACAACCTGCGCCGATGT
Organism: Anaerolineae bacterium; assembly: GCA_046328655.1. GTDB lineage: Bacteria > Chloroflexota > Anaerolineae > Aggregatilineales > Phototrophicaceae > Flexifilum. Next base: position 27,245 of record JAXLWE010000058.1, on the reverse strand, counting down.
GGATCGCGCGGTGCGCGCCTATTACGAGCAGCGTCGATCTGACCGCCAACTGGCGGCATCACACTGGGCACGCGCTGATTTGCGCTATCACGAAGGACCGTTCCTCGACCGGGGCGATTCAACGCCGCTCCAGCCGGGAATGGTGTTCACCGTCGAGCCGGGCTGTACTCGCCCGAACTCGGCGGCTTCCGTCACTCCGACATGGTGGTGGTCAAAGAGGATGGCATCGAGATGATGACGTTCTACCCGCGCGACCTTGCCAGCCTGACGATCACGGTCTAAGGGCCGCTATGGGCAAGCTGCTCGTCCGCCGCCTGTTGCAGGGCATCCCGACCTTCTTCGGCATCACGCTGTCGCGTTCCTGATCATGATGCTCGCGCCCGGCGACCCGATCCAGTTGATCACGTTCTCGCCCCGCCGCGACCCTGCCTCGATCGCCTCGCTGCGTCACGATCTTGACCGATCAGCTGATCGCGACGCAGTACGTCTACTGGCTGGTCGGCAACGACTGGGTGCAGATGGACGACGACGGCACGATGTGGCACGCGCCTGGGGTTGCTGCGCGGCGACCTCGGTCAGTCGATCGAAGTACAAGCAGCCGGTGCCTGCCGATCGCCGAGCGCATCCCGGCGACGCTGCAGCTGACCTTCACGGCGCTGATCGTCGGCTTCGGGCTGGGCGTCGCGCTCGGCGTGATCGCAGCCGTCTACCACAAGACGTGGATCGACGAGGTGGTGCGCATCATCACGGTACTTGGCAACGCCGTGCCCGCTTTCTGGCTCGGCTTGATTCTGATCATCGTCTTTAGCACCAAGCTCAACATCCTGCCGTCGGGCGGGATGCGCGACATCACCAGCCGGGGCGCGCCGACGGTCATCGAAATCGTCCAGCACATGCTGCTGCCGGTGCTGGTGCTGTCGCTCAACACAATCGCCTTCATCTCGCGCTTCGTGCGCACCGAGCTGCTCGAAGTGCTGACTCAGGACTACGTCCGCACGGCGCGCGCCAAAGGGCTGAGCAACCGGCTCGTCTGGTGGAAGCACGCGACCCGCAACGCCCTCATCCCGGTGGCGACCTTTCTCGGTCCCGGCTTGGGGATGCTGCTCAGCGGCGCGGTCATCATCGAGCAGGTATTCGACTGGCCCGGCATGGGGCGGCTGGTCGTGAACGCCGTTTTCCAGCGCGATTACCCGCTGGTCATGGGGTCAATCGTCGTCGCGGCGGCGCTGTTCATCGTCGGCACGATCCTGACCGACATCTTCTACGCTCTGCTCGACCCGCGTATCCGTTTTGGTTAGGACGGTGGAATGGCGACTCCAGCAGCACCCGTCGTGCTCGTGAAGGAACGTGAATCCCAGGGACAGGCGCGCAGTCTGTGGCAGGATGCCGTCACCCATGTGCTCCACGACCGCCTGACGATGATCGCGCTGGTCGTGCTGGTGATCCTGACCGCCGCCTGCGTGCTGGGACCGCCGATCATCGAAAACGCGCTGCACATCGACGTGAACAGCACCAACACGCCGGACGCCTTCCTCGCGCCGGGCGTCAACAACCACATCCTGGGCACGGATCATCTGGGGCGCGACCAGCTTATCCGCCTGCTCTACGGCGGGCGCATCTCACTGGCGATTGCCTACCTGTCCAGCGTGATCCTCGTCCTGATCGGCGTCAGTCTGGGGCTGCTGGCGGGCTTCTACGGCGGCTGGGTGGACGACGCCATCACCTGGATCGTCAACACGCTTAATTCGCTGCCGTCGCTGTTCCTGTATCTGGTGATCGCCGCGCTGTTTCAGCCGTCGGTCGAGGCGCTGATCCTGATTCTGGCGCTGACCGGATGGGTCGGAACCAGCCGCCTCGTGCGCGGCGAGGCGCTGTCGCTCAAGGAGCGCGATTTCGTGCTGGCGGCGCAGGCGCTGGGCGCGAGCAATCTTCGCCTGCTGGTCTACCACATCTTCCCCAACCTGATGTCGATTGTGATCGTCACCGGCTCGATCATCGCCGGAAATCTGATCCTGCTTGAATCCGGCTTGAGCTATCTGGGCGCGGGCGTGCAGCCCCCTACCCCCACCTGGGGCAACATGCTGACCGACTCGCGCACCTATTTCGTTCAGGGGGTGCATCTGGTCGTGTGGCCCGGCGTGCTCATCCTGGTTACGGTGATGTGCTTCTATCTGGTCGGCGACGGGATGCGCGACGCGCTCGACCCGCACCATTCGCGCCATACGAGGGATTGACCATGCTCAGGCGTTCCAGCTTGTGGGTCGTCGCGGCGGTTGTGCTGTTTGCCCTGATCCTCGTCATCTTCGTGCGCGACGCGCAGGCTCCGCCCGCCCCGGTCGCCCTGCCCCTCACCGAGTCGTTCGACCAGAGTCCGACGGGCTTCACGCTCATGTATCCCGCCGAATGGGAGACGCAGATTCCGGCAGCCGGAATCGCCATCTTCGGACCTGCCGAGACGCTCAGCGGCACCGAGCCGGGTCCAACGCTGACCGTTCAGCGCGCCAATCCGCTTTCGGTGGTCGGCACGCTCGACGCCGCGCTCGACAGCTATCTGAACAACGGTCCGCTGAGCGATTCAGATCGCTGGCGCATCACCGATCCCGTCCAGACCGTGCAGATCGATGGGCGCGACGCCCGCTCGGTTTCGGTGCAGGGATCTGACAGCGACGGCGCGCCGGAGATGCACGCCCGCATCGTCATCACCAGCGCCGACAACACCTTCGTCTACTTCTTCATCACCGCCGTGCCCGTCGATAAGCGCGACCGCTACGACCCCACCTTCGATGCAATGCTGGCGAGCGTCCGCATCCTCGAATAGCCCAGTTTTTGTACGGACTATTTAACATTGTTACAATAAATGCCGTCGAAGTAACGAAAAAACTGCATTTCTCGTCTCTTGACCGGTAACGAAGGAGTCTCTTGTATGAAGCGGCTTGTCTTGCTGTTATTGGTGTTGGTGATACTGGCGGCGGTGCTGCCAGTCGCGGTACTGGCGCAGAGCGCCGATACCATCGTGATTCGCGGGTTCGGCAATATCGCCACCTGGAATCCTCTTATGACGACCGACGGCGCATCGTATCAGGCGTATTCGCTGCTGTGGCCCGCGCCATTCGATACCGACAGCTTCACCGGCGCGGCAGTCCCCTCGCTGACGAGCTGGGAAATTTCGGATGACGGCTTGACCTACACCTTCCATATCCGCGACGATGCCAACTGGAGCGACGGCACGCCGATCACCTCCGACGACATGATCTTCTCGATCAAGGCGATTCAGTCGGACGACATCGACACCGCGCTGGAGCCGCAGGTCACCCTGATCGATCAGGTCAACAAGATCGACGACAAGACCTACGAGATCGTGCTTGCGTCGCCCGACTGCTCGGCGCTCAGCAATCTCAGCTTCATTCGCTTCCTGCCCGCCCATAAATTCGCCGCCGACCTGAGCGACTTCGAGACCAACATCGAGAACACCAACCCCGACATCAGCGGTGGACCTACATCCTCGACGAATGGGCGCCGGATGAAGCGCAGAGCTTCCACGCCAACCCTGATTACTTCGACGGCGCGCCGCACATTCCATTCCTGATCAATAAGGTGATCGGCGATCAGGCGGTTGCCGTCCAGTCGATCCAGTCCGGCGACATCGACTACACCTACTTCCAGGGCGACCTGTTCGCGCAGATTGCCGACAAGAGCAACCTGCAATATGCGTCGTTCCCGGCGCTGTCGGTCAACTTCATGTCGCTCAACTGGGCAGACCTCGGTCGACCCGCAGCCCGCTTACGACGCCGACGGCAACCTGGCCGAGCAGACGCCGCACCCGATCCTGAGCGACATCAACGTCCGCAAGGCGATTGCGATGGGCTTCAACATCGACGACGTGATCACGACGCTCGGCGGTGCTGACGGTGGCGTGCCGCTGGTCGGCGCGGTCGCTCCGACGATTGGCTGGGCTTACGACAGCGACAGCGCTACCCGTATGATCCCGACGCCGCCGCGCAGCTCCTTGAGGACGATGGCTGGGTGGATACCAATGGCGACGGCGTGCGCGAGAAATACGGGATGCCGCTCGAACTGACGATCTCCTACAGCAACATCCTCCAGCACTTCGAGACGACCGCGCTGGTCGCCCAGGATGAGCTTCAGAAGATCGGCTTCAAGATCAATCTCGATCTGGTGGAATGGGCGAACTACATTGACCAGATTTACTACGGTCAGATGTACGACATCACGCCCATGAGCAACAGCGGTGGCACGAACACGCCCGACCCGAACGACTTCATGACTCTGCTGATGAGCAAGGAAGACGTTCCCGGCAGCGGCAACAACCTCGCCTCTTACGTCAATCCTGAGATCGACGATCTGATCCAGCAGGCGCGGACTGTGCCCGGCTGCGCGCCCGAAGACCGCGCCGCGATCTACTACCAGATTCAGCAGAAGGCGCACGACGACGTTGCCTACAACTTCACCTATGTGCCGAGCGTCTTTCCAGGTGGCGAACAACCGCGTGGGCAACTTCAACCCCGGTCCGGCGTGGGTGTTCTACGGCTACACCGCCTACATCAACGACTGGACGCTGGAAAGCTAACGCAGGTTACCGATTGTTCTTGTAGGGGCGCACGGCGGTGCGCCCGGAGTTCTTCCATAAAGAATCAAGAGAGGCGCGGGGATAAACTTCGCGCCTCTCTTGATTCACGTCATCATTCGCGTCAGGTGATGTCGCGGACGTAGACTGGCACGCCCTCGTGCTGCGAGCGGGTCGCCGCCAGCCCGATCTGGAGCGCGGCGCGCGAATCCGCCGGAGTCACGGCGGGCGGCTTCGCCTGCGCAGGCATTCCACGAAATGCTCGACCCGCCGTGTGTACGCCACGCCTTTGAAGCGCTGCGGGAAGTGCGGCACAACGTCATGGATTACGCCTTCGCGCGTGAGCGTGAGCAGCGGCGTCTGGCGCAGGTAGCCGACGGCAGCGTCCCCTTCGAGCCGACGATTTCGCAGCGGATGTCATACGTAGATCGCCGTGCGGCTGACTTCGACGTTACCGATCCCGCCGTGCTCGAAGCGCAGCGCGATCATGGCGCTGTCCACGTCGCCGACGGTCTGCAGTTCGGGGTAGACCAGCGCCGCGACTTCGGCGTACACCCGCTCGACCTCGTCGCCCATCAGCCAGCGCACCGAGTCGAAATCGTGGATGCCCATGTCGACGATCAGCCCGCCGCTCATGGCGGGGTTGGCGAATTCGAGGCTGGTGCGGAACGGGTCGCGCCCAATCGAGCGGATCAGCACCGGCTGACCGATCACGCCATCGTCAATTCGCGCTGGCGGCGACGTAGCTGTCGTCGAAGTGGCGATCAATCCGATCTGACACAGCACGCCCGCCCGCTCGACCGCGGCAATCGCGCGTCGGTCTGCGCGAGCGTCAGCGCCATCGGCTTCTCGCAGAAAATCTGCTTGCCCCGCGCCGCCGCGTCGATCACGACCTGCGGGTGGTCGGCGTGGCGACGATCACCGCGTCCAGACCGGTGCGCCAGCAGATCGTGATGGTCGGCGTACACGGTGATGCCGCTCTGTCCGGCGTATGGCCTTGGTCAGTTCCGGCGCAGGTCGGCGACGGCGACCAGCGCCGCCCCTTGATCTGCGGGGCGGCGTGGTTGGCGTACACCTGCCCCATGCGCCCCAGACCGATCACGCCGAGATGGATGGTAGACATATTGGACCCGGAAGAATTATTCGGAAAATCAGGCTCTATTTGCGAATTGCTTTTGCGGATGAATGCTACTCGCGTGCCGGGCGCCTGTCAACGCGCGTACATGGGAGGGGCGGTGTGTTCGCACGGGCAGACACATAGGTTCACCTCTACATACGCTACTTGCGTTGCGCGGTACTGGTAGATCAGCAAACGAATCCCCACATTTTGTAGGGGCGCACCTGTGTATGCGCCCAGGGTTCTAGAACGCCCCCGAACCGGAGATGACGATCCACAGCGTGCGAAACAGGATTTGCACGTCCAGCCACAGCGAATAATTCTGGATGTAGAACAGGTCGTCCTCGGTGTGGAGGTGCATCGGACGGTTCGCCCGCCCGTTGATCTGCCACCAGCCGGTCATGCCCTGCGGCACTTCGAAGCGCTTGTACTGCCACCATTCGTAGGCTTCGACGCGCGCCGGAAGCTCCGGGCGCGGTCCCACCAGACCGTGCGTCCCCTGATCACGTTCAGGAACTGGGGCAGCTCGTCCAGGCTGGTGCCGCAGCGTCCGCCCTACCCGCGGATCTGGGGATCGTCGGGGCGCTTGATCACGTTCAACTGGGTCTCGTCAACTCCAACTGGTTGTGGTTGGCGTACATCGACCGAAACTTGTACATCATGAAGCGGTTGCCATATGCCGTGACGCGCTCCTGCCGCAGCAGGATGGATCCCCGCCGTCGAGGCGACCAGCGCCACCAGCGCGAACACCGGCGCACCCAATACCACGACCGGGATGGCGATGGCGAGGTCGAGCGCGCGCTTGAACAACTGTTGGCGCGGCGAAAGATCGGCGTGCGGACGCCGATCAGCGGCAGCCCGCCGAAATCCTCGGTCACGGTGGTGGAAGAAGCTGATCTCCGAAAATCCGGGGCGAGGCGAATGCTGACCGGGTAGCGCTGGAGGTCGTACATCATGCGCGAGATTTCGTCCGAGACTTCCGGCGAGTACCAGCGCGGCACAATCACCACTTCGCCGATGTTGTGGCGCGGGACGAGCGCCAGCACGTCGCCGCATATCGCCGACGATCTCGCTGTCAATTCCCGGTGCCGTCCCGCCCTGGAATCGGCAGCCGCACGAAGCCGACCAGCTTCAGGTTCTGGCGCGGGTTGCCGCGAATCTTGTCGCGCAGGTGGGCGGCGTTGACCCTTGCCGACGATCAGCACGCCGATCCCGGCTTCGTCGCGCTCGAAGATGAACATCTGCCCCAGCCGGATGACGATCCGCGACCCGACCATGCCGATCAGCGCGAACAGCACGAAGTAGAACGACTGGAAGCGCGAAAAATCCCGGTATATCAGGTACAGGACGCCGAAATACAAAAAGCAGGCGATCAGGTGGTTTTCGGATGACGTTGAGCAGGCGGAAGCGGAATTTCGTGCCGAAGCGGTGGACGTAAATGTCGTTTTCGATGTAGATCAGCAGCCAGACTACCAGCACGATGCCGTAGAGCGGTGTCGGCACGGCGAACGCTACGTCCGCCCCAACAATGCCGAGTGTCGATGCGAATGCGGGCAAGGTACGAAAGATACAGCGATGCCAGCAGGACAATGCAGTCGATCACAAGCTGGAAGATTTCGAGTCGTTTTCGTACCATAACAATCTGCGCCAGCGCACCGGCAAATACGCTTCCTAAGTGTAGCACCGCTCGGCGTCCGCGACAGCGCCCACGAAACCACCGGCGTTCCAGAGCCGCCATTTTGCCGGACGATTGCCCACCGATTCCCGGACGCACGGCAGCGGCGTTCGCGTTTTGGGGGTAACATAGCCATATTGCGCTTCCGTCGATGCCAGCCCTCTGGCAGTTTCACTGTGCGCCTGGCAAATCGAATTGGTTCGAGGTTATCGACTTGCAGCTTCATGTGTTGAACGTCCCGGTCGACGTACAGACGCTGAATCAAGCCATAGCCACTCCTTCAGGGTTGGCTCGCGCGTCGGGAGCGGCGCTACGTCCACATGCACGGTCTACACCGTCATGATCAGCAGGATAACCCGGCACTGACAGGCGCTGGCGCAAGCCGACATGGTCACCGCCGACGGGATGCCGCTGGTCTGGCTGCAGCACGCCGCCGGACAGCGCAAAGCCGGGCGCGTGTATGGACCCGACCTGTTTCTGGCGCTGTGCGAGCAGACCGCCGTCACGACGTGCGTCACTATTTCCTCGGCGGCGCGCCGGGCGTTGCCGAAAAGCTGATCGCGCCGCGCTGGCAGGGTGAAATTCCCGGACATCCAGATTTGCGGCTGGCTTGCGCCTCCGGTAGACGAGGGAGGCCGCCGACGCCGGGATAGTCGCCCATATTAATGCCGCCCGCGCCGACATCGTGTGGGTCGGGCTGGGGTCGCCCAAGCAGGACTTGTGGATGTGCCGCTATCGCCCGCTGCTTGATGCCCCGCTGCTGATCGGGATCGGCGCGGCGTTCGATTTCTGTCTCCTGGGACGAAGCGCCAGGCTCCGCGCTGGATGCAGCGCAGCGGGTTGGAATGGCTGTTCCGCCTCGCCAGCGAGCCGGGGAGGTTGTGGCGTCGCTACCTCGTCTACAACAGCCGCTTCGTCCTCGCCATCTTCCGTGAACGGCTCGGACTGAGTCACCATGCCTAGCCACGCTTGCCCTGAACGGATACCGCCCGCGTTATGAATCGCTCATCACGCCTGAGCGCCGTAAACCCGCGCCACATCCTCGCCTGCATCCTGCTGATTCAGCGATCTGGGGGCGGCTTATGCCCTGTCCAGCCCGCTGTGGAACGATCATGAGCCGGATTACTACACCGTCGTCCGGTCTATCGTCGATCACGGGCGGCTGCCGACCGAAGCTGATTACCCGGCGCACGATGCCGAAATCCGGCAGGCGACCCAGCCGCCGCCGTATTTCCTGCTGGCGTACCCGGTCGTCGCCCTGCTGGACGACGGGCAGGCAGTCCCGCCCGGCGCGCAGCCCACGACATCTGTGTGGGCGACGGCAAGGTCAACGATACGATGACTGAATACCCGCTCACGGCGGACTACATCCCACCTGTGAGCGGCGCGGTCGCGGCGGGCTACGGCTGCGTCTGCTCAACGTGCTGCTGGGCATGGTGGTGGTCGCGCTCACCTACGCCGCCGGGCGGGCGCTGTTCCCGCCGCGTCCGGCAATCGCGCTGACCGCCGCCGCGCTGCTGGCGTTCGAAGGCAACACGCTGCTCCTCAGCAGCGAAATCAGCAGCATACCACTACTTCGATCGCCTGACGCCGCCAACGTGCTGATCTGCGCGCATCTGGCGCGGCGCATGACGCCGAGGCTGATCCTGCTGCTGCTGGTGACGGTCGGGCTGGCGCTGCTCACCCGGCTGCCCGGCTGGGCGCTGCTGGCGTTCGACATCCCGTTCGTGCTGCTCGTCAGCCTGATCCAGCCGCGCGCCGCTGTCGACGCGCATCCGGCGCGTGCTGATCCCGGTCGGCGTACTGGCGCCGGCAGGCGCAGCCGTGATCGCGTTCAACCTGATTACTTACGGCAGCGTCCTCGGTCGCTACAGCAGCCTTGCAGACGTGATTTCACACACGCTTCTGAATTTCCGCCTGCCCTGGGTGATCATCGCGGGCGTCGCCAACCTGACTTACACGTCGCATACCTGGAGCCGCTCGCCCTGCTCACGCCGCGCGCCATCATCGCCACCGCCTACGGCGCGGTGGCGGTCGTCGGCGTGCTGGCGCGTCGCGCTCTTTGATCTTCGCCATCTACCGCCGCCGGTGGAGCGTGGTCTCCGCGCTGCTGATCCTGTTCGGAACTGTCGGGATCGCCGTGCTGCTGGTGGTGTTCCGCAACGCGCCTGCCGCCACCGCCGAGAACACGACGCCTTACAACACCGGCGTGCTGTACGCGCCCATTCGCTATTACGCGCGCCGGGCTTCCGGCTGCCGCGCTGCTGCTCGGCGCGGGCTTGGCGTCGCTCATCCCGGCGCGCTTCGGCGAGCGTCTGCAAAGCCTGCCCGGCATCGCCGTAGCAGGCGGCTGGCTGACCGTCAGCATCCCCGGCGCTGCCCTGATGATCGCCAACCGTCCCGCCGCTCAAATCCTGTCGCCCGCCGAGTTCGCCGCCATGCCCGGCTTGAGCATGATTCAGGCGGATCAGCCGCCCGGTATGCCGAATGTGCTCGCCTATCGCCTCTACGAGCGCCCTGCCGACGGCTTTGTCGACCTGACGCTGTACATGGCAACTGACCCAGCCTGCCGCTCAACTACTACGCACAGGTCGAAATCGGGGGAGCAGCGGTCAGCATCCGCCGCCGTGCGAATTCGTCCCGCGCGTGGCGCGTACCTGACCACGCTCTGGCAGCCCGACCAGATCGTCGCGGCGACCGCCGCGATCCCCAACTGCGACGACACGCTGGCGACTTCGGCAGAGCTGGCGCTGCGCTGGGTCGGCGGCAAGCAGGACGGCACGGTCGCCCGGCAGCAGGACGCGCCGCTGACGCCGGCTGCGCTCAGCCAGCCGCTGGCGCGCCGCCTCGTGCCCTGAAAAGCTCGGCATGATCGCCGGGCAGTACCAGGTCGTGAAGTTCAACTGCCGCCCGCCGTCCATTCGACGAGACCTACCTACCTCGCTCAACTGGACGTTCGATCCTGCGGCAGAGGCGGCGGAGCGCGTCTACACCTTCACCCACGAGCAGACCGGGACGCAGTACACTCCGCACCGGTCGTCGCGCCGCAGGTCTACGACGTGCGCGTCTGGCAGCACGGGCAGGAAGTCTTTTTCGACGTGTGCACGATAAAATCCCCGGCGGACGCTCCGTTAGGCGTCTACCGAGTCGCGGTCGGCATCACCGGCGCTGACCAGCAGTATCTCGCGGCGTCGGGCGCGGACGGCGAGCCGCCTTCGACGGCTTGATCCCGTCGGCGAAGTCGAACTCGTCTCCTGAGCGGTGCCGGACAGGCGCATGAACGGCGGACAGCGGTTCGTGGCGTATATCCGGCTCGGCTGTTTCTGGCGGGGCGGTTGGTCATGCACGCGCTCGGCGTGGCGATGGCGCTTGCCAGCGGCGCGCAGCTCAACCCCGCCGCCCTGCTCTGGGGGCAAATCGCCATCACCGCCATCCAGTGGATGACGCACTACGGTAACGACTTCTTCGATCTGCTCGCCGACCGCGCCAACGCCACGCCGACCCACTGGTCGGGCGGCAGCCGTGTGCTGACCGACGGACTGATCGCCCCGCGCGCCGCTCTCGTGACCGCGCGCGCTGGCGGGCGTCGCCGTCGTTGCGGCGCTGGTTCTCTCATTCATCGTCCATACCGGCGCGCTGACGATCCCGCTGCTGGCACTGTCGCTGGGGCTGCGTGGTTCTACAGCGCGCCCCCGCTACCTCTCCATTCGCGCGGCATCGGCGAGTTCACGACCGCGCTGCTCGTCCCTGGTCTCGCCCCCGCTGATCGGGTTCTATTCCCCCAGTACGGCGGGCTGACGCCCCTGCCCTTCCTCGCCGCCGTCCTGCCAGCGCCGCCTGCAATTCTGTATGCTGCTGGCGGCCGATTTCCCGGACGCGGCGGGCGACGACTTCGCCGGGAAGCGCACGCTGGTCGTGCGGATCGGGATGGTGCGCGCCGCCCGGCTGTATGCGCTGGCGCTGGTGCTGGCGTATCTGGTGCTCCCCTGCTGGTGATCTTCGCCGGGCTGCCCCGCTGGCTGCCATCGCCGTCGCGCTGATGTCGCCGCTGGCGCTCGCGCAGCTCGGCGCGTCCGGCGCGGCGACACTCGCAATCCGGCGCGCTGGAACAACTTCGCCTTTTACAGTGTTGGGCTGCTGTTCGGCACGGCGGCGGTCGAAGCGCTCACCTTCGCCCCTGCCGGTCGGGATGTGACCGCGCCGCAGCCTGCGGCGGCAATTCGATGTTTCGACATTGTTAGACATTTGTTCTTTCGCCCCGTTTCATTCTAAACTTAGCAACAAGACGTGCGCCTGCGACGTATTTCACATCAGGGGGACTACGCCCCATTACAGATTGATATTCGCAAAAGAGGTTCTAACCATGACGTATTCAGCAGAAATCAGCCGAGCCAATCCCAGCATGTTCCTGTTCCTGCTCGACCAGTCCGGCTCGATGTCCGACCCGTTCGGCGGCGGCGGCGGCAAAGGATCAGTCGCCGATGCCATTAACAATCTCCTGTTCAACCTGACCACTGGCGCCAACCCGAGGGTGTGCGCGACTACTATCACGTCGGCGTGATCGGCTACGGCGAGAAAGTCGGTCCCGCCCTCGGCGGCGAGCTGGCGGGCAAGGAGCTTGTGCCGATCAGCAAGGTGGCGGATTCGCCGGAGCGCATCGAGGAGCGCGCGTCAAGAAGGTCGAGGACGGCGCGGGCGGCATCATCGAGCAGAAAGTCCAAGCCCGATCTGGTTCAGCCCCGTCTCGAAGGGCGGCACGCCCATGAGCGAGGCGCTCAAGACGGCGGAGCGCATCGTCAAGGGCTGGATCGCCGAACATCCCGACTGCTTCCCGCCCATCGTCATCAACATCACCGACGGCGAATCGACCGGACGGCAGCCCGCAGAAAGCCGCCGAAGCCTTGCGCGCCCTCAAGAGTTCGGACGGCGATGTGCTGCTGTTCAACGTCCACCTGTCGTCGAAAGGCGGCTCCAGCTTCGAGTTCCCCAGCAGCGAAAGCGAGCTTCCCGACCAGTACGCCAAACAGTTGTTCAACATGTCCAGCCCGCTGCCGGAGCACATCCGCAGCGCGGCGGCGGAGAACTTCCCGGTCTCGGAGAACTCGCGCGGGTTCGTCTTTAACGCCGACATCGTGGCGGTCATCCGCTTCCTGGACATCGGCACGCGACCGAGCAACCTGCGCCAGCGAGAATTGGCGGGCACAGATCACGCCTGGAAATTTGGCGAATGTCGACACGCTAGGGCGCAGCGTGCTGCGCCCATTGAAATTGTCTCCTACCAATGACAACGACTGCGATAGGCTAAACGGGTTATGCGCATCGGCTTCAGCGCGTTCTGGCTGCAAAAGGCGGGCAACGCCGACCACGAATACGAGGACGCCTTCGCCCCGGAGGATGCGCCGCCGGATGCCGAGTGCGCCGAATTTCGCCAGGCGGGTTGCCGACGGCGCGACCGAAACCTCGTTCTCCGGCTTGTGGGCGCAGATCTTGGTCGACGCCTTCATCAGCCAGCGGCTGCCCAAGGTCAAGCAGGAAACCATGCTGTCGCTCAGCGAAGCTGGCGCGCGCCGCCATCGACGCCCGCCACAAGCCGCTGCCCTGGTACGCGCAGGAGAAGCTGGAGCGCGGCGCGTTCTCGTCGCTGATGGGGCTGACGATCCGCGCCGACGGCAACTGGCGCGCTGTGTGGGTGATAGCTGCCTGTTCCACGTGCGCCCGCAGCAGACGATCCGCGCCTTCCCCTATCACCAGCCCGACCAGTTCAACAATCACCCGGCGCTGCTCTCGACTCCGCCACGATCTGTCGGTCGACGCGGTCGGCGCGCGGCAAATGGAAAACGGCGATTATTTCCTGCTCATGACCGACGCGCTGGCGCATTTCTTCCTCAGCCAGCGGCGGTTATGTGCGCCCACCTCGCCGCTGACGGGACTCGATCAGGCGAGCTTCGCCGATCTGGTCGCGCGGCGCGCGGCGAGCGCATCTGCCGCAACGACGACGTGACCCCTGCTCAGGATCGTCCCGATAGTCGGAGAGGGTCAGGGTGTAGGGCCTAATCCCAACGAGTACGCCGAAGCGATCCAGTTCCCAAAGCAGGCGCGTTCGGCGAAGGTTACCTTGCGCGGCGGCAAGGTCATCACCAACCGGCTCGGCTTGCCACGCCCGATCTCCGGCAACTTCGCCACCGTGTTCGAGGTCGAGACCGACAACTGCAAGTGGGCGGTGCGCTGCTTCCTGCGCGAAGTCACCACCCAGCAGCAGCGCTACGCCGCGATTTCGGCGCACCTGCGCCAGCACCCGCTGCCGTTCATGGTCAATTTCGAGTACCTGCCGGAAGGCATCCGCGTGCGTGGCAAGTGGTTTCCCATCCTCAAGATGGACTGGACGCCCGGCATCCGCCTCGACACCTACATCGAGCAGCACCTGAACGCCCCGCAGCAGCTTCGGCGGCTGGGCGAGCGCTGGCTGGCGCTGTGCCGCTCGCTGCGCCAGGCGGAGATCGCGCACGGCGACCTTCAGCACGGCAACATCCTCGTCACCGACGAGGACGCCATCAAGCTGATCGACTACGACGGCATGATCGTCCCCAGCGTGATCGGCTTAGCCAACAACGAGATCGGGCATCGGCATTACCAGCACCCGACGCGCACCGCCGACAAGGGCATCACCGGGCAGAATTTCGAGAACGTCGACAATTTCTCCAGCACGGTGATCGGGCTGTCGCTGCTGGCGCTCTCGGTCGATACCTCGCTGTGGAAAAAGACGCAGGCGGGCGAGGAAAACCTGCTGTTTCGCGCCGCCGATTTCGAAGCGCCGGAGCAGTCACAGGCGCTGGCACTGCTGACACGGCACGGCGACCCGCGCGTGCGCGCCGCCGCCGAAATGATGCGCGAAGCCGTGCGCGCGCCGTCCTACCTCGCCGTGCCGCCCTTCGAGCAGAACCCGCTCGATACCGGGCTGACGAAGGTCACCAGCCAGCTTCTCGACTGGCTCGCCGAAAAGCTGCCGCCGTCGATCACCGTGCTGACGCCCCAGTCGTCCGAAGCGACCAAATCGTCGTGGATTTACGACCATCTCGAACAGGAGCAGGTCGACTTCACCGACGAGTTCATCGCCCACGAGCGCGGCAGCGCCGAAGCCGCCTTCGACCAGTCGCTCCTGCGCCCGGCGCGCGCGCTGTTCCCGGTATACGCGCTGGCACAGTTCGTCTGGCGCTATTCGACCTTCCCGCAGGTGATCGAAAAAGCCAGCGTCGAACGCATCGCCCGCAGTTTGCAGCAGCAGTTGATCGAGGCGAAGGCGCGCCGAAAGACGCTCTCGCGGCTGATTGTGGAGGCAGACCGCCGCTATCAGCAGGAAGTCCGGCGGCTGGAAGGCGGCATTAACGAGCTGACCGGCGAGCTTAATCTTTCCCGCCAGCAGGAGACGCGCGAGGTCATGCGGCTGGAGCGCGCGCTGCACAGCACCACCCACGAGCTGCTCGGTCAGCGGCTGGAGCCGGGGCGCATCGGCGGCATCGGCTCGGCGCAGATCGACGCGCTGGCGCTGGTCGGCATCCGCACCGTCGCCGACCTGACGCCCGCCAACGAAGATGCCGCCCTGCGTGCATTGAACGGCGTCGATCACGCCGAGTCGCGCGGACTGGCAGCGGTTGCTGGTCGGCGCGGGCAGCACGTCTTCGCCGATCACCCCGCCGACGTGGACAACGCGCACACCCGCTACGCGCAATAACCAGCGCAGCCTCGGCGAGCAGATCGACGACACGAGCGGCAAGCTACGCGACCGCGCGAGTCTTCGCCCGGACTCCATTGCTCATCCAGAATTGCATGAAGACCGAGCGCCGCCAGGCCGAGGTCACACGCTTCAGCGCCAGCACCTTGCGCGCCGAATACGACCGCAGCCGCTACAGCCTGATCACGCTGCCGCGCTTCCTGTGGAAGATGGTCGCCCCGCCGCAGACGTAGCGCTATTTCTGCGTCGCCTGAAGCGCGAACAGCGCCAGCAGCAGATAGTCGAAGCGCAGTTCACCCGGCTCGCGCAGTTGGTCGGCGCAGCGATCCAGAATTTTGCAGCTTACGGTCTCGTCGGACGCGCGGGGCATCTGAGTGAGAATCTGGCTGAGCAAAACGCCGCCCTGCACCATCTCGCCGCTGGCGAAGCGGGTGCTGCACTCGCGCACGAGCGCGCGCAGGTCATCGTCGAACGTCTTGCCCGCCTTGCGCTGCCAGCCGGTGATCACCTGCGACGCGGTCGTGCCCATGTCGTGGCGCAGGTTGCGCAGCAGCCGGATGAAGCGGTGCTCGTCTCCGAGAACGCGGGCGATAGACAGCGCGATTTCGCGGCGCGCGCCGTCGTTTTCGGTCGCGTCCATCACCTCGAACAGCAGATCGAGCGCTTCTTTCGAGCGCAGATTGCCGAGCGCCGAAGCGAAGGCGATCCGCAGCCCGACATCGGTTTCGGTTCGCAATCGATCCAGCAGGATCGGCGCGACCTGCTGGTCGTTGAGCGTGCCCAGCGACCGGGCGCAGTGTGCCTGAATCGAGCGATAGTTGGAATTCAGCCCGTTGCGCAGCGACGGCAGCGCTTCGTCGTCGCCGATGCGCCCCAGCGCCCACGCCGAGATCACGCTGAGCGAAAGCTCCGTCCCGTCGACGATGCCGCACAGCGCCTTGACCAGTCGCGGCTCGGAACCCATGCGCGCAATCGAGATGATCGCCTCAAACCGGACGTTGAAGCGCGGGTCTTGCAGCGCTTCGAGCATCTCGTCAACCGTCAGCGGGCTTTTCGTCCTGCCCATGCGCTCGGTGCTGACGACGGTCGCCCGCTCGTCTCTGGCGCGGTAGTAACCGATCAGTGATTCGAACGCCAGCAGCGGGTTGCCATGCACGAACATCCCGGCGAACTCGCCCACGCTGACGCTGCTGTCCGCCTGCACGCGCGAGAACAGGATCACGCCCAGCGCCAGCAGGATCAGGCTGCCCAGAAACAGCGGCGTGAACGAATCCAGCGGGAAGATCAGGAACTGCCCGGAGATGCCCGCGAACGAGTCGAGCAGCCGACCGCTAGCGATCTGGCTGAGACCACCGATCACGCCGACCAGCGCGTAATACACCGGCATGTATTCCGCCCGGCGCTCGAACGGCACGACTCGCACAAACAGCAGCCGCCCGGAGCCAATCGCCCAGCCGATTTCGGCGATCCCCCAGACGAAAGCGATGATCATCGCCATCGCCAGGCTCAGCGGCGAGAAGCGCGGCATGAGCAGCCAGGCAATCGGCAGCAGCGTCTTGATGATCAAGCCGACCTGCATCACCGGCTTGCTGCCATAGCGATCCGCCGCCCAGCCGAACAGGTAAGTCGCCGTGAACCCGCCGATGATCGGTCCCAGTTGCAGCCACACGACTTCACTGTCGTTCAAGCCGACCTGGTTCTGCATGAAAATCGGCAGGAATGCCAGCGGCGCGTTGCCGAGGACGACCAGCCCCAGCCCGATGATGTACAGCGAGAAGTTGCGATCCCGCACGACCTCAAGGAACATGCGCAGGGTGATCGCCTTCGCCTTGGTCGGCGCGCCGCCCGGCAGATGGGCTGCCGACCAGACCGCCGTGAAGCCGAAGATAAGGGCGACGGCGAACAGGATCATGAAGCCGTCGAGTTCGGTGGTCACGCTCAGGACGTAACCGGCGAAGGCGACGGCGATGATCCCCGTGATACGCGCCACCATGTCGTTGACCGCCGAATGCTTGCCACGCACCGAATTGGGGATGTACTCCTGCGACCAGGGATACAGCCCCGTCTCGGAAATGGCGCGGCACAGGGCGAACCCGGCGACGATGAACGACACCAGCGTGACGGCGGCGCTCGCGCCGAAGTGATCGATCACGAACGGCACGAGCAGCAGGCAGGCAGCCACGAATTTGCGGATACCGAAGAAAGTCACGAACGTGCGCTTGTAGCCGAAGCGGGCGACGCGCGGCGCGATGAACAGCGCTACGATGCCCGAAAACGGCAGCAGCGACAGCAGGAAGCCGATCTGCGAATTGCTGACGCCCAGCGCGCTCAAAAACAGGACGAACGACGAGCCGAAAAACGTGAGGGTCGCAAAGATATTGTTGGTCGCGCTAAGGGCGATATTCCAGGGCAGCAGCCGGATTTTTTCGGCGGTGGTGAGTTCGTTCGCCATAACGGGTCAATCCTCAAAAGCGCACGAGGAACACGTACTGTGACCTCACCGCGCCCTTCAGTGTACCAGAATTTCCGGCGAAGCGAATAGCATACCAATGGTCACAGGCAACAGCCGAAGCGCTACAGCGCCGCGTACAGCCGGTCGATCACCCGCATATTCTCGACCGCATCCTGCGGCGCGAAGCGCGGCGGGCGTCCGTTCAGCAGCGCGTCGGCGAAATCCTCCGCCATCAGCGTGTACGAGTTCGCCGGGGCGATGCGGATTTCCTCGTCCTGATCGTCGTGGCGATAGCGGATGACGGTCTCGCCGTTGGGCGGCATGACGAATGCCTGATCGACGCTGATGCGCCCGCGCGTGCCGCGTATCTCGTAGGTGTGGGCGAAGTGCGTCCGCAGGCTCGAATCGAAATGTCCCAGCACGCCGCCGGGGAATTCCAGAATCCCGGTCAGCGACTCGTCCACCTGCGAGCGTCCGCCGATCACCGCCAGCGCCCTCGCGTCGGTTGGCTCTGCGCCCAGCAGGAAGCGCATGACGTTGACGCAGTAGCAGCCCACGTCCATCAGCGAGCCGCCCGCCAGCGGCTTGCTCAGCCGGATGTCGTCCTCGCTGCGGATCGGGAACGTGAACGTCGCCTGGATCGCCCGGATGTCGCCGACCGCGCCGTCGTCAAGCATCTGCTTGACGCGCTGCGACTGCGGGTGAAAGCGATACATGAAGGCTTCGGCGAACAGCACGCCGCGCGCGGCGAACGCATCGACCATGCGCTGCGCTTCGGCGGCGTCGCGCGCCAGCGGCTTTTCGCACAGCGTCGGCTTGCCCGCTTCGGCGCAGCGGATGCTCCATTCGGCGTGCTCGCTGTTGGGCAGCGGGTTGTAGATGGCGTCCACGTCCGGCGACGCGATCAGTTCTTCGTAGCTGCCGTAGGCGGTCGGGATGCCGAGGTCGTCGGCGAAGGCGCGCGCCCGGTCGAGGCTGCGGCTGGCGACCGCGACCACCCGCCCGTTGCCGGTCTTTTGCATCGCCGGGATGACCCGCTCCTTGCCGATATGCGCCGTGCTGAGGATGCCCCAGCGTATCGAGTCCGCCATGTGCCGCAATCCTTTTCTGTGGATCAGATGATCAGGATGATTATACTTTTTTCGAGTGTTTTAAGCCGCCGGGACAGCACGGGCGACGGTATCAATCACGCGACCGGGCACACGAGCGCCGTCACCGAATGCGGCTCGAAGGCATAATGCAGCGTGCCGCCTTTAGCCGGAGCCTGATTTTCTCTGGTGATGACCTGCCCCGGCTGCTCGAACGAGTTGACAGCTTTGATGCTCGCGCTGTTGACCGTGTAGACCTGCACCGCACCGGCGAACTCGCCTGTGGCGAGCGTGATTGTGGTCTCGGCGTCGGCGTGTTCGGAGCGGTTGACCACGAACAGCACAAGCTGTTTGCGCGCCTCGTCGAGCGTCGCCGTCACGTCGAGCGCGCGCAGCCCGGCGTGATCGCCCGCGCTGAAGGTGTCGCCGTCCCACTGTACGTCGAGCACGGTCGATCCCGCATGGCGGCTGTACAGCTCGAACGGATAGAAGCTCGATTGCAGGAACAGTCCATCCGGCTTGGTGATGATCGGCGCGAGCACGTTGACGATCTGGGCGATGTTCGCCATGCGCACGGTTCGGGCGTGGCGGAGGAAGGCATTCAGATGCATCGCCACGACCAGCGCGTCCTCAAGGCTGTAGATCGTCTCCGTCGAGCCGCCCTGCCCGACGAGATGCCAGACGTTCCACTCGTCCACCGCGATGTGGATCGGGCGCGTCTGCTTGCGCTCAAGCTGCACCGCGCGGATCAAGCCTTCGTAGGCGGTCAGCCGGGCGTCGAACAATTCCGAGAGCGTCATGTAGGTGGTGAAGTCGCCAGTCGTGTTGTCGACGTACCAGTGGAGCGCCATGTAATCAATCGTGCCGCTCGCCTGCTCCAGCAGAAGCTGTGCGCGCTCGATCCAGTCGCCCGAATCCCAGTTCGAGACGGCGCTGGCGATCAGCTTGATCGACGGATCGACCCATTTCATCACCTTGCCGAACTCGGTCGCGGCGCGTGCGTATTCCTCCGGCGTCTTGTAGCCGATCTGCCAGTGACCGTCGACCTCGTTGCCGATGCCCCAGTACTTAACGTTGTGAGGCGCGTCGTAGCCGTGTTCGCGGCGCATCTCGGCAAGCTCCGTGCCCGACGCGACGTTGCAGTATTCGACCCAGTCGCGGGCTTCGCGCATGTCGCCGTCGCCGCAGTTGACGGCGAGATACGGCTCCGTGCCAATCGCCCGGCAGAATTCGATGAATTCGTTCGTGCCAAACTGGTTGCTCTCGAACGTGTTCCACGCCATGTCCTTACGCGCCGGGCGCTTGAAGCGCGGACCAACGCCATCGCGCCAGCGGTAGCCGGAGACGAAATTGCCGCCCGGATAGCGCATCACCGGCATGTTCAGCCGCCGCAGCGCGCTGATCACGTCGGTGCGGAAGCCGCGCTCGTCGGCAAGCGGCGAGCCGGGGTCGTAGATGCCGCCGTAGACGCACCGCCCCAGATGTTCGGCGAAGCCGCCAAAAAGATTACGGTCGACCTGCGCCAGCGCGAAGTCGAGGTTGACGAATATCCGGTTCATAAGCTGCTTCTCCGATCTGTTGGCGCGAACACCGCCTATTCTAGCGCGATCCGGCGGAGGCGCGGTGGAGAGAAATACGTCGACCGGGAGCGCCGCAGGTTTCCAAAGATTCACGCGAAATTAGGCAAACCTTAACTGACTATGGAAACGGTTGGCTTTAGATTTAGTATGAAAACGCACCTATTCGCAACGTAATTTTATAGGTCGTGCCGTTGGTGCGGGCAGTCATTCAACCTAACGCGGACTCCGGGCTGCAACTATGGCACAGCAACCGCAACAACAATCGACTTCGGCACTGCACGCGCTGGCAGCCGCCGCCGACGAACTCCAGCGATTCCCGGACGTGGATTCGGTGATTCGTCGGGCGGTGCAGTTCGCGCGCAGCCATCTCAGCGTCGAGCGCTGCCGTATCTTTCTGAACGTCGACGGCGTGCTCCAGGGCACGCACGGCATTGACCGTCACGGCGACATCGCCGACGAGCACGCGCTGCGCATCACCGACAGCGCCCACTGGATCGAGCATATCCGCGCCTCGTCCGCCTCCGGCGCAACCTGGACGGTCATCGAGGACGCCGATTTCGAATGGGATACCTACACGCCCG
Organism: Anaerolineae bacterium; assembly: GCA_046328655.1. Classification (GTDB taxonomy): domain Bacteria; phylum Chloroflexota; class Anaerolineae; order Aggregatilineales; family Phototrophicaceae; genus Flexifilum. Next base: position 6,438 of record JAXLWE010000058.1, on the reverse strand, counting down.
CATCCTGCGGCTGGATCGCGCTGACGCCGCTTCGCTCCGGCGGCAGGCTGATCGGCGTGTTCGTCAACGACTGCGCCGTCAGCGGACGAGCGCTCGACCCGACCACGCAGGAAGGCATCGCTATCTTCGCCTCGCTGCTGGGGATGATTATCGAGCAGAAGCGGGCGCAGGGTGCAGCGACACCCGTGTCGACTGCCGAACAGTCACCGCGACAGCCCAAGGAAATCTTCACCAAGCTGATCCACGCTTCGCCGGTGCCGGTGGCGGTGGTCTCGCTCAACAGCGGCATTTTCCTCGACGTCAATTCGCGCTATCTCGAACTGATGGGCTTCACCCGCGACGACCTGATCGGGCAGCCTCTTTCCGGTGACAATTCGCCGATCAGCGCAGAAGATACCGGGCGCATCAGCTCGGCGCTGCGCGAACGCATCACGCTGCGGGATTTCGAGACGACGCTGAGCACGCGCGGCGGCGAGCTGCGCAGCGTTCACCTGTCCATCGAGCGCATCGACCTGAACGGCGAGCCGTGCATTGTCGCCATGATCGACGATTTCACCGAACGGCTGCAGGCGGAAAACGCGCTCGTCGAGGAACGTTCGCTGCTGCGCACGGTGATCGACACCCTGCCGGACTACATCTTCGCCAAGGACCTCAACGGCAGATTCATGATGAGCAACGCGGCGCACGCCCGCGCCGCCAACGTCCTCGACCCCGATGCATTCATCGGCAAGCAGGCGTCGGACTTCTTCCCGCAGAACCTCGCCGACCAGTTCGACGCCGACGACCGTCAGGTGCTGCAAACCGGGCATCCGTTCCTGAACCTGGAGCGCGTGACTCAGAACGGCGTCAACAACCCGATCATCGTCTCGACCACCAAAGTGCCGCTGCGCGACCCGCAGGGGAATATCGTCGGGCTGGTCGGCATCAGCCGCGACATCACCGCCTACAAGCAGGCGCAGGAAGCGCTGCAAAGGGCGCACGACGGGCTGGAGGAGCGCGTCCAGAAGCGCACCGCCGAGCTTTCGCAGGCGAACGCGCTCCTGAAGCAGCAGATCAACGAGCGCGAGCAGGCGCAGGAAGCGCTGGCAGCCGAGCGCAATCTGCTGCGCACGCTGGTGGATAATCTGCCCCACGCCATCTACAGCAAGGACGCCGATACGCGCATCGTCATCAGCAATAGCGCGAACGCGGAGGCGATGGGAGCGGCGTCGCCGGAGGAAGTGCTCGGCAAAACGGATTTCGACTTCTTCCCGAAGGACATGGCGGACAAATACTACGCCGACGACCTGCGTGTCCTGAGCACGGGTCAGCCGCTGATCAATGCCGAAGAAACGATCCCCGCGCTCGGCGAATGGTATCTGACCAGCAAGTTCCCGCTGCGCAGCTCGCGCGGCGAGATCACCGGGCTGGTCGGCATTGGGCTGAACATCACCGAGCGCAAACGCGCCGAGGAAGCGCTGCAACAGGCGCACGACCAGCTTGAGCACCGTGTTGCCGAGCGCACCGCCGAGCTTCGCATCGCCAACGAGGAAGTCAAGCGCTTCGCCTACATCGTCTCGCACGACCTGCGCGCGCCGCTGGTCAACATCAAGGGCTTTTCCAGCGAATTGAAGTTCGCCCTCGAATTGGTCGAGGACGAACTGAAGCCGTGCTATGCCATGCTCGACGCAGCCCGGCAGGATCGCGTCGCCCAGGCGCTGGAACACGATGTCCCGGAGGCGCTCAGCTTCATCGGAGCGTCGGTCGAGCGCATGAATTACCTGATCAACGCCATCCTGAAATTCTCGCGGCTGGGCGAGCGCCCGCTTCAGCACGAACTCATCCAGACCGGCGATCTGGTACGATCAATTATTCAATCGCTGGGGCATCAGATCGCCGAGACCAACACGTCGGTCGAGGTCGGCGCGCTGCCCGACATCGTCGCGGATCGCACGGCAATGGAACAGGTCTTTGGCAACATCCTGAGCAACGCCGTGCTGTATCTCGACCCGGCGCGACCGGGCAGACTCGCCATCACCGGGCAAGACGGCGCGGACGAGACGATTTTCCACATCGCGGATAACGGGCGAGGCATCGCCGACGAAGATCGCGGCAAGGTATTCGAGCTGTTCCGGCGCGGCAACGACGTATCCGTGCCCGGTGAAGGCATGGGACTCGCCTACGTGCAGGCGCTCGTCCGCCGTCACGAAGGACGCATCTGGTTCGAATCGCAGCCCGGCGAAGGCACGACGTTCTCGTTTGCCATCCCGCACATCCCGACCGAGGAGCCAATCCATGCCTGAGCCACAGTGTGTGACGATCCTGCTCGTCGAGGACGATCCGGGTCATGCCCGGCTGATCGAGAAGAATCTGCGCCGGGCGAACCTGACCAACCCGCTGGTCATGCTGACCAACGGCGCGCTGGTGCTGGATTACGTGTTTCGTACAGGCATGTATGCCGGACGACCGGAATCGCAGCAGCTCTTGATCCTGCTCGACCTGAACCTGCCTGTGATGGACGGCTATCAGGTGCTGCAGCGGCTGAAGGCGGACGAGCGCGCGGCGCGCATCCCGGTCGCCGTGCTGACGACGACCGACGACCCGCGCGAAGTCGCCCGCTGCTACGAGCTGGGCTGCAATGTCTACATCACCAAGCCGGTCGAGTACGAACAGTTTTCCGAAGCCATCCGCCGCCTGGGCTTGTTTCTCGCCATCGTCACCGTAGCCGAGTGCTAATCCATGCAGTTGACCGTCGAAAAGACGCCTCGTGTACTTTATATCGAAGATGATCGCGGGCTTGCCCTGCTGCTAAAAAAGCGGCTGGAGCGCCAGGGCTTCACCGTCGATCTCGCCACCAACGGCGAGGAAGGGCTGCGCCTGTTCGACCCCCGGAATCACGACGTGATCGCCGTCGACCAGAATATGCCCGGTCTGGACGGACTCGACGTGATCAAGACGCTTACGAGCTACGACCCGATCCCGCCCATCGTCATGATCACCGGCAACGGCGACGAGCGCGTAGCGGTCGAGGCGATGAAGCTAGGCGCGCGCGACTACATCGTCAAGGATGTTGACGGCGGCTACCTGGAACTGATGCCCTCGGTGCTGACCCAGCTACTCACTCACCAGCGGCTGCTGGATGAGAAGCGCGTCGCTGAAGTCACTCTGCGCCACAGCGAGGAGCGCTACCGCAGCCTGGTCGAGCTTTCCCCCGACGGAATCGTCGTCAACCGCGACGACACCATCGTTTACGTCAACGAGGCGGCGGTGCGTCTGCTGCGGGCGAATACAGCCGACGATCTGATCGGCGCGCTCGTCTCGGACGTGCTGCACGAGGAATGTTACGACGCCGTGTGGACGCGGCTGCAACAGTGTCGCGTGGACGGGGAACACGTGCAATTGCTCGATGGGAAACTCACGCGGCTGGATGGTCAGGCGGTCGAAGTCGAGATCATGGCAGCGCCTATCGTGTTCGAGAACCAGCCCGCCACCCAGATGATCCTGCGCGACGTGACCGAGCGCAGGCGCGCCGAGGAAGCGCAGCGCGAGACGGAGAAGCTGCGCATCGCCCTCGAAAAGGAAAAGGAGCTGAGCGATCTCAAGACCCGGCTGATGGTCACCATCTCGCACGAATTCCGCACGCCGCTCAGCATCGCCTTTTCCTCCGCCGAGCTTCTGGATAAGTTCCACGAGAAGATGAAGCCGGAGCAGCGCACCGACCATCTGCACCGCGTCGAGGCGCAGATCATGAAGATCACGCAGATGATCGACGACGTGTCGCTGGTGTTTCAGTCGGCGTTCGAGCGGATCGTGCTGAATTCCAGCGCGACTGACTTCGCGCAGCTTTGCGAGCTCGCTATCGAGCACGTCGAAAACGACGAGCCGACGCCGCGCATCCGGTTCAGCGCCGCTCCCGCTCTGCCGACAATGATGATCGACGCCGCGCGCATCAAGTACGTACTGACGAGCCTGCTGAGTAACGCCATGAAGTACTCGGATCAGGGCAGCACCGTCGTGCTGGACGTGGATCGGCGTGGGGCGGGTGTCGTCTTTCACGTCAGCGATCACGGCATCGGGATTCCCGCCGACGAACAGACGCGCATCTTCGAGCCGTTCTACCGGGCGCGCAATGTCGGCGCAATAGGCGGTACGGGGCTGGGGCTGAGCATCGTCAAGGATATTGTCGACGCCCATCACGGGACGATGCGCATCGACAGCGAAGTCGACCGGGGGACGCGGATTTCAGTCTATCTGCCGCAGGGCTAACGCTCCGGCGGTATGAGACGGGTAAAGCAAGAGGCTGCCGGGTGGCAGCCTCTTTTGATTCAGTCCGAACCGTGCAGCTTACTGATACAGCAGCGCCGCGATGTCCGGGTCGTCAATGTTGGTCGCATCGTACCAGTGGAAGCCGGTGTCGATGTTGGTCGGCAGGGTTTCGCCGCGCAGCGCCATAACCGCCGCCACGACCGCCTTGTAGCCGATACCAATCGGGTCCTGGGTGATCGCGCCCGCTTCAGTCCCGGCACGGATCGCGTCCATCTGCTGCTGACCGGAGTCGTAGCCGATGACCACAATGTCGCTCTCGCGTCCCAGTTCGACCACGCCGTTCAGCACGCCGATAGCCGAGCCTTCATTCGCGCCGAAGAAGCCCTTGAGGTTCGGGTGAGCAAGGATGATCGCCTTCGCCAGGTCGGTCGACTTCAGTTGGTCGCCACCACCGTACTGGGTGTCGACAATGGTGATGTTCGGATAGGCTTCCAGAATGCGGTTGGTGAAGCCCGCAACGCGGTCGATACCGGTACGGCTGGTCTGGTCGTGGGCGATAACGGCGACTTCGCCTTCGCCACCGATCAGTTCCGCCATCTTGTCGGCAGCCAGAGCAGCGGCAGCAACGTTGTCCGTCGCGGCGGTCGCCAGCGGGATGTCGCTGTCAACACCGGAGTCGAAGCCGATGATCGGAATACCTTCATCCTGCGCCTGCTGGAGCAGCGGAATGGCAGCCTGGCTGTCGAGCGCCGCGAAAGCAATCGCCTGCGGGTGCTTGTCGAGCGCGGTCTGGAGCATGTCCATCTGCTTGTCGACCATCGCCTCGGTCTCAGGACCTTCGAACGTGATGGTCACGCCGCAGTCCTCAGCCGCCTGCTCCGCTCCGGCTTTCACCGCCTGCCAGAACTGGTGCTGGAAGCCCTTGGAGATCAGGGGGATGTACACGTCCTGCGCTGCCATCTCGTCGTGGACAGCCTGGGTGCAGTAGTCCGCCGGGAACGGCTCCGGCGTCATTTCGGGCGTCGCTTCCTGCATGAAGGCGGCGCTGACGCTGAGCAGTAACGCTACGAGCATAAAAAGGGAGAAAGCAAATTTCTTGGACTTCATGACAAACTCCTGTATCAATCAATACTCATGCAAAGGTCGATACCACAATCATCGTTCGCAAATTCCAGTATCATCCCGGAATTCCTCTGCCTCCTTTCCCCTCACGCCCGCAGGACGACGCCGATCACTTGCGTCGGCGCACAATATCGAGATACACGGCGACGATGATGATCGCCCCGGTCACAACCGTCTGCCATTCTTGCGGAACCGAGAGGATGCGCAGCCCGTTCGTCAGGACGCTCATGACGAACGCGCCGATGATTGTGCCAAGAATAGTGCCCTCGCCGCCTGCCAGCGACGTGCCACCGATCACGACGGCGGCAATCGCGTCCAGCTCGTAGCCCTGCCCCAGCGCGGGCTGCGCCGAATTGAGCCGCGCCGCGATCAGCACGCCGCCCAGCCCGGCGAACAAGCCGCACACGGTGTAAACCGCCGTCTTCCACAGGTCGACGTTGACGCCGGACAGCCGCGTCGCTTCTTCGTTGCTGCCCAGCGCGAAGGTGTAGCGACCGAGCACCGTCCGCGTCAGAACCAGACTGCCGATGATCGCCGCGCCGAACATGAACAGGACGATGTTGGGGACTTCCAGTCCAGGAATGATTGTGTTCAGCACCGACCCCATCGCTATCGGGCGGAAATCGGGGGCACTGTTGAAGTAGATCGGCTTCAAGCCGGAGATGATCAGCGCCAGCCCTTTGGCGACGTACATCATGCCGAGCGTGACGATGAACGGCTGAATTTTCATCTTCGAGATGATCAAGCCGTTGATCAGACCCGCCAGCATACCGGTCGCCATGCCGCCGAGGATGCCCACGACTACCGGCATCTGCCAGTTGGTGATGAACATGGCGGTCATGACCGCCGACAGGGTCATCACCGTGCCAATCGACAGGTCAATCCCGGCAGTAATGATGACGAAGGTCACGCCCAGCGCCAGCACGCCGTTGACGGCGGTGGCGATGAGGATGCCGATGATGTTGTCTTTCTGAAGGAAGTTGGGCGACGCCAGCGAAAAGCCGATGAACAGAATGATCAGCGCGGCGAATGCCAGCAGCCGCTGCGCCGCATCCGAACGGAAAAAGGAGT